>CAZZKJ010000016.1:0-48379 GCA_964654695.1 uncultured bacterium | reverse complement strand
GTAGTAATAGTTGGCGTACGACGCGGCCACCGACCCACGAGCCGCCGGATCCAGTGGTGTTGATGTCGCCAATGGAAGCATAGGGCCCCGAAGGGTGGTTTACTAGCCATCTGGCTACGCTCCAATGTTCGTCAGCAAAACTTTCATACCTCTTTCGCGAATCCAATCCCTTGCTGCGGTAACCGGCATACCCAACCCATGCGGCGGCCTCCATGGCAATAAGGGCCGCTCCTCTCTTGTAATAACCCATGTATATCTCGCCGGCTCCCGGAACGACCAGAGACATTAAGACGGGCCAGTAATTCCGTTGAGGTCTGATGGAGGACGAAGGGTTATCGAAATATCCGGACGAGGGAAATCCATTTGCCTTGACCAGCGAGTTTCCATGGATCCTCTTGGACAAGTCAATTCTAAGAACCTCGGGAGAGGAATATGTTTTAATTGCGAATGGAATCAAATCGAAGACCATGGATTCGCGCGTAATCCGGCGCCCCGAATCAACAAGGGCGCGCGCCCGCGTTTGGGGAACGTGGCAAAAAAAGATCAGAAACACCAACAGCGCGACTCTTATTTTTAAAGTCACCTGGAAAGCCTTTCGCTGCTTGTAAAATAAAAGCGTACTCTAAATAATAAGTTTCAGGGGAAGCCTCACTCAGAAAGAAAGGGCGATCGACCAGCGGTTGACTCTGTCCAATTCGACGTTTTGGGGTACGCTTGCGTAACCGAATACCATATTCTTATATATAAAACCTAAGCCGTATGTTATTCCCTTGACACCGCCTTCTTTGTCGTAGACATAGCCGAATCTTCCTGAAATCATGTCGATATAGAGATACTCGGAACCCAAGTGCCAGATCTCAGTAGACCTGGTCTTGATATGCCGCTGCACCAGCCAAACCAGACTCTGTTCTACTTCCAACGTCAGGGTCAAATTGCTTACTTCATCCGAAACGGCATTGAAAGCGGCTCCAACCCGCAGTGTGGTTGGAAGGGGGTTTGGCTGTTCTTTGTCTTCAAAATTCACATCCGGCCCGATATTGGTCACTGTAACGCCCAAACGCGTCTTATAAACCGGCAGTTTCCACAGCGCCCCCACATCCAGAGCTATGGACGATCCTGCACCTTTGCGTCCCGACGGATTGGCCCATGCCGGGGCAAGGTCGATGTAGATAAACTTGAGTGACATCCCAAGACCGAGATTCTCCATCAGCTTCATGCCGAAGCTGCTCATGAGGTAGCCTTCCCAGGCCTTGAACGGTATTTCTGGAGAATCGGGTCCCTTCTTTGCCTGTATTTGTCCGTACGTAAGATAAGCCGCCGAAAAACTCAGCGCCCCCAGACCGGCGACTTCATTGGAGTAGCCGAAATATTCATAATAAATATCGGAATACAAATCGGACAGCAGGCTGGAATGCATCAGGGCCAGGTTCTTGTTCTTTATAAACGCCAGCCCTCCAGGGTTCCACCAGGCAGCAGTGGCATCCTCCGCCAGGGCGACTGATGACTGTCCCATGCCGTTGGCTCTTGCACCCGGCGGGATGACCAGAGACTGGGCCGTGGCCTCGCCGACTGCCATTACCTGCGAAGAAAAACAAATTATTGCGAAAAAAATTGATGCGATGCCAAGCAAACTACTAAAACGCATGAGACGAGGTCCTCCTTTATACAAAGGATAATACATAATTTATTGTCAGTCAAGATTTTACTTCGACTTCATTCTACTCGATCTTTACCAATTTACCCCTGATTATCTTCGATGGAGAATCGCTCTGCATAAATGATATTGTTGCAGCAAACAAATACACACCGTTGGCGATCTTTTCACCAAGATAATCGCGCCCATCCCAATAGAGCCAGGCTTCACCGGCATCCATCATGCCGTCCAAGGACCTGATTTTCTTTCCGGAGCTGGTGAATACATCAAGCTTGATAGAAGCTTGCTCCGATAAGTGAAAGAGGAAATGAGTTGAATCCTCGAAAGGATTTGGATAATTGAATACAGCTTCGGCATAATGCTGCATAGGATCTATAACCGTAAACGTAAGCGTGTCAAAGGCAATCTGCCCGAAACTGTCGCTCACTTTATACACTGCGCTGTGGCTGCCCACTGATATTTCATCCAGGGGGTAGCTCAAGATCCCGGTGGTATCGGCTCCGCCGGGAGGTCCGAACGTGAAATAGTCGGTTACATCCCTTCCAAAATTTGATTGATCGATAATGAGAACATGCTTGCCTTCGTTATTCGTCTTGAGAATATTAATGCCGTCCGGATCCCTTATGAAACCCTCGAGAATTGCCCCCGGTTTGATTATGTCCAATCCCCCTTTGAAACCCAATTCTATCCTGGGGGGGCCGTCCTTGGGTTTTGTTGAGGAGCTGTCGGGATAGGCGAGCTCGATATCTTTTTTTGTAACAGATGCATCCCGGGAACCATCTTCGGCATAGACCGAGATCTGAGCAAAACGCCCCTTGTTGGGAAACCTGGGAACATGAAAATTAAAATCGAAAATTCCCCCGTCAACTCCGGTTGAGCCTCTATAAATAATTCCGCCCGGATAATGATAGGGAATAAAAAATCCGTCGGACAGCCTCTTGTAGCCGGTTGTATCGTCGGACTCGCGAACCGTCAGGTAAGCGGTTCCTTGAAAAACCGTATCAACTTCGGAACCAAGAAGAACCCCGCCGCTGATTTTCTTTTTCAGCCCGGCTGTTATGGTATCTGCCGCACCGTCATAAAACTGAATATCATCACGGGGTGTCTTCAACACGAGTGCGGGATCGGTCAAGAGGTTGTATTTTTCATTGTTCTCGACCTGAAAGAGTTGTGGCCCCGGAATGCTGTTTAGCTTGGATTGAATCACAGCTCTCCCAACCGCAATCCCCGGGCCCGGAGAAGGAGGAAACAGTTCATCGAAAAGATTCCAATTAAAAACGAAATTCGGAGTAATATAAGTCACGTTCGAAGCAGCCACTATACCAATCGCCCCGCCTTCCGCGCGCAGGAGCAGCACCTCGGAAAGACTTCTATTGGATGCATTATCGAAGTCGCCGATCGTGCAGCTCATAGCCATCATGAGCGGCAGTCTTTTGCCGTTAAAGAGGTTGTTCACATCGGGACCGAGGAAGACTTGTTCATCCGACATCTGCTGGGAACTGCCGTGGCCGATATAATTGATCAGAATCCCGCCTTTATTCCACTGGTCCAGGAACACGCGCCTGCTGTCGGGCTTTATAGTGCCTACGCTGGGAAACTCTGTCAGATAGATCTTGAAAACATCGAGATAATAAGGCACATGCGAATTAGCTATAATCTCCGATTGAATTATGAACATATCATCCGAATGCCGATCAGTTCCTGAGTTTTCATCATCGGCGACCAGTATGATTTTGCTCCGCCATTGACCGAAATCGTTGGATTCCTCGTATGCTATGATCTTATCCACAAGAGTATTCGCTTCATTGATATTTGCCGCAGGCAGCCGTCCAACGGCTATGTCGGGTACGGCCGCTCCTTCAACCTGATCCCCGATATCCATCAAGGCAAACCAGTCATCGGTGGCATAGGCTACTGCGTTCGGAACCGAATGCGGATGCAAATTGAGGTTGGCAGGCAAAAAATCGGGTTGGGAAGTCGCTATGTTCTTGTAATCGGTATTGGCGTCGCCCATAAGAAGCAAATAACTCAATCCGGCCGACCCTCCCGCCCCTGATCGGTCGTACAAGAATCTGCAGTAATTCCTTATGGCCAGGGGATCATGAACTCCGCCCGAGAAATTATCAAATATTTCCTCACAGTTCGCGGTTTCAACTAAGGGATTTGAAAAGCCGGGCAGCCGGTTTCTCCTGAACGACGCTATCCGATCCGCCGCACCCTGCAGATCAGCATGATAAACGACCAGCATATCGGGTGAAATATTCGTATTTCTCAAATCTCTGGGATAATACCGAACCATGTTAGACGGCCTCTTGAAGGTAGAAACAGCGCCGGCCCAAAAGTGTTTTCTCGATCCCGTCAAGCCCGTCGAGAAACGCATCAAGCGCGTATTGCCGCCGGCGGGTTCAACCGTGAAATTTTTGAGTTCGGATGGATTGAACTGGTCGGTCACATCGAAAAGCCTTATGGGTCCGCTTCCCGTAAATCCTCTGACCTCGAAGTTAACTACACCGGAAGTATCCGGAGTGGAAAATGCCAGTTCATTTCCGGCAGCCGCCAGTTTTCTCTCGTACGTGACTGAAAATGAATCGAAATACATAAAATCCTTGGAATTCAGGTCGCGCGGTATGCGCAGCACAAGACGGTTCTGGCCTTCCTGAAGAAAAAATCCGCTTTGAACCACGGGTGCTCCGTCTTCATAATTAGCGCCATATGGAGTGGTCCAGATTTTTTCAGCGGCAACATTGTTGTTGATTAGATATATGATGTGATGACTTGAATTGGCATTCACGGTATCGGAATTACAAGATGATCCGCAGTACTCGGCTATAGCAACCGTTTTGAATGTCTGGGGTTGGGATTTTATCAACCCATCCACCTGGAAAAAGGGAAGAAGCTTCTCCTCGTTGGGAATGCTGGTTTTGATTATATTCAGCCAAAACCATCCGTCGCCGCCGAAGTCGAAATTCTTGACGATGTTTTTCTCGAAAAACAACCGCTTTTCAAAGGACGTTCTCGACGGAGCCGTGGTGGCACCCGCATCCGGCTCATTCATGAGCTTCTGGGGTTCGGGAAAAGATCCGTTCCAGGAAATATAGTAAACATTTTCCTTGGCATAGGGATGTTCGTAAAACATATCCCGCGGAGAATTGGGAGAATAATAATCCAGCCAGCCGCTGAGCCCCAGAGCGTAGAATACTATTTCATCCTGGGCATCAAATTTTCCGTCTCCCCCATTGTTCAGCGCAATGGAACATTCACGCAAACAATGCCCGGTATTCCATGTCCCGGTTGTATCAGCATAGCTTAGCGGCTGCTCGACCCCCCCGGCGGTAAAAATTTTTAAGGTCGCCGGATCGATCGAATCGATGTCCACGCCCAGCGCAAAAAGATCGTTGCCGCTCAGAACGTACATCCCCCTTGCCGTTACTTTTATTTTTATCCAGTCGGCCGACCGGCTGAAATGCGGGTCCTGCGGCGGCGGGGCCGTTTTTTTCAACGAGCTTCTTCCATTTGAGGGACTTATAAAGCTCTTGTTGATGACCATATCTGTCAAAAATGGATCCGCCTGGATCTTCGTTCCGATCGCCGGGTCTTTTGGAAATCTGACTCTAACCATATAATTGAGCCATTCGCTCCCGGTACCGCGCTGGTAATCCACCTGTTCGGCAAAACAATCCAAAGCGATTAGAGGACGCTTCCTGTAATAAAAAGGACCGGAAACCCGAACAGGCGATTTCGGGAACATACCTTCAACGGGGCCGGAGTCTTTCATGAATTTGTCCAGTGTCCGATCCCTAACGATCTCCGGCGGTTTTCCCCGCCGCCGCCGAGACTTACCCTGGAGAACTTCTATTTCATATCCGCGTGCCTGGGGCAGGGCCAGATAAAAACGGACGTATCTAAGCCGCGGATATCCAGGAAGCATAAAGTAATCTTCAGGATATTCTCCGGGCCCGGAATTCGCCGGATCGAAAAGGACTTTGAAAGTGATTTCGCCGTTTCGCTCATCGATGATTCGCATATCCGCCGATTTGACTCCTCCTGCCCAGAGTCCAACCAGGAAACCGGATAATAAAATGCTTATGAACTTGGTTGCTGCCTTTTTCATGAATCACCCGATCAGCGCGACAAGAATCAAGCTCAATCCCGACAGCGCGGTTTGATAAATGAGATTAGCCGGGCCGGCGTATCCGCCGTGAGGAATCAGACCGCTGTGGGATGGAAAAACCTTGCCGTTATCTGGAATGATTTTCCATTTCCACAATAAATTCTCCAAATCGGGAAGAGCTCCGAAAAGAGCGCCCAGGATAATTTTCGTATTCGCCAGCCCGGATAAAAGAATCAAAGCAAGCGCCAGCGCTCCAAGAGCCACTTCGTGGCCTACCCTGTCGAAGTCATAGTGGGGCGGCATATCCAGAAGGACATGGCTTCCGGCACCAAGAACCGGTGCCAGAAAAACATTCGGCGCAACGGCCCCAGCCAATGCGCCGACCATTATATGGGTATAAAGACACAAAACCGTTCAGACTTCCTCTCAAACCGGGCTGTTGTCTAGTATTCTTCAGCTCTATCGATCAACATGATTGGAATACCCTGTTCGTTGATTGGGTATTTGAGCTTGCACTTTTCGCACTTTAGAAACTTGCCTTCCTCATCAAGAAGGACTTTCTCCTTGCATTTGGGACAAGCCAAAATGTTCAATAGCTCTTCCTTGATCATATGTACTCCCGGTTATTGAGGTTATCAGGCAGGGAAATATCACGAACATACAAAACATTAGAGATTGAAGAAGCATAAGGCCGGTCTATAAATTATAATTCTGTAGCAGCCGCGGTGTCAAGGCGAATCTTCCTTGAAGTAGCCTATGCCGGCATACTTCTGCCGCCTCCGTTCTATCAGAACCGGCGGGGGAAAATGTCCCAGGTATTCAAGTTCTTCATATATGACTCTCTTGAGCTCCCCAGCCATTAGGGATGGGTCCCTATGTGCTCCTCCCGGTGGTTCCTTGACAACTTTGTCGATTACGCCCAGGGCCTGCAGGTCGGCGGCAGTAAGTTTGAGTGCATCCGCCGCCTCTTTGACCTTGGCCTGGTCCTTCCATAAAATCGCCGCACACCCTTCAGGGGATATAACGGAATAAACAGCATATTCCAGCATCAAAATTCTATCCCCAACACCGAGAGCCAGCGCCCCCCCACTGCCTCCTTCTCCAATAACGACGGCCAGAACCGGAATCTCCAGACGGGACATTTCTTTGAGGTTGCGGGCGATGGCTTCGAATTGCCCGCGCTCTTCAGCTCCCAATCCCGGGTATGCCCCCGGCGTATCTATCAGAGTCACCACCGGCAGTCCAAATTTTTCCGCGAGCTTCATAAGTCTCAAGGCTTTTCGATATCCTTCGGGATTGGGCATGCCGAAATTTCTGTAAATGTTATCCTTGGTATTACGCCCTTTTTGATGGCCGATAATCATGATTTTCTTATCTTCCATAGTCATCAAACCGCCGATAATCGCCGGATCGTCGGCGTAGGACCTGTCTCCATGCAGTTCGATAAACTTATCGGACATGACTTCGATATAATCATTAGTATACGGCCGGGCTGGATGGCGGGCGAGTTGAACCTTTTGCCAGGGAGTTAATTTCGCATAGATCTCTTCTCGGAGTTTGTCGGCCTTCCTGGCGGCTTTGCGTATCTCTTCATCCATCGAAATATCCTGAACGGATGCAAGCGCTTTGAGCTCGGCGATCTTTTCCTCGAGCTCTACGATCGGTTTTTCAAAATCCAGGCACTGGGCCCGGCCGACTTTTGATACTTCGTTTCTCTTCGCCGTCAAAATGGAGTTCTCCTAGAATGAATCCCAGAAGGAAATCTCGAATTCGCGGCCCACACCCGGGGCCGGTCTGAAATTGCTCCCGAGATCGCGAAATATAAACATAAATGATAGCTTTTCTCCGTAGTCCAAACGGATGGCTCCGTCCAGATAGATTCCTCCTTTTCCAAACGCTCCGCCGTCTACATTATCATTCAAAGCCGCATCCGCGTCCAATAAAAACGCAAGCGGCTGAAAGATCCGCCATTCACTGCCAAAGAAAATATCGGGATCATTATCATCATTATCTTCCATACTGTAATTGGCTCCTCCATGAATTGACAGTTCGCCGACCGCTAAATCGTAATTCTTGCTGAGAACAAAATAAAATCCGCGCGATTTGCGATCGTATCTTTCTTCTTTTTCATGGAAGAAGCCTCTTCCCTGAGAATCGAAACCCACCGCCAGGGCCGGAGCAATATATTCTTCGAGAAGCCTTACGCGGACCTGGAATCCAATTCTATCATTTACATCCACATCGCCGCGGTCAAACAGGCGTTGCATACCAAAAGAAGTTCCCACCTGAAAAACACTCCGGAATCCCACGCGAAGTCCCGTTAATATGCTGCTCTGCGGACCTAAGCGGCCGTAAAGATGATATTCACCGTTCTCCAATATGCCGGCTGTCGGCAGATCTATATTATAGACGGGTATTGGTATGCCGGCGAATAAACAGACGGGAATCAACAACCCGGCGAGGACAAGGCACAGTAGTTTTTGAGAGAATGGCATTATGACCCCTTTTCAGGCAGGAAGGCTCAGTTTTATATTTTCCGGACCAATATATGACGAGAGTTTATCCAGGATTTCATGATCCAAATTCACCGACAGGTTGCGGGAACGAATAGTGCATTTGGGTTTGCCTTGTGATTTTATATGAAAAAACACGCTTGCGCTTCCCTTCTTTCCTTCAAAAAGTTTCTTGAGCTCATCAATCCGATCCGGACCGATGCGGTCGGAATCCAGGATAAGATGAATCTCGCGCGAAGACGGAAGCAGATCGCCATCCACCTGGGAGATCTTGTTTGCTAGCAGCTTTCCTTCCCCGCCGTTTCTGCAGGATATTTTGCCTTCCAGAAAGACGACATTCCCCTGGCATATCAGTTCCTGGAACTTGTTGAAAACTTCCGAAAATATTACCGCTTCAGCCTGTCCTCCGCCGTCCTCGATGGTGACGAACGCCATGGGGTTTTGCTTCTTATCCAATGTGGTTTTTATGCTGCTTACCATGCCACCAATAGACGCATGTTCTCCATTCGAGCCGGCTCTCAACCTGCTGGTTGTCATTGTGCTCAGCATCTTCAGAAGGGATTCATACTTATCAAGAGGATGACCGGAAAGAAAGAATCCAAGCGCATCTTTTTCGCGAGCAAGCTGCTCCTGAGAACTCCAGGGTTCGCAGTCCTCTAATTTTTCGGTCCCTGCCTGCGCCGATGCGAATGATAAAGCTATCTGCCCTCTTGCTGCGTCCCTCGTCCTTTTCAATACTCTTCCCAGGATAAATTCCAGGCTGTTAATTTTCTGGGAGCGGTGGCCGGGCAGGCTGTCAAGGAATCCCGACTGTATCAGGCTTTCGAACACCCGCTTATTTACAATCTTGGAGCTGACGCGGGAGCAAAGATCCGAAAATGTTTCAAAAGATCCGCCCTTTTCTCTTACTTCAATAATATGCCTGACAGCATTCAGCCCCACATTCTTGACAGCAGAGAGACCGAAGATAATTTTTCCTTCCTTCACCCTGAATTCCGAGTAGCAACAGTTGATATCGGGAGCGGTGACTTCGAGTCCCATAGCCTTGCACTCATCGAGAAGGACGGCTATCCGGTCACTGTCATCGATTTCGCTCGTCAACGAGGCCGCCATGAATTCGGCCGGATAGTGGGCTTTTAGATAGGCAGTTCGAACCGAAATCACCGCGTAGGCGGCACTGTGGGATTTATTAAAACCGTAGAGAGCGAATTTTTCCATCCTGCTGAAAATCTTTTCAGCAACACTTCTGGCTATGCCTTTTCCGGTCGTTCCTTTTATGAACTGCTTCTTTTGCTCAGTCATAACGGTCTTTATCTTTTTCCCCATGGCTTTTCTCAGCAAATCGGCCTGCCCCAGCGAAAATCCGGCCAAGTTGCTCGCTATACGCATTACCTGTTCCTGGTAGAGAATCACTCCATACGTTTCCTTCAGAATTGGTTCCAGGGAAGGATGTTCGTACTTGATTTCTTTTCTGCCGTGTTTGCAGTCCACAAAATAACTAACCATATCGCCTCCCAGAGGCCCCGGTCTGTATAGAGCATTGACCGCAACGATATCGTGGAAAGTCTCCGGAACCAGGTTTTTCAATAACTCCCGCATCCCTGCACTTTCAAGCTGAAAAACGCCGATGGTATCGGCCCTGCGGAGAAGCTCGAAGGTCTTTTCATCATCCATGGCAATGTCTTCCAGAATCACGGAGTTAGCGTGATTCTTCTTAATCATCTTCACGGTTTTGTCGATCACCGTAAGAGTTCTCAGGCCGAGTATGTCTATTTTCAGCACGCCGATGAATTCTATGCTTTTCATATCGTACTGGCTCGTCGTTTCCCCTTTATTCGTTCTAAAGAGTGGGAGATGATTAACCAGGGGCTTTGGTGTTATTATCAAGCCGGCCGCGTGCACGGAAGCGTGCCGGGTGAGCCCTTCGAGAGTTCTGGACAGTTTGATGAGTTTTTTATATATCTCCTTGCTTTCCACCAGTTTCTTTAGATCATGAACGGCCTGCAGCGCGTCATCTAGCATCGTTCCAGTTTGTGATGGGATCAATTTGGCTATTCGGTCCACTTCGGCAAAAGGAACCTTCAAAACGCGCCCGACATCCCTGACCACGCCGCGGGCTGCCATAGTTCCAAAAGTTATAATCTGGCATACGTTGTCTTTGGAATACTGGTCGATAACATAACGAATAACTTCGTCCCGCCTTTCGAAACAAAAATCTATGTCGATATCCGGCATGCTTACTCTTTCGGGATTTAGCAGGCGCTCGAAAAGGAGGTCGTATTTCAGCGGATCCACATCCGTAATGCCCAGACAATAGCAAACGAGGCTGCCGGCGGCGCTTCCCCGCCCCGGCCCCACGGGTATGCCCAAACTCTTGGCGAACAAAACGATATCATTGACAATCAAAAAATAGCCCGGGAAATCCATCGATTCTATTACAGTGAGCTCTTTTTCAAGACGCTCCCTTACTTCCCCGGAAATCGATCCGAAGCGTCTTTGGGCTCCTTCGAAAGCCAGGTTGCGCAGGTAATCGGCACTTGATCGGTAATTATCGGGCAGTGGAAACCGTGGAAGAAACGCCTGTTTGACCTCCAGATCGACTTCGCACTTATCGGCGATGACCCTTGTATTATCAATCGCATCCGGAAGATCGTCAAAGAGAGCCGTCATTTCCTCTTCGGTTTTCAGATAAAGCTCATTCGAAGTGAAGCGAAACCGCTTGGGATCGTCCAATGTGCTGCCGGTTTGGAGACAGAGAAGCGCCTCGTGGGCTTCCGCATCGTCCTTATTCAGATAATGGGCATCGTTGGTGGCAACCAGGGGAATCCCATCTTTCATTGAAATCTCCTTGAATGCCTCTATAACGAGATGCTCCTCCTCCATGCCGTGGTTTTGAACTTCCAAATAAAAATTATCCTCGCCGAAAATGGAAATCATCGTGCCAATTTTTCGCCTGGCATCTTCCATTCCATTTTCGATCACAGCCCTGGAGATGACTCCGTGCACACAAGAACTAAGAGCAATGAGACCGGCCGAATACTTTTTCATGATCTCCAGGTCGATGCGCGGTTTGTAATAAAAGCCTTCCTGGTATGCTCCGGATGCCAGCTTCAGCAGGTTCCGGTATCCATCCATGTTCCTTGCAAGAAGCACGAGATGATCGTTCTGCCCTGCCCGTCCACGCTTTTTGGTCCTATCCAGGCGACTGCCGCGGGCTAAATATGTTTCCATTCCGATAATAGGCTTTATACCGGCTTTCCTGGCGTGTTTAAAAAAAGTAACGGCTCCGAACATATTGCCGTGATCGGTAAGAGCGATCGCGCTCATATCGAGCTCTTTCGCTCTTTTCACCAACTTGTCAATTTTTATAGCCCCGTCAAGCAGACTGTATTCGGAATGAACATGCAGATGGACGAAACCGCGGGACATTTTTTCCGAGCCTTCCGTGAATTTTCATTCACTGGCAAAAGAGTAATCCAATGTTGTTTGCAGACGCGATTCATTTCCGACGCGATCGCGGGCAATAACCATGAGTTCGTGTTGACCCATTATATTTTGGTTGCGCAGCAGAATAAACATTTTTTTATCGAAAATATCCCACCTGGCTATGACTTTCCGGTTATCCACATAAATTTCGGTAGTTCCATCATCAACCCCTGCCCCCCGGTCGGTTATCTTTAATGTTATCTCCGGATATTTATCTCCTGATGCTCGCATGGTTTTAACGGCAGCCGATGGAATCCCAATTTGAGGCGGTTCATGATCCGCTAAAACCGCATAGCGCCCGGGCGATGACGCACGGGTGGAAAGCGTGTCGTTCTCGCGCCAGGTCCGGCAGTACATCCAGCGCCCCTTTCCTTCCCCCCACTTGTAAAAGGAAGCCGCCGCATTGGTCAACTCCGGCCCATAGCGGCCGAGCATTATCCCCTCATCGAAAGCCAGCGATCCGGGACCCAGGACAATAGCTTTACCTATCCTCTCCAGGCCCTGGGACGACACGACGTGATTCGAGTGTGTCTCCGCCGTTATGGAAATCATGACGAATGCGTTTGAAAAGAAAGACTCCGATCGGGTCGCAAAAAACGTTCGGCCGCCGGGCACTTGAAAAAACCCGGGGCTGTCCTTGTAAACAGGAAAAATATATGAATTTGAGCTATCCGCTCCGCCATCGTTTCGCAAAACCAACATTTCTTTTCCGAAATCTTCGACATTAAATGCGGTCAAGCCGTGATCATCGGTGCAGGAGGCATTTATAGCCCGCATATCATGATAAGCATTCTGCTGCGCCCGGCCGAATCCGGCAATGCTCCGACCATCAATAATAAGCAGATTTCCCAGGACTAATCCTGAGGGTATCGCGGAATCCTTGATACTCCCCGATATTTGCTTGCCTGCCGCCTCGGAGCCCACTCCAAACCTGAAAGGAATATGTGCCGAACTTGTATTACCGTTTCTATCCGAGGCGCGTATAACTGCAACATGAACACCCGACTCGCCGGCTGCAGTTCCGTAGTCTGCAGAGACTATATGCCCGTTGTTCGCAAATGATCTGCCGCCCAAGGTTTCGCCTTCTCTGCTGAAAAGAAGGAAAAAATGCCTGCCTGAACTTCTCAGGCGGTCCATCTCATATTCCAGCTCAACTTCCGAGGACTGCTCGTAGCTGAATCTTTCGCGTGTTACCGCCGCGATCACGTTACCGTCGATGGACAGCTCCAGCTTATATGGAGCCAGTCGTCCGGAATTTCGATCACTCATATCCACAACAGCAGCCGCCAGGCCCATTGATCCGTTCAAAATAACAGTGTCTCTGGCCGTAAACACGGATTCATTTATCTGCTCGAGCTGCAGTTCAACCGGGAGAAAAGAATTGTTGATCGATGAACATCTGTCCATAGGCAGCCAAAGAACGCTCTTTATTACAGGAAATACGTCATCTATGATTTTCCATCCCCGGCTCAAAGGATTGACCGGATTGCCCCTGATATCACGGACTTCAAAATGAAGGTGGGGTGCCTGGGTGCCGGTTTTTCCCGTGTAACAGAATATCTCGCCCATTTTTACATTGAATAAACCGGGAGGTGGGTAAACATCGACTTCGTAGCGCCCCGCTTCATGCTGCTTTTGCCACAAGTAACTTTCAAGCTCGGGAGATAGTTCACTGAGATGCGCGTAAACTACGGTCTCTCCGGTTTCCAAGAGCAGGTACACGGCTTTTCCGTATCCGGCAACCGATGCGCGCATCCTCACAATTCTTCCGTCACCCACGGCCCGGCAGGGCACTCCTCCACCGCCGTATGTTCGCAGATCGAGGCCGGCATGAATATGGCCGTCCCGGTATTCTCCGAAACTCGATGACAGGCTAATCCTTATACCGAAAGGCCAAAGCCTTGAACCCCCTCCGGTTCCCGGTCCGCCTGCCGTGGAAAAAACGGCGCCTGCAAACAGAATAAGCCAGACAAAAGCCGCTGCTATCACAGTTTTGGTCTTCACAAAATCTCCTCGGATCGAATTAATAAGATACACTATCACCGGCAAAATGATTCTGTCAATTGATGCGAGACTGTATCGGCTCGAATTTACAGCCGACAGGGGCCTGGAAGGCGACACTTTACCGATTGCGCCGGGCGGTTGGATATGCTAATGTAGCGCCCGGAAGGTTATGCGTATAAGAGTTTATAATTTTTTGAAGGAGTCAGTTAGCTCATGTCTATGCAAGCAATGCGTGAAAACACAAAGACAATACTGTGGATTGTCGTTATAGCTTTTATCGTCACTATATTCGCTGTCTGGGGGATGGATCTGAACACCCCTTCCGGCCAGAAGGACCCAAACCTGATTGGAAAAGTGGATGGAGTGAGCATAACGCGGCCTCAATTTCAGCAGGTTTATGATCAAATGTTGAAATCCATCAGCGCCGATAATACGGGGAAAGACATAGCTTATGCACAGCGCGAGATGATTCTGGATCAGGCATGGAACAATATTGTTTACAGCATTATCACTAAGAACGCCATAGAAAATCTCGGCATCGGTGCTACTGAAGAGGAAATAATGTATTACCTTCGAAACACTCCGCCGCCGGAGATCCAGCAGTATTTTCTGGACGACAAGGGCGATTTCGATATTCAAAGTTATCAAACAGCTCTTAATAATCCTGAAATAAATTGGACCAGCCTGAAAAACCTGGCCAGGGACAGGATTCCTATGACAAAGCTGCAGACTTATCTGCAGTCTTTGGTTCACGTGAGCGATGCAGAGGTAAAGAGGGCTTACGAAGAAGAAAATACCGTTTTGTCGGCCGTTTACGTCGGATTCCCGCTGGCGGATATTGAACTGGCAGGTTATTCTCCAACCAGCGATGAAATCAAAGCCTACTATGACTCTCATATCGACCGCTACACGAACCCCGAAAAAGCTGTCATCGAAGTTGCATCTTTCGACATTAAGCCTGCAGCCAGAGACTATGACGGTGCAAAATTCACGATAGACCTGGTTAGAGATCAGCTTTTGGCCGGTGAGGATTTCGCTTCCATTGCGGAAACCTATTCGGAAGCACCTACGGCCGGCGCGGGAGGAAATACTGATTATATCAAACCGGGACAACGAGAAGAGGAAGTCTTCTCATCTCTCGAGAAGCTGCAGAAGGGAGATATCAGCGAACCTATAAAAACTTCCGCAGGCTATTATCTGATCAAGCTGCTCGACAAAAAAAACGAAAACGGCTCGGAACCCGAGTTCAAGCTGCAGGAGGTTTTTATAAAGATATCCGCCGGATATGAAACGATCGATTCGCTCCAAGCTGCGGCCCAGGATCTTCTCGACAGGGCGCGGGAAAGCGATCTGAAGACGGCCGCAGAGAAATTGAACATTGGGATCAAAAAACCCGCTCCATTTCCAAGAAATTATCCGGTTGAAGGGTTCGGGTTCGCACCAAAACTAAGCCAATTTGCATTTGACGCAGAGCCCGGTGCGATCAGCGATGTCATGAGGGACGACAAGCGTTTCTATGTTGCCGCCCTGATAGAGCGATTCCCCGAAGCTCCTAAGGCGCTGGATGAAATCCGGGATGTTATAGCGTCTGGAGTCCTTTCAGAAAAACGGCAGAGCACCTGCCACGCTAAAGCACTTTCGTTTTACAATGCAGCCGAGGCCCAGTCTTTCGAACAGGCTGCAAGAGCAGCTGGACTGCACGTTAAGACTATCGAGGACTTTCATGTCAGCGATAACTTGGAATCGTTCGGCTCTTACAGCGCGTTGGCGACAGCGGTATTCTCCGTATCAGAAGGTACTTTAACTCCTCCGGTAATGGACAAGGATACGTTTTATGTCGCATTGCTGACCAAAAGAAAGCCTTTTGACAGTGAGGATTACTCATCCAAGATGAAAACCCTTGGCGAGAAGCTCTACCAGGAGAAAACCCAACGGTACATATCCTACTGGTATGATAAAATCCAGAAGAACAGCAAAATAGAAGACTACCGGCAGTAACGCCCTGAGAGGGTCGCTCTAGCCGGCAGAGGAGCAAAAGCAGCGGAACTCAACCTTTGAGATCTTTTCCATCGTGGTTTTCGTTGCTGATTTCCTCTTCGATTTCCTTTTTAACATCCCGGGAAGCCTTCTTGAATTTCTGTATGGACTTGCCGAGAGCCTCAGCGACATCCGGCAGCTTTCGAGGGCCGAAAACCAGCAAAACGATAAAAAAAATAACAACAAGCTCGGGCCAGCCGAGGGGACCGAGAAGAGCCGGTGGATGCATGCCACATCCCTCCCTTTTTTACCAATACCAACGCAATAGCAATGCGACCAAAAAAATACCGATTACGCTCATTAGATTCACCCGCAGGGAAAATCCGAATGTAAAGCTCACAACTACCAGGTTTACGTGGAGAGGCCCGAGACGCATATCGGTTGCATTAACAAAAACATCCCGGATAGCCATCCCCTCGGGCAGGATTATGCCGATGAGTTCTCCGACTACCGTACCAACGACGATTCCCAAGAATAGAATCAGTGCGACAACTGCAACCGGGCGTCTTCGGGGCGCCATAATTTTCTCCTCGACATCAGCATTAATAACATTTTCGACCCGCACAGCATAGAATAATTCTCCTATCAGTGCAACCCGGAATCGCCGTCAACACCGAGGTTGAGCTGCTTGTAATCTGCGCCCAGAATCAATGTCGCGTCGATCAGCGAGTTTTTCTGCAGCTGTTCCATTATATTGCTGCAGTTTATCAGCCTACCCAGCAGCTCAATATCGCTGTTTTTCTTTCTGGCTATCAGAACCGAATGATCGTAGGAATTCTCGGCGTTTCCGATTTTAAGCACATCCAGCCCTCTCAGCATCAAGCTTTTCGCAGCTTTTTTAGCGAGCCCGGAGCGCCCAGCACCATTTAGAACCTCAATTCTAAACCTGCTTTCTCCGCCTTTATCGCGGTCATGGCGCAAAAATATGCCGTAGGAGATCGAAGCCAGGCAAAGAGCCAGCATTATTCCTGCCGCCAGAACCATCAGTTTCTGCACTGCGGAACTCGAGGATTTGGATTTTCTCTTTCTGCGGCGCTTCTCCACCCGCCGTTCTCCTTGTCATTGACTGCCGGCTAAAAATATTCTTTTAACCTGTCATATGTTTCAGTCAAATCTTCGGATATTACCCTGGCTTCACCTACAGAAGTAAAAAAATTCGTATCTCCCTGCCATCTTGGAACAAGATGCACATGCAGATGGCCTTCTATTCCCGCACCGGCGGATTTTCCGAGATTTGCTCCCATGTTTATTCCATCGGGATTATATGCGTTTCTCAGAGCGTCTTCGCATGATGCCAGAAGAGGCATAAGCTCGGTATTTTCTACCAAGGTCAAATCCGGAAACTTTTCTACATGGCGTCCGCAGACTATCATCATATGTCCGCTTGTGTAAGGAAAAGCGTTTATAATAACGTACCAGTGCTCACCTTTATGCAAAATCCAATGTTTTGAGCCTGCTTTCTTTTTAACCAGTTCGCAAAACAGACACCTAGTGGTTTTAGCGCCCCGCAGGTAAGCACTCCGCCAGGGCGCATAAATTTTCTTCATACCTCCCTGCCTTGCATATACTCCCCCACGCTCTGAAGTTCATCGATGGTATTAACACCTGCGACTTCACGGTGATCGTCAATGCGGTGCGCCCTCACACGAAGGCTTTTAGCGCGCATAATTCCGATAACATCGGTAAGGTAATATTCGTTTTGCTTGTTGGAGCGATTTATCTCTCTCAAAGATTCAAAAAGAGTTTTTTTATTGAAGCAGAATAATCCCGAATTGATCTCATTAATGCTCTTTATTTCATCGTCTGCATCTTTATCTTCGATGATCCCCTGAAGCTCTCCTTCGTTCCCTCTTACTATTCGGCCGTAGCCGACAGGGTTCGGCACCATCGCAGTCAATACCGTAGCATCCGCCGATTCGCTCTCGTGATAATCCATAAAATCGCTGATAGTGCCGGGGCGAAGGCAGGGTACATCGCCGTTTAGCACGGCCACGGTTCCGCTGAAATCTTCAAGGCAGCTTTTACACTGCATTACGGCATGGCCGGTGCCGAGCTGGGTTTCTTGAAGAATGAATTCCACGTTCCTGCGGTTGACGGCGCGCATTACATCTTCAGATTTATATCCCACTACAAGACAGACGCGATCGATCCGTATACGGTCAACGGAATCAAGAACATAGTTGATCAAAGGTTTATCATCTATGCGTTGAAGAACTTTGGGCTTATCAGATTTCATCCGCGTGCCCTGGCCGGCGGCCAGGATTATGGCGGCACGGGATATCACTTGAGAAACCTCCTTAACACTCCGTTGACTGCGCTCCGGCACAACGAGATCGGCGTTTACCAACCGGGCATTGACAACAATAGACTATTATCCTCTCGAGCGGCAACTTGTAAATTTAATATCAATCAAAACAACAAAGTCTCACGAACCTCATCATCGACCAGCATTACAATGTTGTCTATCAGGCGGGTACCTCTTATCCTCACCGCAGCCGCCAGCATGACCACGCCGGCAATAGTATCGGCGGGTTTCAGATCAGATGCTCGAACCAGCTCGATATATTCTATATGAGTTATAGATGCCTCCTCCATCACCTTTCTTGCTGCTTGAACCGCGCCGGCCGGATCACGAAGTCCGTCGCGTATCAATTCGTAGCCATGCCGAAGACCCGCATAAACTGCTTGCGCTCTATGTCGATCCGCATCGGATAGGTACTCATTTCTGGAGCTTACCGCCAGCCCCCCGTTCTCCCTGACAATTGGAGACAGTTCCATCTTAATTGGAAATTTCAGCTGTTCGACCATATTTCTGATAACAACCGCCTGCTGCGCGTCTTTCTGACCAAACACCGCGACATCCGGTTCAACTATATTGAAAAGCTTTGCCACCACCGTAGCCACTCCCCGGAAATGCCTCTGCCTGGTCCTGCCGCAAAGATCTTCCGTGATTCCTTCAACATCCACCCAAACATTTTCGCCCCCCGCGTACATCTCATCCGCACTTGGAGTAAAGACCGCATCACATCCCCATTGGTTCAACAAACCGAAATCGTTTTCGAATCGCCTGGGATATTTCGCGTAATCCTCGCCGGGATCAAATTGGGTTGGATTGATGAAAACGGAGACAACAAGAAGATCGCCCTTCTCTCCGGCAATGTCGATACAGGATTTATGCCCTGCGTGAAGAGCGCCCATGGTGGGGACGAAAGCTACAGTACGGCCTTTTATTTTTTCTTGATTCAAATAATGCCGGAGCTCGGAAATAATAACGAATCTTTTCATCAGGATTTGGATTTTCCCTGGGAATAGCTGTGCTTTTCGTCGGGGAATTTACCTTCCTTGACTTCTTTAATAAAATCATTTACCGCCCGGGTTATGATCTTTCCGATCTCAGCATATCGTTTTACAAATTTGGGAGTAAAATCATCCATCGCTCCCAAAAGATCATTGATAACCAAGACCTGTCCATCGCAGTGGGCACCTGCTCCTATGCCGATCGTTGGGATGCCCACCGATAAAGTGATTTTTTCAGCCAGCTGCCTAGGTATGCCTTCCAGCACCATGCTGAAGCATCCCGCCTCTTCCAGAAACTTCGCGTCTTCTATCAGCTTGTCCGCGCTTTTTGAATCCTTGCCCTGAACCCTGTAGCCGCCGAATTGATGAAGGGATTGCGGGGTTAATCCTATATGTCCCATTACGGGGATATCGGCGTCTTTTATGGCTTTGATCACGGCCCCCATCCGCTTCCCGCCTTCGAGTTTAACGGCTTCAGCGCCGCCCTCCTTGACCAGTCTGCCCGCGTTTCTAACAGCATCGGCAACGCTGGCTTGATAGCTCATAAAAGGAAGGTCTCCTATCAGGAACGCCCGCGGCCTGGACCGCGCCACCGCTTTCAAGTGGTGAATAATCTCTTCGATCGTTACAGGTATCGTGTTCTCATATCCAAGAACAACCATGCCCAGACTGTCGCCGACCAGAATCATTTCGATCCCGGCATTATCCACCAGGAGAGCCGTTTGATAGTCATAAGCGGTGAGCATAGCAATTTTCTCGCTACGCTTTTTCATATCAAGGAGAGTTCTAATGGTTATCTTATCCTTAGGGCTCATTTTTGCTCCCAGGATGGTACGTAATACTCCGTTCCTGCGACCGGTTCGGCTATGCGCTTCAGAAGATCCCTGAAATGGTTTTTATCTTTTACAAAATCCATTGAATCAGTATTTACAACCAGCAGGGGTGTTTCGGCATAATTGAAGAAAAAATGATTAAATGCTTCATTCAAAGTGTCCAGATAATCGCGAGATATATTTCTTTCGAAAGACCTGCCCCTGGTTCTTATTCTCTCAAACAGCACTTCGCTCGACGCTTGAAGGTAAATCGCCAGATCGGGTTTAATCGTCTTGGCTTCCAGTTCGGATGATATCCGATTGTAGAGAGCAAGCTCATCATCGTTGAGATTAATATTCGCAAAAATCCTGTCCCGGCAAAATATGTAATCGATTATTGTCAGCTCATCGAATAGATCCTTTTGAGCCAGCGAAAGCTGCTGCCTGTAGCGGTTAAGCAGGAAAACCAGCTGGGTCTGAAAGGCAAAAGCCCCAGTATCTTCATAAAAACGCTCCAAGAATGGATTATCATCCACATTTTCCGGTATAAAACGACCGTTGAGCTCGTTTGCCATCATCCTGGCAAGTGAGGTTTTGCCAACACCTATGTTTCCCTCGACCGAGATTATCGAGATGCCGTTATTGAGAATTGCCGAGCTCAGTGTGCCGCTCATATCAGGCTCCATTATAAAGTTATTATTCTCCTAGAAGTTATACGCGCAATTCCCTGTTCGGACACGATTCCGGCCATCAGATCGTTGATAACCCTTCGCCTCCTGGGGCAGTAAAAACCCGGGGCGATCTCCCTAAGGGGAATCAACACGAAGGCCCGTTCGTGAAATCGCGGATGCGGGAGCAGCAGTTCCGGCGTGTCGATAAGGAAGCTTCCGTAACTGATTATATCCAAATCTATTTCCCGGGCAGACCCATGGCCACCGGAACGTCCCAGCGCATGTTCAATTTGCTTTAATCGATTTAACAAATCCGCGGGAGAAAGTAAAGATTTAACTTCCACAACCATATTAATGAAAAAAGGTTGCGGAGAACAGGCTACCGGAGCCGTTTCGTAAAGCGAGCTAATCTTCGATACGGTGATATCCCCGAATGTGGAGAGACTCTTGATAGATTTCAAAACCGCAGTCTCTCTCGCCCCGAGATTTGATCCGACGCTCAGATAACCGATATGCGTTTGTTCATACAGTGGCATCCCTGGTTACAACGACTTCCACGTAAGATATATTGTTGGGAAAAGGCAGATTGGTTTTACGCAGGCTGACCGATACCCGTGAGACCGGGAAGTTGCTCAGAAGAACGTACGAAATATTTTCCCCAAGCGATTCCAGAAGCCGGTGCTTCTTGGACGATGCAGCATCAGAAATCTTCGCGTATACCGATTCATAATTGATCGTATCTTTCAGGGAATCGCTTCGGCAGGCCGCCGATAAATCAGCATGAAGCTCAACATCAATGTTTATTTTCTGTCCGACTTCACGTTCAGCAGGGGATACTCCGTAAAAACCAAACACCGTAATGCCTTTTAGTCTTATTATCTCACTCAAATGCCGCTCCTTTTTGCCACGTTTTTAAAGTTCAAAAACTTTCCATTGCCCCCCGAAGCCTCTCGCCCGCTTCGTCCAGCCTGTCAACCGCGCATGTAAGCGCCAGCCTGAAATACCCCTCACCTCCGGCCCCGAATCCGGAACCGGGAGTAACCAGAACATCCGCCCTGTCCAGAAGCATCAGGGCAAAATCCATGGAAGTCCACCGGGCAGGGACTTTTGCCCATAAATAAAATGTAGCACTTGGAAGATTGAATGAAAAGCCAAGCTTTTGCATCATTGCGGCTATCTTGTCCCTCCTGTCCCTGAATGTCTCTCTGGCGGAAGCCAAATACCCCTCATAATCATTCATTAGGGTACCGGCAAGTGCTTCTTGAACGGCGCCGAAAACACCCGAGTCAATATTGGCTTTCAAATGACCGAGCGATTCTATTACTCCTGCATTCCCTACGGCAAAGCCTATTCTCCATCCTGTAATACTGAACATTTTCGAAAAAGAAAAAAATTCAATGGTCTTTGCCTTTCGAGCTTCGCTAATGCTGGAAAGAAGACCGGGCTTTGAATCGAAGTAGATATCAGCATAAGCCGCATCATTAGCTACCAAAGTGTCGTTTTGTCTGGAAAAATCCACCATTTTTTGGAAAAATTCTTTTCCCGCTGCAGCGCTCGTAGGATTGTTGGGATAATTTAAAAAAATCACACGGGCTGTTCCGGCGGCCGCACTGTAGATTTCTTCAACCCGCGGGATGAAACCATTTTCATCATTGATGGGCATGAAGACCGGTTTGCAGCCGGCAAAAAGAGCCGCAGAATTGTATACGGGATAGCCCGGATCGGTAATAAGGACTTTATCTCCAGGCTCGCAAACTGCCAAAGGAAGGTGAGCTATTCCCTCCTTTGATCCTGCAAGAATGAGGATTTCTTCGTCATCGGGTTCGAGGCCGTAATTGCGCGCAAATAATCGGCGTATTGCTTCTTTCAGCTCGGGCCGCCCCCTCTGAGGCGGGTAGCGGTCATGAATCTTGTTTACGAGGGCATTGCACAAGCGTTCTTTGAGTTTCCCGGGAGGATCCAAATCAGGATCACCTACGCTCAAGTTTATGATATCCCTGCCGGAAGCCGAAGCTTCGCCGAACTTGCGTTCCAATTCTTCGAAAAGATAGGGCGGTAATGACAGAAGTTTGGTCGATTTCATTTATGTATCACTTATAAAGCCCCGAGAGATCCATTTGAATTATTCCGGGTGTGGAAAATTCGAATACCGGCGATAAAACCCTCGCAGCTGTGACCCATCTGGGCCGGATTGAAATAACCGAGCGATATATGCTGCCGTTCTGCGCTCTGAACCTGTTCGAAACAGCAATCGGCGAGTCCCAACCGAACGTGCCGGATAAATCCATAACTTCATACCATGAATCAGCACCCCTGGTAATTCGGTACAACATGAACTTCTTATCATCGGACCATGCCATATCCGTTACCATATCGTCCTTGTCGAAACTCTTAATAAGAGATGCGGACCGGTCCAAACCGGCGATATAAATAGCCGATCCGGTGGACACCGCCAGTGATGTCCCGTCATGGTACCATATCAAATCCTCTATGCCGCCGGAAATCCCCCGGACCGTACCATCGGCGCCGCCGGTGTCGATCATGCGCAGCTTACCGTCCGCTCCAACCAGCGCCAGGACGGGAGTTCCCTGGTTTGGATTCCATGCGCTTTTTGGTTTACCGGGAGGAAGGGATGATGTAATCAATCCTCCGGTATTGGTAAGTTGAACTAAAGCCGCAGCCGATGTATCGACCATACCGGCCGATACCGGAAATGCGAAAATCTCCCAGCCTAACAGGCTTCCGCCGTCGGAAACGAAGGCGAGATACGCGCCGTCGCTTGAAAATGATGGATAAAAATTCTTGCCGCGGCTGGTTATCCTGCGCCGAATGCCGCTTGCTTTCTCTTTAACATAAATATCGAAAGTATCAACAGCACCTTGATCAGGCATTTTAGTATCTGCATTTAATCCCTGGAAAGCGATGAGAGTTCCATCCGGCGAAATCGATGGATTCGTATAGCGGTCTTTTCGACCATTGAAAACAGCAGCGCCGTCGTGAGTCAGCTGTGATTCCCCGCCGAACGGTAATTCATTAAAGAATAGATTCACCGGATTCGAGGTTGCGGTTTTATTGTTCATCTCGGCCGAATGGACGGCAAAAGAAACATCAGAAGCGAATTCATAATCCAATCCGGGGTGCGCATCGGATAAAGATATTGAGTTTCCGGCCGAATACATCCAGAGAGAAAATCCGGAGAAGGCTATATCGTCCGGCACAATCGAAGATTTGAGATAATAAAAGCTTGTATCCCCTGGTGCGACCCATATTTCGCCCGCATCCTGGGAAATCAGAGCAATGTTATTGGTAGCAAATATTTTTTTAGTACGCTGTGCGGTAGATGAGCTCGTAGCAGCGGTGATGCTTATTTCATAAATTTTCGAAGTGTCCGGCACGATCCAGACGACATGAGCATTATCAGGAACATCCAGGACGGCGTTGTTTACACGCCAGGTAAGTGTCGGGATCTCGCCTGCTCGGGATGAACTGCCGGTAACAATCGCCGTAAGAAATACGGAATCCCCGGGAGCGGGCGCTTTGGGCCGGATGATCAAAGCTTCTATATTAATATTTGTCGATTGTTCAGATGTTTCCGTCGGAGTATCGCCGCATCCCGTCCAGGAGTAAAAAAACATTAATGCTGCCAGAAGAATAGGCTGAAGCGGTTTCTTAAACTCGACAGGAACTTGCATGGCGAGCCCCCAACTCTTTTAGAAAATTTCGCGATGAACTATTCAAGCAGTTGTGGGATTATTCGAAGCATATCCTGCGCAAAGTCTTAAGGCAAGCTATTTCTTGCTACGCAGGTGATTGTATTTTCTTTTAGGGAAATAAAAACGCGCTGCCTGCAAAACTGCAGACAGCGCGTATACGGTTTTTTTCTGTTTGCCGTTTGATACGGCGTCTAATACATACCGCCCATACCCGGACCTCCAACGGGAGGATTTGGAGCTTTCTCTTCTTCCGGTTTGTCGGTTATTACGGCTTCCGTCGTAAGAAGCAGTCCGGCTACGCTGGCAGCATTTTGCAGGGCTGATCGCGCTACCTTGGTTGGGTCCACGATGCCGGCCTTGGCCATATCCATGTACTCGCCGTTAGAAGCATTGTAACCGATTCCCGCCGGGCTATTGATAATATGCTCTACAATCAGAGAACCTTCGGAACCCGAATTGCAAGCTATCTGGCGGACAGGCTCTTCTAAAGACCGGGCCACAATCTCTAGCCCGACTTTTTCATCGCCTTCGAGAGCCAATTTACTCAAGATTTTACGAGAACGAAGAAGCGTAATGCCTCCTCCCGGTACAACGCCTTCTTCGACTGCTGCCCTGGTTGCGGCCAGGGCATCTTCAACCCGGGCTTTCTTCTCTTTCATTTCGACTTCGGTAGCAGCACCGACATTGATAACGGCAACGCCCCCGGCCATCTTGGCCAGCCGTTCCTGGAGTTTTTCCTTATCATATTCGGAAGTCGTATCATCAATCTGGATCTTGATCTGGTTTATTCGGCCTTTGATGTCGGCCGCTTTACCGGCGCCCTCGACGATAGTAGTATCTTCCTTGTTGATAGTTATTCTCTTGGCCTTGCCGAGATCGGTAACCGTGCTGTTCTCCAGTTTGAAACCTGCATCCTCGCTGATGACCCGGCCGCCGGTAAGGATTGCTATATCTTCGAGCATGGCTTTACGCCGGTCTCCAAAACCCGGAGCCTTGACTGCTACACACTGCAGGGTTCCGCGAAGCTTGTTCACAACCAGGGTAGCCAGGGCTTCTCCCTCGACGTCTTCGGCTATGATAACGAGAGGCTTGGACAGCTGGGCTACTTTTTCGAGAATAGGAAGAAGATCCTTCATGGAACTGATCTTCTTGTCGTAGATGAGTATCAATGCATCCTCGAAAACGCACTCCATGCGTTCTGCATCCGTAACCATATACGGAGACAGGTATCCCCTGTCAAACTGCATACCTTCGACGACTTCCAGCGAAGTCTCCATGCTCTTGGCCTCTTCTACTGTAATTACGCCGTCTTTGCCTACTTTTTCCATGGCTTCTGCGATCAGGTTTCCGATCTCCTGATCATTGTTGGCGCTGATCGTTGCAACGTTGCTTATCTCATCGCGGTTTTTGATCTGCTTACTGCTTTTCCTAATCTCCGTAACCACCGCATCAACAGCTTTTTGGATACCGCGCTTAAGCTCCATGGGATTGGCGCCCGCCGTTACATTCTTAAGGCCCTGGTGAATGATCGATTGGGCAAGGATGGTTGCAGTCGTGGTTCCATCACCCGCGACATCCTGGGTCTTGGTTGCAACTTCCTTGACCATTTGCGCACCGAGGTTCTCATACGGATCTTCAAGTTCGATCTCTTTGGCGATCGTAACTCCGTCATTGGTTATTGTCGGGCTTCCGAATTTCTTATCAAGAATAACATTTCGGCCCTTGGGCCCCAGAGTAATCTTCACGGCATTGGCCAGTTTATCTACACCTGCTTTTAGATGCTCCCTGGCTTCGGCCTCATAAATGATTAGTTTGGCCATTTCGATTCCTCCTCACTTATACTTTTGCCAAAATCTCCGATTCATTAAGTATCAGGTAGTTTTCATCCAGAATGTTGATTTCCGTTCCGGCGTATTTTCTGAAAAGTACCTTGTCTCCCTTTTTGACTTCCGGCGTAACTCTTTCACCGGCATCGGTCAGACGGCCTTTTCCTACCGCAATTACTTCACCTTCCTGCGGTTTTTCCTTTGCCGTATCGGGAATAATAATTCCGCCTTTCTTGACCTCGGGAGGATCAATCGGCCGCACCAATACTCGATCAGATAAAGGGTTAACTTTCATACTCTTACCTCCTTCCAGTTTTTTTGAAACAATATTAGCACTCTAGATGCCCGACTGCTAAATCGAAAAGAATATACTCCCAATCTGTTTTTTGGGCAAGAAAAATCTTTCAGCAGGGTAATTATTTTAAGTTATTGATTTCAGGGAGGTTACCGTCAGTAACTGTTGGATTCCCATATCCGGAGCATGCCTTCGAAAATCAAGTTGGGGCTGTATACCCATGAAGAAGGGAGTTTATTTATCATTCCCGCGGCTGCGCCGCCTGTTATTACTTTGACGGGTCTGGCATCGAATCGATGCTGCAGCAGGCGAACCGCTTCTTTTATCGATCCGACTGCAGTAAGTCCGCTGCCAAGAATCATTGATGAAGACGTATTTATGCACGTATGCAAGAAGACATCGCGATGGGTTGATGCTTTCAGGTTCGGCAGCCGCGCAGCATATGAGCCCAGAGCTTTTAAAGCCATATCGGGGCCAACCATTATTACCCCGCCCATGAAGATGTGGTCGACAACCATATCGACGGTTATGGCCGATCCGATATCAATAACGATTACACTTTTTCTGCGAGCCACCGCTCCCGCAGCGGTGCAGAGCCTGTCCGCTCCCAATCCCTCGGGGTTTTTCGATTTGATGCTAAAGGGCAGCTGCAGTCTGCTGGTGATCTCGAGGATCGGTCCTTCGATTAATTCCTCACAGGAGCGCTTCAGAATCGGGACCGCATCCGGAACTACGGATACCAGCACGGCCCCATATGAAAGTCGGCATGCCCGCCGGGCCTGCCTGGTGAAAACGATTTTCCCTTTTGCAAGAATAGAGGTCGTAGAAAGCGACTGCACGATTTCCGGTTCTTTCTTCCCGCTTCGAGCTATGCTAACGCGCGTATTACCGATATCCACACAAATCGGCGGGAGCTTCGTATTAATCGATTCCATATATTTCCTCATTATAAAGAACCATGCTGCCGCCATCGATTAGCCCGACTTCGAGGGAACCGTCTTCGCGTACGCTTCGGACAACAGCTATATAATCCATCCCTTCGTGCGTAAAACGAATTTTGCGACCGGCGAGAATCAGCCTCCTGTTGTAAGCATCCATACAGAACTTGAAACCGGAGCTGCTGAATTCCATATAAGCGGTCTCTACTTCCTCCAAGACGGCTGCCAGCAGAAGCCTCCTCTGCATGGGCTCTCCCCTGATCATCAAACAGGAAACCGCTCTGCTCTTGAGATCTGCAGGAAGATCTCCAGCCCGCATATTAACGTTGATGCCGATTCCGACAATGACGTACGCCGCCCGGCCTCCTTTTATGGATCCCTCGGCAAGGATTCCGCAGATTTTCCCCCCTGCGGCGAAGACATCATTGGGCCACTTTACCCCCACGGGAACCTTGAGAGCTTTCTCCAATACTTCGGCTATCGAATTCGAGAAGGCCAGGGACAATGTCAGAAGCGATCCCCAAGTAAAGCCAGCAGGCCTGAGAATCAAGGCGAAAAGAAGATTTTTTCCCGCGGGACTGTACCATTTCCTTCTCAGCCGTCCCCTGCCGCCGCTTTGGTAATCGGTAATTACGAGCGTTCCTTCTTTTTCCCCCCGGCGGGCCAGGTCGGCGGCCACATCATTGACGGATACCGTTTGAGGCAGATAGTAGATTCTGCGCGCCAAAATCCCGGTTTGCAAACAGGCCTTAATATCGGCCGGAAGCAGTTCCCTGGCTTCAATCAATGCGAACCTCCAGCGAATAATCCATTGCGGGAGCCGAGTGCGTCAGCGCACCTATGGATATATAATCGACACCCTTTATGTCATAGAGAGCAATGTTATTAAGAGTTATTCCGCCGGATACTTCGATTTCAGGCTCTTTCCTTCCATATTTCTTTCTGTGTTTCAGAATAATTTCTACAGCCGATCGAGTTTCTTCCGGGGAAAAATTGTCCAGCATCAGTCGGGCAAAGGGATGCTCGAGTATTTTGTCCAGAACTCCGATCGAACCTGCTTCTATCTCCACCGGTACGGCGAACACTTTGGATTTCAGCTTTTGCAGCACCGATTCGATTCCCCCCGCGGAAGCTATATGGTTGTCTTTTATCATTACCATCTCTCGGAGATTCGCGCGGTGATTGGCTCCTCCGCCTATTCGGACCGCGTATTTTTCCAACTGCCTTAGAAGAGGTGTGGTTTTTCTCGTATCTAATATTGCCGCTCCGCTTCGGGAAATTTTTTTTACGAACATGCTGGTCAGCGTGGCAATACCGGACATTCTTTGTATAAAATTGAGCGCCGTTCTCTCGGCGCTCAAAATACTACCGGCCGGGCCTTCAATGAGAGCGACTGCATCACCTCGTTTGGCACGCAGTCCATCGCCTAGCAAAACCCTGTAATTGATCCTATCATCCATTTCCAGGAAAACAGCCCCGGCCACATTGACTCCTGCTATAATGCCTTCGGAACGGGACACGAGCGCCGCTTTTATCCTGAGCTTGGCGTCAAGAATTTGAGCGGTAGCGTCCGCTCCGGCGGCATCCTCTCTGAGAGCTTCACGCACAATCTTTTCTACGTAATCCCTTTCCGGTGCGTCCGCAGCATCCATGATCCTGCCTTTTAATTTGATTCAAGATCCACGTTTCTGCCTGCTTTTTGTTTTTTTTTCTTGCATTGTCAGGATCTGCAGGCGTACTTCTTCCAACTGGTCACGGATGCTGGCTGCTTTTTCGAAATTCAATCCACTCGCTTCTTTCAACATTTCCCTTTCCATTGTCACAGCCAGCTTTTCGAGGTCCATCGCGCCGTCGATTATTATATCTGCTCCTTCAAAACGCCGCGCATCGGCGACCGACGTGCTCAACCTTACTTCTTCCAGGGTTTTTATTATCCCTTTTGGAACAATCCCGTGCTTTGTATTATAATCCAGTTGAAGCTTTCTTCTTCGGTTGGTTTCATCGATTGCTTTTTTCATCGAATCAGTAATCGTTCCTGCATAAAAGACAACCTGCCCGGAAACATGCCTTGCCGCGCGGCCGGCTGTTTGAATGAGGCTCTTTTCGCTTCTCAAGAAACCCTCCTTATCTGCATCGCATACAACTACTAAAGATACTTCGGGAAGATCCAAACCCTCCCTCAGCAGATTGATACCGATAAGAACATCGAATTCGCCGAGTCTCAAGCCTCTAAGAATCTCCACGCGGTCGAGCGCCGCGATATCGGAGTGCAGGTACCGTACGCGCACTTTAATCGATGAAAGATATTCGGTTAGCTCCTCGGCCATTTTCTTGGTGAGCGTAGTAACGAGCACTCTTTCTTTTGCGGCGGCCCGATTTCTTATTTCTTCGACGAGGTCGTCTACCTGGTTCTCTATAGGCTTAACGACTATTTCAGGATCGACCAGTCCCGTCGGTCTTATAATTTGTTCGACAACTTCTCCGTCGACCGCCGCCAATTCGTATTCGCCTGGAGTGGCGCTGACAAAAATGGTCTGCGGCATCAGCCCGATAAACTCGTCGAATCTCAAGGGTCGGTTATCCAGAGCGGAAGGAAGCCTGAAGCCGTGCTCCACGAGGGTGGTCTTGCGCGAGCGGTCGCCGTTATACATTCCTCGCAGCTGCGGCAGGGTTACGTGAGACTCGTCTATAATTGCCAGAAAATCATCCGGAAAATAATCTATCAGCGTGGCGGGCCGTTCGCCCGGCTTTCGACCCGACAAAAATCTGGAATAGTTCTCGATTCCGGCACAATATCCCATTTCATCGAGCATTTCTATATCGTAACGGGTGCGGGACTCTAGACGCTGGGCTTCCAGAAGCCTTCCTTCGCCCTGGAGATGCGCAAGCCTGCTTTTTAGTTCCGCCCTTATGCCTTTAACAGCCGATTTTATAATCGAATCGGGAGTCACAAAATGCTTGGCGGGAAACAGACGCACGACATCGCAGGTTCTTTTAACCCTGCCTGTCAGCGGATCCGTAACCGCTATCCTATCCACTTCATCACCGAAAAGCTCTATGCGTATGGCCTCTTCCTCGTAGGCCGGACGAATCTCCACGGAATCTCCCCGGACTCGGAATGTGCCTCTAACAAAAGCCGTATCATTGCGTGAATACTGAATGTCGATCAGCTTGCGTAGAATATTCTCCCTGCCCGGTTTGTCTCCGACGGCAAGTTGTAAAGTCATCTGATTAAAGAATTCGGGTGACCCCAGCCCGTAAATGCACGACACGCTGGCCACCACGACAACATCCCTGCGGGTCATGAGCGAACTTGTGGCCCTGAGTCTTAGACGGTCGATATCTTCGTTTATCGATGCGTCTTTTTCGATATATGTATTGGTACTGGGAATGAAAGCTTCCGGCTGGTAATAATCATAATAACTGACGAAGTACTCAACGGCGTTTTCGGGGAAATACCCCTTGAATTCGCCGTAAAGTTGAGCCGCCAGAGTCTTGTTATGTGATATCACCAGAGCCGGGCGGTTTGCGCCGGCTATTATATTCGCCATCGTGAAGGTTTTTCCCGATCCGGTTACTCCAAGCAGAACCTGAAATTTTTTTTCTGTATCCAGTCCGCGGGAGCACGCATCTATAGCCGCAGGCTGATCGCCCGTCGGCCGGTAATTTGATGCGAGCCTAAACGTGTTCATCGGTCGAGCCGGATATGAAAAAGCAGCCGGCGACGGGAGAGCATGCGGCGGCAGACCTCCTTTTGAGCGTATGCCGCCGGCCGCTATCCCGCTGTTTATTGGCATTATATTGTCTTATGAGCAGGAACGACAGAATCAAAATAATGATCAACAGCAGAGGCACTATAATGCGGGATAGGATTTTGGGAGATTTTAACCTCTCCTCGCTCAAAGTCTCCTCTATATCCCATAAAGTTTCCTTGCCTGAAGGAATGCGGCCGCGTTGCCTGTCAAGGGTTCCATTTATGGAATCGATATCCAGTTTCAGAAAAGTCGCGTAATTCTTAAGGAAGCCCCGCAAGTATGTTTCGCTCTCGAACAAGTCGAAATCATCCTGCTCCAGGGCGCTCAGGATGTGTACGGAAATCTTGGTGTTTTTATGAGCATCGTCGATAGAGAGACGCTGCGTCTCACGAGCTTTTCTCAACAACTCACCAACGGTGTTAACAGGTGGTTTCACCATCTTTATCTCCCCATCGGAGGAATATCGCTTCCTGATCAAGTATCCTCGAGTATTTTCAAGGATTCTTCGAGTTTTTCCATTTCTGTTTCGAGAGAGGTTTTTCGTTCCTCTTCTCTCCGCACGACCTCCGACTTGGCTTTTTTCAGAAAATTATCATTTCCTAATTTTCTTTTCACGTTTTCGTACACGGCAGAGAGTTTGTATTTCTCTTTTCGCAGTCTCTTTATTTCCAGTTCGAAATCGGCCAGGCCCTCAAGAGGGATAATAACTTCATACCCCCCCACGGGCGTGCTTGCACACCCTTTCCCCTTGTCCATATTCAGACCGTATTCAACTTCCCGGGCTTTTGCAAGCTTCTTAATTCCATCGACCATTTTCTCGACGATTGGCGCCGCCCCGCCGGGATGGCGCAGCTTTATTAATATTGCCTTCGCCGGGTCGATCCGATATTGAGCCCTTATATTTCTTGCAGCGGTCACTATTTCCTGGAAAATCTCCATTTCTTCCCGCACGCCTTTCTCTGAAAATACTCCACCTCCTTTTGGATAGTCATGCTCCAGGAGCAGCCCGGTTGTCATCGGAAGTCTGCTCCAAAGCTCTTCGGTAACATAAGGAATAAACGGATGAAGAAGTTTCAGAGTTTCCGCGAGGGAGAAAAACAGAACCGAAAGAACATGCTTTTTGTCTCCCTGCCCATAGAGTCTGATCTTGGTTAATTCCAAGTACCAGTCACAGAAATCATGCCAGAGAAAATCATAGAGCCTGCCGGCGGCTTCATTGATTCTCCAGCCCTCGAGTTTCTCATTTGTTTCCAAGGCGCATTGATCGAGTGCGCAAAGAATCCACCTGTCTTCCCATTCCAGGACGGGATCAAAGGAAAGAGATTTATTATAATTTTCCCGCCATATCTTGCTCAATCCGGAGCCGTTCAACGAACCTTTGTCCAACAGACCTTCGCCGTACTCTTCATAAACCTTCATTATCATCCGTGAGGCCTGCCATAACTTGTTTATGAAATTTCTGCCGACCTCGACTTTTTCCTCGGAAAAATACACATCATGTCCGGGCGGCGACAGCATGGCCATTGTGAAACGAAATGCATCCGCTCCATATTTATCAATAACGTCCAGAGGATCCGGGGAATTACCCAGTGACTTGCTCATCTTCCGGCCTTTGGTGTCGCGGACTATCCCTGTGAGAAAAACATGTCTGAAAGGTATCTCGCGACGAAACTCCAGGGAAGCCATTATCATGCGGGCCACCCAGAAAAAAATGATATCAAACGCGGTAACCAGGACCGTGGTGGGATGGAATTTTTCCAGGTCCCGGGTTTCATCCGGCCATCCCAGTGGAGAAAAGGTCCAAAGCCATGAAGAAAACCATGTATCCAGAACATTTGGATCCTGTTCGAGACCGGCGGATCCGCATTCAGCGCACTTTGATGGATCGGTCTCGGATACGGTCAAATGTCCCTCCGGACAGTACCAGACCGGAATTCGATGCCCCCACCAGAGCCTCCGCGAAACACACCAATCCCTTATGTCACGCATCCAACTCAAATATACGTTCTTCCATCTCGGAGGATAAAAAACGATTTGCTTTTTCTCCGCGCTTTCTATTGCCGGAACGGCCAGGGGTTCCATTCTGACGAACCATTCCCTGCTCAGCAGCGGTTCAATGACCGTTTTGCACCTGTCATGGCGGCCGACCGAATGCTGATACGGCTCAACTTTTTCAAGGAGATCCAATTTGCGCAGCTCCTCCAGGATTTTTTTACGCGCCGCATAGCGATCCATTCCCGCGAACGTCTTTCCGGCGGTGTCCGTCATCAGCCCTTTTCTGTCTATAACCACCACGTGATCGAGCCCGTGCCTTTGAGCGAAGAGAAAATCATTGGGGTCATGGGCGGGCGTGATTTTCACAAAACCGGATCCAAAATCAGGATCAATACTTTCGTCTGCGATTATGGGAAGTTTTCTGCCTATAAATGGAAGAACGGCAACGCTTCCCACCGCGCGTCTTTGCTTTTTATCCCGCGCGCTCACGCCGACCGCCGTGTCGCCCAGCATGGTCTCCGGGCGCGTCGTTGCAACCGTTATATGACCACCCTCCTCCAGAGGATATTTTATCCAGTAAAGCTGAGCTTTCTTTTCCGTGAATTCCACTTCTTCGTCGGAAATGGCCGTGGCGCAGGCAGGGCACCAATTGACTATGTAATCACCTTGATACACTAGTCCTTTTTCATACAGGTGCACAAACACATGTCTTACCGCGCGCGAGCGTTCCCGGTCCAGGGTAAAGCACTGTCTGGACCAATCCAATGCACAGCCGAGGCTTTTCAGCTGCCGCACGATCCTTGACTGGTATTTGCCTTTCCACTTCCAGCAGTGTTCTAGAAATTCCTCGCGGCCCATATCCGCACGCTTCTTCCCCTGCTTTTCCAACTCGAGTTCGACTACCTTCTGAGTTGCGATTCCCGCGTGATCGAAACCCGGAAGCCAAAGAGCATTGAATCCGCTCATCTTTTTCCAGCGAACCAGACTGTCCTGAATGGTATTGCCCAGAATATGCCCTACGGTGAGTATGCCCGTAACATTGGGCGGAGGGAGGATAATCACAAACGGCGGCTTTGACGAAGAGCTTTCAGGCGCGAAGATTCCGGAGTTTTCCCATTTCTCATTCCAGGTATCGGATGCTTTTTTAAAATCGAAAAGTTTGTCCATTGCGATGCCGGCTTTTGCTCGAATGTATTCCGCCGTCCGAGGACAGCGAAAAGTCTCTATTTTTATAAACGCAGCAAGGCGCAGTCGCGCCAAACCAAAACATAGCTTAGCATCCGGATATCAATGGGTCAACGGTATAAATGATTAGGAGATGAGTGATTGCAAGGAATGCTTTGCGTCCCGGCGGCGGCTATAGACTATTCCCCGAGAAGCCCATGGCTATTATCCCGAGAAACATTTCCCCCTTTAGAATCCAGCTGGCTATATTAAGCATCCTTTTATCTTGATAATTGAGAATCATGTATGATGTCACAATCAGTCCCGGTACAACTGCCAGTTCCATCATAAAGAAATAGACACTGCCGTAGAAACCCGCCACGGCGGGAAGAGGAGCGATGACCGAGCAACACAACAGAAATACGGCCGCCAGCAGGCTGCTTTTCTCCCGACCGAAAATCACAGCCAGAGTTCTTGCACCCGAAACCTCGTCGCCTTCGAGATCTTCAGCTCCCTTGACCTGTTCCCTGCCCATGATAAAAAGAAAAGCGAAAGAAAAAGGAAACCAGGCCGCCGCGACATTGCCCGCGGCGAAAGCCCCCAAAAAAAAAGCGCTCGAAGCGACCGTTGCGACGATCAAATTACCGGCCAGGGGCAGGCGTTTCGCGCTGTGCGCGTATATGAACAAACCCATCTCCCAGGCGACTGCGAAAACCCACAGCTTCAGATCCAGCAGCAGAAATCCAATCAACGTAATCAGGGCGGTACATAATATGTATAGCTTAAGAACATATGAAGCACCGAGACGCTTCGAAGGCAGGGGCCTGCCCGGTTTGTTGATCATATCTATATCTGTATCGTAATAATCGTTAATCAAGTTGCCGCAGCCGGCCACCAGTCCCGCGGCGGTGGCCGGACCTAAAGCGCCCCGCCAGTACCCACCTCCCGCAAGATAATATCCCGCGAAAACGCAGGCGGCCGCGGCGGTCATATTATGGGGGCGGGAGATCTCTATTGTGGCTAGAAGTTTTTTGAACATTTCCGCTTACAGCCGAGGTCTCACAAATCGACAATTACAGCCAACTTGAAGGACGCGGTTTCGGTATTGTTGTTATCGATATGGTTATAATTATGAATGCTTTTCCATGCCCAGCTCATTGAAACCGATGAAGCTCCATCCAATTCCCAAACAACCGATGAATCGATTCCGAAGCTCCTTTCCACCGTTCCGGATGGAAAAGCAGGATAAGGATCGCTGCCGTGATGATAGGGTTCAAAATCGTTTCCACTTCCAGCGCGCAGACCGAAGACCCCCAGCGTAACCGGAACGTTGCGCATTGGAAATGAACGGATTTCAATACGCCATTGATCGCTGTCCGGCCCCACCGCTTCCCCCAGGAGCGGATCGCCTTCACCCGGAAGACCGGCGCCGGAAGCATAATCCGTTGCCGTATCCCGGTGAGTATAAGTGTATATATCCACGTATCTATAATAGGCTTGAACGGTCACAGGCAGAGGATCGTCGAAGGCGGCGCGCAGTCCCACATCGAATCCTATTTTATCAGGGGCCGACCCATCGCGTTCGAATTGAAAATCATCGATCAGCAGGCTTCCCGTCAGCATAAGATTACGGATGGGGCGTGCTTTTATATCAACGCTCCAAAGAATATTATCATCGCCTTTTTCATTGAATTGATTGGCATAAAAACTACTGAGAGGAAAAGCATAGACCGGATCGAATCCCCTGCCGGCATAAACAACCGATTCGGAAATGCCGGCGAGGATCCCTCCCATTCTTATCTCCACACGGTGGGCGGCCAGATGTCTCTGCTTTTCCAGGGACAACTGCGCGTGAATCATGCTCATTGAAAAACGCCCGGATGCCAGGCGAATCCCGGTCTGGTCAAGGCTGCCCGCCTGGCCCGATAAAATGAGGTTTGTCCAGTTGGACGGCCCCCAATCGGCGTATTCCCTGCCCATGAACAAATCCATCTTGCCCCAATGAAAAACAACCGAGGATAGTTCGAAAAGCGAAGTCAAGCCTTTGAAACTCTTTTCCCGGTTGGAAGGCTTTTGATTCCTGGCCCTAAAGCCATGTTCCGGGCCGAACACCAGATCATATCGAAACCTATATGTCAGATAATTCGATACATGGAACTTGCCGCCGGGGCGCCCGGTCAGGAAGTACTCGGTGCTGCTCGAAAAATAATCCTTTTTGGAAGAAAAACCAAGACTAGCATCCCCTTCAAAACTTATCTTTCGATCTGTGAAATAAACCGCCGGCGGATCATAACGGATTTTCGGTTGTAAACGCGCATCGAGTAAAATGAATTCCTGTTGCAGCCTGGACAATTCGTATCCATCCCTGGAAGATAAAAGCCGGCCGGAGTCGGCAATGCTCTTCTCAATTGCTTCTCCGAATTCTATGATCTGGTTTCGTGTGAAGGGCCGCGTGGAAGGCAGATCACAAAAGCCCAGCGCCTCGAACCTCTGCAGAGCGGTATAAACCCAATGGTCAGGCGCAATGAACTCGCATCCTGTATCTGCCGCGAGGCAGACAGCCGGCAGAATCGTCGTCATCAGCAGTAACAAGCGCAGATTTCTCATCAGCACTCCCTGTTTTTCAAATCCAACAGGAGGGGATTATATTGTGAGATCAAAGCCTGGTAAATAGGCCCGGTCATACCGCGCTGCTTCGGCCGGATCTGTTCTGAAATTTCAAGTCGGCGATGCGATAATTCTCTTTAGCTTTTTCCGGGCTGCCGGTTTTATCATAGGCTACGCCCAGATAATAGAAAGCCTTGCCATCTCCTGGATCAATCTCGGTTACTTTTTTCAGGGGCGGGATCGCCTTTTTAGGCATATCCATTCGGTTGTAGCATACGCCTATATGATAAAGGAGAGACGGATTGGATGCGTCGTGTTTCAGGGCGTGCTGGAAGTGCTTCAGCGCTTTGCCGTTGACGCCTTTTTTGAAATAAACCAGGCCGAGGTAAAAATAAGCGTCTTTATGAGAGCCGTCCAGCCTGAGCACTTTCTTAAACTCCTCGCCGGCCCCCTCCATATCGCCTGTACCGTACAGGGCAAGAGCGAGATTAAAATGAGCTTCGATGCTGGCTGGGTCCAGCTCTATGGCGGTGCGAAACTCCTTGATAGCGCGCGCCGGCCGGCCGCTCTCACCATAGAGAGCTCCAAGATTGAAGTGCGCTTCGGCGCTTTGAGGGTTGAATTGGGCCGCTTTCCTGAAAAGCTGCAAAGCCGCCGAATCTTCCCCTTTCAAGTCCAGCAGCACTCCGAGATTTGTATAGGCTTTGGCATGCGCCCGGTCCAGGGCTATGGATTTGCGATAATATTGCTCTGCTTCTTCGGTGCGCTTGTTCCTGGCAAGGGTGACTCCGTACCTGTAATAGCATTCGGCATTATCCGGCTCGAGCTCAATTGCTTTCTTATGGTGTTCAACGGCTTCCTCGAATTTTCCGATGTGATCCAATACGCGGCCGAGAAAATATCGAGGCATCGCCCTGCGGGGATTTATCATTGAGAGTCGTTCATAGCATTTCAAAGCTTCTTCAAAAAAATTATTATTTGCAAGAAACCTTGCAGCGGCTTCCAACAGAGAGGGAGAGATATCATTGAAGCAGATCAGCGCCCGGCACCGGTCCAGAGCTTCCCTCTTGAATCCGCTTGCCCAATAATTTTGAATCAAATCGTAGAGGGCGAATTGATCTCGCGGATTCTCTTCGACTCTTTTTTCCAGACCGGCTATGAGCTTAAGCTCTTTCTTCGAAGAAATCGTCCTATGCAATCTTTTTGACTCCTGCTGCCGGATAATGATACGGAAAAGATGTTGAACCGGCTTGATTGAGTACGGTTCAAGGCAAAACCCGCTTCCGCGTAAGGAAACTATTACAGTGCAAAAAGAGATGTCAAGAAATAATCGCAGAATATGAGCGTTAAAAATCTCACGTGCGGATTCTCAGGAAGGAAAAACCCATTTTTTAAGTGTGTTTTTTTAATCCCTGAAGGGGTATTTTTAAAGGGCGTTCTGAACAGTACCCCGTCAATCTTCTTCCAGCACCTGGATATCGAGCACTATTTTCAATGGGATACTTTTTTGCACCTCGGAAGATTTGATAACCACCGGAACATTGACTACCGTTTCTTCAGCTTCGGAAAGTCCGGGGCTTTTTTCCATTTTGGCGCTTTTTGCCGGTGAATTTTCGTTATCCTTCTGCGTTTCCGCTTGAGCGCCGGAGCGGCACGGATCGGTTATAAAATCGTCCTCTGCATCTTCGCTTTGAATCCGCTCCGGGGAAGCAACAGCTGAATCAAGATCCAGAATCCGCCCCATCTCATTATCTATTGAATCCTCAGCAATTGCAGCAAATTGGAATTCGCCCCCTGCAGAACTCTCGTCTGACGGCGCAACGGATGCTTCGGTTTTGCTGGTGCCGGATTTCGGAGATTCTTTGCCTCCGTCTGCAGCAACAGGAGCATACATGCCGTCCCGGCTTTTCGAAACTGGGGGTGTCTCGTTTTTCTCGCTGCTTTTGCGTCCGGAGATTTCACCAGCTGTTTGTATTTCACGATTGCCCACTTCGCGAAGGGCCACTTCGACTACATCTGCAGCATTTTCATTTTCCTTTGCATCTTTTTTGCCGCCGAGAATTTCAGTGTTACCGGCTCCGATCGTTTTATCTTTTATGGGAATGGCAACTTCCCCGACGCTTTGGACGTCACCATTGTCTTCGCCAATAGTTTTGTGAACTCGTTGATAAAGCAGTCGTGAAATCATTTGAAATGTTTCATAAACGCCATTACCGTCGGTGGCGACGGCCTCAAAGCTTGGCACTTTCAAGACATTGAGTTTATTTCCCAGCGTTTCGACCGGAAGTGCATTCTCCAGATCCCGCTTATTGTACTGAATAACCCATGGAATGGAATCGAGCGTGAGATTGTGTTCGTTGAGATTGGTTTCGAGGTTCTTAAGGCTCTCTATGTTTTCTTCCATTTTAGAAGGATCAGAATCGGCAACGAAAACAACCGCATCCGCTCCTTTAAGCACCAGTTTCCGCGTTGCATTGTAGTAAACCTGGCCGGGCACCGTGTACAAAAGGAATCTCAGCTTGAAACCGTTTATATCTCCCAACTCCAGCGGTAGAAAATCGAAGAACAGTGTTCTATCCGTGCGCGTTTTCATCGAGATCATTTTGCCTTTCAAACGCGCTGGCATTTTTGCATAAATATGCTCAAGATTGGTTGTTTTCCCGCTTAAGCCTGGACCGTAGTAGACAATCTTGGCATTGACTTCTCCACCTGAATAATTGAATACAACCATTTTTCTGCACCTTCCGGATAAAAAGCCGGGGTAGTTGTGTCATATCCGCCGGCCGCAATGCCTCCGACGACCGATTCACTTTATTGCAAAGGCCAGGGTGAGAAACTCAAAGAATCTCGACAAACTACCCCAGCGCTCTCGTCCGGCGCAAATTGCGTGCCAAGAACACGTCCTCGCGGGCGCCAGAATTCCTTGAAATGCCTTATTTTAGCCGGCAATTGCTCTCGTTCGGGTTCCCGACTGGTCTTTCCCGTGCATTCTGCTCCTGAGCTTGCAAATTAGCCGCCGTTATCTGTAATATATTGATTATCATGAGTGCATCCTCCAAGGAATCCAAAACCCTCACCGGCAGCGGGCCGGTCATGAAATCCACGAGCTTGAAGATTGTTTCCGGCGCAGCTGCGGCCGTTCCTCTCTGGCTGCTACGCGCAGCAGCAGCAACGGGGGGAGTTATTCACTATTTAACGGCCCCTGAAAAGCGAAGGTATTACAAGCAGAACTTGTCCGCTGTGCCGGGTGCAGATCTTGATCGCTTGTGCATCCGCGCTTTTCAAAACCACGCTTTAAATATTCTGGAGATCATGAGTGCATCGGCAGGCGGATATCGGCGCTTTCGACGGAATATTATCATCCGGGGAGCTAAGCACCTGGATAAAATCCTGGAAGGCGGGCGAGGAGCAGTCGTGGTTACTGGACATTTCGGTAATTGGGAACTGGCTGGAATCGCTCTTTCCGAATGTGGTTACGCGATAACGACAATAGCCGGCGAGCAGCTGAGGCGAGGCTGGTCCGAAGATATAAAAAATTTTAAAAGAGCATACGGAATTAAGGTCATTTCAATAAAAAAAGGGCTGCGCTCATTATACAGGGATCTTGAAAGAAACCGCCTGCTGGTTCTGCACCTGGATGGGAACATGTTTTCCAGGGGCGATAAAACATCGTTCTTGGGAAAAACTGCGAGCTTTCCACGCGGTCCCGCACGTATCGCGCGGGTTATGAAATCACCAATTATATTTGCAGACTGTTTGAGGCATGGTGGAAACGATCTGCAAATCAGCTTATCATCTCCTATCGAAGCGCCTCGTAATACCGCAGATGAAACCGGTACGATGCGGTGGCTTGTAAAATATTTAGAAGAAAGAATTATTAAGAACCCCGATCAATGGTGTATATTCCGCAGGATGCACGATGATCGTTATTAAGCTAATGGAAATCGAATGAGAATAGTTATCGTCTCCCAGTCATATTATCCCAGGCCGGGCGGTGTCACCGAGCACGCCTTCCATTCGACCCGCGAACTGGCCCGTCTGGGTCATGAAGTTTCTATTGTAACATCCTATCCCGCCGGCGGCGCAGAGCTTGAAGAAAACGTTGTCAGACTCGGCAGGAATATACTGGTACCCATGAACAGCGCCTGGGTAAATATGACTGTCGGGATCCGACTGGGAGAAAAGCTCCGCAGGCTTTTCGAGCGGCTGGAGCCAGATATCATCCATACACACTGCCCTTTGGTCCCTACCCTTCCACTTTTGTCCTTAAGATCGGCGCCCGAACAAACAGCAGTAATTGGGACTTTCCATGCGGCTGCCAGAAGCAATTATGCTTACCGCCTTCTTCGCGGGCCGCTCGACCGGCATGCCGAGCGAATAAAAGGCAAGATCGCAGTATCACAGGCTGCACGCAGACTGGCCCAGCAATATTTTCCCGGCGAGTACAGGATCATTCCCAACGGTATCGATTACGAGCGCTTCTCGCCGATCTGCAAACCTATTGAAAATCTCAGGGACGGGCGGTTGAACATCTTGTTTGTCGGCCGGTTCGACAAGCGTAAAGGAGTGGCTTATTTGATTAAAGGAATCGCCGGGCTGAAAAACGATGTCCGCCGCAGGATTCGGCTTATAATTATCGGTGAAAAAGGACCCAGAAGATTTCTACTGCCGCCGCTGCCGGAGGACGTTGAAGTGGTTTTCAGGGGGGTCGTTTCTCGTGAAGATTTACCCCGCTATTACGCCTGCAGCGATATATTCTGTTCCCCCGCCACCGGCCGCGAGAGCTTTGGAATTGTCCTTTTGGAAGCAATGGCGGCCGGAACGGCTGTTATCGGCACTGCCATCAGCGGATACCTCACAATACTCAGGGACCGCTGGAACGCTCTGGTTGTACCTCCAAAAAGTGCATCCGCAATAACTCGAGCACTGGAGGAACTCATGGATGACCAAAGACTACGGCTCAGGCTACGGGAAAACGGGTTGGCATTCGTGAAAGAATATTCATGGAAAAAAGTCGCAGCAAAACTGGATGAGTTCTACAGGGAAAAAGCGGAACCCGCCAGGAACGCTCACGAGATAACTCCAGGTAAAACGAATAGTATTATGCGTATGCAGGCGGCTCCTTCCAAGTGAAAAAATCTTCCTTGATCAAACTCTGCGTTATCGCCTTTTCCCTGGCGCAGCTGGTTTCCATTTTCGGCGACAGGCTGAATCAATTTTCCGTCGTAGGAATGATCGGCAAAGTCGAGCGGGGATCAAGCTTTGAACTTATGAAGCTCGCATTGTTTACTTATTTGCCTGTACTGCTGGCGGGGCCGCTATTCGGCTCTCTTATCGACAGGTTCAACAAAGCCGCTGTTCTTATCCTCTCCGATTTTTTCAGGGGATTGCTCGTCCTGGTTCTTCCCTCACTCTATATGGCTACGGGCAGTTTGTATGCTTTTTACGTACCGATTCTTCTGCTGTCCGTGACAAACATGTTTTTTGCGCCTGCGAAATCAGCAATTATTCCCGCGATAGTCGACAGGAATAGGCTGGTACAAGTGAATGCGCTCTTATGGAGTATCGGCATCATAGGGACATTAGCCGGCTTCCTGTTTGGAGGATGGCTTTTTGATTACAGATCATGGCAGCTGAGTTTTTATGCCGATGGATTGAGCTATATCCTTTCTGTTATCCTTCTCCTGCCCCTCCTTTGCATACCTGCCGCTGCCGGCAGGGGATCAGTGTATTTTTGTCGTTCGGGCTCAGCAAATCCCCTGAATCTTATCAAGGTTTTTTTGCATTCGATCAAGGAAGGCGTCCTGATCATCGGCGAGAATAAGATCATAGGAACGAGCCTGGTCGTTCAAGCCATTCTCTTCGGCCTGGGCGGCATTATATACGTTATTTGCGTGTCACTCGTTCAGGAAGTTTCTCCGGAGAATAATGCTTTTTACCTGGCAATAACTGCGGCTGCATCCACTATGGGACTTTTGGCGGGTTCGCTGTTAAGTGTTCTATCGAAAAATCGCCTTGCGGGGCACCGCGTCCTTTCCATTGCAACAGTGCTTGGGGGGACGGCACTAATCGGAATTGCAAAATCAGAGACCGTCGAAGCTCTTGCCATTTGGGCCGCAGTTCTGGGAGCGGCGATGTCGCCGGCTATTATCCTGACCGAAACCAGTTTGCAGAAGCACATACCCGAAAAATTCAGAGGTAGAGTTTTTTCGACCAGGGAAGTTTTGACAAAGACTTCTTTTTTGGGTTTAACTGTTTTGGCAACTGCTGTTAATGCTTTAGTGAGTAAAGAAGTTATATTGATTTCAATCGGCCTGTTTCTTGCAATGCTAGGTATGATACTTGAACGGAAAAAACTTCTTCTTTTGGACTACAACACATAGAGAGGGTAAAAATGCGAATCATCGAGAAGATGTTGAACGAGATGTACGCCAGGTTGTTGAACATAGAACTGGGCTCTGATGTAATGGAGCGTTTGATTCCCGTCGTTGAAGGTGTTACCGCCAAGATACACGGAACGCTGGACCTCGAATCGGTTCAAGGACAAAATACTTTCAAAGTATTAATCTGCAGTATGATAGCTCATGGATGGGGGCTTGGCATGCATCCCGATAATAATCCCAATACAAACCTTGAGGGCAAACCGCTTGAAGTCAAAGTTTGTAAAGATATTCTCGTTTCCATGGATACTTTGAAATCAATCCGCTACGTGAAAAAAGACCAGTACGGGAGGGTGAAAAAAGCTCTTTTCGAGCCCGATCAAAACGCCCGTATATGGAACCAGATTGATGAGATACTCGGCAAGCTCGCCAAGGAAAAATGGAATGATGATTAATTCTTGCGCGTGTTGCAGTTCTTTTTTTCCAGTTCCACTACCCTTCCACCTTCTTTGAATTCCACGCTGTCCATTATGCTGCGCATTAGAAAAATCCCCCTCCCAGAGGAACGAAGCAGATTATCACCTTCGGTAGGATCTTCGAGTTTGACAATATTGAAACCTTCTCCTTCATCACGGATTCTAATTTTGAAACGCGAGTGGCTCAAGTAAACCTGCACTCTTACCTTCTTAGAGGAATCGTTATTGTTGCCGTGCAAAATTGCATTGGTGACGGCTTCATCGCAGGCTAGAGGTATATTTACACGGCTGTCTACCACCGGATAATCAAATTCTTTCAGAAGCATCGATACCAGATAGTTTACACCCAGCACATACGACAAATCACTCGGCATTAGGAAATCCATGCGTATTTGTCCGCGCTTGAACAGCTCGGGGTGCCTTTTGAACTGTGGAACATTGGGAATAGCGGTGGCTATTTCCCGCGACAGGCTGACATGCTCAAAAGGGGGCAGAAGGATGTTTTGAACACCCATAGACTGGAAGCGAAGCAGATCGCTTTGCTCGCATTTCTCCAGCATAACGATAAAATGAATCTGCGGATAATTCAGTTTGAGATCGCGCAGGGCCGGCGTATCGACATCTCTGCCGTTTTGTTCAATTATGAATACGAAGGTTAAACCAATTTTTTTCTCATCGGCAAAATCATCGATCAGATGCTTGATGCTCCGGAGAATAGTGTAATCGGAAGGGGCTTCCTCGCATTCGCCAAGAACCTTGGCGAGATATTCTTTGTCTTGGGATATAAGGAAGACGCCCGGCTTTTTCCTGGCAGTAGATTCTTCCATAGTTAATGATGTTGATATTAATTCAAAATATTTTTTGTCCATCCGCTAAGATCTCGTTTAATGCTTCTTTGAAGTAGCCGGTTGAATTAGCGAGATCAGCGCCGACTTTTTCTTTGTAAAGTTCCCATGATTTCTTGATCTCTTCGCTCAGAACACTCATCAAGTTGCCGTCAATAAGCGATTGATCCCGTTTTTCCTGATTGTAACAAAGAATATCGGAAACCAGAACTCTGGCAAGCCTCTTGGCTCTTTCTTCCTTATTCTCACCGCCGGATCCAGGGCGCTTTTTCCCGGTGGATTTCTTTTCGATCGATACCGCTTCCGCTTTTTCCTGCACAGGCGGCCTTCCCGAGTCCGAAACCCGCGGCGACTCTACCATAACTGCTGCAGCCGCAGCAACGGGATTTTCCGTCTGAACTGCGGTATTGAGCTTGAAAACAGCGCTGCACTTTGGACAGCGCACTTTTATCGGCTTTTTGGGCACTTTATCACTGGATAAAAAGTATTTGGACGTGCAGCCTTGGCACTGGATAATCATTTTCGATCATCCTCCGGGGTTACTGGTTTGCCGTCTGTTATTGCAGTAATAAGCAGAATCCGCCGCGGCTCGATTAAAATTGCGAAGAAAACCATACAAATCGCACTGTGTTATGGCGGCAGCGGGTTCCTTTGTGCAACATCGAGCAATCATGCAACTATCAAGCCAAATCATTCAATCTCTACCCCGCCCGTGCCAAACGGATATCAACGGACGAGAAAGTATCCAAGTATTTTCTGCATAACGCATTACAGGGATCAACCAGATTTGGATCCGCCTTCAGAAGGTTACGGACAAAACCGTTTGCTTTCTCTACCAGATCCTGATCACGGGCCGGATTCGCAAGTTTAAATCCTGGAACCCCGTGCTGTCTCAACCCAAAGAATTCCCCCGGCCCCCTCATTTTTAAATCCTCTTCCGATATCCTGAAACCATCGCTGACTTTTGTCAGAATATGGAGCCTCCGGCGGGCCGAATTGGAGACTCCTTCATGAAGCTGAAGAAAACAATAGCTGGTATCGCTTCCCCTGCCCACCCGGCCCCGCAGCTGATGCAGCTGTGACAAACCGAACCTGTCCGGATGATGCACGACCATGATCGTTGCTTCGGGAACATGCACCCCGACTTCGATTACCGTTGTGCTGATCAGTAGTTTCGTTTTTCCCGATGCAAAATCGTGCATTGCTTTTTCTTTTTCTTCGAAATTCATCCTGCCGTGCAGAAGCCCGACGCCATATTCGCCGAACCTTCCTTGCGACAGTTCGGCATGCGCGGCCGCTGCAGCCTGCATGTCCTGCTTCTCCGTCTCTTCTATAAGCGGATAGAGAAAATAAGCCCTTTTGTCTTTATCGAGCTCTCCTCGCACAAAATCCAGCATATCGGCTGTTTTCTCCGGATTAACGAGGCGCGTGATCGTATTGGCTTTACCCGGGGGAAGTTCGTCTATTATAGATAGATCCAGATCGCCGTATGCGGTAAGTGCCAGGCTGCGGGGAATGGGTGTCGCAGTCATAACCAGAAGATGAGGCGAAAGCTTCTGACTCATGAGAGCGGCCCGTTGACGAACTCCGAAGCGGTGCTGTTCGTCGATGACCGCTAGGCCCAGGTTTTTGAATTTTACACCGCTCTGTATCAGGGCATGCGTTCCTATGGTAATCCCCGGTTTGCCGCCGGCTATATTCTGATAAATTCTCTTTTTCTCTCGAGTGGATGTGGATCCCAGAAGGATGTCCGTCTCGACACCGAGATCTGCAAAAAAGCCCCCAAGTGTCCGGGCATGCTGAACGGCTAAAATCTCCGTCGGCACCATGAAGGCTGCCTGGCAGCCGGCTTCGACCGCACAGAGAAGAGCGGCGCCGGCCACCACGGTTTTGCCGCTTCCAACATCTCCCTGCAGGAGACGATTCATGCCCCTGGGACCGCACAGATCGCTCTTTATCTCATTTATCACCCGCCTCTGTGCATGCGTTAGATTAAACGGCAATTTCCCCGAGTATCTCGCTATATAGTCAAATGCAATATCGAATTTTTTATGGGCAAGCGTTCCACTTCTCCTCCTCACAAGAGAAAAAACGAGCTGCAAATAGAACAATTCCTCGAATCTCAAACGCCGAACGGCCTGCTTGTACCCGGCTTCGCCTTCCGGAAAATGAACTTGTTTTATCGCCTCGCACCGCGGGGGAATCTTGATTGAATCCACTATTTGCTCGGGCAGATTCTCATAAACTTCTTTACCGGCCGATTCCAGAGTTCTGGCAATCAATCCACGAAGAAAGCGCTGGGAAATTCCCCCGGTCAAGGGATAAACGGGCACCATGCGGCCAGCATGGAGAAGCTGTTCATTGAGATCGTCACCGACAAGTTCGAATTCCGGATTGACGATTTGGCGGATACCTTTGAAATACGAAATCTCCCCGGTCATGACTATTGTCGAACCCGGTTTGAGCTGCTTATACAAATAATCCTGATTGAACCAGATCACTTGAATTATACCGGTTTCGTCGCCAACTGCGGCCGTAATTATGGATCTTCGCGTTCTGGTGCTGCGGCGTGCGGTAGACAGAATCTGAGCTGAAACGCACGCCTCTTCCCCGGCCTTGAGATCCGCCACGCGCGCAAAAGACCTGCGGTCATAGTACTTTCTGGGATAATGCGTGATCAGATCTTCCACCGTGATGATGCCCAACCGCTTTAGCCTTTCGGCGCGTACCGGGCCTACGCCTTTGAGGAATCGGCATTCGAATCCTAATTCATGGTTCATTTTTTCCCCTTATCTGCGGACAACCGCTTGCGTTGGCATCGTTATTCTGCTATTTTAATCCAAATATAAAGGGAGGTCTATAGAATGAGCCGAAAATGCTCCGTTTGCGGGAAGGGTCCGACCGTCGGTAACAAAGTCAGTCATGCGCACAACACCACGAGGCGCAGATGGCTGCCCAACCTGCAAAAGATAACATATGAATACGAAGGCAAAAGGCAAAACGCCTATGTATGCACCACCTGTATAAAAACGGGAAAAATTAGAAAAGTCATCTGAAGCCGGGCCATCTTTCCGTCCGGGATTTCCTGAAATATTCCCAGGGATCATTCTGCTATATGCCACGCAATATGGAGATAATTTCCGCCATAATGCTAACCGCAATCTCTTGAGGAGTTTCAGCAGCGATTTCCATCCCCGCCGGACAGCGCAAATGAGATGAGCCGGATGAGGGTAAACCTCTTTTTTTTGCCCGCTCGATCAACTTTCTTCTCTTCGTATCGCTTCCCAGCATCCCCAAGTACATACATTTCTGCGCCAATGCCCATTCCAAAACTTTTTCATCTTCTACCGCATTCCTGGTCGCGATTACCACTCCCGCGGCGGGCGGCAGGATGAGCCCCTCCAGGATTTCGTCCAGCGGTCCCATGCGGAGCTCGCGCGCACTCGGAAAGCGCTCCTTGTTTACGAGCTTTTCATCGTTGCCGCAGATTACATAAGGCAAACCCATGATGGAGCAGAGCTGTCCCAATGCATAACCTACATGCCCGCCTCCGAAGATATAGATAACATTCTGCATTACTGCCTCCACGAAAACATGCATCTCACCCCCGCACAGCATCATTTCGGGGCCGGCACGTTCATTCAGCCGGATGGTCATGTACTCCGCCGATCCGGTATCGATCACCCGGCCGGCGGTTTCGATCACCCTTTTCTCGGGAATCCCGCCTCCGATGGTTCCTGTGATAGTTCCACTTTCGTACACCAGCCTTGTAGTTCTCTCGTGTCTCGGTGTCGAACGAT
>CAZZKJ010000015.1:37150-48559 GCA_964654695.1 uncultured bacterium | reverse complement strand
AGGACGTATGGTTCTCAGCCATAAAACAGGGGTTCGACTCCCCTAGGGGCTACCATAATCATAACCCGCCGCGGAACGTGGCGGGTTATTCTTTTACCTTTCGAGGAAATTCACCGGGTTTTCTGCCTTTTGAAGTAATCGTTATAGTCTCTTTTGGCAAGAGCGGCCAGACCGATCAATGCGATCAGGTTGGGAACGGCCATGAAGCCGTTGGACACATCAGCCATGTCCCAAACAAGTGGAAGAGCGAGTGTGGATCCGATGAATGAAAACACCACGAACACAATGCGGTAAGTCGTGAGGGCTTTGCTGCCCCAGAGAAACAGCACGCATCTGTCCCCATAATAAGACCAGGAAATCATAGTGGAATAAGCGAAAAGTGGAACCGCCAGAGTTATAATAAGATTGCCGAACGGAAATAAAGGCGCCAGTCCTTCCTTGAAAGACCATGCGGTAAGCGCCGCTCCGTTTAAGAGTTCTCCATCCTCGTTAAGTCCGTTTGTCCATCCGTTTGTCGTTAGGATTACCAGGCCGGTCACGGTGCATACGACGATAGTGTCAATAAAAGGCCCGATTTGAGCTACGATACCTTCTCGTACGGACTCGTTTGTTCTGGCGGTTGCGTGGGCGATGGGAGCCGAACCCTGGCCGGCTTCGTTGGAAAACAGCCCGCGCTTCGCTCCCCAAGTCAGAGTAAGTAAGAAAGTGGATCCCGCAAAACCACCGGCCTCTCCCTGAGCGGTAAAGGCTTTGCTGAAGATGAGAGCCAGTGTTTCCGGCAGGCGTGAATAGTTGAATAACAAAACCGTCAGCCCTCCGAGCATGTATATCAGGCACATGGCGGGAACGAGCCTTGACGCCACGTGGCCTATCCTTTTTATTCCCCCAACGATTACTATGAAAACCATAAACGCCATTAACACTCCGGTGATATAAACCGGTATGTGGAGATCCTTGGAAAAGATCTGACTGACCGTGTTCGCCTGCACCATGTCGGCCGATCCCAGACTCGCGAACGCGGCCAAAAAAGCAAAAGCAGCTCCTAGCCATTTCCAGTTGTTCCCGAGCCCGTTGGTTATGTAATACATCGGTCCTCCGGATGTGCTGCCGTCCTCGTGTATTACCCGGAACCTGTGGGCAAGAAAGCACTCAGTGCCCTTTGTAGCCATTCCCACGAAAGCTGTAACCCACATCCAGAAAAGAGCTCCAGGACCGCCGTAATGAATGGCTGTTGCGACCCCTGCAATATTACCGATACCTATAGTCGCCGACAGCGCTGATGAAAGAGCCTGAAAGTGGCTCAGGTCGCCGACTTCGTTGGGATCATCATATTTTCCAGATATGACTTCTAGGCTGTGCTTGAACTTGCGAATTTGCACGAAGCGCATATATACGGTGAGAAAAATTCCGGTGCCAATAAGTAGTATGAGAAAGGGCGGTCCCCAGACAATATCGCCCACAGCGCTGATTCCCCGGTGGAACAAGTTCAAGAATCCAGCATGATTTTCGGAGTCGGCGGCCGGAGTGCCGGCGGCAAAAGCAGACGAGGCCATATAAAAGACGGCCAAAACGGAAAAACCGCCGATTCGAAGGTTTTTTATGGCGGACAGTTTTGTCATGATCGGGATTTTCATCCTGGATTTGCCCTAATCCTGTGAACGTACCAGGCGCGTGATTCTTATAACCGATCCCCCAAGAAGGAGAAATCCGGCAAATAACATTATCATGATTCCTCCTACGGGAGCGGATACGAATTTAACGGATACGTTAAGGGCTGCAGAATTGTTTATGCCGGCGTTTTTCCATTCGGCTTCGATGGCTACTATCCCCGCGGTTCGAGGTTTCCATTCGATCATGCCTGCCGAGTCGGTTTCGCCCAGCACGGTGGTTCTGGAGACCATGCTGCCGGGGCGGTAAACTGCAGTAACCCTGGCGTCCTCAACAGCTTGAAAAAAATCGTTTCTGACATATATATATGTCTTCTCGCTTTCAACCGGGTATTTCTTGGCCAGTTCTATTTGGCCGCCGGCGACCGCGTTTCCGGCAAGTACAGCCAGCAGACATGCAGCAGCAACGAGTTTTACATTATTTAGATTCATCATAACTTCCAGCGTGCGTCAGCAGCCAGGCCGCTACGGAACTTGATAGGAACCAGAAAGCCAACAGGGCTGCCGGCATGAAACGCATGAATTTGTATTTATCGCTGTAATGATCAGAGTACGCCGTTCCGTAGAGCCCGTTTGTGACCTCGTTTTTCACAGAATAACCCAGGATGCAAATGAGAAGCAGCGGTATGATAAATTTGATAAAAATACTGAACCAAGATCCCAACTGCACGCGAGACAGACTGTTGAGATGGCTTCTTATTTTTTCGGCTCCGAGAATCCATCCTGCGAAAACACATTCGAACAGGCCGATAAGCAGCAAGCCGTGGGAGAAGGCCCAATGATCCACCATGTCCAGCAGCGTAAGTCCCATCGTGCCGTTATCTTCGAGACCGGGATTGACTATATGGGGCAAAGCGAATGCGGCGCTTCCTGCGAATCCCACGATTCCCACGACTGCGATAGTTTTTTTTCTGCGCCATCCGAACTTATCTTGCATGGATGCCACCAGGGCCTCTACCAATGATACAGACGACGTAAGACCTGCGAGCAGGAGCAGGATGAAGAACATCGCTCCAAAAGTCGTGACTGCGCCTCCTCCTCCGGGAAGATGGCTTATGCCTTTGGGAATAATAAAAAACATCATACTGAGTGTGCTGGCTTTTGGGACCATTGCAAAAGCGAAGAGAATCGAAAACACGGCGAGACCGGCAATATATTCAAAACCGCAGTTCAAGAATGAAGTGATAAGAGCATTTTGCGTCAAGTCGCTTTTCTTGGGAAGGTATGATGCGTATGCGGTCATTATGCCGAAGCCGAGCGACAGGGTGAAAAATATCTGGCTGAAAGCCCCTTGCCATACGGCTGGATCCTTCATAACCGAAAAATCAGGTGTGAACAAAAGCATGACACCTTGAAATCCGTTTTGCAGGGTAATGCCTCTGACGATGAGGGCGATCATGAATATCCACATCAGCGGAACGAAGAATCTGGTTGCATCCTCGATGCTCTCCGCTCCCTTTCTAATGATAAGGCCGTTGAGTATCCAGACAATTCCCACGTAAAGAACCGGCTGCCAGGTGGAGAGCATGCGGAAGAATATGGCGTACGGGTTGGCCAAATCCCCTTCGGCCAGATTGAAAGTGGGAACCGCGACGGAAGATGCCCACAAATCCCCGAATGCGTGCATCAGCATCCCCATTACCCAACCCAAAATGGTTATATAATACATGGTGATGAAACCGGCGTTCAATACCGCCCACCAGCCGACGAATTCTCCTTTTTTCCCGCAGATTCTGTACAGAGATTCTGGGAAAGCTCTTCCCGTAAAGTTGCCCAATCCAAATTCGAGTATCATTACAGGAATGCCGACAGCGAAAAGGGCGACCAGGTAAGGCAGATAAAAGGCGCCCCCGCCGAATTTGTAGGCATTGGCCGAGAAGAAGACGATATTGCCCAGGCCTATGGCAGATCCTGAGGCAGCCAGGATGAAACCCATCCTGGACTTCCATTGACCCCGGGAAGGAGTTTTATCTGCCAAACGATTCTCCCTGATTCAAATAGTAGTAATTGATTGTAGGCCTGAAAGCCGACACTATAACTTCAGAAAAGCTTATTTGTCAAGTGATTTGAAGATTATCCGCTGACCGGCCGGTCGTGTTATTCGCCTTGCAATTGCTCTGTTCATGGTCAATACTCAAGAACCCGAAGTTGGAGCGATCACCTTGCGAGGCCGGTTGTCACGCAATAGCAGAGAGGGTGATAGCGATGCGTTTCATCGTTTTTGGAGCAGGTGCCGTTGGGAGTACGTTAGGGGGATTGCTCGCTCTAAAGGACAACGATGTTCTGCTTATCTGCCGTAAAAAACATGCGCAGATGATTAAAAAGCAAAAAGGACTGAAGCTGCGCTCATCTACGGGCGAGTATTTTGCCCACCTGCAGGCTGAAGATGATTTGCGGGGAAAAAAGATCGAAGAAGGTACCAGCCTGATTATTACCGTTAAATCCTACAGCACCAAGAGCTGCCTCTCCGAATTGGAAGAGATCGTGCCGGGCGATATTCCAATTATTGCCTTTCAAAACGGGATAGGGAACGAAGAATTAATTGCCGAAACATTCGAGAACGTCTACGGCGGCGTATGCAGAATGACCTGTTCACTGCTTCATCCCGGCCAGGTTACATTTAGAAAAGCGGGCAGAGTCATTATAGGCAGGTATCCCAAGGGCGCCGATTCTTTCGCTAAGAAGGTTTCAGCGGTTTTCGAGGAGGCCGGGCTCAAGAGTTCAGTATCGAGGAGTATAATGTGCGATAAATGGTTGAAGCTGATCGCCAACCTTCTCAGCGCATTTAATGCGATAATCGATATCCGCGATCATGACACGGTTGAGTTCATGAAACTCAAAGTTGGTCTGCTTGAAGAGGCCGGAAAAGTCCTGCGCGCGGACAAGATCAAAGCTAAATCCTGCGACGGTAAGGATTTTTCTCTGGATGAAATGATCGGCGACTTAAAAAAACCAAAAGCGCAAAAGTCTTCGTCTTATCTTAAAGTTCATAACTCCACGTGGCAGAATCTTTACCTTAAACATAAACAGATCGAGAACGGTTACTTCCACGGTCCCATCATTGAGCTTGGAAAAAAATATGATATCGCGGTTCCTTTCAATAAAGCTGCCATGGAGAGGGTGACGTACTGCCATAAGCATGAACTCGGTCCTGAAGCTTTGAGAGCCGCGGAAGTTCTGGAAGAAATAGAAAAAGGATAAAAACACGGTGAAAGCCCTTATCAATACTCTGGTACTTAGTTTGGTCCTGGTTGCCTGTGTCGTTTTGCTGCGGTCCCTGAAGAAGGAGCAAAGCTTCCCTGAATCGCTTCAAAACAGAGAACCGGTGGCATCGGGAGCCCCGCTTGGCCTGTCGGAACTCGAAATCGCCGATTTTATCCAGTCGGATACTGCGGAGCTTTATACGACCGGCCTGGAATTCATGGAGCAGTGGCATGTTTCCGAAGCTATAGCCGTATTCAAAAAGGTTGTTGAAAGGGATTCGCTCCACGCGCAATGCTATCTGAAACTAGCCGAGTGTTACAGTGATCCTTTGCTCTTCAACGAAGATCTCATCCGGTTGTATCTCGAAAAAGCTCATCAGGCCTCATCTTTGGGACAAAATCCCGGCGGTGAGGCCGAAGGGACTCTTCTGGCATCAGCCATGGAAGATTTTTATTTAGAGGGAGATCCGGAAAGCGCGCTTGCGAAAATCGATCGAATAGATAAATCCGGCGCGAACCTGGCGGAAACGCACATGCTGGCGGCCAAGGTATGTTTTAACTCCGCCCGGTTGAGCAGGGCTCGAAAAGAAATAGATGTTGTATTGGCGGTCGATGAAAGTCACGGAAGGGCGAGAGCCTTGCTGGTGAGAATTCTGGCGGCCCAAGGAGATCTGGATGAAGCTGAAAGGCTGGCCAAGGACCTGGCGGCCCTGTACCCTGGAGAGCCCTTCCCTTATGTGCTGCTCGCGCGCGTTGAACTTTTAAAAGGCAATATTAAAGATGCCTTTGAATTCTGCAACAGCGCGCTCAATCTCGATCCGCGTTATTTGCAGGCGATTCTTGAAAAAGGGCATTTATATGCAGCCGGCGGACAGTACGAAGCCGCCAGGGTGAGTTTTGAAAAACTTCTTCTTTTCGACGATCCGATCCTGGCCTCATCAGCTTGGGATGCAGCGGCCTATATAGATTTTCTAGAAGGGGAATTCGATCATGCGTCGGCCTCGATGAATGAGGCAATCAGACTCGCGGCGTCGAATGGTTCAAGCGGAAGAGCCTTCTATTATATTTTCAAACTTATTGATTATCTCTGCGAGCTGGGGCAGGGCGACGAAGCTGAAGCGGTTCTTCGAAAATGGCTCTACAGTAATAGGGGAATTCCTTTTGAGCTGGGCCGCCTGCGCCTGAATATTTTTGACGGCGAACTTATGGATGCAAGCAAGGTCCTGGAAGCTTCGGATGCTTCAAAAGCCTCCGACTGGAACAAATGGATGCGGATAATGCGCGTGGATTATAATGAAATGAAAGCCCTCACTTTTATTAAGAAGCTCGACTATAAGGCCGCAGCGGGTGCGCTGTCCGGTTCCACGTGTGCGTATCCCTATTGTTCCAGGGATTACTTCTTGGGGTATGTAATGTTCGAGATGGGAAAAGCTGAAGAAGCCGCGACATATTTTGAAAAAGCCGCGGAGCGTCCGACCGCCATGGGATTTCCCTACTACAAAGATCCTATCAGGTATGTGCAGTCGATGTTTTATCTGGGAGAAGCCAACCTGGCCAGGGGCGATGCCGAAGAAGCCAAACACTACTACCGCCGCTTCCTCGAACATTGGGGGAATTCCGCGTGGAATCTGAAAGCCGTGTCTATGGCAAAGGATAAACTCGAGACTCTATCGAACAAACCAAAAGGCGATTGACCTGTTGGTCTTCTTAATCCCCCGGCTTATCGAGACGCGGAACCGCTGATAAGATCCGCAGGAGATCGCATCATGGGACACATCCCCGGATCGTCAGCCGAAGAATGCATGAACATTTCTTGGAACCCACGAGACTGCTTATATCAGGGCGCAGCAGCGATATATCCTCCTCTATTCGCAGTTCTCCCGTGCCGGGCAGGTCGCATCCTTTTGCATAAATGAGTGTGCCGCCCACATGGATCTTGTCTTCAAGAATGATGAACGTCTCTCCGTTGGGCATCTTCTTTTTTACATTCTTAAGAGTAGTATCCGCGCGCATTACAATTACGGATTCCCCACCCCGGGCTTGTACTGATTTGAAAGCGATTTCTATTTCAGGGTATAACCGCGTGCCCGAAAAACCGGGCAGTCGAAATTTCATATTCCAGCGAAGACCCGCCGCAAGCTCCGGTCCGGAAATTTTTATCATGAAAGCTCCGAAGGAAACCGGCATGTTGATTTTATCGTATTCTCCGCTTGGGCAATCAGGTTTTAAATTCTGTATTGCCGGACCAAACGGTATTACGCCGTAGTGCGGCGCTGAGCCCAAGCTGTCGGCAGGCGGCTCGAATTCGATTTTCAGCGAAGGCCCGGCGAATATGCATGACAACATGCTGTCGTACTTCGAAATATAGCCCAGATCTGCCATCCTGGGACCGGCATCAGCGCTGTGCGTCAAGGTATCCAAAGACATGAAGGACTCGAAGTGAAAAGGAGAATCGGTCAGATAACGGATGGAATCATTGTATGTGTATAATATGCGATAAGGTCGTTCATTATCTCGATCTATTCTGCCGTAAAATGTTATTTGGGATGAAAAATCCACAGGTACCGGAGACTCCGCTCCGCCGGAAATACGCTTCTCGGTTCTTTTATCCATTATAGATAGTATAAAACTCGATTCTCCGTTCGAGCCGTGTGCGGTGTGAAGGGGGAGGGCCGGGAACACGGCGGCAAGCACGCCGAGAGCGCCGGCCGCTGCCCTCGTGAAGGCTGGTTTTGTGAAAGAGATGCGTCGAGCGGAGCCGTTGGTTTTGAAGATGGACCCAACTGCTTTCTTTAGACCCGCCGGTTTCTTTGTTATTTCATCAAGGGCCATAAACAATATCCTTTTTGCCGAATGTGAAAACAACGGTTATCAGCAAGATTCCGCTTAGCGAGAGCGAAGCGGCAGGCGGAAATCCGAAGGCAGAAGGCATGCAGCCTGCAACTATGGAAATCCCGGCGACAACCAGCGCATAAGGCAGCTGAGTCCTGACATGGTCGACATGATCGGCGGCACTGGCCATAGATGACATTATCGTGGTGTCGGATATGGGCGAACAATGATCGCCGAAAACACTTCCTCCCAGTATCGATGCGATACTGGACAAGAGTATTGAATTCGCGGAGACTGCGGAAACGGCGTTGATATCCAATATTTTGACGGCTAATGGAATCGTAATGGGGGTTAAAATCGTCATCGTGCCCCACGATGTTCCGGTAGAAAAACTTATGGCCGCGGCCGATATAAAAATCAGACTGGGGAGGGAAAAAGGCTCAATTATGCCCGCGATCTTGTATACAAGATAATCGGCAGTATGCAGATCGCTGCACACCGTGCCTATACACCAGGCGAGAACCAGAATTATTATCGCCGGGAGCATAGATTTAATTCCCGACAGCCAGGCGTTCATGGTTTCGGTAAGAGACAGCACCCGTTGCACGGAGGCAAGAATTATGGCGGCGGCGCAGCCCGTTAGTGAACTCCAGAGAAGAGCTACAAATGAATTGCCCTCCCTGAAAACGTCCGTTAGGGAGTAACCGGTTGTTCCGGAGCCGGCCAGGGATGATCTTCCGGTGATTATCAGCCCGATGACGGTTCCTGCAACGACTATTCCGATCGGAATCACCGCATTGAACCAGCGGGTAGGAATATTTTCTGCCGCCGACAGCTCGGTATCGATGTTGGATATCGGCACTGCCTTATCCGAAAGGACTTTCCCGGTTGTTCTTGCCCGCCGCTCGGCTTTGAGCATGGGGCCAAAGTCGCGGCGTGACATCGCAATCAATAAGCCGAATGCAAGTGTCAAAATAGGGTAAAAACTGTATGGAATGGAACTTATAAAAGTTGTAAAAGGATTTCTATCCATACCCATCATATCAAAAGCATCCTTGATCAGGCTTATTTCGAACCCAATCCAGCTGGTAATAACGGCGATGCAGGCGACCGGTGCGGCTGTTGAATCCACAATATAAGAGAGTTTTTCACGGGATATCCGCAGCTTATCGGTTAAAGGCCGCATGGTGTTTCCCACAACCAGCGTGTTCGTATAATCATCAAAAAAAATGAAGATGCCCATCAACCATGTAGCGATTTGCCCTCTCCTCGGATTGGTGGCCAATCGCGATATCTTATTGACTATGCCCTGGGTGCCTCCCATCCTCGAAAAAATGCCGACCATTCCTCCAAGAAGAAGTGTAAATATTGCAATGGATACATGGTCTGCGCCGTTGGAACCTGAAAGTGAGTCGATTACGTAATGATCTAGAACATAATAAAAACTCCTGATGATGTTGAAATCAGTAATAATAAATGAGCCCAACCATATCCCGGCGAAAAGAGCCACCACTACCTGCCGGAAAAGCAGGGCCATCAAAATTGCCAGCAGGGGTGGAAGAATTGTTATGAATCCGGGGAGGGCTTTTTCCTCGGCTGTCCATTCAATATCGTCAGCTTCCAGGCGTATCTTGAAAACGCCGTGTTCATCAAGCGTAAGTCGTGTTGTCTTTATAGGCCATATGCCCGACTTTTGAAGAACTCCCCTGTCCTTTTGAATGATTGTCAGGATATAAGGAGTTCCAGTTGCGATGATTTTGGAGCCCTCGATATCGAAAGGCACATCGGCGATTATTGTTCGCGGCATCTCGATTGGAATGGAGAGTGCGGCCTGCAGGACCGTGGGCAAAGGGCAAATGAGGATTACCAGAAGAAAAACCAGATACAAACGGTGGATGCAAGTGAACCGGGCAGAATTATGAAACATGTTTTTCTTTTTCAAAACCGGGCAGTTTATCAGGGTCATCGGATCTCCCGAAGAGGGGTGAAAAATCAGTCCGTATATCGAAAAGAATAATCGCCGTCGTTTTCGAGTTGAGCCTGCAGCCTGTCGATATGCCCGGCCGCGGATATGTGATGCTGATCGAAAAAGATATCCCTGCCGGCGGTTCTAAGTATTAAATCCAAAGAAGCTTTTTCGACCGAGCAGATGTTTTCTCCTATTATATAGCCCACGTCGCCGCACAGAATTTTGCCCGAATTCGAAACGCAGTCGCATAAAGAAGTGATATTGACGAGGCAATTAATGAAAATGACTTTAGAAAAACGACTTAGAGCCAAAGCCGTGGCCTCTGCGAGCATGCAGTCGAAGTAATCGACGGCGGGGGAGATGGCGTTCTCTTCGCACACCAGGGCGCAATTGGAGCATCCGATACAATAGGACCGATCGAACTCCGGATGGTCTTCATTAAGCCGGATATTGCCGGTTGGGCACATATCGACGCACTTCATGCACTGGATGCACCCGCAACTCAAAACCGGTTTGCCGCCGTCGTGGATGCGTTTCTTGGTTTCCCTGGTCATGGCTCCCATGCCGATGTTCTTTATTGCTCCGCCAAAACCCGTACAGGGATGCCCTTTGACATGTGATAGAAAACAAACGCCGTCGGCGTCATCAAGATCGCTGCACATTTCGTATTCGGTTATTTCTCCATTCAGCCGAATCGACTCGTTTGATACTTTAACGGGACAACCGATAAATTCAGGCGTGAACCCCCGGGAATGCGCCAGCTCAAGATATCCTTCAGGTGTATTTCTTTTGCTGTTATAAGCCACCGGCGAGTCGAACAAGAACGGCTTCGTCCCAATACTTTTCAACGCTGAAACAACCGCTTTGGCGGTTCCTGGTCCAAGGGCTGTTCGATTCTTGGTTTCTCCCATATGCAATTTAACGGCTACAACTTGCCCAGAAAGGAATACGCGATTCAAAGAGCGTAATAAAATATCCAAAGGCGAATTGGTTTTAATGTCATAAATGTTTCTGCTGAAAACGACATCGGTCACTCTTAGAAACCTCCGTGATCCTAGCGTTCAAGTATACACTTAATTGATGATATTGCAATATGATTAGTGATCCGGCCGCATTGTTTAGCTTGCGTTTCTTTGTTTAATAATGACTGCAGGGATTAGATAATAAGCGGCGGTTTATCCTGGATTAACCTTTCTCGAAAAACGTAAATTGAGAAAATGGAATAAAATTTGCAGCCCGGCACTCTCGATAACAATATGCAAACATTTTTTACAGACATGGCGATGATGATTCGAAAAGAAATATTGAATCTTGTCAGAGACTCGATCAGCTTCTGTAACGGTGACAAATATTTTTATTAAAGATGATATTTTTTCTTGACAGTATTTTGGGGTTGTGGATAAATCATCGAAAAATAGGTATGTGCGTTATATGCACGACTTTGTTTGTTGTTGGTTTGGTCCTTCATCCATAAGGAGGTGAAACGAGTCTTAGAATAGTATCTCTTTTCACCCTTACCAAAAGGAAGGAACTGTAATGGCTGCTAAAAAAAGAAAAGCCAAAGCCAAACGCAAGACCAAAGCCAAGGCCAAGCGTAAGACCAAAGCCAAACGCAAGACCAAAGCCAAGGCCAAGCGCAAGACCAAAGCCAAACGTAAGACCAAGGCCAAGCGCAAGACCAAAGCCAAGCGCAAGACCAAGGCCAAGCGCAAGACCAAAGCCAAACGTAAAACCAAGG
>CAZZKJ010000015.1:0-37050 GCA_964654695.1 uncultured bacterium | reverse complement strand
CGCAAGACCAAGGCCAAGCGCAAGACCAAGCGTAAAAGGTAGTTGGGGCTTTGATCCGGCATTCGAAGCCGGAGCCTCTATTGAATAAACAATAAAAAGGAAGGAGTAACGACTCCTTCCTTTTTATTTCATGGCTTGATTATCCGCTCGTGTTGATTCTTGACATTTCCCTGATGATATCATATATGTATGCAGCAGCATTTTTTCAGGAGGATAAGGGGAATGCATTTCAAACCTTCAAAAATGTTTCTAACCAGAGGTATGGGCAGACACCGCGAGCAGCTTACCAGCTTTGAGCTTGCACTTCGCGATGCCGGCGTTGCTTCTTTCAATCTCGTTGCGGTTTCCAGTATCTTTCCTCCAAAATGCAAGCTGGTTTCCAGGGGAAAAGGTCTCAGTGCCCTGGACCCAGGTGAAATAGTATTTTGCGTGTTGAGCCGTAATTCGACAAATGAGCCACACAGGTTAATCGGCAGTTCTATAGGTGTGGCGATACCGAAAGACTTCACCAGGTACGGTTATTTATCGGAGCATCATAGTTATGGTATGAACGAAAAATCTGCAGCGGATTATTCCGAGGATCTTGCCGCTTCGATGCTCGCTTCAACGCTGGGATTGGACATAAATATCGATCAGGCTTGGGACGAAAGAACAGAGCACTGGGAAATTGCCGGGCATATTGTAAAAACGACCAGCATTACTCAAACTTCCATTGGCAAAGAAAAGCTGTGGACCACGGTGGTAGCGGCTGCAGTTTTTTGTAGTTGACTTTGCGTTGTAAAGACACACTAAACCCGCATAATCGTGATTTCAAAGCAAACCGAATTTTTAGGTGTAAAGCTGGGCGGCGGTGAATCATGTGCGCAGGAAAGCGCCTACGTTCTGTCCTTGATCCCCTACGAGCAGACCACAACCTATAAAAAGGGAACAGCGCTGGCCCCGGAGAGAGTGATCGATGCATCGCAGCATATCGAACTTTTCGATTCCGATTTGAAGATCGATGCATCCACCGGAGGAATTTGCACCCTGCGGCCGGAAGTGACAGATTTGCAGTCTATTACGCGGCACGCCGCTGAAACCAGGAATCTGAATCCGCAGGCTTTACCGGGGTTTATCGGTGGGGAACATTCCATTACGCCCGCTATAATAGAGGGATTAACCGACGAAGAGATCGGCATAATATGGATTGATGCCCATGCCGACTTGAGAAAAAAATACTGCGGCAGATTCGATAATCACGCATGTGCTGCTCGTAACTCTTTGCGTTTTGGCAAGATAGTACAAGTGGGGATACGTAGCCTGGCGGAGGAAGAATTTACATTCCTGCAAAACAGCACTGAAGTGCGCCGGTTTCAGAGATGGAGCCCCCAAGCCGAAGAGGCCGTAATGTCTCTTCCCCGGAACGTATACTTGAGCGTTGACGCCGATGGAATTACTCCGGAATTAGTGCGGGCTGTGGGCACACCGGAACCGGGGGGGCTTGGTTGGGAGGAGATACTCGATATTTTGGATTTTATTTTCCGCGCTAAAAAACTCCTGGGGTTCGATGTCGTAGAACTGTGTCCCCAAGCAGGCGATGTCGCATCTGAATTCACAATAGCCAGGCTCGTATACAAAATAATTTCTTACCATGCCTTAAATAAATGATCTCCGCCGGCCGGGAAGAGAGCGATCCTGCTCCGGATGCCTTTTGCTCATCCGCAAGGGGCGGAACTCGGCTGTTCCCGGCCCAAAATGCACTAAAAGGAGAGAATCATGAGAAAAAAGATTTTGCATACGCCGACCGAGCCGATAAGGATCGAACCGGGCATGACCACATCGGAGCTGTTAAATCGCATGGAAAAAATCAGCTTCCAGGGACGCCAGTTGGGCAAGGCGGCCAGAATTTGGGAGACCGCCATCAATTCCAACGCGTTCGTAATGATGGGACTCGCCGGTGCAATGGTACCGGCGGGAATGAGAAGTTTGATAAGCTTGTTGATCGAAAAAGGTTATATAAACTGCCTGGTGTCGACGGGGGCGAACCTCTTTCATGATCTGTATGAAACCCTGGGCCATTGTCATTACATTGGATCCCCAGGTGCGGATGATACTATGCTTTTTGAACACGGTATCGATCGGGTCTATGATACGTACGCCGATGAACTGCTTTTCGAGAAGTTGGATAAATGGATCGGCGATTGGGCCGCCGCTGATCTCGAAGACAGGCCCTATACCACCCGGGAATTCCTGCGGGTTTTGGGAGAAGAAGCCGCCCGGGCCGGGTCGGACAAGAACCCGGGGATTCTTACCACGGCTGCTGCGGAGGAAATTCCCATTTACTGCCCGGCTATAGCGGATTCCTCGATAGGGATCGGTCTGGCAGGTCAGGAAAAGAATACGGTCTTCGATGTAATCGAAGATGTGCGCGAGACGGCCCGCCTCGTAGTAGGCCGTGATGTGCTCGTCGTCTACTGCGGGGGGGGAACGCCGAAGAACTTCATACAGCAAACCGAAGTAACTGTTAAACATCTGAATCAAGCATCCAACGGACACAAATATGCCATCCAGTTTATCACCGACGCTCCCCATTGGGGAGGCCTGAGCGGGTGCACATTCGATGAAGCCATCAGTTGGGGCAAGATAAACCCTGATGGGGAAAAAGTTTCCGTGTTTTGTGATGCTACCATCGCTTTACCGGTCGTAGTCTCGGCGCTGGCAACCAGGTTGGAGAAGTAACTCATTGAAATAAAAATATAAAGCTTTAGGTCCCGCTGCCGAAAAACAGTTCACGGTGATAATGTTGCTAAGCGGGCATAAGCGGACCATAAAGATTGCTTTTCATAAACCGGTTGCGGTTTCGGCGGCGGCCGTTTGTCTTTTCTTTCTAAGTTCCCTGGCTCCGTCTCGGACCTTCGCCCAGACAAATATCCTTCCGGGCGGAAACCTCGAAGATTACGGTACTCAAAAGAACAGCGGCGACAAGGCCGCCGCAAACATTTGCGACGGGTCTACATCCACGCGCTGGGAATCCGACGATCCGATGAGCAGCGAATATTTTATTTTTTCATTCGCAGGGGGAGGAAGCTTTTCGTTCACTTCATTGAATCTCTACAACAAGGGCGATGACAAAAGTGTAAAATATTTCCAAATCTTTTATTCCTCTACCGGCAGTGCCGCCGCCGATCCCGATGATTCTTCATGGCAGCCGATATCGCCTTCGGGCTCATTTGTGAATGACAAAATGAACCTGATCAATATACGCATGGGCGCCGTTCTGGAGGATTTTGGCACCGAAAAGGACAGCGATAAAGCCGCAGAGCTGGCGGCGGACGGATCGACGAAAACAAAATGGGAAAACGACAAAGACAGTGGAGGAGACGAGTATTTTATTTTTTCTTTCCCGGACGAAAGCACCGAACAGCCCGACAGTTTCGTTCTGTATAATGATAAAAAAAAGGGCGTAAAGAAATTTGAACTCTACTATTCTACGGATCCGGCCGTAAAACACGATCCCGATCATGGTTCATGGGTGCAAATAAACGGCACTTACAGCGCCGCCAAAGATAAATCCGCACAGACATATGAATTTTCAAGCGTATCGGCCAAATATTTCCTCTTCAAAATTACCGACACATACAAAAATGATGAAGTGAAGATATACGAAATGCAACTCTACGGAGCGAAGACGCTGGGAGACGGCAACATGTGGAAGGCTGAAAAAAGCACGAGCCGGCAGAGTTTCAGTTTCAACAGCGTGTCGGGCAAGTACTTTTTGTTCAAAATCGGCGGTAATTATGATGATAAGAAGGCTTCGATGAATGAACTCGAGCTGATGGGAAGCCAGAGCGGTTACGGTATAATTCGTTGGCGGGAGGTAAACGATTAACTCGCTCCCCTCTCCCGCCGGCCGTATTCTGGCTTCCTTTTTTTTCGTATCCGGCGCGCTTTCGGCAGATATTCGGCGCTTACGCCCCGATAGTCTGGTGGGGCTCCCGCCGCTAGGAACGTCTTTTCAGAACCATGTACAAGCCTATTATTATCAATATTATAGGAAAGATAACGTGGTCGAAGAAACCTAAAGTATACATGAGCCAGACAAAACCGATGACTACCAGCAAAAAGCCGCCGGTAGGATAGTTGAACAGGTGCTTGTAACGATCTGAAATACTGGTGGATTCCTTGATGCTTTCCTTGCTTTTCTCGAAGGCATCTTCCATTCTTTTTACGGCGTCCCCCATGGATTTAGTGAATTTTTCCGCCGCCCTGTCGAGGCGCTCTTCAAAACGACCGCGCTCTTTTTGTTCGTCTCCGTTTTTAGACTTTTTGCCGTCCATTTTTTTACCTCTCCGTTTATAGATCGCTCATGCACGGGCTCTCCGCGCTTACGGGAATGAATATAATCGTCTCCGGCTGCAAATATAGCAAATAACCGACCGCCCATAAATTAGTTTCTGACCGCGCCGGTCTTCCTGCTAACCACAATCAGAGTCAGTATGCTCAAAGTCAGCAGCATAGCCGCGCCGGCAAGAAACACGTAGACCGTTTCAAGGGAATAAGCTCTTTTTATCATACCTATTAAATAAACTACGCTCGAACCGATTCCAAAGTTCAATATAAATTTAACCGCAAAGCTGGTGCTCCTCCAGCGCGACGGGGTGAAGGCGGCAATAAGACTGTTTTCGATCGGCTGGCTGCCGAAGTTGAAAAAAGCATAGCCCGCAGCGCAAACCGCAAGAAGGTAGTCGGAGGTAAAAGCCATCGCCAGGAGAAAAGGCAGGCTCATTGCGTGGACAAACAGATAAGCATATCGCAGATCATGCCTGTCTGCCAGGCGGCCTCCCAACATCTGTCCAAAAATTCCGGTTAGAAGAATGAAAGATGACAGTATAGTTGCCGCCAGGGTCTTTGTGCCCTGGGTAGGAATAAATGCAAAAGAGCTTATAATGTTGTGAAAAAAAGTCGATTTGAGCTCAAGATAAGCCGGTAGCAGGACGATGTTGCCCCTGTAAGCTATTCCTCCCAAAACCAGTGCGAAGCAAAGAACGATAAAGTATCTCAGTCTATCGTTTGTGCTCGACATCTGTTCGATATCCCGGCGTCTTACGCGTTCGTTCATTCTCATAAAGCTGAGAATTCCGGCGGCCGCGATGCTGATCCCTCCCAGTATTACGAGGGCCAGGCGCCAACCCAGCGCCCAGGTGAGAATCCCGGCCCCAAGCGGTGCGCAGGCGATTCCCAAATTGCCGAATACGCCGTTTATTGCAAGGGCCCTTCCTCTTTTCTGCATCGTGTGCGATAAGAGCGCAAGACCAGCCGGGTGATACACACTGGCGCCCATGCCTACCAGGACCAGGCTGGCCGCCATCGTGCCCGGCCCTGGAGCCGCCCCGGCGAGAATTAGCCCTAAGCCCATACCGGCCAGGCCGAACAGGAGCATTTTCCTTGCTTCCCATCTGTCGACGATAAAGCCTACGGGAAGAGCGCAAATACCATAAGTTAAATACATTAGAAAGCTTATCCTGATTACTTCTTCGAGGCTCATTCCGAAAGACAGCACCAGAGGCATGGTCACCGCCGGAAAGACCAGGATCAGCATATGGCTGAGAAAATGGCAGACCGAGCTGAAGACGAGGATACCGCGTTCTTCCTTGTTGAATTCATCGAGTATCAGCATGAAGAGAGAACATCTCCTTTTAAGATGTGTGCTTGCCGGGGAGGGTGCGACTGTGGTACTCTATCAGAAATCGGACCTGATTTTAATATCTATTCCTTCCCGAGTTATCCCTCTGCAATAAATGTTGATCGCACGAATGCAAAACGCCAGGAGGTGGGCGGTGTACGCAACGGTGATGTCAGGCGCGGTTTTCGGCGTTGACGGCTTGTTGGTCGAAGTAGAAGTGGATATATCCAGGGGTATTCCATGTTTTTCCATTGTGGGTCTTCCAAATGCTGCGGTTAAAGAAAGCCGTGAAAGGGTAACAGCGGCGATTAAAAACTCCGGTTGGGACTTTCCTCTGGAGAGAATAACGGTGAATCTGGCTCCGGCCGACGTGAAAAAAGAAGGTGCGGCTTTTGATCTGGCAACGGCTGTCGGCTTGTTAAGGTGCTCGGGGCAGCTCGGATGTACCGCCGCCGGCTTTCTTTTGCTCGGAGAACTCGCACTTCACGGAACCCTTCGCAAGGTGAAGGGGGTGCTTCCCATTTTGCTTCACGCGAGGGAAAACGGTATCGCAGGTGCGGTCGTCCCGTCGGCTAACTTTCATGAGACCCTTGCCGTCGATGGAATCCAGGTGTACGGATGCGGCAGCTTGAGGGAAACCGTCGATATCCTCGAAAATGCCGGAGAGGCCCGGAGACGCAATAGCAAAATATTGCATAAATCTTCGCGGGAAAAACAAAGGTATATCGATCTAAGCAAAAAACCCATTGATGACAGTCTCGATTTTTCCGAAGTGATCGGTCAGGAATCCATGAAGCGCGCTCTCGCTGTTGCCGCTGCAGGCGGACATCATGTCCTCATGATTGGACCGCCCGGCGCCGGCAAAACCATGCTGGCCCGCAGATTCCCGACACTGCTGCCGCCGTTGGACGCTCAATCCGCTCTCGAGACGACCAAAATCTATTCGATTATGGGCCTGCTAAACGGCGGGGGATTGATGACGCAGCCGCCCTTCCGGTCCCCGCATCACAGCGCCAGCGATGCAGGTCTGATAGGCGGGGGAGGTATCCCCAAGCCCGGCGAAATAACGCTGGCGCATAAAGGAGTGCTGTTCCTGGATGAGCTCCCGGAATTCAAAAGGCATGTATTGGAAACTCTCAGGGAACCTATTGAAGAAGGCAGAATCACACTCTCGCGTGCGAAGCATTCCGTTACGTTTCCGGCGCAGTTTCAATTGATAGCGGCGATGAATCCATGTCCCTGCGGATACCTGGGCAGCAGGGAGTATCAATGCCGCTGCACACCCGTGCAGGTGGAAAAGTATTTGAGCAAAATATCCGGTCCGCTCCTGGACAGAATATCCATACACGGCTTTGTCCGTCCGGTTGAAATAGCGGCCTTCAGAATTTCAAATCGTCCTGGTGGAGGCGAAAGCGCGAGTTTGCGTTCAGAGATCGCCAAAGCCGCATATATTCAGAAAAAACGCTATTCACCATTCGCTGCCGGTTTATCCAATGCGCGCGCGCCGGAAAAGATTTTCATGAAATTATGCCGGTTGAGCGCTTCGGCCGGGGAACTGCTTTTTGATGCGCAGAAGCGGCTTCGAATCAGCGCCAGGGGAAGGGGGCATATAATCCGCGTATCGAGAACAATCGCCGACCTGGAAGGTTCAAACACCGTGGCGGCCCATCATGCGGCCGAAGCGATACAATACCGTGTAAGAGATATTCCCGTATAGAAAGTTTTGGAGGCGAAGCGTCTATCAAGTAGTCCCGCTGGATTTGGCGGTTATGGTTTCCAATCCGTGGGCTTTGGGTCCGGTTTCAGCCCGGCGCAGCATCCATGCGAAGAAGAATCCGAGGAAACCCGATATTGAAAAGATCCACATTCCCATTGAATAACCGGCGGGATTTCCTGCGCTGGCGCCGTTGAAGTCATTCGCCCACCCGATGAGAAAATTGAAGCCGGCCAATCCGATGTTTTGAATCATCGTCATCAATCCAAAAGCGGTTCCGAGCTTTTCCTCCTTGACTATATATGCAACCGACGGCCACATCACTGCGGGAACCAGGGAGAAGGCGATTCCCATCATGGCCATGGGAACATAAAGGGATACGCTCGAATATGCCATCATCAGGTATACGGGCACTAACAGCAGTGATCCGTACATCATGAAAAGCGCCCGCCGGGCGACTCGGTCCACCAGGTATCCAAAAATGGGTGTGAAAACCATGGCGAAAAGTGTAAGCAGGCTGGACAGGAATCCGCCGAACTCGCGAGTTGTCCCGTGGGCTTCCTGGAAGAACTTGACCGCGAACGTCTGAAATGGAAATATTGCCGAGTAGAAGGTTACACACAAAAGTACAACATACCAATAGGAAGGCCCGAGCCGGAAGAGACCGGAGAAAGAAACCTTATCCGTATCGCCGCTTTTTCCCATTTCATATCTCTTCGATGCATTGTTTTCCATGATCCAATAAATCAGCGGGCCAACGACGCAAAGTGTGCCGAATCCGACGGCAATAAGAAGCGGCCACTGCCAGTTTTCGAACGCGTGCTTTGCCAATGTCGGTGAATTCAGGGCCAGGAATGATCCCAGTCTCGCTATGGTTAGGTTCACACCGAAAGCCAGGGAGAGCTCCTTGCCTTTGAACCATTTTGCCAGTGCGGTGGTAACAGACACTATGAGCGATTCTGCGCCGATGCCGAAAACCAGCCGCCCGCCCGCCATAACCGCAAGATGTCCGGTTGAAGCGGTTATGGCTGCGCCGATAAGGCAGAGAATTCCAAAAAGCATGGTCGCCATTTTTACACCGATTCGATCGATAATGATTCCGCCGAGGAGGACCATGAATACGTTGGGCAGGCTGTAGATTCCATTGAGGGTGCCGATGTTTTTGTCCGAGAAGTGAAGCTGGGATTTCAACAAGTCCGCGATTGGACTAATGGCGTCGTAAACATAATAGTTGCCGAACATGGCAAGGCTGATTACGACCAGAACCGACCAGCGGTAATAAGCCGGAGGCGGGGGCTGGGTTTGAATTGCAGCGTCCTGCAAATTATTCATTCTGGATCTCCTTAGACGTGAGATACTGCTATTTATCGAATAATGGGTTCGATATTATATTACGGTCTCGAAGTCCACAATATAAATGTAGGTGCAATAATCCGGTTTTGGAAATATCTTTATCATTGTTGAGCTCGGCTGCGCGGTGCGGGTGTGAAATTTGAAAATCGGGACACTAGAACAGCCGCCAATCAGGCAGCCTCCCCTGTCCGTGCTTTTTCGCATCGGAGGTCATCAGATTGATCATTTCGTTGAGGGCATCATCATCCGGCGGGGAGATTTCCGCGGATTTCAATATTTTCTGAACCTTCTTATGCGCACGTTCTCCCGCGCTCAACGATCCGCCTTGCTCCCAGTCACCCAATGTGGATCTGTCGACGACCTCGGAGGGGTAATATGCCTCTTCGCGGAAAAAACGTCTCGTATGCTCGGATGTCAAGAAGGACTTGCTTTCTGCGAATTCTTTAAGCAGGTCGAATCCCTCGGCTCCTCCCCGAAATACTATGCCGCTGATAAGCCTCTGGGCCATAGATGCGACTTCATTGTCCAGCACCAGTTTTTCCAGGCTTTGACATGTCTCGAAATCCAGCATGCCTCCGCCCGATACTACATTTACACCCGCCAGCGCGGCGAGCGTCATTCCCATTGCCGTTTCGAACCCGGCCTGGTAATCCGTCATCTTGGAATCGCTGAGACCCATGTAGGCGTGCACCGGAAATCCGAATGATTTTCCGATTTGAGCGTAAGAAGAATCTATCATCATGGTTTCAACAGCGCCCATGGGGGTCGTGGCCTTGCGCATATCGAAGCAGGCCGGCGAACCACCGTATATAATGGGGGCGCCGGGGTTTGTAAGCTGATGGATAACTATACCGCTCAAATCCTCGGCCGTGTGCTGGACGAGGGCCCCGGCCAGCGTCACGGGAGAAGTCGCACCAGTAAGGGGCATGGATACCAGTTCGGCGGGGACACCGTTCAAGGCGCAGTCTATGAGTACCTGGCACGTAAGGTCGCTCCACATCAGAGGCGGAGACGGGCAGCAGTCGAAAATTGCCAATGGTTTGTCTTTTAAAGCTTTCTTGCCGCCTCTCACCGTTGTAAGAAAAGCAAGCATCGTCGCGAAGGCATCTTTGGCAAAAGTTCCGGTTACGATGGGTTTGCTGCCGTATATCAGGGCCAGAAAAAGCCTGAACCTGTCTCCGAGCTCTTCGGGCAGATCGGCGGGAACCACGCCTGTGCTTTGAGCTTTGAATGCAGGCATCGAATTGCTGATCATTACGAAATCGATCACATCTTTTGTCGAGGGCTTGCGAACAATGTGCTCGGAGAAATCATAAACAAGAAGGGCCGCGGACCCGGGATCGAAGAGGACGTTGTCTCTGCCAACAGATGCAGTGTGCTCGCCGGCCCGGTTGTATAGTTCTATCACCGGGGGCACGGTCGACGCACATTTTTCGCACAGTTGAGGTGGAATAAAAGCCCGTTTCTTGCCGGCATCTATTTTTGCCCCGCCTCCTGAAAGCAGTTCGAGCGCCTTGTCGTTCTCGACGAAGACCCCTACTTTATCCAAAGTCCTCATCGCTTCATCGATTATCTGGGTAATCCGTTTTTTATTTAACAATTCGAGTCCGGGTCTGTGTGTGTTAGTCATTTGACACCTTCATGTTATCGTGTAAATTGCCTGAATCTACAATTCAATAACCCGCAAACTTCGCACTGCGATGCGGCTTCGCGCATTTCGACAGGATCGGCCCCTACGGTCACGGCAAAGGTTATCGATTTCCGCGGGACCATCATGCATCCTTCGGACAGTTCCACACCGATATCGCCGGCCTTGAGGGCTTTCAGTATCCATTTCTGCTCGGCAACATCCCAACCTCCATATCCGGGGCTGAACCTGCGGCTGCATTTAAGATTTCTGGCTGCACATTCTCCTGCAATCAATTTTTCAGCCTCATCGGCGCAGGCTTCGGCGGCCGCCGAGCCAAAACTGTCGATAATAATGGCCCTGCTCAAATCTCCGTTATTTTTGGCCGATTCGGCGGCATCTTCGACTCCGGGCCCGATCGTGACCAGGCACAGGGCGACTTCTTCGATTCCTTTAAGATAAAATGATGAGTTCAGGTGCTCTGCAGAGAGAAAACGGTAAACAGCAGCTGAAGATATCAATTCATTCTTTTGGGAGATATCATCGATTATCGACAGAACACGTTTGGGGGCCCCGCCGTCCTTGTATCCGAGCGCGTGGGCGACGCCGCTCAGGTCGATCCCTATATCCAGGCTTCTGCGGATTCTTATGGTTTTCATAATTGATATGTTCAACCGCGGCACGGGCGTTTATTCAATTCAATCTTCGCGGCTCTTACAAAATCCGGCGTTGTTCCGCAGCATCCTCCAACCGCATTAATGCCTGCATCGAACATCCTTGCCAGATCGGCGGCGAACGATTCAGGCGGTTGGCCGTATTCGGGTTTTCCGTTCCGGATGACCGGCTGGCCGGCATTCGGCTGGCAGAGGACCGGAAGATCAGTTGCGCTCTTTACGATCCGTGACAGCTCTACCATATCTTCGCTGGTTAGAGTGCAGTTTACACCCACCAGGTCGGCGCCTGCATTTTCTAGTTCCGCAATGGCCCGTTGGATTTCATCTCCCATGATGGTAAAGAAGCCTTTGGGTTTTTTATCAACTGTGAGTGTTATGCCCGCGGGGATATCCGCCGCCGCTCCGGCTTCCTTGAGCGCGAGCAGTCCCTCTCTCAGGTCGTAAACGGTTTCGATGAGTATGAGATCCATTGTGGTCCCGGCCGCCTGGATCTGGCTTCGGAATTCCGCCGCGATCGTTGAAGGCTCGGCCGATCCCACCGGCGGCAGCATCATACCCGTGGGCCCCATGGAAAATGCCACGAATTTGCTTTCTAAAGAAGAATCGACTCCGCCGGCCGTGCCCGGATTTCCGGATGGCCTGGATGTAGTTGCCTCAAATAGCCGCACTGCTTCTTTGGCCAATTCAACGCCGGTCTGGTTGATTAGACCTGTTTTTCCAGCCAGACCGTACCCGTTCAACTTCGCGGGAGTTCCTCCGAATGTATTCGTAGAGATGACATCGGCGCCGGCTTTCAGGTAGGAGCTGTGGACCCCGACTACGGTCGCCGCATGTGACAGGTTCCATTCCTCCGGAGGGAGTCCGGCGGCCAGGCCGCTGGATATCAGCATGCTTCCCATGCCGCCGTCAAAAAGCACGCCCCCGCGCCGGAGCCTTTTTATGATTGAAGCGTTTCCTGCCGTGCTCATGATGGAGGTGAGTTAAAAAATCTATTAATAACATCTACGGCGGCCACTGCGTTATCCGCGTATCCGTCCGCTCCGATTTCGTCCGCCCAATTCGCGCTCGCAGGTGCTCCTCCCACGATCACTTTTATATCGTTCCTCAGTCCTTCTTTCTCGAGTCTGGAGATGATTTCTCCCTGTCCGGGCATGGTGGTGGTCAAAAGGGCCGACATGCATAAGATATCGGCCTTGTGAGTCCTGGATTGTTCGATGAAACTGCTATAGGCCACGTCCGCTCCCAGATCGTGCACCTTATACCCATTGGCGGCGAGCATAGTGCCGACCAGGGTTTTGCCTATATCATGGATATCACCCTGAACCGTTCCTATTACGACAGTTCCCCTGGACGGAGCATCTCCGCCTTCGCTCAGAAGGGCTGGTTTCAATGTTTCCATGGCGGCCTTCATGGCCTCCGCACTGAAAGCCAGTTCGGGCAAAAAATAGATGCCTTTCTCCCAGAGTTCTCCCGCTTTTTTAATGCCCAGAGAGAAACCGTTTTCGATGGCCTCCAATGGGTTCATCTTTTCTGTCAGAACTCTTCCTGCGAGCCTGACCGCCGAGTCCTTATCGCCCTTCAGAACGGCCTCATCGCATTCTTTGAGAAATTGCTGCATAATTGCTCCTGTCTTGCAGAGGTTGAAAGCGGCCTGTTCCTTTGCCGCCGGGGGTACAAAAAAACCGGTTAGAGCCGCCGGCTACTTGATTTTGATCGAGGGTTTCTTTGATTTTCGAATAATACTCTTAAATAACTTAACCGGTTCCTGAAATTTAACCGCGGCATCAAGCTCTTGAACGTCTATATGAATGCCGTGACATTTTCTGCAAACTTCAAAATAAATGGATTTTATCTTCTGCTCGAACATATCTCCGCCGCACTTCGGGCATACGTTCCAGAAATGAGCCCAGTGAGTAGCGCGTTCTCTCGTAAGCCTTTTCTTGTCCAGGCGCTTTCTCAAAGACTGGAAAAACTTTGAGGGGTCGGCCCTTTTGGCTTTTGCCTTTTTCTTCGATTGTTTTATATTCGTCAAACCAATTCTCGTTTCCTCAGTCGGTCCCTGCCGCCGAGGCCGCTTAACATAAATAAAGAACGGGGTTTATTCTATGCTTAATGAACACGTTTGTCAAGGGAGGCGCTCTATTGAAGATCCGGAAGACGGATGCAGCTTCTGATAATACGCGGAGGGTCAAAACCCTGATCGACGCGATCGCAAGGGCGGTTGGCCCCGGACGGTTGACGGCGGTGTCAAAAATAGCCAGACGCAACCCAGATCCGTTCAAGATTCTGATTTCCACTATTCTGAGCTTGAGGACTAAAGACGAGGTTACCGCCGGAGCTTCGAAAAGACTGTTTGCGCTTGTCTCAACGCCGGTTCAATTGGCTGCGGCGCCCGAGAAAAGCATAAGGGAAGCCATATATCCGGTCGGGTTTTACAAGACCAAAGCGAAAACCATCAGGAACGTTTCTAAAACGATCAATGATAAGTACAATGGAACCGTGCCCGGTTCGATGGAGGAACTTCTGGAGATCAAGGGCATAGGGAGAAAAACCGCAAATCTGGTGCTGACCCTCGGTTTCGGAATCGATGGAATTTGCGTCGATACACACGTGCACCGGGTATCGAACCGAACCGGGCTGGTCGCAACGAAAAATACGGATGATACCGAATTCGAACTCATGAAGGTGCTGCCTAGAAAATACTGGATCGGTTACAACGAACTGCTGGTTAATTTCGGCAAGATGGTGTGTAAACCCGTGTCGCCGCTTTGTTCTGAGTGCCCGCTCTATAAAAGATGTCCGAGGGTAGGAGTGACAAAACACCGCTGAGTAGAACTTATTGCAGTTCTTTTATCAGGAGCAGTCTGTCCACGCCTTCTTCATAGTAATCGTTCTGGATCCCATGGGCTTTGAATCCGCGGTTGTAGAAGAAGGTCCTGACTTTTTCGTAGGGTTTGTATCGCACGGTATAAGAGAGAGTGGTTGTGATCAGGTTGCTGATATTGTCGCGCTTCAGTTTCTGTTCAAGGTTTTCGAGCATCATCGTTCCCAGGCCCAGTCCATGATAGTCTTTTTTGACCCCCATCCAAAGAATCTCGGCGGTTGACTTGTCCCTGACTTCATAGATAAGAAAACTCACGAGTTCATCATCGAGAAGGCCGACAAACGCTTTATGCTCTTTGAGCGAGAATTCGATCATTGTCAGCGCGTCCTGCGGGAAAAACTCTTCGAGCTTGGTGGACAGATCCACTACCCGGGAAATGTCTTTGCCCTCGAGAGGCTTGATGATAAAAGGCTTGGAGGGTTCCATGGGGATTCCTCGTAAAGTTCTTGCACGTTCTTGATGCTTTTGCCGCTTTTTGTTATTATTCTATAACTTTGATGGAACGGAGGCAACCTCTATGCTCGTTCCAGAAAAATATAATAACCCCTAACTGGACATTTCGTACGAATTACAGAAATGTGCTGTAAGCGAAAATCCCTGCTGAAATGGAGGAAAACTTGAGAATCATCAGAGCGTTAGCTTGTATGGCCGTATTGTTTATCATGATACCGGCATGTGGCAAGAAAGATGGAGGCCGGACGGCGGTCGCGTTCCCTGATTCGCTTATCGATAACGAATTAATCGCGACCGTAAACGATATTCCGGTTAATGGAGGCGATCTGCGGTTGTTTGCGGCGATCTTTATGCAGCAGAACCGGCAGATGCTGCCGGACAGCACCTTCAATAAAATGCTGCTCGATAAAATGATCGACAGGGTGCTTTTGTGGCGTGAAGCAGTGGATAACGGAGTGGTTATGGACGACTCCACGAGCGCCGGGATTATCGCGCGGTTCATACAGGCAATGGGTGGAGAAAGCGCGATAGATAACTTTCTCGTGAAGGGCAACTTCACAAGGGACGGATTGATGGACAATCTCAAGCAGGATCTGATAATAAATAAGTTCATTGAAGACAGATTTTCCAGGGAAATCAATGTTGATGAGAAAAGGGCCAGGGAATTCTACGATCAAAATCAAGCGCAGTTCTTGATGCCCGACAGCGTCAGAGCACGCCACATTCTTGTTCGCGTACTGCCGGATGATACTCCTGAAGTCAAGCAGAAGAAGCGGGAATCAATCGAAGGGATAATGGCGAGGGCCAAGAACGGAGAGAATTTTACCGAACTTGCTAATTTGTTTTCGGAAGATCCCACCAGCAGCAAAAAAGGCGGTGATCTCGGCTTGTTTCCACGCAAGGCTATGGTGGCTCCGTTCGACAGCGCAGCTTTCAGTATGAAAACAGGAGAGATAAGCGGTGTCATCAAGACCCGCTTCGGATTTCATATATTGAAAGTCGAGGAGAAGAAGCATGGAGTCAAACTTGCTTTCGATGATGTCAAAAATGACTTGATGAGCAAGATGTGGGAAACGGAAATGGTCGGCAAGCTGCAGGAACACCTGCAGGAGATAAGGAAAACTGCGGTAATCGCCAGAAATTATTAGCAGGTTGGGGGCTTAACTCAGCGGGAGAGTGCTACCTTCACACGGTAGAAGTCACTGGTTCAAATCCAGTAGTCCCCACCACTTGTTTTTATCAAACCGGCGGGCGCTCACTCTTCGTTTTGAGCGCCGCCCCGGCTGTTTAGTATTTTCTCCAGTCCCCTGGCTTTTCTCAAAATGTACCTGTCGGAAGTTGCAGAGAAGATCAAATCTAAATAACTCCTGGCCTCATCAATGTTGTTGAGCCGGCTTGCCGCCAATGCGGCTCCAAAAAGAGCTTTGGGATCGTCCGGGGAATACCGAATGATCGATTCGTAGGCTTCTTTTGCTCTCGCGAATTCTTTCAGATTGAACCACGTTGATCCCAGGGCGAGCCTTGCCTCGGTAAAGCGGGGGGCTTCGTACAAGCAGTCCAGGTAATAGCCCGCAGCGCTCCTTAAGTTGCCGCCGGACTGCGCATTCGCTCCCATGGCATATATGGATAGAATCCTGATTATTCCCTGGTAAAAGTTCGCCGTATTATTTCCATGTTCCTTGAATATGGTATGCTGGTAAACCGGCGGGTGATCGCTCAAGAATATTGGGCCTCCCTCCTCGACAACTTTGAACAACCTGTAATTATCATTTTCGTAAACAAGCTGTAAATGCTCAAGCGACTCCGGGAAAAAATGCATCAGCCATGCCGCACTTTCCCTGTCAACAGACCGGACCGCGGCGGTGTAGGAAGGCGAATAGCGGGATCCATCGAGAACCATGTCTATGGAATACAGAACGTATTTTATGCCCGACGATTTACACACCTCGTAAAGAGCCTCTTCGCCGCCGTACAGGGGCAGGAACATATCCTGTAGCTTTCCCGACGCTGCTTCCGTAACGATCCCGGGGTACAGAGCGGTGGTTCTCCCGGTAAAAGCCAGCAGGAACGATGAAACATCCGGTGTGCAGAGAAAAGGATCTTTAGTAGAAGTTCTGGCGGCGATATGCTCCACTAATTCGAGATCGGAATTGCCGATGCCGACCCAGTTGAAACGTTCCTTGTCGGCGCCGGCGCCCGCCAAACGGCCTAGCCGCGAAAGCATATCCTGATCGCCCTGGAATGGGAGACCCTGCATGAACATCAAAATCAGCCCGGCGGCGATGAAGACTATCCGCTTCCGGAAGTTCGAGAAAAACGAGTAAAAAACGGGACTGATTATAACGAACAGAACCGCAGCGGTGAAACCCGCGGCGGCGCGGTCGGCAAGATAGATCGCGGAAGCCGCACCCGCGATCAAAAGGATTTTCAATATTTTTTTTGAGACGCAACCGCCCGCCGCCCTCAAACCGTCTATCAGCGCGGGAATCATCAAACCCAGCGGTACAAAAAGATTCCAGACATCGTAACCGGACGGCGGAGACGAGCCGCGGGTCCATATGTATCTCGTAAGCAGTGACAATTCCTCCGGATCCGCCGGTTTGCCCGCCGGATGGAGTATGCGCTGATAAAAACAGTTCATACCGTGCAGGGCATCGGGCGAATAAATCGAAAAAATGTGCAGAAGAACAGCCCCCGGGATGACGATCGCAGCTGTTGCGGCCGCCGTTGCTAGCCGAGAAGATGTCAGGGTTTTCGAAGACGCCGCGAGGATCGAAGCATAAAGGATTAATGCCGGCGGTGTCGCAAGAATCATCGCAGCCGAGGCATGGGGCAGAAGAATTCCCGCCGCCAGCACGGCGACAAGATCCGTTATTAGTATTCTGATTCTTTCTCCATGATCGACGACTTTTGTAAGCATAAGGAAAATAGCGGTGGCGGCAAAATAATAGATGGCAAACTCCCAAAAGGCCATCAGGATGAAAGAAGCAGCAGCCTGCATAACCGCCGCTAACGGAACCGGCTTCGAGTTTCGATCTAACAAGACAAGCGCATGCAGTGACATCGCGGTGACGGCGAACGGGATGTGCGTATATTCGCCTCCGTTGGTGGCTGCGATAACGGGGGCCGAAAAGGCTACGAGCGAGGACGAGAGTACCGCCCCCGCCTTGCACCGCCAAACCTTATAACTGATGCGGTAGAGGACGAATACCAGCAGTGAGAAAACCAGGACTGTTAGTCCGCGTGTAAAATCCTTAAATGACGTATCACTGAAATAACTGAAAAACCGGTAGAGATAGCCCGTCAGGAATTCGACTCCCCGGGCCTGTGTTTTTGCGGGGGATAGCCCCTCCGGCCATGAGACTTTCTGGTCAACTTCGGGCAGCGATCCTTTTTCGGAGATCATAAGGGCATAACGGTAATTCATTGCCGATTCGCCCTTATAGTAGAGCTTTGAGGAAGACTGGGGCCCGTCGATTCTTATCCAGACCGCACCTGCGAATATCAGCAAAAGGATCGCGTTTATTAGTGAGCGGGGTATCTTCATCAATTCCGGATTAAGAAGTTGTCACACGACGGTATAATATGAATAAACAATTCGGAATTTCCCGTTTTGGACAAATGGAGCTAGAATCCTGTGGGGGCGGATATAAAACTGCATTCCAGATTGAATTCTTTTTTCAGATGTCCGGCCAAGGCTTTCAAACCGACGGTTTCGCTTGCATAATGACCGGCAAATATCATATTCATCTCGCATTCCTTGGCGATATGGTAGCCGACATGCGAAGTCTCGCCCGTTATCAGGCTGTCGCACCCAAGGTCCTTGGCTTCGGCCGCGAAAAAACTTCCGCCGCCGCTGACGATTCCGGCGGTTTTGATTTCTTTCGGACCGAAGGGAAGTATGCTTGCATTGGCTTCGAGAAGACTTTCGAGCTTCTTGACCACCAGGGATCTGGGTACAGGTTTCGGTGGTGAGGCGGTATAACCGATCTCAGTTCCCTTGTATCGGGCGAATTTATTCCTTATTTTAAATCCGAGGAGGCGGGCAAGCTCGACGTTATTCCCGACCTTTTCATGAAGATCCAGGGGCAAATGTACCGCATATAAAGATATGCTGCGTCCCAGCAGCACGCTCAAGCGCTTTTGCATAACCCCCGTAATTCTTTTAGTTTTTCCCCAAAGCAATCCGTGGTGAACGATCAGCATATCCGCATCCGCCCTCGCCGCGGACTCGACGGTTTCCTGGCAGGCATCCACGGCGAAGGAAATCTTGCCCACCCTGCTTGATCCTTCAACCTGCAGCCCGTTGAGCGAATCGTCCTGAACGGCGGCTATCCCCATGAATTCATCGAGATATTTTACAAGTTTTTTTCTGGTTATGGTTTTTTTCATTGCGGTTTTTTTGCCTGAATCCTTCATAAACGCCGAAATGTATTTACAGCTTCTCGACGGGCTGACTAATTATTAATCCAATTTTCTGTATTTTTCAAGACGGGAATATAACGTGGGTTTGGTAATTCCCAACAGGGAAGCGGCTTTGCTCTTGGCTTTTGCTCGGCTGACCATCGACTTGGCGAATAAAGCTTCCATTTGCGGCATCAGCGGGTTGGCATCAGAATATCCGTCCAGGCCGATTATCTCCTCGACCAGGCTTTCCGCGCTGCTCTGACGGCGCGCGCCGGGGCCGGAAATTTCCTTGAGAAAATCCTCGGGCAGCGAATTGGGATGAATGATGCTGTCATCGGATAAAAGAACAACCCTTTCTAGAACGTTTTGAAGCTCGCGGACATTTCCGCGCCACGGAGCCTTTTGAAAAAGCTTTATAGTCTCAGTCGAAAGGGTTTTGAGGGGAACGTTTTTCTCGGCGCATTTTTTCTTGAGAAAAGCCAGGGCGATCGCCAGGATATCGTCTTTTCTTTCCCTGAGGGGAGGAATGGTTATCAATAAAACTTTTAGACGGTAGTATAGATCTTCGCGGAATTTCTTTTCGCGGCTAAGTTTTTCCAGGTCCTCGTTGCTGGCGGCGATGATCCTGACATCGGATGTTATCTTCTTGGTTCCGCCGATCCTCATAAAGCTTTTGCTTTCGAGGAAGTGGAGCAGCTTGGTCTGGGTTTCCATCGAAATGACGTTGATATCATCGAGGAAAATAGTGCCGCCGTCAGCCAGTTCGCACAGGCCGAGCTTTCTTTGTACGGCGCCGGTGAATGCGCCCCGTTCGTGACCGAAAAGCTCGCTTTCGAGCAGCGTAGTCGGTATTTGGGCGCAGTGAATTTCCTGAAAAGGCTTGTTGGCACGCGGGCTGTTGTAATGGATGGCACGTGCGAGTTCGGTTTTACCGGTCCCGCTCTCACCTATAATCAAGATTCCCGTGATCATGTTCTTGACCTTGTTGAGCGTTCGGAATATCTTTTTCATCTCCTCGCTTTTCCCGATCAGGTTCTCGAACCTGTATTCCTGCTCGAACTGGGCTTTTAGGTCCGTAAATTCTTTTTCCAGCCGCTCTTCCTTGTGCATGTGCTCTTCGAAGTGAAGCATGAGTCTTAGGTTGCCTGCGATCTGCCGCCCGAGGGAAGTGAAGAAAGTAACATCTTCTTTCGACAAAGGCAGCCTCGATTCGGGGAATACCATATAGAGGCAGCCCAGGTATTCGCCCATAGCTTTCATGGGAATGCTGGTAAAACCTTGCCCCGATTGCAGCCCGAGCTGCCAAACGATATCCCCGGCATCCGGAGACGCGCTTTCCAGCAGGCAGCCCAGAAGAAGGGTTTTTGAAAACAACGCCGTATGGGCCTTTCCTGCCGGCCCGAGGAGCTCTCCGGAGCGGTCATAGAGCATGAATTGATCGCCGTCTCCCTTTAGAGCAAAAAGACATTCGTTCGGATTTATGATCTGCTTTACAATCTCCAGAGCTCTTTTAAAGAATTCATGGCGGTCGAGGGCAAAATCACTGAGCGTACTCAGTTCATAAAAAGCCACCAGCAGCTTTTGCGAAGCCTTGCCGGGCAGGGAGGTCTCGAACTTGTGGCGGCTCAGCGAACTCTGAAGCAGTACGACTTCTTCGGGCAGTTCGCGCCCGATCTCCGATCCCGCGAGGTCCAGAGCCCGGTCCATTAGCTGCCTGGCTTCGAGGGTGTTATTGATTTCAACATGAATGAGGCCGATTTTGGACAGCGCTGAAGCGGCCTGCTTGTATTTGGCCAGGGTCGTAAGAGCACTCGCGGCTTTTTCGAAGTGCTTGATCGCTTTCATGTGATGTTTCTGCGAATACTCCAGGTCTCCCTTGATGATATCTATCTGGGCGCTTTCCATCTTCGAGCCGATGCGCCGGGCCAGACTCGAAGCCTTGGATATGTAGCGGCGCGCCGGACCGAAGTTGCCCTGGACCAGGTGAAGACTGGATAATCTCCGCAGCGCGCCCATTTCCTCGTTTATGATACCCATTTTCTTGCACAGCTGGAGCGATTCCAGGTAATGCTCATCCGCTGTTTCGAATCTGCCCCGCTTGAGCGCGATGTCCCCCAATGTGCTCAGGTTTTCGGCCGTTAGCTGCGTATTTCCCAGCTTTCTGCTTATATCTATGCTGGCTTTGCATTTGTTCTCAGCTTCCGTGAAATTATGCATGTCAAGATTGAGCATCGCGAGATTCAAATAGCCGCCGGCAATGCCTCTGCGGTTATTTTGTTTTATTTTTATTTCCAGGCTTTTGTTGTAATAGTCGAGGGCTTTTTCATACTCGCCTTTTGTCTGATAGGCAAGCCCCAGGTTGTTGAAGCTCGCAGACAATGCGTTAAAGTCTTTTGCCTGTTCCCTCAAAAAAGCACTTTGTTCATAATAGGATATGGATTCGTCGTAACGGCTTGTATTGAAATGCACTACGCCCATAATATTCAATGCCTGTGATACTACGAGCGGGTGCTGGTTGGCGTTCAATGAAGTCAAGCTGAGCTTGCAGGATCTCAGCGATTTTTCATAATCTCCCAGGCGGTACTGCAGCCAGCCGATTTCGTTCAAAAGGCTCGCCTGTTCGGCCAAGGATAAGCAGGACTGCAGATTTTCCCGCGCGTTGTTGAGAAGATCGAGGGCCTGAATATATTCCCCCCTGCATTCGAATATTCCCGCCAGCATTCGATAAGCCGCAACGATCAAAGCGGCGTTTTTAACTTGTTTGTCGAATTCCGCTTCATCGGCCAGATCGGCGGCCGCAAGCAGCAGCTTCTCGGCCTGCGAAGTATCGCCGATTGCCATCAGGTCTTCGCTTAATTCCTTGAGGATGAAAAAGCGGCCGCCGAAAGGCAGGGTCTCGAACAAACCATTTTCCAAAAGATTTTTGGCAAACAGCGTAAAGAACAGCGGACGGGAATCGCCTTTATGCTTTTTGAAATAATTCACGCAGTACGCGGCGGCCCGGTTTTTATCGCCGCCCTTGAGCAGGTGATAAAGGTAATGAAAACGCGGGATTTCGCCGTGTTCCTCAACCAGGGGCACAAAGGTCTTGCTGAGGTTCATGCGCCTGTCGGCGGAAAGGTTTTTATTTACCAGGCGCGCCAGGGAATTATGACGCATGGAAAGCAGGACGAATATCGATTCCCTTTGCGGAAAATACCTGTACCGGATATTCACGAGGCCGAGGGCCGCGAGGTTGTGAACGGCAATGCTGATTGTCTGACGGTCCTGCGGAAATGAAGAAAGAATAAAATCCAGGGGCAGAGAGAATCGGGCGGCCGCGAGGAATTCTACGAGCTGTCTTTCTTCGTCTTTCAATTCCGCCATAAGGATGCCGGCCAGACCGCCGGCGTCTGCGTTGACAAGTTTGAGATTTTTGTTTATGCGTCTGATTATGGATACCAGTTTCCCGCGCACCCGGTCCTTTGAAACCGCGCCGTTCGAAGAGGGCGGGCCGTTCAATGCGATTTTTTGGAACCGGTCTCCGTATTTCAGTGAAATCTTTTCCAGAAATTCGCGGGATTCGCGGGATTCGCGGCCGGGGTCCACCGTGAGCACGATGAACCGGTCATCAGTCCATGTGCCGTTCAGCATAATGGTTGCAATACCGGAATACACGAACGCTTTTTCATCCATATCATCGATGAAAAATGCCGATCTGCCGTTGGAAAAATAATTATCCGTTCTTTTCCTTTTGGGGAAAAGTTCCCAGGCATCCGCAGTATGGCAGTCCCATCCTCCGGAGCTTTCCATGATCTCCACCGCGGATTTCAGAACGAAAGTTTTGCCGCTCAATGGCGGACCTTCTACGAGTACGATTCCTCCTGAATCGGCCGACCCGATTATTTGATGCGTGGTTTTTTGCAGGAAATCTTTATCGGGGATCCTGGCATGGCAGGCGGTTGAACGCTTTGACGCACGGGGCTCTTTGCCTGTGAATAGAAAATCATGGATGTCGCTGAAATCCGCAAGCTCCCCACCCGTGGTTTTATCTTTTATTTCCGAGAGTTTTGCGGCAAAAGAGGTCTTGACGATGTCCGTCCGCATGCCTGATGAATTCAGCAGGGAATCGATAAAAGATAAGAATCGCGAAAGATTCACGCCCGAGCCGGAATATCCGCTTGCCGGCCGCGCTGCGAGAGCTCCGCGGCGGGCGCCGCGTCCCTGGCGCTTAACCGGAGCGTCGTTGTCTACCGGAGGCAGCAAATAGGCATTGGGAAGCAGACAGTATTCTCCATTCTCGTTTGTCCCCAACGTGTTGATCGACAGGTCGTATGCTTCGAACCGCAAAGCCTCGAAACGCGTCAGAACGCCGATAAGGAATTCAACAAGCTCTTTCAATTCGTTTTCGCCCGCGATTCCATCGCTTTTCAAGGGATCGATAAACGGGGTGAGGAATTCCAGCCGGGTTTCTTTTATATTGATGTCCAATACGCGCGGGCAGCGCTCGCCGCAGATTTCCGCGGCCGTGTTCGATCTGAAAGCCAATACCGAAGTATTCAGCAAGGCCGCCTGCTCGTCGTTCAGGATAAAACTCAGGAATTTCTTTTCGCTGACGGGATCGATCATGGTGAGAATCGACCATAATCCGTGGGCTTTTTCCTCTCCTGCCCGCTGCAGGTTTTTTTGATAAATAACTGTCTTGGAGGGATTCATTCTTAAACATTCACTCCCAACTTGAAGGCGGATGACAAACCGCAGAAGGGGACGGATGGAAGTAAATTAATTTAACACAGTAAAATTATTTTACTCCCCAATGAGAGCTGGTGCAACAATTATATTGAAGAGTACTATTTATCCTGGTACTTATTGATGTAAAAGCAGTTAAATGTGGAAAGAAAAGGGGCTTCAGGAGCCAGATCCCCGGCGGCCATATAAACTTCAACCCTTTGATAAATGAAAGGAATCTTGATGATAAAGCTGACGATCATACTTGCTCTCGCGGTTTCGCTGCTTTCGGGATGCTCCGGCGGAGGTGCCAGGATGGTCAATGTAACCGGTTTTTCTCCACCCGCCGGTGTGACCGCAAAGCCCGCTGCACGCTCCATCGAAGTCGCATGGAAACCCAGCCCCAATGAAGGAGACGGCGATTTTGCCGGCTACGACCTCTTCTATTCCCAGAAGAGCCTGCTGCTCGCCGGCAAGAAGAACCTCCCCGAAGCAATGCATTTCGATAAGAATACCCACCGTGCGGTTATCGAGAACCTCGTAGCCGGCAGGCCATATTTCATCCACGTGAGATCGAGAAAAAATAGCGGGGAAATCAGCCAGCCGTCGCTGCCCGAAATCGTGGGCGTTCCTCTGCCTTGAAGATAGAAGCACCTGTGGGTTCGAATCAGGCGAAGTACAACATTCTTCCGCAGTGCTCGCATGTAAGAATTGTGTTCTTGCTTTGGATCGATTGGAATGAAGTCGGCAAAGTGGCAAAGCACCCGAGGCAGAGATTGCCGATCACTGGAACGATCGCCCTTCCGCAAGAGCGGGATACTCTTTCGTACCGGTTCAGCATCTGCGGCTTTATTCTTTTTGCGAGATCTTCACGGGCTTCAGCCAGCTTGGCTACTCCGTCCAGCTTGAATCCCATATGCTTCAGTTCAGAAGAGGTGTTATTGTCTTTCGCCTCTTTGATCATGAGATCCAGGTCCTGGAGCGCCACGAGCAGTTGAACTTGTTCGTCCATGTCTGTCAAGATTCCAACACCTCTTTGAGTTCCGGGTAGCTGCCGATTTGGAGGAGCTTTTTTCGTTTGGCCGGACTCTTGATCAGTTCAACCATGCTGCCCAGCACCTGCAGATAAAGATTGTCTTTATCCTGCGGCGGCGCAATTGTCAGGAAAAAAAGATGCGTGGGTTTGTGATCGAGCGATTCGAAATCGATGCCTTCCTTGGAACATCCGAAGAACAGTGTTAACTGCTGGACCGCCAATGTTCTCCCATGCGGGAAAGCGACGCCCTTTCCTATGGCGGTGCTCCCCAGGCTCTCTCTGTTCAGAAGCATTTCCAGGATTATTTCCTTGTTTTTCAAGCCGCATTCATGCGAGATGTGATCTACCATCTCGGCGATAGCGCCACTTTTGTCTTTTGCTTTCAGATCAAAAACGCAAAGAGATTCCTGAAAATATTCGATTAATTCGACAGGTTGCATTCTTTTTATAATAATGTATTGTTATGTGTGCCGCCAAAGTGACTATACGGAAAATATCACGATCGGAAGCTATCCTCAATAGAAATTATCGGGAAAATCGACCGGGCGACAAAATAAGCTATTAGATATGGAGAATAATCACGAAACGGGACTGGTTGTGAGAGTAACCGGCGGCGATGTATGGGTTGCTCGCGAAAATGAAATCCTGCCCTGCATTATCAAGGGCAGGTTGAGGCAGAACCGGCGGGATTTCCGCCTGGTTGCGGGCGATCAGGTTCATTTTATTCGCGGCGAAACCGGCCGCGGCGTCATCGATAATATCAAACCGAGAAAATGCCGGTTGTCGCGGTTCGATCCCGATATGGAAGGCGGCGAAAGGGTGCTGGTATCCAATCTGGATATCCTTTTCGTTGTGGCCTCAATAAGCGAACCGGCGTTTAATTTCGGCTTCATCGATCGTGTTTTGGCATCGGCCGAGCGGGGTGATGTCAGGTCCTGCGTTTGCCTCAATAAGACCGACCTCGATTCCAAAGACGAAGCCGGGGCGATTCTGGAAATATACACACGGGCTGGATACGGTGCCGCAGCCGTCAGCGCGCGGAACGGGATGGGGATGGATGAGCTCGCGGCCATGTTCACCGGGGGCATTTATGCGTTTGTCGGTGAGTCAGGTGTGGGAAAGAGCTCCATTCTCATGAGGATTGCTCCGGAGCTGAACTTGAAAGTGCGGCCCATTGGCCACAAGTCGGGCAGGGGGAGACACACGACATCTTTTTCACAGCTCTACCCAATGCCCCACGGCTTCCTGGCGGATACCCCCGGAATTCAATATTTTGGATTTCCGGGGCGCGACCCTTCCGGGCTGGCGAATCATTTTCCGGAATTCAGGACCTATGAAAGCAGCTGTCATTTCAATCCATGCACTCATTCCCATGAGCCGCGGTGCGCGGTTAAGAAGGCCGTGGAGTCGAAATCAATCGCTCCAACCAGGTATGGAAGCTATATATGTTTGCTCAAAGAAATGGCTGAACGGTCAAAAAAGCGTTTTTCATGACCTGCAAAGCGAAAGCGGGCGGCATGCCGCCCGCTGGTGTTGGTTTGACCTTCGCGTATTTACTCTCTGCTCTTTGTTTATACGGTTTTCATGCCGATTAGTTCCCCTTGGCAGAGATCTCCGGTGGGCCGTACGCTGGATTGCGAATGAAATCAGGCTGGAAGGATTAACATGGGAATGGCAAGAAAATTTGAGAAATCATTCAAGCGGCTGCTGATTAGGGCACTCACCAGGGTGCGCAGGACGGTCAAGACGGCACCGGGGAATTTGGTCAAAGACGATATAAAGCGCATCCTTATAGTGAGGCAGCACCACCAGATGGGCGATATGTTCATGGCGCTTCCGGCCTTCCGGGCGGTCAAGGAATCAATTCCGGGCGTGCAGGTCGGAGTCGTGGCATCGCGTCTCAACGCCGGTGTAATAGAGAATAATCCGTTTGTAGATTTCGTATACACGTTTGATAAAAAAAATCCTTTCAGCCACCTGGCCCTGCTTAGACGGATCAGGTCGCGGAAGTATGACATGGCGATAGCCCTGCATACTATCTCGTTTTCTATCACCAGCTCGTTTATAGCGTTGTTATCCGGGGCCCGTCTGATAGCGGGTTCTTCGTCGCAGAAGTTCGGGCACAATTTGAGCGGCGCCTTATATCACATCGAACTGCCGCTTCCTGATGACAGCGACCTGAAAAACATGAACGAGGTGGAACATAATCTATATCCCCTGACCGTTCTTGGAATATCAACCGATAATTTCTTGCCCGAGTTTTTTCCTTGGCGGAATGACGAGATACGCGCCGAGAAACACATGACTTTGCTGAGGCGGCGTTATGAAAGGATTATTGTGGTGCATCCCGGTGCGGGCAAACCGGAAAACATATGGGATCCGGCCAATTTCGCCGCTGCGGCAAAATCTATTGGAGCCGGAGCTGAAACGGTTGTGATGGTTTTGCCGGGACCCATAGATGACCTGGAGATCGAAAAGTTCACCCGCTGCTGCACCCCGGATGTGACGTTGATTGCCGGAACCACCATAAGTGAAGCTGCGGCATTTATGAAAAGGGCCGATCTGGTGCTGTGCAATGATACCGGCATCATGCACCTTGCCTCTGCGGCAGGAGCCAAAACGTTGGCGGTTTTCGGTCCCACCGATCCAAAGAGATGGGTTGTCGCCCGCAAGAACCTTTATTATGTACGAGCGGCGGGAGGCGATCTGGACAGTCTTCAACCCGCGGAAGTGGCTGAGAAAGCAGCGGAAATCCTAGAACTTGGGGCTGAGCGTAATCTTTAGCGAAAAGGTTTTATCAGCTTCGATCTTGATTTCTGAAGTCCAGCTGTTGAAACCGTTTTTCTTCAAAGTCAATTGATGCCTGCCGATCTCGAGGACGATGGGGTCGGTAAGGGGGGTTATGCCTGCGAGCTTTCCATCCAGGTAGAACTCGCATCCGGCCTGAGTGAAAACCGCGATTTTCCCCTTGAGTTTCTTGAGCTGGATATTGCGCCGGGATAGTTCTCCCGGAATAATTTGCAGGGTCTCGGTGTACGTTTCATATTTTGGATTTTTGCATTCGAGCGTATGCGCCCCCCTTTGAAGTTTCAGCGGCGAACCCGTGGGCGTATCGGCTTTATAAACGCCGTCGATAAATATCTCGGCCCAGGGATCAGACCTAACGGTAAGCCATCCCGTTCTTATCCTTTCCTTCTCTTTCTCCTCCGGTTCCGGGCGAGACTTGGGGCTTTCAAATGATTCTTCGTGCTGAGGTTCATTGGCATCCACCGGGCGTTCGGCAGCGGTGGATTTAACCTGGATGCTGTCGGGCATATCCCCGGCCGCGAATGCTTTGCTCTTTTCAAAGTCCATGAGTTCCTGTGCCTGGACGGAATCGCCGGCCGAAAAGACCTGGGTGTCAATCGCTACGAGGTTATTCCCGGTTGATGAATCGGCCGCGATCGGATCGATCAACCCCGCGGAGAACTCAAAGGAGCCGGTTTGTACCGTCAAGCCGCCGGCATCCGGCCCGCCGGGACCCAAAAGCGATCTTACGGCGCCGGGAATCATATCGATGTGGAAAGCCACCAGGGCGGCCAGGAAAGCGGCCAGCCCCGCACCCAGGATCGATCCGATTCTTTTCTTTCTTCGGCGCAAACCGCTGATCGAAGAGGGTGTATCGTGAAGCACCTGCGTTTGCGAATTGTCAACGAGAAGCGCTGGAAGAAGCTTCTCGGCCTCCTTGAGCCTGACGACGCCCATGTAATCTTCGATGTCGCGCCTCAGCTCGGCGGCGCTCTGGTATCTCGCAGCCCGGTTTTTTTCCAGGGCGGTGAGGGCCATGTTGTCGATTTCCTCCGGCAGGTCGGCATCGAACCATGAAGGAGGCTTGATCTTGTTGTTTATTATATTATTTATTATGGCCACGCAGCTGTCGCTCAAAAACGGCTGTTCCCCGGTAAGCATCTCGTAGAGAACTGTTCCCAGTGAGAAAAGATCGCTTCTCATATCGACGCTTTCACCGTAGGCCTGTTCGGGGGACATGTACAGCGGAGTCCCCAGGAGAGATTCGGCCACCGTATGATGGGAGGCGCCCTCCTGCGTGAGCTTGGCCAGTCCGAAATCGGTAATCTTCACTCTTCCATATCTTGTGAGCATCAAATTGCCGGGTTTGATATCCCTGTGAATGATGCCTTTGGCATGCGCGTGCTCCAGACCCTGGCAGACCTGGTGGGTGACGGCAAGCGCGAGGTCGCATGTAAGCCGGTGCTTATTGTTGAGCACTTCCTTGAGGCTGCTGCCATCGACATATTCCATGATGATCTGGTAGTCATCGTCATGCTTGCCGAAATCGATTACGTGAACAATGTTCTCATGATCGAGGCTGGCGGCGGCTTTTGCCTCCAGAATGAACCTTCGTGTGAAGTTATCGTCGCTTGTGAGATTTTGATAAAGTTTTTTTATTGCGACTCTGCGATCGAGGGAGGTTTGGATGCCCTCGTAAAGAACGGCGGTACCGCCTTTGGCGACCATTCGTACTATTTTGTATTTTTCTTGAAGGGTCATTTCTTATCACCTTGCCAAAAGGAGTCTCTCCGCCAGATAAGAAGGCAATCCCTGGGAAATAATTTTGCTTTGAGAAGTGGAAATATCGTAGGGCAGCCTTATCAATTCGATTGATTCGCTGTGTTCATCGAAGACAACGACACAGGCATCTGGATTGGTGTCGCGCGGCTGGCCTACACTGCCTACATTGACGAAGAACTTGAAGTCACCGGCGCTGCTGACGACGGGTTCCTCGATAATATGAGCCCGTCCGGTTGCGGCATCGACTTTGACTATCGCCGGCAGGTGGGTGTGGCCGACAAAGCAGTATTTTTGCCCTATTGATTCGAAAACAGCGGAGACATCTTCGAGCGTTTTTACGTAGTTGAACTGCATGGGATCGATCGGGGAGCCGTGCGTAAAACAAGAGTCGCCGTCTATATAGACCAGAGGCAGGCTGCTCAGCAGTTCCTTGCTTTCACTGCTGAGAGTTTTTGCCGTCCATTCGATAGCCTGTTTCGCGATGGGATTGAATTCTTCTATGCTGATGATTCCCGCAGAGGCAAGGTCATGGTTGCCGGCCAGTATGAGTTCGGCCGAGGATCCTATCGTATCAAGACATTTCTCAGGATCCGCACCGTAGCCTACAGTATCCCCCAAACATATTATCTGGCATGGCTCGAGCTTGTGGGCAAAATCCAGAACCGACTCCAGAGCTTCAAGGTTCCCATGTATATCCGAAATAAGAATGTAGCGCATCCCATTACTCCCGGGTTGATGCTTACTCGATAAAAATAAATTCCTTATTTGCTATCTTGATGTCATCGTTTGAAGAAAGCACAGTTTCGATCACCGGTTTGCCGCAAACCCTGACTTTTCTCAGACCCTTAAGGTGTTTTATAACGTAATGATCTCCCACTTTGGAGATCTCGGCATGCCTTCCGGCGACAAACAGACCTCCTAACGAAATATCGGCTCCATCATCGCTTCCCAAAACCAGGCTCGGCTTGGTCAGTTCGATAACGCGTTCTCCCTCGGATGTTTTTTCCAGCAGCCTGGGTGTATGTTCCGTTCCGCCGTCAAAAGGTTTGCCTGAGGGCAGGGAAGGAGGGGAAGCGGATTCAGCCGGTGGCCGATCCATTTGGCCGGGGGAAATAATGAATGTTTGTTCAAAATCTTCGTGGAGTGCGGTCTCGGTGCGAACTCTTCCTCCCGGAGCTCTGTAAACCAGCTTGTGCTTGCCAATGATTATTTCATCGCCGTCCTCGAGCCTGGCGCGGCCGATTTTATGGCCGTTGACCTGGGTGCCGTTCAGACTGTCGCAGTCTTTTATGAAATAGGTGCCTTTGTTTTCTTCGATTGTTGCGTGCAGTCTGGAGACCGCCAGATTGTCTATTGCGATATCGTTTTCACGCGTCCTGCCGATGTTTGTTACGGACTTATCCAGGGAGAAACGCGAAAGTTCCTTGCCCTTGAGGTAAAGAACTACGGTCGGAGGTTTGGACAGGAAGAGATCTGCAAAGTTGCCGGCGAATGACGCTTCAACAAGTTTCGCGTCGGATGCGAAATGAACCAGGAGATCTTCGTATAAATATATCTGCAGCTGCTTCTCGGCAGACAATGTATAGATTTTTACGAGAAAATCATCCCGGAACGCCTCTTCTTTGGGGTAAGGGAAAGAGTGTTCCGAACAAAGCGCAGTCACGACTCCTTTTTCATATCTTAATATGGCGAGAAAATCATCCTGCGAAGCGCTGATAATACAGCTTTTGCCTTCTTCCTCTATTTTATCTAGCAGTTTGTCCAGATCCACCAGAGAGGTCGCAATTTTTATCGACGGTTTCTTTTGAAACAGAATCAATATGGAATGCAGAATTTTATTGTTTACCATATAGCAGCTGAACGTCGCGGAATTCAAAACGGCGCAGCCGAGAAGAAAGTCCTTTATGGTCGTACCCGCGAACTGGCCGTTTTCGATTTTTCCAGCGGCATACAGCTGTCTTTCTCTGAAGAAAAGATACCACTGGATTATATCTCCCCTGATTTCCAGGTAACAGGGCTGGGTCGCGCTGAGTAAAACGCACTCATTCAGGATTGGTTCGATTTTTTCGGGAGAAAAAATTGCATCCTTTTTTTCAGCCTTCATGTAAGGTAAAACCACTTGCATTCTCCACTTCCATGCTGAACTATTGATTGATGATTTGACTGTGATGTGAAGGGCAAAATTTATGCCAGGGGCGGAGCGGATTCTCCTACGGAAGGACGGTGTAATAGCAAGTGGAAAAGCATGTTATGAGGCTCAATACCGGTGGGGCTGATGGGATTGCCGGCCCTTCAGACAGTCCCGTATAACGCAAGCTCGAATTCGCAAGATTGTCGCATGATTGCATTCAGCGGTGTATTGAAGCCCGCGTCGTACCCGTATGATTTAAAGCGCCGGCCGATTCATCATAAGTCTTGACGATCAAGTAATGATGGGGTATAATAAGCAGGAATTGGAAATGGTCCGCGAATGCTGGTAGTTCTATCGTGCCCACATTTTGTGTTTTTCGTTAGATCCGCTGGTCTTAAAGCAGGCCAGCTATTTTTTTCACCTTTAGAAGGAGGAGTCTCGTCTTGCGTATTACTGGTAAAGTAAAATGGTTCAATGACAACAAAGGTTTCGGTTTCATCGAACAGGAATCAGGACAGGATATATTCGTCCATTATTCCGAGATCCAGGGAGAAGGGTACAGAACACTTTCCGAAGGAGAAGTTGTAGAATTCGAAGTTAAGGACAGCCCCAAGGGTCCTCAAGCTGCGAGCGTTATAAAAGTATCAGAAACAGAAAGCTGATCAAGCGCCGGTCGGTAGCGCGTTAACATTTTTCCGATTGGATACGCTTTAAATAGAGACTCGCTTTTTCATTGCCGGGGTCGATTGCAAGAGCCTTCTCCCACGCTTTGCGGGCTTTGTCGTGTTTGCCCAATTTGTAATAAGCATTCCCCAGATTTGTATAAGCTGAGCTGCTGTTGGCATTACGCCCCAAGGATTCGTGGTACATCTCGATTGCTTCCTCGTATTTTCCTTTCTTGTGCAGGAGATATCCGAGGTTTCCATAGGCCGCAGGAATATCCGGATTGAGTTCGGTTGCTTTCTTGAATGCGCCCGTGGCTTCGTTTTCACAACCGGTTTCGGTACATGCGAGGCCGAGGTTGTTATAGGCTTCTGCAAACTGCGGATCAAGGTCGACAGCTTTTAGGAACTGCTTTTTGGCGGCTTCGAAAGCGCCATTATGGAAACTCGTAACGCCCAGGTTGTTGAATGTTCGGGCTTCCTTCTTGTTGGTTTTGGATTCGTCTTTCGCTCTTCTTGCTTTGTCGGCTTCTAACATTTCTTCCAGCCTGGACTGGCTTTCAGCCAGATTGGCAACCCGTTTTTCCCATTCTTCATGCCCTTCGAGCAGTTTGCTTATTTGTTTTGATGTTTCATCGCGCCACAAAGTGTTTTGATTCGCTTGTTCCTTTTGGGATTCAAGGACTAAATCGATTTTATCCCAATGTCCTCCCTTCGTTCCGGACTCAACAGCTTTGATGGTTTTGCCGAGCTCTTTTTCCACGGCGGATTCCAGTTTTTTGATTATTTCTCCGGAATCGGGCAATGATTCCTTAACGCTTCCTACGCCTTCCTCTATTTGTGCCGCTTTGGTTTTTACATCAGTTAATGATTCCTCCAGGTTGACAATCAATTCGGATATAGTGGTCGAAAAGTTTTCATTGCTTTCGTCCCTGTCGGCCAGGCGTTTACTGAGTTCGCCAATCTTATTCTTGAGTTCCTTGAGAGATTTTTCGTTTTCACCTTTGGTCCTCGAACTCATATCTTTGCTGAGCCTTGCGGTTTTGTCGGTTATCTCCTTTTTGATCTCATCGATCATGGTTTTATGCTTTTTATCGGAATCTCCAATCTGTGAAACGAGTTCGGCCACTCCTTTGGTCTGAAACTTCCAGATTTTATCGATTTCTTTAAGCAGTTTTTCATCGTTCCTTGATGCCTTAGCCTTGCCGGTGCCTTTATCCGCCGGCGTTTCCTTGATTAGCGAAAACATCTGGTCAAAGAGGCATGCATCTTCCGCTTTTTGAAAGAACCGGCATGGTTCTTTTAGACAAAAGAGATGGGAAGATGCAGAGGTTTTTTTTGTTGCGGCCGCCTGCGCGGTTTTGGTTTGCACTCCGGTTCCTCCCTTGTCGTCATAACCCAGGATCACGACATCATTCGGAATGCCTTCGGAATTTTTGATGTTCTTGGGATTTTTGCCCACTTTTGATGGGTCGATAGTAAGAACGGATGAGCTTTCGTCTCCCAGCATGTGGGATATAAAAGGACAGAGTTTCATTTTACTTTCCTCCTGTAAATAAAATTATTTTAATCAATGGAACTCGATTTTTCGAGGACCACTTCGGCACCGCTTTGTTCTTTTAAATAGTCGGTATAATTCAGCTTTATTAATGATTCTAATGCTGCATCCGATGGATAATCGCAGGTTAATGCGAGCAATGCAGCCTGGGCGGCTTCATACAAATGAAGAATCCTGTAGCAGGCCGCTATCCTGGACAGGATGTCGCGTCTTTGGCCCCGGGGAAGACCGTCCAAAGATATCGATTTCAGGACGATCAGCGCTTCGAGAGGACTGTCGCCCTTCATGTGATACCGGGCAAGAAAGAGTTTCCTTTTTGAATCATCTTTATTCGAGTCAAAAGTATGTTTGAGAAGGGCCTCAACTTCGCTGTTCCTGCCGTTGATAAGAGCTTTTTCGGTAAGGTCCAAAATCTGCTCGTTGTTCAGCTTGCCTTCTTCGAATTCGCGTAAACTTTGATTGAAACTATTATCGGGAAGAGGATCGGCGCTTTTCTCTTCCGGTTTTTCTTTAGTCTCCGCCGGTTCTTCTTTTGCGGTTGAATAACCGGGGTTTTTTGACGTGCCAGATTCAGTTTCGAAATGCGGCGCAGGTTTTGCGTCGTAATCCAACTCCTCCTTCAGTGATGAAGAGGTGAATACTCCTTCGTTCTTAAGGAGCGGTTCGAAATTAGCCGGCTGATCTCCGGGTTCCTGTTTAGGCGTAAAATGAAATTCACTTTTCTCAAAATGTTCAATTCCGAAATCTCCGGAGGTTTCCTGCTCTTGCTCTTTAGGTGAAATTTCCTCCAAGTAGGCTTTTATTTTTGCGTCTTGTTTGTTGCAGTCGGCCAGCAGGCTCCTTATGACCGGCAAGTCAGCCGGAGACAGCTCTGCTACGCACTGCAAAGCCTCAAGAGCGCGCTCGCACATACTCTCCTGCAGCGCTATTTCGCCGTATTTCAGCAGCACCTTCGGCGGGAAAAAGCATTCATTGAATTTTTTATCCATCCAGGTCAGCAGAGGCTCTTTGAGTTTGTCGTTGCTGTAGCACTTCGTAATATGATCAACAGCCTTGGATATCTGTTTTGATAACACTGCTGCTTCGATAAAAATATACTCCGGAATAATCTCGTTTTCGAGTGCCGAGAAGTATTTATCCAGAAGATCCATTATCCCCGGTGCCTGCTCGGGGTCTCTTTCCAGGACGTTTGCCATGGTTTCGGCCGCCGCAGGAAGATCTTCTTTCACGAGATATATTTCAGAGAGGAAAACATCCAGTCTGCTGCCCGGGTGTTCGCCGGTTTTTTGCATATCCTGGATTCTGGCGGCAATTTCGTCGATAAAGACGGGATCGGTTCTGATACTCTGAGTGAATTTTTCCAGTGCTTTACCGTGTTTTCCCGTAAGGGAATAGCAGCAGCCCAACGCGTATGCTGCAGTGCCGTCGTCAGGCCGGCAGCTGCTCCTGCGTGCGAGAAAGCTTTCTATAACCTCCTTCTCGTCCGGGGTGTTCTCAGCGATTTTCACTATGATTGCAGCGGAATCTTCCTTCTTGCCCGTTTTCAGACACAATAGGTATTCGGCAAGCATATTAACCAAAAGATCTCCGCTAATATGTTCTTCTCCCGCAGAGGACGTCAAAAGAGCTTGCTTCTTGACGCGGTTTCTTTTGAGCAGGTCTGAAACAATCCCGTTCTCGAGACCGTCAAGCAGATCTAGACCCGCATTCAGATCCCGGTTTTTCACGGCCTGGTCCAGGAGGGTTTTTGCCAAAATCGGATCGCTGCAAGTGAGCGTAATCTCCTTGGCAAAGTCCCAGAGCTGCTCTCGAGCCGACGGTAGAAAAGTATGCGCTTTTTTGAAAAACTGGCATGCCTGGATGGATTCCCCGGCTTCGAGACTGGTTTCGATGGCTTCCGTGTAAACCCGGATTTCACCCTTGGAGCGCTTGACCAGGTCCTGGAGTTTTGCCAAAGCCTTGGCGTAGTCGCCCTTATTCTTAAGCGCCTGGATTTTATCCAGAGCGGAGATAATCTTTGGATCCATATGTTATTCTTTTGCTTAGCGTTAAAAATATCCTGCATCGAGGGGGCTAGAGATCCCCCCGATGAAGGTTGCTTAAGCGAATCGTGTACCAGGGAAAAGAGAAATATTTTTTTCAGATCTATTAATTAAGTGATTTAATGATTTGGTATTATATCGCATCCCGTGGCTGCCGGTCCTTCGGTCGGATAATAAGAGATGCATATATTGAGCATGCGTGCAAATTGCATAATGGATGCAGGTTGAACACTTGATAATCGGCACGATTTCTTCCGAAACCTGATTTTCGAAGCTTCAGCCGGGGTCTTGGATCTTGCTTTTCCCGGCGAAAACCGTTAAAGTAAAAAAAGATAAAGAGCTTACAAGGCAAAACCCGGATTGTTGCGCAGAAAGATGTCCCCCAAATACACGATATCGGTTGAATGCGGTTTTTCGGCTTCTCATACTTTAAGCCGATGTCCTCCTTGTGACCGTCTCCACGGTCATTCCTGGAGGGTGAAATCCGAATGGGTTTTCGACAGTTTGGATGAATCGGGTATGGGGGCGAATTTCACCCGCCTGCAGAGGGTGCTGGATGAAAAGATTCTCCGGTCCTTTGACCACAGGCATCTAAATGAGGCAGTTCCTTTCGATTCCGTTGAACCTACGGCGGAGAATATGGCCCGGGAATTCTATCGCATCCTGCTTGAGGAATCGAAGCAGCTGTCTTTAGGGCGTTTGTCCCGCATCACCGTATGGGAAGGTCCCGTAAACTCAGTTGCTTACGAAGAGTAGCCCGAATGCGGAGGCCCGCCGATATTCCGTGCGCCGCCTCATGCTTATGAATTAAATACCGGACGGGGGAGTTAATAATAATTGGACTTTGCTTTACGCTCCGGCGAAATAGACCGCTTTATTAGTGTCTGAGCGGATACATGAATTATGGAATATTCAAGAAAAAGAGCAGTGGCGCTGTTGAGCGGAGGGATGGACAGCATCGTTTCAGTGGCCGCGGCTTTGAAGACGTACGACGTTCGTCTCGTTCTTTTTTTTGATTATGCGCAGCGGTGCCTCGCGAAAGAGCGCGCGGCCGCGACCGCGGCCGCCCGCTATTACTGACTGTCGGTCAGGGGAGCGGGGCTAGCATTGGTGTGGAGGATTTCGCCCGGTGGTATGCGCGCGCGGGCTGCGAGAGCGTGCACACCAGCGCCGTCGAGATCGGGGACTGCGTCATCGTCGGTTCGCGTGGCTGGTTGAGCCCCGACGCCCCGCTGGCCGGAGCCGCGCGCCCGTCGGAGGGCTTCGGCGGCCGCCTCGTCCACGGAGCGGAAGGTCGTCGAGGGCTCGGTCGCGCTCTTGCGCACGGCTCGGATCCGGTCGCGGATGAACGCCTCGGAGGGGACGCGGACCCCTTGGCGCGCTGAGTACTCGGTAGGGGGGACGTCGCTGCGCAGGGCGAGGTGGTACGCCTCGAGCGCGGCTCCCGGATCTCCCCGAGACTCCAAGCGTCGGGCCAGGTCGATCGCGGCCGCGACCCTTCGCGCCGGAATCGTCTCGATTCGGGCGCGGGCTCGCCCAAGCCGATCGGGCGGGGGGGGGGGGGGCGGCGG
>CAZZKJ010000014.1:0-51048 GCA_964654695.1 uncultured bacterium | reverse complement strand
AAAAAATAAGGCAGGCCCGGCGAAATGAGTGCCGAAACCTGCCATAATGAAAAATGCAAAAATGAATTACTCAGAAATGTAGCTTTTGTAAATTTAATTGACAACCCCTGATGCTATTTTTTTTCTCCCTCTCCGGCCGACTGGTATTTGGAATCTACATAGTGACGTAAAAGTCCGCCGATGAATACCGGCATCATCGTATCCAGCGGCAGGTACATGCCGACCGCGAACGGAAGCGGCGGTATACGGACGACCATAACCAGGACGGCGAAGAGCGCGCCGACTCCCACGAGATCCCACCTGAGATTACCGCCGAGTACTCCGTCGAGGACTGTTTTCATGAGCGTGGCCTGTGGGGCGGGAAGAGCGTCCGAACCGAATCCGTAGGCTTTGCCGAGATAGAAAACGGCGAGGCATACGAAAAATGCCGAACCGATAGCGCTCAAAAGTTCCACGGTCTGTTGTTTTTTTGGAGTAGCTCCTATAAGAAAACCGGTCTTAAGATCCTGAGATATATCGCCGGCTATGGACGCGGCCACGCAGACCACCGTGCCTATTGTGAGAGCCGTGATCTTGCCGGTTAAATCCGACCAACCGAGGAATTTGAAAATAAGCCCGACACCGAGCAGGGTTACGATCGCCATTCCCGATGTCGGGTTTGAGGAAACGCCGATTAGTCCCACAATACGCGACGATACGGTTACGAAGCAAAAAGCGAATAGGGCGATTCCAAGAGCGCTTATAAAACGCATGAAGAAGAAAGTGTGCTCTCCTATTATGCCGGGCAAAAGAGTAACGAGGGCGATTACCGCGGTCACTCCTGCAAGTACCCATTTGAGGGATAGATCCTGCTCGGTTCTGAGTTTTCCTGCGGATAGGGCCACGGCGCTCTTTTTTATTTCCTTGATGCCGATCTTTAGCGATGCGATCATCGTGGGTACGGATCTGAAAACCGTGATTATGCCGGCGGCGGCAACGGCCCCGGCACCGATTATCCGAATATAGGCGTCCCAAATCTGCTTCGCGCTCAGACCGTCTATAGTTGTGATTGATGGATCCAGTCCTTTGGTCCGAAGGTATGAAAGAGTCGATTCCCAAATCGGTGCACCGCCGAACTTGTGGGCGATTATGGGTATGATTACAACCCATGAAATCAATCCGCCGCCGACCATGATCGCGCCTATTCTTCTTCCCAGTATGTATCCGACACCGAGAAGAGCCGGTGTTGTGGATATGCCTACCTCGGCTTTTTTTATGAAGGGCAGTTTGGCCCAGACTACGTCGGGCCATAAATAGAGAAGGGATATCAAGCTCTTGTAAAGCGCTCCGATTCCAAGCCCGACAAAAACGTTTTTAGCTGTAGCTCCGCCTTCGGATGCGGCGACCAGAACCTCTGCTGCGGCGGTGCCTTCCGGGTAAGGCAGCTTGCCGTGTTCTTTAACTATCAAAAACTGCCGGAGTGGTATCATGAACAGAATCCCCAGAACACCTCCGCAAATAGCGAGAAGCGTTATCTGAATGAGCGACGGCTGGTAACCCCATATAAACAGCGCGGGGATAGTGAAAATTATTCCGGATGCGAGCGACGAACTGGCGGATCCAGCGGTTTGGGAGATGTTGCATTCAAGGATCGTCGAGCGCCCGAATACGGGCGAGATGATTCTCAAAACCGCTACCGATACCACTGCAAGCGGAATCGCCGTACTTATCGTCAGCCCGACGCGAAGGCCCAGGTAAGCATTAGCGCTCCCGAAAACCGCACCCAGGATCACACCGAGGACGACGGTTTTTACATTGAAATCCCGCAGGGATTCGCCCGCAGGAACAAAAGGTTTGTGCTCAGAGGACATGTATTTTCCTTTTCTTTTCTGATATTTGGGAAAAGGACCGATTGAGAAAGCAGAGAGTATATCAGGTGTTGAGATGCCGGGCAAAAGGATTTCGATGTCATAATCAAGAGGATTCCACTATAATTATGACCGAAAAATCGATAACAAAATAAAAATCATTTTCCCGAATCTCAAGCAGTAGAAGGTGTTATAGATGGCCTCAAGAAAATCCGAAATTAAAATCACAATATGTTGTCTTCTTGCCGCCGCATCTCTCGGAGGCGTTTATGCATGCACGGGAAAGAACACGGGCGATAAAAAGGCGGCTTCACGCCCGGTGATCCTCTTTGCCGTCGACGGTCTTGAGTGGCATATACTGCAGCCGCTCCTCGCCGAAGGCAAACTGCCGATTATAAAGCGGTTGATCGAGAACGGATCGGCCGGTTATCTCGAAACCATGGATCCCACATTTTCAGCGGTAATATGGACAACGGTCGCCACCGGCAAGATTCCGCAAAAGCACGGCATACTAAACTTTGTTTACAAAACCGGCGGCACCGAAGGCCAGACGGGATACAGGTACTATACGAGCGGACACAGGAAAACCAAGGCGTTCTGGAATATACTCAGCGATTATGAACGCAGTGTTTACTGCATCGGGTGGTGGTTGACTTATCCCGCTGAAAAAATAAACGGGATCATGATCAGCCAGACCAACACGCTGGGAGTTCTCGAGAATCCGCAGGAAGGAATGATGAAGGGAGCGTTTCTAAAAGGGATTGAAGGCCAGGTTTATCCACCGGATCATCAAAATACAGTCATGGATATTCTTGAAGAGGTCGATGGGTCCCTCGACAGCATAACAGTATCCATGTTCGGCGAAATGCCGAATCCTCCGGGGGAATTTGAAAAGAAGATTTGGAAGGAATCCCTTTGGGCGTTCAGAGCCGATGCGACGTATATAAAAGCTGCCCGCATGCTTCTCGAAAAGAAAGAACATTTTGACTTGATGGCCCTCTATATCGGTGGAACGGATGTTGTAGCGCATCGATTCTGGAGATACGCTCATCCCGAACAGTTCGATAATCCTCCCGACAAAAGCCAGATAGAAAACTACGCGCATATAATAGAGAAAGAATATGAATTCGTGGATAGAACCATCGGCGAGCTCTTGCAGCTGGCTCCAGCCGATGCATCGGTGATAATTGTCTCCGATCACGGTATGCATGCGGAAAATAAAACTCAGGTTTTCAATACCGCCGATCCGGCATGGCTGCGATCCTCAGGGCATCATCTGGATGCTCCTCCGGGCGTGATTATAACATGCGGATATGGAATAAAACATCAAGCACTGCAGATCGGTGAAATTTCTCCCGCAGAGATTCCAACAATAGGAAGCGTAACGGATATAACCCCAACGATCCTGTCCCTCCTCGGTATTCCGGTCGGAAAGGATATGCACGGAGTTCCTCTGCGTGGGTTGATAGATCCAATCGTGCTGTCGAAGTTTCCCATAGAGTATGTCGATACCCATGATACCAAGAAATGGCTTGCCTCCCGGAGTGCAAGAATCAGGGAAGCCATAGACCAGGAAGAAAGAATAGAACAGCTTCGCTCTTTAGGTTATATAAAATAAAGACTTCCATAATACACCCTGCCGGGCATAATAATTGCTTTTAATTTTCCGGTAATAATATTAAATTCCTTGCAATGTGATCGACAAGGGAAGAAAAGCGCTTCTAACAGCGCCCCGGCTCATCCCAGCATAAACATCCATGGAGGCGCGTTATGATTTTTCGAATCGCCCGTTTAATCTTCATATTGTCCCTGGCCGGAGTAATCGCGGCATTGGGGTGCGGCCCCACTCCCAGCGAAACCGATTCAAACAATAATAACGGCAATCCCAACACTACGCCCACCCTGGTGAGCCTTACGGGGCCCGCGGATGGAAGCACGTTATCCGGGAACGTAACCCTGTCGGCCACGGTTGCAAATAATCCCGCAGTCACAGCGGTGAGTTTCTACATAAACGGAACCAGTCCTTCAGGTGCCACCGACAATTATTCGCCCTATACATACAATTGGGATACGAGAGCGTATGCGGATTCTTCGTGGTATTCGATATTTGCTTTCGCTGTGGATGCCTCCGCAGACGAGTATTTTTCGGATACTATAAGCGTGTTCGTGATGAACGGTTCAAATCCTCCGGGCGATACAACTCCTCCCTTTGCAACAATTATTTACCCCCACGATGGAACTGTGGTCAGCGGAACGATCGACATTCTGGCGGATGCAAATGATAATGTCGGTGTTCAATTCGTAGAATTCTATATCGATGATGCGGTTCCTCAAAACGCCATCGAATACAATCCTCCTTACGAACATTTTTGGGATACAAGATCTCTGGCCGATCAGAGTCCTCACACGATTTATGCCAAAGCAGTCGATTTGTCGAATAATGCAGCATTTTCGGTAGCGGTTACGGTCACAGTAGACAATTCCGGTGGAGGAAGTTCGGGAACGGTTCTCAATGAAGATTTTACCGGACGCCAGATTCGTCCCCAGAATAACTGGTGGAATCTGGATGTATCAAGCGCTCCGCTTGATCCCAGTTCTCAGAATTTTATAAACTGGATCGGGCCGGGAATTTCAATGCATCCGGATTTCGGGCAGCCGCCGTACGGTCTTCCCTATATCGGGGTGTCGGGGAATGAACCTTTGAAAATAATAACATTTACATCGTACGGCGATGAAAGCGACGACGGCGCCCCCGGCCGCGCTCCCGGCTATCCCATCCCCGATGAAGCTTATCTCCTGGCAAATTTTATAGAGGGGGGTGTTCCCGGTGGAGGAACGAGCGGCGACCGGCATATGCTAATTGTCGACAGGGACAACTGGTTTCTTTTCGAAACATTCGGAACGCATTGGAATTCATCTCTGTCCCGCTGGGAGGCATCCTCGGGAGCGGTTTTCAATCTATCGACAAATGACAGACGGCCGGAAGGATGGACCTCGACCGATGCAGCCGGCCTGGAAGTATTCTCCGGGTTGATAAAATATGATGAAGTGTATGGATCCGGGGAGATAACCCATGCAATGAGATTCACGACCCGAGCGACGAACGGATATGTCTGGCCGGCTTCGCATGTGGGCGGGTCGAACAGCAGCGCTCCTCCGCTCGGCGCCAGATTCCGTCTCAAGGCATCTGTCGATATAAGCGGTTATTCCGCCGGCATGCAGAAGATCTTCAGGGCAATGAAAAAATACGGACTCATTCTGGCCGATAACGGCAGCGATATGTTCATTCAGGGTACCATGGATAACCGCTGGAACAGCGGCGTCTTGAATCCCGCCTTTCACAGCCTCAGCGCCGCCGATTTTGAAGTCATAGAACTGGGGTGGAATCCGGTCGGGCCTTGATAATCATCTCCGTAAGATTGTTATGGAGCACTTAGACCGGTTTGTGTTATCTGTTTAATGCTCTGACTTAAGGGCTTTTTACATCTTTCAATTCGGGAACCGGCCCTATTCTTCTGGACTCAATCGGAGGTGTGTAATGCTCAAGCACGCAGGCAAATTGGTTTGCATTGCCGCGGCGGGTTTAATAATGCTGAACTGCGCAGCCGCTCAAGCCGGCTGGATGATGGTGGACAAGAACGGAGAAACTACTTTGCTGTCCAATGGAAAAATGAAAACGACATGGACGGACGGAGGGTTGATTGTAGACAAGGAAGGCAACATAACATTTTACAGCAGTTCAAAAAAAATCTACGGCTCGGGAACGCTGGAGGAACTGTGTTCCGGCGTCAAAAATATGGTGGATCAATTCATGAAGAATATACCGCCTGAACAGATGGCCATGATGAAGGAAATGATGGGCAAGGAGAAGGCCTCAAAGGCCAAAATTACAATCGTCGAGGCGGGTGACGGCGGCAAGGTTGCGGGAATGAAAACTACCAAATACAAAATTTTGAAAAACGGAGAACTCTACAAAGAGTCGTGGATTACGCGAGAAGAGAAGTTGATGAAGGAATATAAGACCATGATCGACCTCCTGACAAAGTTTGAGGGCTGCACAAAAACGGAATTCACGCAGGATTCGGTGGATAATGCACCCGAATATCTTGAGCTGCTCGAAAACGGTATCGAATTCAAGAGTGTGATCCATGAACTCGGTACAACCAATACCGAATCCGAAGTGATAGAAGCCACAATTAAGGATATTCCGAAATCGGAATTCGAAGCGCCCGCAGGATATAAGAAAGTGGGGCTGATGGAAGTCATGGGCATGCAGGAAGGGCTGATGGAAATGGGAGGCGAGTAAGAGACCACATCACGACGGCGTGCATAACATAAATGTTAGCAACAGATAGCGATTATCTGTTAAAGAGTTTTGTTATATAGGAATTATGTTAAAGACCAATGCAGGCCTACCGATAATAATGCAGTAAGCCTGAAAGTGTATTAGGACGGAATCTTGTTATGGAGTGGCGATGACCCGAGGAAAAGCTATATGTGAAAAACTTGAAAAACTGAAATCTGAAAACTCCGGTTTTGAGGAAATATTGAAAAAAGCCCTCGAATTTTTGCACAATTCCAGCTCGTGCTTCCATTGGACCGGTATATATGAGCTTTTTCCCGATGATGTTCTCAGATTAGGTCCTTTTATAGGCGCGCCGACCGATCATGTGTTCATTTCGGTGGGCAAAGGCGTATGCGGGAGCGCGGTAGAAGATAAATGCAACAAGAATGTTCCCAACGTAAACCTGGAAAAAAACTATCTTGCCTGTTCTACATCAACCAAGTCGGAACTGGTCGTCCTGATCAGAGAGGGTGATGAGATTTTCGCGCAAATAGATATAGACAGCCATGAGATCAATGCATTCGACGAGACTTCAGTAGAGATGGTCGAAGAAGTGGCGGAATGGCTTGCGGGAGAATATGCCGCGAGAAAGAGGCATGGTAAGGGCAAAAAGATGAATTGATCTCAAACGCGGATAGTAATCAATGATGAAAAACAATCTCGATAACAACAGTCTGGAAGATATGAATTATCTGCAGAGCCGGATCGAAGAGCTCGAAAGATGGTTTAATAATCAGGATCTGCATATAAAATTCCTCGAAAGAGAAAGACAGAAACTCTCAGCCCTTGTAAACCACACCGACATCGGCTTTATGGTTGTTGACTCGTCTTTTAACGTGCTATGGGCGAACTCGGTGATTTGCGAATGGTTCGACTGCTACGGCATAGGCGAATCCGGCGAAGTTAAAAAATGCCACGAGCTGTTCGGATGCTCCGAGAGCGAGTGCAAGCTTTGTCCGGCCCTGGCAACATTTAAGAAAAGCAAAACGGAACACGGTGAATTGAGCCTGGAAATCCAGGGACAGGTGCGGCAGATTTATCTTTCGGCTATGCCGCTGAAGACCGTCAGGGGTGATGTCGATCAGGCCATGGTCATGCTACAAAATGTCACGGATCTGAAGCTTCTCAGAGAATCCCAGGAAGTTATGAAAAAAGCCAAAGAGGAAGCCGAAGCCGCCAACAAAGCCAAGAGCGAGTTTCTGGCTAATATGAGCCATGAGATCAGAACACCGATGACCGGCGTCATCGGTATGACCGAACTACTTCTGGATACGGATCTGGATGATGAGCAGAAGGAATTCGCCCGGATAATAAAAATATCTGCCAATAACCTGTTGAAACTCATAAATGACATTCTGGATTTCTCAAAAATTGAAGCCGGCAAGATCAGCATTGATCCCATTCCCTTCGATTTGCGTTCGGCAGTGGAAGAAGTCGCTGATGTTGTGGGCGCCCAGGCGAAAGAAAAGGGAATAGAATTGATCGTCGATTTCGATCCCGCCCTTCCCAGCAGGTTCGTCGCCGATCCCGGAAGAATCAGGCAGATACTGATAAATATAGTCGGCAATGCCATTAAATTTACGAACGAAGGCTATGTCCTGATTAGTATTGAGAAACTGAATGAATATCCGGGCGGCGTTGATCTCTGGATAGCGGTGAAAGATACGGGTATCGGTATTCCCGAAGATAAATTAGACGCAATTTTCGATAAATTCACGCAGGCCGACGGATCCATGACCAGAAAGTTCGGCGGAACCGGATTGGGCCTGGCAATCTCCAAGCAGCTCATAGAACTGATGGGAGGCAGGATCAAGGTGAGCAGCAAGCCGGGAGAGGGCTCGACCTTTGAGTTCATGTTGAAACTTCCCATAGATGATCAAATGGAACCGGCTAATCTTTCCGATGTGGATTTGACCGGAACCAGGATCCTGGTTATTCATTCCCATGATGTAGCGAGGAGAGTAATGGCGAACCAACTGTCCAAATGCGGCGCGCTGTGCATTTCGTTCAAGTTCGGAGAGGAGGCTCTAATGGCGATGAATAAAGCCGCCCGGGAAGATAATCCTTATAAAATAGCGATAGTGGAATTCGATATGGCCGATATCACTCCTGAGAGCTTCGCGCGCGGTGTGAGGGCGAACCCGAAAATCAAGGATACGGTTCTGGTGATGCAGACGTCCGTGGGCCGCAAGGGTGATGCCGCCAGGATGGAGTCCGCCGGATTCGATGCCTATCTATCCAGGCCGGTTCGCCCCGCGCAACTGCTCAACGTTCTCGGTTCCGTTATGGGGGCCAAATCGTCGGGAAAAAACGATAAGATTATTACGCGCCACACTATCTCCGAGGGTTCCGCAGTCGAAGATCCAGGGTCCCATTTTTTCCCGGGCGCGCCCAGAATACTCCTGGTCGAAGACAACCTGATAAACAAGAAAGTGGTTTTAAATTTTCTAAAACACGAAAAACTGAATATCGATACTGCCGATAACGGCAGGGAAGCCATCGATAAAATGGAGTCTTCGGATTACGATATGATACTCATGGACTGCCAGATGCCGGTAATGGACGGATACGAAACGACCAGGGAAATACGCGATCGCGAGAAAATCACGGGCTCTCATATTCCGATTATAGCCATCACAGCCGGAGCGATGCAAAGGGACAGGGACAAATGCCTGCGGACCGGAATGGACGATTACATAACGAAACCAGTTGACTGCGATAAGCTCAAATATATGATTAAAAAATATATGGATACCTCCGGCGATTCCTGACCATTCAATATTCCTGCTGGAAAATTACCCCCGCTTGAGCATATTATTGCTTTTGCAGATTTGGATACCGTATCAAAACAACTGATAATTCCCGGTGAATGAATTCACAAGGGGGAGGCTATGAGCAAACATTTCTCAACAATAGCGAACAGTATATTGATTTTATTCATTGTCATGGTTTGGTCGTTTTCATGTTCAACAGATTATGTGACGGGCAAGCGTACATTTTCCTTGATAAGTGAATCGCATGAAATCGCAATGGGCAAAGAGGCCGATCCGCAGATCATAGCTCAGTACGGTCTTTATAAAGATCGCGATATTGCCGCCTATGTCGACAGGATAGGTCAATCGCTGGCGGCGGTCTCCCAGAGACCGAATCTCCGGTACACGTTTCGAGTGCTAGACAGTCCGGTAGTAAATGCGTTTGCGCTTCCCGGCGGTTACGTTTACGTTACGCGCGGAATACTGGCCCATGCAAATTCCGAAGATGAACTGGCAGGAATCATCGGGCATGAAATCGGCCATGTGGTTGCCCGCCATAGCGCGGAACAAATGTCTAAAGCCGGCCTGGCGGGTCTTGGATTAGGATTGGGTTCCGTGATTTGGAAGGATTTTGAGAAAATCGCCGGCGCGGCGGAAACCGGAATCGGGCTGCTTTTCCTCAGCTTCAGCCGCAAACAGGAATCAGAATCGGACATGCTGGGAGTTGATTACTCCACCGATCTGGGTTACAACGCCCACAGAATGGCAGGATTCTTTGGAACATTGAAAAAAATGAACTCAATTGAAGGCCAAAAGAGCCTGCCGGCTTTCCTGTCGACTCATCCGGATCCCGGAGACCGGGAAAACAGGGTTCACAGACTTGCTTCCGAGCGGCAGGCCAAAGGAGCGTTTAAGCCTTTAAAGCTGAAGAAATACGCATACCTCAAAATGATCGACGGCATGATCTATGGTGAGGATCCCAGGCAGGGATTTTCCGAGAACGGCATATTTTATCATCCGGATCTTGGTTTCAAGTTTCCGGTTCCGCAAGGATGGAAGCTAGTAAACACGCCTGTCTCCGTACGGCTCGTCAGCTCCGATAACAATGCCGTGCTCGAAATGACTTTGGGAAAATCCGGCTCGCTCAACGGTGAGGCCCAAACCTTCATTACCAAAAGCAAAGCGGCAGTTCAGAAACGCGATCGAGTCAGGATTAACGGTTTTGACGCACTGAAGCTCCGGTCAATCGTAAGCAGCGATGAGAGAGTAATCGCCGTGATGTCGCTTTTCGTGACGAAAGACGGCAGGAATTATATCTTTCATGCTTTTGCCGGCAAAGATGTTTTTGCGGATTATATGCGCTTTTTCGATCGTGTATTGAATGGGTTTGACCGGATCAGGGACGAAGGAATTCTGGCTACAAAACCACGGCGTATAATCTTGAAAAGAATTCCGAGGGAGGGAAGTTTCGAAAAAGCACTGCTCGATATCGGCGTGAGGCAGAAAGAAAAGAGAGAGTGCGCTCTTATAAATGAAAAACCCCTTGAGCAGGTAGTTGACAAAGGCGAATGGATAAAGGTCATAAGCAAATGAGGAGAAACAATTGGAACCGGCTGCGATTGCTCGAACTTTTCATAATCGATGGCGCCGCTGCGGGAATGCTCATTGGTTTGCTCCACGCATATATTCTTTACCGGGGCGGTTTGTTCGTTTTGTCGCCGATCGGCGAAACCATTTCAACGTGCAGTTCATATGCAGGTATCGGAATCCTGGGGGGAATTCTCAGCGCGGTTTTTCTGTGGGCGGCGGCTTCTCTCGTCTCCCGACGTCCGGTGTTTTTTCCTGCGCGGTTTTTCAGGCCGGTATTTTATAGCGTTTTCTTCACATATCTTCTGTTATGGGCGGTTTTTCTGGCTAAGGAACGGTTCGGAAAAAGCACGGCCCTGGCTGCTGCGGGCGCAGGAATTATAGTATCATTGGTGCTTATCTCGGCGAGCATCAATCGCTGTAAAAAATTTCGGACTTTGAAAGAACCCGGTTCTGCCTTTCGACGAAGAGCGACAGCCGCTTCAATGCTGGCGGCGGGGGTGGTTTTTTATTTCACGCCTTCGATCGTGTCCGTAATTAACAGAGGATCGGTCCTCAATGACGGGGCTGCTCCTTTGGAAAGAGCCGAACCAGAAGAGGCCGGGGCCGTCTTCTCCACCCCTGCCGGCAAGAATTGGAATCTAATTCTCCTTACGATCGATACTCTCCGCGCCGATCATCTTGGCTGCTATGGATATGCACAGCTCACTTCGCCGGCGATTGACCATCTGGCCGGGGAAGGCATTATCTTTGAAAATGCATTCTGCCAGCGGCCGAAAACCAGCCCCAGCTTCGCATCGATTCACACCGGTACGTACCCGGTGCGGCACGGCATCAGCGGCGCCATGCAGGCTCTCGCGGCGGAAAACCGGACCATGGCCGAATACCTGCACGAATCAGGCTGGCGTACAGGAGCGGTCATCACAAATGGTAATCTTTATCCTGCTTTTGGTTTCGATCAGGGATTCGAAGAGTACATACATGGACACAAGGATGCCCGCACCGGGGCGGATCTGGCTATGAAATGGTTGAAAGAAAATTCAGGCCGAGAAAAACCTTGGTTTCTTTGGGTGCATTTTACCGATCCTCATACTCCTTACGCGCCACCTGAACCTTATAAAATGCTGTTTTCAAAAGCTAGTTCCCAGGACGAATCTCCGACGAAGAGGCAGATCGATCTTTACGACGGAGAGATTCGTTTTTGCGACGACCAGGTAAAGAGAATTCTCCAATGGATCGAAGAGCACTCGCTTTTCCAAAATACAGTCGTTGTTTTCACGGCCGACCACGGAGAAAGCCTTGGAGAACATGACTATTATTTTGAGCACGGGCTGCACCCCTATGAGCCTTCCGCGCGCATACCGTTGATTATTCGTGCCCCCGGAATATCCAAAGCGCACTTCCGGTCAAAAGCGATGGTTGGGACGGTGGATATCCTTCCCACAATTCTAGATGCGCTGGATATCGATAAACGAAAAGAGATTCAGGGAAAAAGCCTGATTCCCATTCTGGGGGAAGCCAACAACGCTGAGCTCAATGAGTTTGTTTATATCGAAGCCGGATACGGCGCTCATGACCGGGCGGGGAGGACACGCGCTTTGAGAAGAATTTCTACAAAGTACGTTCATCGGCTTACGGACTGGGCGAAGAGACCGCGCGGGTTGAGGACGATATTCTGGAGTATGAATGCATTGATCGAAGGCGCGCTTGCCCCCGATGAATTTTATAATCTGGATTCGGATCCCAACGAAATAAATAATCTGTTAATTTCCCGGCTCGAGGATGCGTCAAAAGAGTTTAAGGTTTTGAAGCGGTTTTCCGCCAAACTCATGGGCGAAGGGGTTATGACTTCCGCCCTTCCATCACCTACTCTGGATGATAGAACTTACGAATCGCTGAAAAGCCTGGGATACATAAAATAATTCCAGTCAATTGATGGAGCGAAAAGAAGTTCTGGACTTTATAAAAATATTTATTAGATTATCTTGATAAGACTTTGCTCTAAAGGAAGCCCGGCCGCATCACGATGGTCTAAATGGTAATTGCAAGCATTATCGATTAACACTGAAGGGAGTCTGGTATGAGTGTATTAGTTGCAAGGGAAGCGCCGGATTTTACAGCGCCCGCCGTTATGCCGAACGGCAGCATAAAGGAGAATTTCAAGCTTTCCGATCTAAGGGGTAAGCACGTAGTGCTGTTTTTTTGGCCACTGGATTTTACTTTTGTCTGTCCTACCGAGATAATCGCCCATGATCACAGGCTGGAAGAATTCAAAAAACGCGGCGTTGAAGTGGTTGGCGTTTCCATCGATTCGCACTTTACGCATTTCAATTGGCGGAGCACTCCTATTGATAAGGGCGGTATTGGCGAGGTTCAGTTTCCGATGGTGGCCGATATCAATCATGCCATCACTCAGGCATACGGCATAGAACATCCTGACGCAGTTGCGATGCGCGCATCTTTTCTTATAGATAAGGACGGTGTTGTGCAGCACCAGGTGGTAAATAATCTGCCGTTGGGCCGCAATGTCGACGAGATGCTGCGCATGATCGATGCCCTTCATCATTTCGAAAAGCATGGAGAAGTCTGTCCCGCCGGATGGACCGACGGACAGCAGGGAATGAAAGCCACTTCGGACGGCGTGGCCGAATACCTGGCTTCAAACGCCCAAAAGCTATAGAATGCGCAGTAAAACCAACTGGATGTAACACACAGACTACTTAAGAAAAAAGCGCGCGATGCGCCGGGAGTCCGCTCCCGCGTGTCGCGCGCTTTTTCGTATCGGTGGATTTGTATCTGGCTCCGTCATTCGGTGGCCATAACCTGCTTCTAACAAACCTCACCGGCCATCCATGTATCGTCTTTCCCAACGGATTCACCGAGAAAGGCGGTCCCGCCAGCATCAGCCTGATTGGCAGACTATTCGATGAGACATATAAACTTGCTGCGGCGAATGCCTATCAGGCCGTTACCGGTTTTGATGAAATGCACCCTCCCGGGTTCGAATAGTCCTTTATTTGGACCAAAAGACTGCGGATAACTATTTAATTAAATGTTGACATTAATTTATGGAGTAGTAATATCCGGAATAACCCTAAAACACTCTTATCAGGTCCATGTTTTCGAGAATTATCTGCATCTTGAACCATCGCTGCCTTTGAATTCGCAAAACACCGCGAAGGTAAGATGGAAAAGGAAACACCAAATACTAAAATCGCAGGCGGGGAGCCCAAACCGTCTGCCGAACCCGATACTTCCCAGCGAAAGTCTCCCGGCCCGAAAAGGAATGTTGATTCGTCCGCAAAAAACGAAGGAACCTACCAAAGTCTTTTCGAAGACGCCCCTTTGCCGTATCAGTCCCTCAATGCCGAGGGAATAATCCTGAGGGTGAATTCCTCATGGCTCGAAATGTTTGGATACGATAGAAATGAAGTAATCGGCAAGTGGATTGGCGATTTTCTCACGGAAGCTTCCCTCGAAACCCTGAAAGAAATTTTTCCCAGGTTTATTGAATCCGGAGAGGTGCATAATGTTCGTTTCGAACTGAAAAGAAAAGACGGAGGGAATGTATTTGCCGAAGTGAACGGGAAAATTCATTACGGAAGCGCGGGAGAAATGAAATATACACACTGTATCTTGACAAACATAACCAGCAAATTGGAAATGGAAACCAAGCTTCGGGACTCCGAGGCTATGTTCAGAAAGTTAGCCGAGCGGACATCCATGGGGATTGCGGAAATCAGTCCCGATATGAGAATTCTTGCGCTTAACGAGCAGATGAAGAAATGGTATCCGGGAATAGATCCCGGCACCGGCGCGTTTTGTTATAAAGCTTTTAATGATCCTCCCAGGAATGAAATCTGCAGTTACTGCCCCACCATAAAAGTATTTCAAGATGGGAAGGTTCATGAAAGCATTACGGATACTCTCGCCGGCCGTGAAATAATCAATTTCAGAATCACCGCGACACCGGTTTTCGGCGAAAACGGAGATGTAATATCGGTAATTGAGTTCGTCGAAGACGTAACCGACAGGCTCAAGCTTCAGAAGATCATTGAGCGTATGGAGAAACTGGATGCTTTGGGGATGCTGGCCAGTGGAGTTGCTCATGATTTCAACAATATTCTATTGGGAATAATAGGAAACGCGTCATTGGCCGGGAAGCACGCGGGCAACAATCCCCATCTTTCGCGGTTTTTAAAAGAAATAGATAAATCGGCAGTGAGAGCCAAGAACCTGGCCCTCCAGCTTCTTACGTTTGCCAGGGGGGGCGATCCGGTAAGAAAAGTAATTTCAATTGGTAATATCGTACGTGAGGCTGCCGAAATCGGACTTCATGGATCCAATGTGCGGTGCGAGTTTGAGATTCAAGAAGATTTGCTGAACGTGAACGTAGATGAGGATCAGATAGTGCAGGTTATAAGCAATCTTGTAATAAATGCTGACCAGGCGATGGAAAGAGGAGGGGCAATTCGAATCGAGGTTTCGAATGCTGTTGTCGATGACAGGAGTTTTTTGGGTCTTAATCCCGGCGAATATGTAAGAATATCGGTAATAGACCAAGGTCCTGGAATTTCCGAGAAAGAATTGAAGAAGATTTTCGATCCTTTCTATACCACGAAAAAGAAGGGAAGCGGCCTGGGATTATCAAGCGCATACTCGATCGTCAAGAGGCACGGCGGAATTATCGATGTGGAATCCCGGAAGGGAGAAGGTTCGACATTTGCAATTCTTCTTCCGGCAACCCGCGAGAAAATTGCCGGATCCGGAATCGAGAATATGGAAATATTCACGGGCAAAGGAAGAATATTGATAGTCGATGATGAAAAAGTTGTCCGCGAGTTTTTTATTACATGCCTGGAGGAATTGGGATATTCCCCGGAAGCGGCCGCCGATGGATCTGAAGGCTTTGAGATGTACAAGAAGGCCCTCGGGACAAAAATGCCTTTCGACGCCGTGATATTGGATCTGACCGTACGCGGGGGAAAAGGCGGCAAGGAAATAATAGACGAACTCACCCAGATAGACCCCGAAATACGGGCGGTTGTGTCAAGCGGCTATTCCAATGATCCAGTTTTATCATTTTACAAGGAATACGGATTTGCCGGAAGACTTGCCAAGCCGTTCAGAATAAATGAACTGAGCCGCGTGCTCCATGATGTTCTTGGAGATTGACGAGAAAGCATAGAACTTCAAGAAATCTCAGAATCCTTGGGTTGTCTCTTTGCAAGTTTATGCCTGGTTTTCTTGAGCCCCCGGCCCACGAACGAGAGGGAATCTTCAATAATAGTGATGTTGGTTGGTAGAAGCACTGAAGTCAAGAAAGTCGAAACGGCCAACCCGCCCATTATTACCAGAGCCATCGAATAATAATAGACCCCTCCCAGGGACGGTTTTTGCAAGACAATCGGCACCAGTCCAAGAAGGGTAGTGACCGCGGTCATCAAAATCGGACGAAGCCTCTCGGTTCCTCCTTTGAGCATTGCATCGTATCTCGATACGCCTGAGCGCCGGTAGCCGTTTATATGTGCTATCATCACGATGCCGTTATTGACGACTATGCCTATCAGAAGCAGCAATCCTACGGCTGCGGGCTGGTCGAAATCCGTTTTCGTAAAGAAAAGTGTCCATACCGCGCCGGATAGCGCAAATGGAAGCGCAATCATCAAGGCTGCGGCCTGCCTGACGGATTCGAAAAGACCGGCCATTACGGCGAAGACCAAAAGCAGCGCCAGGAGAAGATTAACCAGGAATTCTCGGGATTGTTCTTTTCGTCTTTCCTGCCAGCGTCCGAAAGTCCACGAGTATCCGTAGGGAAACACCATGCTTTGAAGAGCCGCCGTGACTGCAGGCATGTATTTCTCACGCGTGCCTTTTTCATATTTCGCCCCGACCCACATGCTGGTGAGTCTGTTTTCTCTTTGTATATGCTCGGCCCCGGGCACTTCATTGAAATCTGCAAGAGAAGCCAGCGGGATTTTATCGCCCGATGATGTCCATATCGGCAGGTTGTGAAGCTGAGAACGGGTTTCTTTTTGTTGCTCATCAAGAGTGAGCCTCATTTCTCGTTCCCCATCTCCGGATCGAAAACGCTGCAGCCTTCGGCCGCGGAATGTAAGCCCCACTACTTCAGCGCTTTGAAACGGGGAAATGCCGTATTTCGATGCAAGTTCGCGGTTGGGCTCGATCACCAGTTCCTGATTACCGGCTTCGTTGCTGGCGAAAGATTCGGACAAGCCGGGAATTTTGTCGATGTGTTTGCGTGCTTCCTCGGCAAGTTTAGCCAGAACCTCGGAATCTTCGCCGACAATCTGGAACGCAATCCGTTTGCCCCGGTCCATGCGCCAGTGCTGCCGGTTCTCAAGAACTTCGAAGCGCACCCCGGCGACTTCGGGAAGCAGTTTGCGCAGCCGGGCCCGGACAAGGGAGATATTTTCTTCATTGGCCTTTCCGTCCTCCAGATAGATCCTGGTAAGAGTCCATCGGTCGCTCCAAAAACTATATATAGATTTTGCCATCAGTTCGGCACGGTGGGGTTCCAGTATTTTCTCGATACTTTCAACCAGTTTTTCCTTCTTTTCCAGGCTCAATTCTTCACTGATCTCATAGCGGGCTTGAACGAAGAGTTCGTTCCTGCTGGTATCAAAATGCAGGTCTATGTGTGTAAAAGGATAAACGGCCGATGCGAAGACGAGCGTGCCGATAACCGGTGTTAGCCACCGATGTTTGAGATTATACTTCAGTATTTTCAGATAACGGCGCTCTATAAAATCCATAATTCTTCCCCGGGTATGGGGCTTGGATTTTATGAACCATGAAGTTGCCATGGGAATCAGCGTCTGGCTGATGAACAGGGAAGCCAGCAATGTCAAGCAAACGGTAACCGCCAGTTCCTTGAGATAAATATTCATTTCCGTGGGCTTGTTGAAAATCAGCGGTAGAAATACAATTACAGAGGTCAGCGTTGCGGCCGTGACGGCGGTCGAAACCTCCTTCGCTCCCAGACGCGACGCTTCACTCCGATCGCGTCCGAGTTCTCTGTAACGGAATATGTTTTCAATAACTACAACCGCATTATCGACCAGCATGCCGATGCCGACGATCAAACCGAGAAGAGTAAGAGTGTTGAGCGAATGGCCTCGAGCCCATACGAAACCGCAGGTCACTATGAGGGAAAATGGAATGCAAAGGACGGATATGATTGTCGAAGAAAACCTTCGGAGAAAGCCGTATAGAATGAGAGAAGCGAGAATAGCTCCTATAACACCGGTAAAGATCAAATCTTTCAGGGTTTTCCGTATTTCGCTTCCCTGGCTGAACCATACCAGGAAGTTTATGCCTTCGAGATCAGGATCACTGTCCATTGCCTTGATGCGGTTTTGGATCTCATCGCAAATCCGAACGGTGTTGGCCGTTGATTCCTGGTTGATAGTGATTCCGATGGCGAAATTCCCATCTAAATGCCGGCCGTATTCGAGCGGAGGCTCTTTGTAAACGACATCGGCGATGTCTTCGAGTTTCAAGCCGTCGCTCCTGACGGGAAGGTTTTTTATTTCTTCGATATCCGCAAAGGCTCCGACCGTTCGCAGCGAGTATTTGTTTTCGCCGTCAATGATTTTTCCGAGGGACTGATCAAAATTGCTGTTCCTGAGCGTTTGAGCTATTTCGCGTATGTCGATGCGGTGGGCTTCGAGCTTTGCAACCTTGAGGTTGATCCTCACTTCTTTGGGATTCACACCGTCAAGGCGCACCTGGGCAACACCGGGTATTCTTTCCAGCGGCTTGACAATCTTTCTTTCCAGCAGGTCGTAACTCTCGCTCAGGTCCTTGTTCGAAGACAGCCTGCCTTCTATAATGGGCATGTCCGCTTCTCTGGAATCCCAATTCGAGCCTACGGTTATATCGCCGATATCCTCTGGTAAATCGTTTTTTATACGGTCGAGTTTTTCCCAGACTTCAACACGGGCCAGTTTCATATCATATGACCAATCGAACTGAAGACGGACCATGCCTCCGTCCTGGTTGCAAATAGAGAACATGTGCTTTACGCCTCTCAACGAGCCGAGGGTTTCCTCCACCGGCCTGACAATGGTTCTTTCCACCTGTTCAGGGGAGGCATTTGGATATGGAATGCGAACAAAGATCTGCGGCTCTTCTATTTCCGGCATAAAAGCCAGGGGCAGCTTGAAAAGCGCGATACCGCCGAGAACCACGAGGCTGACAATAATCATTAGCGTCGTCACGTGTCTCTTGATTGCCAATTCGGGAAGCGTCATGAGATCCGGCTTATTCCTTTCTGTCCGCGGTATCCGTGCGGACGCGGGAAGGGACTATAATATAAGCGGCGGGGATTACTACCAATGTAAGTACCGTGCTTAAAAATAAACCCGAGGCGACGGTGATCGCAAGCGGCGATCGCAGCTCGGCTCCTTCGCCCCAGCTCAGGGCCATCGGAATCAGGGCGAGTATCGTGGTCAAGGCGGTCATCAATATCGGCCTCAAGCGCATATGGCCGGCATGGATAACCGCCTGGATTTTATCAAAACCCTGTCTGCGCATGCGGTTTACCGCATCTATAAATACAATGGCGTTGTTCACGACTATTCCTACCAGCATAATAATGCCGATGAGAACAATAACGGTTATGGTGGTTCCGGTTGCGAGCAGGCCGCCGATTACGCCCACCAGCGCCAATGGAATCGTAAAAAGAACTATGAACGGATGCACGAACGATTCGAACGTAGCGGCCATAACCAGGTAAACGAGGAAGACGGCAAGGGCAAGAGCAAAGCGGAGGCTGGAAAAAGAGACCTGCATCTCGCGGTTCTGACCGCCGATTTCGCTCGTGATGCCCGCGGGAGGGGGATTGGAGGCAATAACGTCTCCAACCGCGGCCACCGCCGATCCCAGGCTCAGGTCCTCGAGGTTGGCCGATATGACTGCGGCCCGCTGTTGTTGGAGCCGGTGAATTTCGGCGGGTCCCCTGTCGATAAGCACGTCCGCAACAGACAGCAGGCGTATGGGGCGGCCGCCGGGCCCCGGCAGGATGAGGTTTTCGACATCTTTTAAAGATTTACGGTCCACCTCCTGATTACGAATTCTTATATCTATCTGACGGTCTTCTTCCTTGAAGCGCGTAGGCACATTTCCGAGTACGCGGTTCTTGAGCGTTTCCGACAGGACATCCATTCCTAATCCCTTCGAAGCGAGTTTTCGCCTGTCGAAAACCACCTGAAGTTCCGGAGTGCCGGCCTCTAGCGAGGAACGCGTATCGACAATTCCGGGAACGGATTCCAACGCTTCGGCAAGACGCAGCGAATAATCTCTCAGGTTTTTCAAGTTTTCACCGAATAGATCGATTTCAACCGGCATATTCAGGCTGAAATAGGAAGGCCTGCCGAATTTTACTTCCAGGTCCGGTATCAGCTCGAATTTTTGCCTGAGAATATCGGCGGTTTCGGATTCCAGATCCTCGTTGGTTCTATCTTTCATTACGATGTTGAGCTGCCCGAGATTTTCGGCCTTCGTGTTTAGGGACATGCCCCCGGTTACGAGCCTGCTGCCTGCGGAACTGAAATACGTTCCGATCCCTCCCCGGTCGGCTGCCTCCTTCTCCATCAGAGATATCACTTGATCAGTTGCGGCCAGAGAAGCGCCCTCAGGCATTTTGACTTCAAAATAGAACTCGCCTTCGCTCAAAGGCGGAATGAGCTCCGTTCCGATCCAGCGCAGGGACAGGATGGAGCATGCAAAAAGAGCGAAAGCTATGAAAAGCGTTCGCCATGGCCGGTTTATGGCCGTTCGCAGAAGATTGTCGTAAATAATCGAAATTTTGCCCAAAGAGAGCATTGGGGTGTCGCTCGCCACCGCAGAAGATCCCGGCCGGGATGTACCACCTGAACCCAGCGAGCTCAGCATCGGTATCAAGGTAATCGCAACCACGAGAGATGCAAGCAGACTTATAGTGACGGTTAGGGCCTGGTCTTTGAAAAGCTGACCTGCAATGCCTTCTACAAAGATGATGGGCAGAAAAACCGCAACCGTGGTCAGTGTGGATGCAATTACCGCCGAGCCTACTTCCGATGTTCCTTCCACGGCTGAAGACGCCAGGCTGGTTCCGCCGGCCTTTCTGCGGAATATCGATTCAAGAACAACAATAGAATTATCAACCAGCATTCCTATACCCAAAGTCAGGCCGCCCAAAGACATGATGTTGAGAGAAATATTCATTCTGTACATCAATATGAAGGTGGCGACCACCGACAGAGGAATCGATGTGGCGATAATGAAAGTGCTGCGCGCATCCCGTAAAAAAACAAAAAGAACAAGTACCGCTAAAAGACCACCGAGCAGGGCTGCGTTTCGAACCTCGTCTATGGACTGCTTGATGAAATGAGACTGATCAAAAAGTGTTGTCAGCGTATAGCCGGGCGGCAGTTTTTCTCTCCATGCCGCCAATCTCTCCTGAAGCTTCCCGGCCGTTCCTACGGTATTGGCATCTCCTTCTTTGTAAATATCCAGTTCGACGCATTCACGACCATTGATCTTCGTTATTTCTTCCCGCTCCTTATGGCCGCGACGGACGACCGCGACGTCTCCCAAGCGCACGAACGAAGAGCCGTTCCGCCATACGATCAAGTCGGAGATTTCTTCGACGTTTTCGAATTCATTCTTGGTGCGGATGAGAAATTGGCTGTCGGAACTCCGGAGCAGACCGCCCGGAAGATTGATGTTGGAATACCCTACTACTTGTCTCAGGCGGTCGATGGGAATTCCCAGCGCGGCCAGGCGTTCCTGGTCGACATCTATGTTTATTTCTTCTTCCAATCCTCCCTTCACTTCTGCTGAAGCGATCCCGAGGACGGTTTCCAGATCGAGTTTCAATTTTTTCTCGGCCAATCTCCTTATGTCTACAAGCTCATCAGGGCCGGAAATCGCAAGCCTTGCTATAGGATCTAGCGAAGGATCGAACCTGAGCACAACCGGATCTTCAGCCTCGTCGGGCAGCACCAGGCGGTCGAGTTTGTCTCTTACTTCCATACTTAGCATATCCATGTCGGAATCCCATGTGAATTCCAGTGTGACTTCCGATATGCCCGGGCGCGACACGGAATGAATCGTTTGCAGCCCCCGAAGAACGCCGACCGCCTCCTCGACGGGCCGCGTAATCAGGTTCTCTACTTCCTGGGGAGCCGTATCGGGAAAATCGGTTTGTACGGTTATGGATGGATAGGTTATATCGGGGAAGAGTTCCAGGGAAAGCCGGCTGTATCCAACAAAGCCAAAAACAGCCACAGCAATCGCCGCCATGAAGACGCTGACGCGGCGCCTAACGGCCAGGTCGATGAGCGGTTTCATCGATCACCGTCCCGCTGGGACATTTTGCCATGCTTCTGGCTGTAGTTGAGTATTTTCAAATGATCGCCGTGCTTGAGAGAGTGCTGTCCCTTTATGACCACTAGTTCGCCTTGTGCTATGCCGCTTAAGATTTCGGCGTTCAAGTCGTCTTCGAATCCAACTTCGACAATCCGCCTTTCGGCGGCGCTTTCGACGGCAATAAACGCTATACGCTCTCCTCTTTCTGTAAAGACGGCGCTTTTGGGTACGAGAACGGTTCCCAGGCGCTTCTCGGTAACAATATTGATTTCAGCAAAATCCCCCGGTCGAGTACCGGCGGGATAGCTCATTATTTGTACCGTGATTTTAATAGTGCCGCTGGCAGGATCGATTATAGGACTTATGAGTTTGATCATGCCCTGGAGTTTATTCTTCGTGCTATCCAGTATCAGCTCAACTGGTTGATCCGGCATGAGCTTCTTGAATTCTTTTGAAGGCACATAAACCCTGGCCAGAAGAGGGTTGAAATCGGAAATGGTGAATAACGGAGCCCCGGCGCTTATATTCTGTCCTATGTCCACCATTCGGCCGACGATGTGGCCGTCGAACGGCGCGGTCACAACAGTATAAGACAGATTGAGTCTGGCAATCTCCTCGGTAGCTTTGGCGCCTTTTAATTCGTTTCTCGCCGAGTTGAATTCCTCTTCCGAAACCAGGCTTTTCTTCCACATGTTTCGCATTCGGTCGAACTTGTCCTGAAGCGTCAAAGTCTTAGCCTGGGCCTCGGCCAGACGCAGTTTGTATTCAGTGTCTTCTATGTATAACAGCTTTTTGCCTTCGCGAACGATGTCGCCTTCTTCGCAGTCTAATTTTTTTACCACGCCGGAAGCTCGCGCGAGAATCTGGGCCTCCTTCTCGGCTTCCAAAGCGGTTGTTGCTTTGTAGTAGCTTGATATCGAACCTGCCGCGGCGGGAGCAACGGCGACCGGAACCGGCGGGCGGGAGGGCTTGTGCTCGCCGGAATGTTTGTTTTTATCAGCTTGAGCGCTCTGGCCGGCGCCATGTAATTTTTGGGATTCATTTTTCTTCTTGCAGCCGGGAGAGATTATCAGCGGCAGGATAACCAGCAAAATGGCCGCAGATTCAATAAAAATCGAAGCAGCAAAAAATCCGGCTGGAGTCCGCTTGCAGCCAATAAACTTGTTTATATTGAGTTTTATCGATTTAAACAGTATGAGCATAATCGTACTACCTTTCAGGATTAAGGCTGATGACGGCATATGCGGGGTAGTGTGAACTGCGGAAAACCTGGAATCCGGATCGAAATAATGAACATTGCGATTATGGTTTGAACACCCAGCTGCGCCTTTAGTTCCGCGCGGGCTCGCGCCCGATAATTATTCAGTAATAATAGGATATTTGAATGAATTATAACAGGTTTTTATAGTCCCCGGCTCGCGCCGGCTTATCGATCTCCTGGTTGCGCCGCGTTCGCACATGTACTATTTTAAGGATACGAATAATATAAAACCTGGTTCCAGACCGAGCCGCTGCATTTGTATTTGTGGAGCATGGAGGCGTTAATGAAAATCACTAATTTAATGGCTACAGAATCACGGGATGTAGGAATGACGGGTTCCAGGGGTGTAACCAAGAAGGTTCCCCTGGGCAAATCAGACGGCGCCCCGAATTTTTCTTTTCGCGTTTTTACAATCGAACCGGGTGGCCATACCCCCCGCCATCTTCACGACCAGGAACATTTGAATTACATAATCGAAGGCGAAGGAGTCGTTGTTACAGCCGATGAGCAGAAAAAACCCGTGAAAAAGGGCGATTTTGCACTTATCATGCCCAACGAGATGCATCAATACATCAATACCTCTGACACGAGCCCCATGGTAATGATTTGCGCCGTTCCTCGGGATTACGAGTAATAATTTTCAGGGTCAAAATATTGCTTGCCTGGAAGCCGGGCTTCAAATAAGCTCACGAGTCGATCAATGTGCTGGCAGGGCAACTTTAAAGAATCCACCTTATGAGTATCAGTCAAATTGCAAGGACGGTAAAACCGTCCCCCACACTCCGGCTCAATGAAAAAGCCGCCATACTTCGCGAGAAAGGCGAGCCGGTTATTCATTTGGGTGGTGGGGAGCCGAAAAGCAAGGTCCCGATCGATGCCATAGTTTCAGCCGCCGGTCTCCTCAACACCGGTGAAATAAGATATACTCCCGCCGACGGCATTCCCGCGTTAAAAAAAGCCATAATTCGTTATACCGAAGAATTTTACGAACATCTCGTCGCTCCGGAGAATGTAATAGTCTCAGGCGGTGCCAAGCAGGCCATTATGGTCGCGCTGCAGGCGGTCCTGAACCCGCAGGAAGAGGTTCTGTTCCCATCACCGTACTGGGTGAGCTATCCCGACATGGCCAGGATTTGCGGTGCGGTCGGAGTAGCCGTTGCCCCCGAAGACGGCACGTTCCATCCGCGAATTAAAGATATAGAAGAGCGCGTCGGTCCATATACGAAAGCCGTGATCATTAACAGCCCCAATAATCCTTCGGGCGCTGTTTATTCCGAAGCATTCATCGCCGATATCATCGATTTCTGTGCAGGGCGCGATATCTATCTTATTATGGACGACATATATCACCGGCTAATTTTTGACGGCGCTAGGCCTGTCAACTGCTGCCGGTTCGCCGGCGGCTTTCCGGACAATTCGAAACTGATTCTGATCAACGGTGTTTCGAAGCAGTACGCAATGACGGGGTTTCGAATCGGCTGGGCGGTTGCCGAACGCAAGCTCATAGAGACGATGACCAATATTCAGGCCCATCAAACATCCGGCCCGTCGGTAGTTCTTCAAAAGGCCGCTGCAGGAGCCTTGAACGGAATCCAATCCGGGGTTGAAAGCCTGCGAATGACACTGGAAAACAACCGCAACATTATGATGCAGCTGTTGGATTCCTTCGAGGGCGTCAAGGTGACAAAACCGGGCGGAACATTCTACTGCTTTGCGGATTTCAATGCATATGAAAAGGATTCAAGTAAGCTATCCGAGTTCTTGATAGACAAGGTGCAGGTATTGACCGTTCCGGGATCCGCGTTTGGCTGGGATGGTTACCTCAGATTGAGTTACTGCGGATCCGTAAAAGACATAACCGAGGGTATAGAGCGAATGAAATGGGCTCTTGATCCGGCATCCCCCAATGAGCTCTTTATCGGCGACAGGAAACTGGTGAGGGACTGGTAATGGCGAAGTATCTGAAGTTTCCATCCCCCGCCCTGCAAGAAGCCGTCGAGCTCGCCTCCGATTACGGTCTTGAAAACCACGGTCTGGAGCATCTGGACCGGATATATTGGAATCTTCCATATCCATCCCTCTACGAAGAGATCGTATTCAGAAATGAAGGCAAGGTTGCCCATCTGGGCCCGGTGCTGGTAAATACGGGACGGCACACCGCGCGCGCCGCCGCCGACAAATTCATAATCCGGGAAGATTCGACCGAGGACAAGGTTTGGTGGGGAATTCACAACCGCCCTTTCAATCCGGATAAATTCAATGCTCTTTTGGCCCGAGTACAGGCTTACTGCCAGGACGAAGAGCTTTTCGTCCAGGACTGTTTCGCGGGGGCCGATCCCGATTACAAGATGGGGGTGAGGATTGTCACCGAGAAAGCCTGGCACAGCCTTTTTGCGCGTAATATGTTCATAACTGCAGATAACCGCCAGGTTCTTCAGAAATTCGTTCCGGATTTCACCATAATCTGCCTCGATGGATTCAAAGTTGATCCCAAAATTGACGGCACGCGTTCCGAGACAGCAATAATAATTAATTTTGCCGAGCGCATGGGAATTATCGCAAATTCACTCTACGGCGGTGAAATCAAGAAGTCCATATTTACGGTTTTGAATTTTTTACTCACATTTCAGAACGTCCTTCCCATGCACTGCTCCGCAAATGTCGGCTCCGGCGGCGATGTAGCCCTGTTTTTTGGTTTGAGCGGCACCGGCAAAACTACTCTGTCGGCCGATCCGGAAAGACAGCTGATAGGAGACGATGAACACGGCTGGAGTGCGAAAGGAGTTTTTAATTTCGAAGGCGGCTGCTATGCAAAAGTTATACGCCTGTCGTCCGAGTACGAGCCCCAAATATACGCCGCCACGCGTCGTTTCGGCACGATCTTGGAGAACGTGGTCTTCGATCCGGTCACCAGAAAAGTCGATCTCGACGATGATATCGTAACCGAGAACACCCGTGCTTCCTATCCAATAGAGTTCATTCCAAACGCATCTGCCGGGGGGTTCGTAAATGAGCATCCTAGAAATATTATCTTCCTTACGTGTGATGCTTCAGGGGTTATGCCTCCCATATCCAGGTTAACACCCGAGCAGGCCCAGTATCATTTTATCAGCGGTTATACCTCTAAGATCGCCGGCACGGAAATCGGTCTCGGGATCGAGCCGGAGATTACGTTCAGCGCATGTTTTGGGGCTCCATTTATGGTAAGAACTCCTTTCGAGTATTCCAAGATACTGAAAGCGAGAATATTAAAGCATGAAGCCAGATGCTGGCTGGTCAATACCGGTTGGGTAGGTGGAAGATTCGGGGTCGGCAAACGCATCAGCATCAAGCACACTCGCAATCTCCTGAACGCGGCCCTGCGGGGAGATCTCGACAAGGTCGAATACAGAAAAGACGAGATTTTCGGATTTGAAGTACCGAAAAGCTGTTCAAACGTTCCGGAGAGCGTGCTTGATCCGGCGGGTTCATGGGGCGATCGGGACGAGTATTGGCGGAAATATAGGGAACTGGCATCCAGGTTTGTTGAGAATTTTAAGCTTTTTGAGAAGAACTGTTCCAAGGATGTAATCACGGCCGGGCCCAGAATAGCACCTCCGGAGGACTGAGAGATGAGAAGAGCTGGAAATAAATTCATTAATTTTATAACAATTGTAATTATTATCTTTGGAGCGATTTCAATGAACGCTCATGCAAAAAAACCGACATGGATGGATGCTTCAATGTCTGTCTTGGAACAACAGCTGGAAAAAGAACTCGGACCGGATGCCGTTGAAAGGCTTATGAGGGGAATGAAACAGGTTGGCCGGTTCTGGAGGGAAGAGGACGGCGGCCCGCGGCAATTCGAAGATTTCGTTCGAACCCATTTCGCGAAGGATGAAAGGGCGTTGAATGAATTATTTTTGCGTTTCGAGACTTTACTCGAGCAGCTCGATGGGAATATGAACGAAATCATCCTCGCGTTCAGGGCTCAGGCCGATTTGGATATAGGCCCCATGGTTCCGCTCGATCACGTGTTTGCCGGTTATGATCCTTCCGCTCATGTAATGGATGACTTTTTTGCAAACAAGGCGGCATTTGCGGCCCTTCTAAATTTTCCATTGACGACGCTGGAGCAGCGGCTTGAAGAAGGGCCTCATTGGTCGAGACGACAGTGGGCCGAGACCAGGCTGGCCCAAAGATTTTCGAAGAGGATCCCGGCGGATGTAAGCATGTCTCTTGCGGAAGCCGCAGCTCATGCCGACCGATATGTCGCCGGGTACAATATATGGATGCACCATTTGCTGGACAATGAGGGCAGGAGGCTTTTTCCGCCGAAGATGAGGCTTCTTTCCCATTGGAATCTCCGGGATGAAATCAAGGCCGCTTATACAGATCTTGCAAACGGACTGGCACGGCAGCGCATGATAATGAAAGTAATGAAAAGAATTGTGAACCAGACGATACCTGAAGTTGTCATCGACAATCCACGCGTCGATTGGAATCCATTCACAAATGAAGTATTCCGGGCGGGAGCCAAGGATTATGAAGGAATCGATGCGAAGGACCTTGATATAAACGATTCTCCAGAGCCCAACCGGAGATACACGATAATTCTGGAAACATTTCATGCTTCTCAAAAAGTAGATGCCTTTTCGCCGACCGCGCCGACTCTTATAGACAGAAGGTTCAATGAGAGCCGCGAAATACCTGAAGAACGTGTGCGGAGCATGTTCGAACAGGTCCTGTCTTCTTCAGTTGCGGGGAAGGTCGCCGAATTGATAAAGACCCGTCTGGGAAGATCCCTGGAACCGTTCGACATATGGTATAATGGTTTCCGTTCAAGCGGCGCCTACAAACAGGATGAGCTCGATTCTATAGTAAGAAAGCGCTACCCCGATGCATCTGCATACAAGAAAGACATTCCTTACCTGTTGACAAAACTTGGATTTACCGCGGAAAAGGCGGAGTTTATTGCGGATCATATAGCCGTTGATCCGGCCCGTGGATCGGGACATGCATGGGGAGGCGAAATGCGTGGACAAATCGCCCATCTTCGGACGAGAGTTGGAGTGGAGGGAATGGATTACAAGGGATTCAATATTGCAGTTCATGAGATGGGGCATAACGTCGAGCAGGTCCTGTCTGTCAACGCCATAGACCATTCACTTCTTCGCGGTGTTCCCAATACTGCATTCACGGAAGCAATGGCCTTCGTTTTCCAGTCGCGCGACCTCGAACTTCTCGGGATCGCCGAATCCCGGAACGAGGAAAGCGAAGCAATGAAAACCTTGAATGATTTTTGGGGTGCATACGAGATCGCGGGCGTAGCGCTTGTCGATATGGGCATATGGCATTGGATGTATGATCATCCCCAAGCGGATCCGGCCGAGCTAAAAGAAGCGACAATACAGATAGCAAAGGATGTGTGGAATAAGTATTATGCCGAACATTTCGGCATAAGGGACGTCTATCTGCTTGCCGTCTATTCTCATATTCTTCACTCTTTCCTTTATATTCCCGACTACCCGCTCGGACACTTTATAGCTTTTCAGGTCGGAGAGAAAATGAAACAGTCCGGCAACATAGGATATGAATTCGAACGCATGGTAACAGCGGGCAATATCGCTCCCGATCTATGGATGGAGCGCGCTACCGGTGCTCCGGTTGGTCCCGAAGCGCTTCTGAAAGCGGCAGAAGACGCCTTAGAAATCTTGAGCAAATAAGTGTTTCCTGCGGGATGTTCGGAGAGATATGGCCTTTTCGAGGAGACATGCGCAATGAGTGTAAAAAGCGGAAGCTTTACTATTCATACCGGCGGCTTATGCCATATTGAAAATATAACCGACAAAGTACAGGAAACCATAGACGATGCCGAACTGATTTCAGGAATCGCCTGCGTTACCGTAGCGGGTTCGACCGCCTCTATCAGCACGATGGAATTCGAACCCGGTTTGTTGCGGGATATCCCTGAATTTTTTGAAAACATACTACCCTCGACTAAGGCATATCATCATGACGATACGTGGCACGACGGCAATGGATTCAGCCATATGCGCTCATTCCTTCTGAAAACTTCGTTGAGTATTCCTTTTAATGATGGAAAACTTGTTTTAGGCACATGGCAGCAAATAGTGCTTGTCGATTTCGATAACCGTTCCCGCACCAGAAAGATTATGGTTCAGATGGTGGGAGAGTAGAAAAGTCAGGCTAGCATAATGATCAAACGTCAACCGGGGAGATGAAAATGAGTTTCTATTTGATTAAGCATGTTTTAAAAACATCCGTAATAATAGCCGTATTAAGCGCCTTGTTGTTTCCTTTTCGCGCGAATTCTCAAACCAAACTTCTTCGCTTCCCGGATGTTTGCAAAGATAAAATTGTTTTTTGCTATGCAGGCGATCTGTGGCTGGTGCAATCGTCGGGGGGCACGGCCTCCAGACTTACGGCTCACCCCGGTCTGGAGCTTTTTCCGAAATATTCTCCCGACGGCCGATGGATAGCTTTTACGGGCCAATATGATGGTGATGAGCAGGTTTATGTAATACCGGCGAACGGTGGCATTCCACGCCAGCTTACTTTTTATCCCGCGCGCGGCCCGCTTCCTCCCCGATGGGGTTATGACAATCAGGTATATGGATGGACCCCCGATGGAAGCTCGATATTGTTTCGGTCGCTGAGAGATGGATGGGACCTGACCGATTCGAGGCTTTTTGCGGTTTCTATCAAAGGCGGGCTGCCCGAGCCGCTGCCAATGCCGGTTTCAGGAGCGGGGGACTTGTCTCCGGACGGCCGCAGGGCGGTTTATTCGCCGCTGGTCAGGGATTTCCGAACCTGGAAGAGATACCAGGGGGGATGGGCGCAGGACCTGTACATTTTTAACCTGGCCGATCATGAAGCGGAAAAGATTACCGACAGCCCGCGCAGCGACCGGGATCCCATGTGGATAGGTGATAAGATTTATTTCACTTCCGACCGCGATGGCAAATTGAATATTTATCAATACGATACGAAGAGCAAAGAGACAAAACAAATAACCCATGAACAAACGTGGGACGTCCGCTGGCCGAGCGCCGACGAAGAAGGCAGTATCGTTTATGAACTCGACGGCGAACTTAATGTAATGAATACACAAGACGGACAATCGAAGAGGATATCCATTTTTGTGCCAAATGACGGAGTCGCGATGAGGCCCTCGCACATATCGGCCGCGAAACAGATCGAAGGGTGGTCGTTGAGCCCAAAAGGCGAAAGAGCGCTGTTCTCTGCCAGGGGTGATATTTTCAGTGTTCCCGCCGAAAAAGGTCCGACGAGAAATATTACGAATTCTTCCGGTGCTCATGACAAAAGGGCTGCCTGGTCTCCTGAAGGTTCCAAGGTGGCTTTCATTTCGGACGCCGACGGTGAGGAAGAAATTTACATTATAGATCAAGACGGATCTGGCGAAGCGGTCCAACTAACGGACGGCGGTAATGCTATGCGCTACAACCTGCAATGGGCCGGGAACGGTGACCGCATAGCCTTCAGCGATAAAAACGGGAAGCTCTTCGTCTTGAACGTTAAAACAAAAAAACTGATCCTAGCGGCTGAGGACAAAGGCGGCGGGGTATTCGATTATGAATGGTCTCCCAACGGCGGATTTCTCGCTTTCAGCTTGATGGATCCCAACACGTTCAGATCATTATATGTTTGGAGTGTAAAAGACGAAAAACTCCACAGGATTACCGGAGAGCTGTTCAACGAATTCAATCCCGCCTGGGGCGCGGACGGCAAGTTTCTTTATTATTTGAGCGACAGGGAATACGCACCGCAAATCGGCTCTCTGGAGTGGAATTACGCTGTTGACAGGGAAACCTGTATATTGGCTCTGGCGTTGAAAAAAGATCTGGAACATCCCTTTGCCCCCGAAAGCGATGAAGTCGATATGGGGAATAAGGACGGGGAAAAGAAAGGCAAGAAAGACGAGAAAAAGGATAAGAAAGAAAAAGAAAAAGCAAAGAAATTCATATCCATCGATTTCGATGGATTATCTGCAAGAGTGGCCAGGGTGCCGGTTGAAGCGGACAATTATTATGGTTTGTCGGCCGTCAAGGATTACCTGGTTTATGTCAAAGGCGCGCCTTTTTTTTACGGGCGATCAAGCGGCCGCAAATCAGATCTCAAAATATACTCCTTCAAAAAAAGGAAAGAACACGTTATCGCTGAAGGAATATCCAGGTATGCATTGTCTCATGACGGATCCAGGGTACTCGTGCGTCAGAACGGCAAATTTAATCTTTTAGAAGTGAAACCCAAATCGAAGGATTCCAAAAAAACTATTTCCACGAAAAAACTCGAAATGGACAGGATCCCGTCCGAGGAATGGTCGCAGATTTTCGATGAGGTTTGGAGACGTTACCGGGATTTTTTCTATGTAGATAACATGCATGGATACGACTGGATGGCTTTAAGAGAACAATACCGCCCTCTCCTGAAGTTCGTAGCTCATCGTTCGGATCTGAACTATGTAATCGGTGAAATGATTGCAGAACTCAGCGTGTCCCATGCATATATAGGCGGGGGAGATTTCGAGCTTCCGGATAGACCTGAAGCAGCTCTGCCGGGTGCGAGATTTGTGCTGGATAAAAAAGCCGGGCGGTACAAAATAACCAGGATATACGAAGGTCAAAACGAGGAGGACATATACCGATCTCCGCTTACTGAAATCGGAATAAAAGCTTCTGTTGGAGATTACGTACTGGCGGTCGACGGCAGGAATCTCACCGCCGATATGAATCCCTATAAACTCCTGTTGCACAAATCCGACAGGCCCGTAGAACTTACATTGAGTGCTGACGCCAAGGGCCGCAAGGAGCAAAAAATAAAATATAATCCCGTTACCAGCGAGAGGAATCTAGTTTACTTGAACTGGGTGAACAACAACCGCCGGCGTGTTGACGAAAAGACCCAGGGGAGGATTGGATATCTTCATATCCCGGATATGGGTTCGAAGGGAATCCGGGAATTCATTAAATGGTATTACGGCCAGATACGAAAGGAAGGCCTTATTGTCGACGTCAGGGGCAACGGCGGCGGCAATGTATCTCAAATGCTGATAGAACGCCTCGGCAGGAAACTCTTGAGCGTGGACTATTCCAGGAACAGCAGCTATCCATCCACGTATCCAAGCGTCACCTTCGCCGGAAAAATGGTTTGCCTGCTCAATGAAACCTCCGCATCCGATGGAGATATATTTCCGGCGATGTTCAAAAAAGCCGGATTGGGCAAATTGATAGGCAAAAGATCCTGGGGCGGAGTTATCGGGATTAGCGGTCATGGACCTCTGATCGACGGCGGATATGTTTATGTTCCGGAGTTCGGCTTCGTTTCAACCGGAGGGGATTGGATTATAGAGAACCATGGAGTTGATCCGGATATTATCGTGGAAAACGATCCAAAATCCGTTATCTTGGGAAGAGATCAGCAGCTGGAGAGGGGAATAGAGGAAGTACTGAAGGCTGTTGAAAAAAATCCGACCCCACTGCCAAAGCGTCCCCGGCCGCCTGTAAAAACGCATTGAAAACCCGATCGGCCGGAGGCACGATCCGCGTTACGGCTGCATCTCTTGTTTTCCACGGACGCGGTGTAGGAAACTTCGCCACAGCCAGTTAAGCCTTACGCAAAAGTAGTAGGCAGGAGGCAGCATCAGCAGGAGGAGAAGTGTGCTCGATGCCAGTCCTCCTATGGAAGCAAGTGCCAGGTTTTCCCAAATGTCCTTATCCTGGGTTTCCCTGAAATGTATCAAAAGCGGAGCGAGTCCCACCATGGTGGTGGAACTCGTAAGCAGTATTGAGCGAAGACGTATCTTAACGGCCCTGGCGACGGCCTTTTGCAGCAGCGAAGGTCTTTCATCGGACGGAAGAAGCCACAGGTCGCTTCCTCCCGATTCTTTTTTCATTCCATTGAAGAAGGCTCCATTTTTACCGGGATCGCTGGGTAAACGGAGCTTAAGTATTTTTGAAGATTCAGTTCTGAACCGGCTTATGAGAAGAATAGCGTTATTCACTACGATACCGAACAATAGAATCAAACCTATCCGGGCCGAAGAATCAAAAGTGGAATCCGTCCACCAAAACGCCAAAAACACTCCCACCATCGACATGGGAACGGAAAGCAGCACAAGAAATGGCAGGGAAATGCTTTCAAACAACGCGGCCAGGACCATGAATATGAATGCGAGCGCCAGGACCAGTGTCAGAACCAGTTCTTCCTCCTCTTCGGGCGAGAAGAATTCGCGCTCGGATTCTTCGGCGGAATATCCGTAGGGAAGATCAAAGCTGCCGAGGACTTTCTTGAGATATGCCTGGCGCATGCTTTCAGTTCCTACATATTCCCAGTTAATGAATGAAGAGTATTTCTGGTTTTCTCTTACTATGGCGCCGGAAAGCGGCTTGGTGGCAACAGTAATTAAGTCCGCAAGCCGCAGTTTTTCGCCGTTTGAATTCGTGATGACAGTTTGGACCGCGTCACTGTAATCAAGATTATCTGAATCGCTGAAGCTCAATTGGAGACGTTCATGTTGGCCGTCGATCAACATTGTCCAAGGAATATCGACTCCAAGGAGGCGGCGAATGTGCTGCACTACTTCTAGAATGCTTAAGCCGTGCGCGGCGAGTATTTTCCTGTTGAGCGATATAACGACTTCGTCTTGAAAGGTGCGAACAAAACGAGCACCTGTAGTTATTCGAACGTTTCGCACCCTGCGGTTTTTTTGTATATGTTCGAGCGTATTCTCAGCGATCTCCTTCAGTATTTTCGAATTATATCCCGTCAATTTTATCAGCGAATTTAAAGCAGAACCTTGGAATGATCCCTTTATGTAAGGTGTATTTGAGAATCCCGCGATATACACCGAGGATCCTCCAAGCTGATCCGCTTCATCCATAAGAAGAGTTCTGAAATACATGGGGATCTCGGTCTTGATCAGGGAGTCGCTGAACTCGATGCTCATGTAGGCCTGATTACCCCAGGTTTGGGACCGCATTTTGATCCCATTCGGCAGGGGTTTCAAGCGGTTTTCAAATTTCATAAATGTTTCGGAAGTTAAAACGATATCCGTTCCCGAAGGCATTTCGAGATATGCTATCAGTTCTTCCTGGTCGGGCATACGCCAAAAGCCTCCTTTGAGGACTTTCGCATCGTAAACATGCCATCCCCAGACAAAAAGTGCGAGCATTACCGGGACGCACACCCACCAAAGACGCTGACTGAACTCGACTATTTTTTCAAACCATGATAATTTGGCCGTTAAATCCGGCAGTTCATCTATATATTCGCTTAATTCCTCGCGTCCCCGGATGTCTTTGACACCGTCATGCGAACGTCTGATTCGCGGAATGGCCCACCAGTCATGGAGTACTACCGGAACCCATCCAAACGCTACAAATAAAGAAGCGCCAAGTGCCGTTGCCACCGAAACCGCGAGAGGAATGTAATAGAGCGCAAGCCGACCGGAAAGGAATATAAAAGAGGCAAAGGCAACCATGGTCGTAAGAGTAGTTCCAAGAATTGGGAAAAGCACTTCTTCCGTGCCGCCGATTACGGTTTCCAGTGCGATTTTTAATTTGCTTTTACGCGTTAGATCGGCCTCTTCAGCGCGGTTGAGAAAAGTCAAGCGCCTGTGAATGGCATCGAGAACAAGAATGCTGTTGTCGAGTATCATCCCAAAGCAAACGGTTAGTCCGCTAATGGTGATAAAATTAACCGAGATGCCAAAGAAATAAAATAAACTGAGAGTAATAACAACAGCGAAAATAATCGAACCGGTGATAATAGTGGTCAGCTTTATCTGGCGAAGCGATATAATCAGTAGAAGGAATAAAAGCCCAAGAATAACGAAAGAACGATAAATAAGCTCTCTGAGTTTTTGCTCTAATTCTTCGCCCTGGTCGCTGTCAATGTCGAATCTGACTGAAAAAGGCACGCTATTTTGTAATTTGGGAAGAGCATTCCGGAGTGTCCTGCTCACCGCGATAGTGTTGGAACCGCTGCGCTTTTCAACCGATATCTGGACAACGTTGTGGGTGTTGGCTCGAACGAGGTAAACCGGATCTTCGTAATCGGGCCTGATCTCTGCAATCATTCCAAGTGTGAATGTTCTGGAGCCGCGCTGGGTTATAACGGCGTTCTTTAGATGGGAGAGATTAACGCGGTTTCGGAGGGAAACGAGTTTTTCCATTCCATCTTCACGGATGACACCGGCGCCGGCTAATTCATCGAGCCTGTCGAGTGACGTAAAAACTTCATCGGGTGTTATTCCGTAGAGATCAAGCTTGCGGCGATCAAGAATAATCTTGAGCAAACTTCGCGCACCGCCCATGACCCGGGCATCGGCTACGCCGTCCAGGGCAAGAAGCTGAGGGCTAACCCATGTTTCCGCCATTTCCCTGAGCTCGTTTGCGTCCAGGGAAGATTCCAGGCTGAATGTAAAAAATTGTTCGGTTCTGAATTCCTCCGGAATGTAGGGAAGTATCTGCGGCTGACCGGCGTTGAGTGGAAGACCGCGCCTGACCGATCCCAGTTGTTCATTGAGTTCCACCCTTGCGAAATCAATATCCACGGTGCGTCTGAAAGACACTTCGACCTGTGAACGGCTGGACCTGCTGGTTGATTTTACGTTTTCGACTCCGCGAACCTTCTGAACCGCCTCCTCAATCGGAATAGTAATCGATCGCTGAATTGCAAGAGGGGATGCGCCATTCCATGTGGTTTGTATAGTTAGGGTTGGCAGATCAACCTCGGGTATTGCTTCAACCTGCAGACGCGGCAGCGAGTAAACTCCCAAAAGCAGAAAAGCGACAAAAATCATCCATGTGGTTACAGGATGTCGAACAAAGTAGCGGGTCATGATTAGATTCTCCGTATGCGGTGAACCAGCATAAACAGCAGAGGTGTATATATTAACGTTAAAGTCGTGGTCAAGAATAATCCGCCTATAATAGTCAAAGCCAGCGGCCGCTGAAGTTGCTCGCCGGTACCAAGTCCGATTGCCATGGGGAGCATGGCCAGAATGGTCGTAACACTCGTCATAAGAATCGGTCTGAAACGGAGCCTGCTGGCTTCCAGTATGGCCTTATAACCTTCCATTCCTTCCGACATGAGTCTTTTGATGGCGTCTATTTTAATTATGGCATCATTTACTGCGATGCCCAGAAGAGCCACCATTCCTATTATGGACAACATATTTATCGTCTGCCCGCTGACCCAAATGGTTATCAATGCACCTGCAAGCCCTAGGGGAATTATGGATGCTATCAGAAGGGGGTCGATGAAGGATTCGAATTGCGCTGCAAGTATAACATATACCAGCAGCACGGCCAAAAGCATGGCCCAGGATAGATCATGCATACTGCGCAGCATCTCTTCACGTTCGCTGCCCTGTACGAGGGTTACGCCCGGGGGAAGGTCGAGCTTTGCTGAGGCCGTTTTTATTTGCTTCCATGCTTCATCGGAGGAAGCATCATGCAGGCTGCTTGTTATGGTAACCATCGGCCTTTGGTTGCGGCGGCTCAGTTCGCGGACCGGTACCTCTTCGGATAGATCGACGAGGCTTCCGAGTTTGACCGGATTCGCATTGCCGGGTTTCAACGAGGAGTTCAAGGCCGCCTCTATATTCCTGCTTTCTGAACGATCAATACGCACCGCAATATCAATCCTTTGATCCACCTCGTTATAAGTAGTGGCCTCGATGCCTTTGATACGGTTTCTTAGTTCTCTTGCCACGTTGTCCGGAGAAAGGCCTTTGCGGATTATTTCATCATTGTCCAATCTGACTACAAGATTGGGAGTGCCCAAGACGCGATCGATATGAATATTATCGAACTCATCAGCTGCCGACAGGCTCATAACCAGCCTTTCTGCTACGTTGAGGCCTTCAATTGCATTTTCTGAAATGATTCCGATACTGAACGCTCCGCTTTCAGTGCCGAGAATTTCTTCAAGTCCTATGCCTTCATCCCGAAAACCGAACCTGGTTCCTGGAATTGCACGGAGTTTCTCTGAGGTGCGCTTCTGGAGTTCCATGCTTCTTGCATGAGCACTTCTTGAGGGTTTCATAATCACTCTCAAATGCGCGGAATTTGGACCTGAAAATTCTTTTAAAGAAGCTATCGTTCTTTCGGTGCGTCCGATTTTGCTGAATACATGGCTTACATTTGGGTCATTTCCAAGCCATTCCGCGAAACCGGCAATTCTATTCGTGGTTTCTTCGAGCGGAGTGCCGTTAGGCAGTTCCATATCAATAGCGAAATCCCCGGAGCTTCTTTCGGGCATAAAGCTCCGTTCGGTCTTGTACCCCAATATCGCCGCCAGACCCAATAAAACCAGCATTGCCGAAATCATCAAAACAGGTCTTTGCAGGGAAGAAATCAGGCGGCGATGATAAAAACGGTAAAACGAGGAAAAAATGCGGTCAAAAATACCAAAAATATTTACTGGTGAACCCTGGTGGTGTGAAAGAACCCTTGCGGAGAGCATGGGCTGGAGAAGAAGAGCGGCGGCAATGGAAACAAGAAGAGAGAATGTAACCGCCAGAGCCTGGTCGCGGAAAAAAGCCCCGGCAATACCCGGCACATATACGACGGGGAAGAATACAGCTACTGTCGTAAGAGTCGCAGCGAAGACCGGGCGCGCCACTTCGCTGGTGCCTCTTTGAGCTGCAGCCGCTTTTGTTCTTCGATGGCTTATCCCGCCGTTTACCGGCGAATTGCTTGACGATAAGGCCGTGTCCAGATGGCGGTTTATGTTTTCCATAACGACGATAGCGTTATCAACAAGCATACCGGCAGCGAGCGACAGTCCTCCCAAGCTCATCAGATTAAGTTTTACTTTGCCGAAATAAAGAAGCGCAAAAGTTATCATGATTGAAACCGGAATCGATATTCCAACTACGATGGGGCTTCTGAAATCCCTGAGAAAAAAGAAAAGCACAAGAAAAGCCAATACTGCGCCGAAGATAAGGGATTGAACCAGGCCCATAAACGAAGCGCGTACGTAAGCAGCATCTCTGTAAACGAATTCGTATTTGAAGTCGGTATAATCTTTTTGAAGAATCTCCAGAGATTTATCGACACCTTTGGAAACCTGGATTGTGTTGGCTTCAGGCTCTTTGTATAAAAGCAGGGAAACCACCGGCTCGCTGCCGAGGAGCGTGGCCCCTTCCTGTTCCTTGGTGGTATCAAGCACTTCGGCGACATCGGATACGTGAATAGGCGTCCGACCCGGCCGGATGATATCGGTATCCGCGATTTCATCCAGGGATTCGAACTCTCCGGATATGCGCAGGCTCAGATGCAGCGGCCCTTTTTTGATTTTGCCTCCCGGAAACGAGATATTGCTTCGAGACAGCGCCTGGCTTATGTTTTCGATGGTGATCCCGTATATGGCCATTTTGCCGCGATCAGGTTGCACGACAATTTCCCTGTCCTCTCCTCCTACGACTTCCGCCTGGCTTAAGCCTTCGACCTGCTGCAGGGCGGGCTTTACCACCTCAGTTGCGAATTCTGTGAGTGCTTTCATGCGGCTGCTGCCGGAAAGGGTAAGGATGCTAATCGGGCGGGATAAAGGGTCCCACCTCAAAATCACCGGGCGATCGGCGGCCTCTGGAAAATCATCGCGAAACGCAACTCGATCTACTGCTTCCCTCAAGTGCAGATGGGCGAAATCCATCTGCGTGCCCCATTCGTATTCGACAGTTATTATAGATACGCCCTCGCGGGTTCTGGAAAGAACCCGCCTGGCACCGGAAAGAGCAGTTACTACTTCCTCAATGGGTTCCGTGACCAACCGCTCAAGATCCTCTGCGGGAATATCCTCATATTCCGTTATTATAGTAAGGCGGGGGTAGGTGATAGAAGGAAGAAGATCTACGGGCAGTTTTTGAAAGCTTATAGCTCCAATCAGAACCAAAGCGAGAAAAATCATGCTTACTGCAATTGGACGTTGAATTACAAGGCGAAGCATTATTCGACCTTATCACGTGATTGCCAGGGATTGAACACGGGCAGGGTCTTTTTGATTTTTATTTTAGCGTCATGGGATAGCGTAAGATGATCGGATATCACGACCAGATCGCCGGGGGAGAGAGCGCCGCCTTGAAGAATTCTTTCTATAGAGACCAGGTAATCATTATGAAGTCCGATTTTGACATAAAGCCATTTTGCTCTGCCGTCATCTACCTTGAAGAGAAGCGGGCGCCCATCTCTGGTGATAATTGCTTCCTTGGGGACCAGGAGTTTATCCTTAAATTTTCTGCCGGCTATAATGGCTTTTATGAACATGCCCGGTCTCGCCCGGCCGTCTTTGGAGCGGAAGCGGAGAAGCACCTGGCAGGTTCTGCTGCTCTGATCGAAATGGGGACTAATAACATCGACTTTAACGTGCAGGGTGTCATCGAGTGAAGGTATAACCAGCAGGGCGGGACTGCCGGCGGCAAGGCCGCTCATGTCCGACTCGAGTACGCCGACTTCGGCTTCGATATTTTTGTTGTTGATCAAGCTGCATACCAACTGACCCTTTGAAAGCTGTTCTCCAACGCTCAATCTGAGACCGGTGATGACGCCTGAGAACGGAGAGCGTATCTCGGTTCTTTCCAGGTTGAGCCGCGCGCGTTCCAGGGCTGTTCTGGCTGCGGAAACCCCGCTCCTCGCAGCGACAATATCGCCGCGGTATGCTCCGTTTTTAAGCGCTTCGACATCAAGAGCAATTTCTTTCAGCAGCTTTTCTTCACGGCTTATTTTACCGGCTTTTTCGAGTCTTTCCAGTTCAAGAGATGCTTTGCGAAGAAGTTCGGGCATCTCAAGCGTACCAAGGGAATCCTCCTCGACGGCCAGGCTGCTGAGCGCCTGAAGGTACTTGGCCCTCGCTTCCTCGGCTTCGACTTCGTATTCGCGGGCATCGATCTTTGCAAGCAGCTGCCCTTTCCTGACGCTTCCGCCTTCTTGTACGAATATTCCGGTAAGACGCCCTTCTATTTCGGCATGGATTTCGGCGGAATGCCTTGCTCGAATTGTTCCTTCGGCAACGATCGGCATAATCAGGTTTGATCTGACTGCGGGAGAAACCCGAACGGATGTGGTTTTCTCGCGTTTTTTCTTCCTTTTTTTTGCGCTTTTTCCTTCGGTTGTTTCCTTCTCAGCCGCTTTTTTGCCAATAGAAGATGATTTTAAAGAGTTTTTTTCTTCTGCGCTTTTTGCTTCACCCGATTCAGTTTTGCCGCCGCATGTCGAAAGAAGCAATAACATGAATAGCGCAACGGCACATACTGCGGAAAAGTGGCATCTTTTCATAATCGTATCTTCCTTAAGCGATCTAATTGGCGGCTCATAAAAGTAACCGGCCCTAGTGGAGCTGGGGCCGGAAGGATGCTCTTAATGCTGCGCGATTTCGAGATTCGGATCCAGCTTATAGCAAATCACTTCCATGGGGCCAGGCTCTTCCTCGCCTATATCGAAAGCTTGCCCTCCGGCCTGTAAAGCCAACGACGCCTGTAGAAGAGAAGTAACAACATAGAGTCTGTCTCCGACGAAATAATAGCCGTCCGTAACAGGATTTCCCTGTCCCATCAGGGTGACCTGTTTGACATAACGGCCGTTCTCGTCAAATACATCGAATACACCTAAAGCAGCATCGGGTTTATCCCTGGAGCCCGAGCTGGAAAGAACCCACAAGCTGCCATCATCGCGCGCGTAGATTTGATTGATATCGCTGTTGAAGGGATTGATTTTTACCTTGGCGTTGGCGACCTGTCTTGAATAGAGAGACATTATGCTGTTTACCAAATCCAATTCCTTTTGACTGCGCTTATGATGCGAATATTCTTTTTCAATGACTTTTTCCAGCTTGCCTTCTGGATTCCATACTGAAATAGAATAATTCGAATACACGGTGTTGGAATAAACTTTTCCATCTTTCCCCACCATCCAGCGATTGTTGAAATTATTCCATTTTGAGTCGTCCAGGACGGCGTTGGCGAAATCGATAGATACGGTTTCTTCATGATAGCGGGCCAACTCTTTGCCGGTTTTATCGATACTGCATAAGTATTGCTTTTGTGCGAAGTGACCTTCGCTAAATGAATTTTTCGATACCGATAGAACCAGGTTGTCGCCTTTGAAAAGACCACCGCGAAAAATGAGGAATCCACCGTCTTCCGATACCGGCACCGGATGTTCTCCTGCGGGCTCCCCCTCAGGTGTCAACAGCACAATCTTCCCGGGGGCTACCTGCATTACACCCAGGTTGCCGTCATGAGTGAAGAACATGCCCACGGGAGTTTGAAACTCGCCGGGTCCTTCTCCCTGGCGTCCGATCGATCTTAGGAACTCACCTGTTGGAGAGAAGATCTTTACTTCGGAAAGCTGAGTGTCGAGAAGATAAACATTGCCTTTCTTATCCGTGATAATCCGGCTTATTAATCCGAAAAACTCATCTTCATCGTCGGTTTCTCCTCCCAGCCGCCACTGCTCGGCTGGAGATGAGGTGATTCTTTTTTCCATGGGTTCGGCGGGATTGAGGATATGCAGAGCACCGTCCTGCATCTCTTTCGATCCCCTCCATTCACCCGCCGCGGCCTGGTCGCTGAAAACGGGAAGGACCCCCGCCAATAAAAGCACCGGCAAAAAAACAACCAACAGGAGATTGGTCCGGCAGCGGGGCCTGGTCTTACAAATGTGTTTCATGCGGATTTCTTTCTCGGATAGATGAATAGCCATAACAACTCAACTCCTTTCTGATTGTGGGGAAATTATACCTGTTATACGCATTCAATTGGAAGTTGTTTCGTATAAACGCGGCGGCGACTTCGGAACCGGATGACCCAGCTAATGATTGGCATGATAACAGCTTTAATTATATGAATGCAAATAACTATTTGAGAATCCTTTGGGCTTGTTCGGTCAGAAGAGTTTCTAGGGCTTTTATGTGATCGCGCGTAGTATTTATGTTGCCTATGGCGCAACGCAGTGTAAAATAATCATTTATCTTAGTATGGGACAGGAACGCCCGCCCGGTTTTATTGACGTTCTCCAGAAAACGCTCGTTCAGTTCATCAATGTTTTGCCGTTCGGACCTGAGGGGGGATTGCTTGCGGACTCCGCGTTTGCCGAAAGGATTCAGCCGGAAGCAAACCGTGCTGAATGTGACGGGGGCCATTATTTCGAAAAAGCGGCTGCGGCGCAAAAAATTTTCGAATTCTCGGGCCAGCTCGATATGTCCCCTCAGCATGGACTGCAGCCCTTCCGTTCCATAATAATTGATAACCATCCATAATTTAAGAGCCCGAAATCTTCTGCCCAGCTGGAATCCATAATCCATCAGATTGGTGACTTCGCTCCCCTCGCTGGTCTTCAGATATTCCGGTACGAGCGCGAAAGCTCTTTTGAGAACCTCCGGTTTTTTGCAAAAGAAAGCGCTGAGGTCTATCGGCGTTGCCAGCCATTTATGGGGGTTAACGACAATTGAGTCCGACATGTCGCATCCTGCGAGGGTGTCTTTCATTTCAGGGAGGATGGCGGCCATACCGGCATATGCGGCATCAACGTGGAGCCACAAGTTGTTTTCACCGCATATGGCTGCTATTTTCTCAACAGGATCGACACTGGTTGTTGAAGTGGTTCCAACTGTGGCGACTACGCAAAAAGGTCTCATATGCTGGTTTTTATCGTTATGGATTGCTTTTTTCAGTGCTTCGGGACTCATTTGAAAGTTCGAGTTAACCCGAATTTTTCTAACGTTATTGCGCCCGATTCCAAGAACTATCGCCGCTTTTTCGATGGAGGAATGCGAGTGCTCGGATGTGTAAAGTACCAGGGGAGGAATGTCCGGTCTCCCTGCCATTCCTTTTTCCCGGATTTGGAATTCATCCAGCGCTTCTCTGGCTGCTGCCACGGCCAGCAGGCTGGAGGTGGAGGCGGTATCCAGGATCATTCCAAAAAAAGATTCGTCGATTCCCAGCATGGATTTCAAATAGCCGAGGGATAGCTCTTCCAGTTCCGTCAGAGCGGGGGAGGTTTTCCACAACATACCGTTTACGTTTAACGCTGCGGTAAGGAATTCACCCAGGATTCCCGGACATGATCCGGTTATCGCGAAATAAGCAAAAAAAGAAGGATGGTTCCAATGAGTAATCCCGGGCACTATCGAGTTTTTGAAATCGCTTAGTATGTCTCGGTAGGATCTTCCGGTTCGCGGCGGCGATTTTGGGAACGATTTAATTATATCGCCGGGCCTGGCCTTGGACAGAACCGGGTAATCTTGCGGGTGTTTGAAATATTCGATCACCCATCCCGTGGCTTCCTTCATGATTTCTTCGAATTCTTCTAGCGAGCGCGATTGTGTCCGCTGTGATTTCATATCCTTGGATCTCCAAATTGGCGGAACATGGTATTTCCCGGGCTCCCAACAGAAACCCGGCGGCCGGATGCAATTATGAAAAATGAGTTTGACATAATTTGCAAGCGGTATTATTATCCGGGCGTTAAAACATAAAGTCGTTAGGGGTGGCCTCCTGGGCCTGAGACATACCCTCAAACCTGATCTGGATAATGCCAGCGTAGGGAAGCGGCCGTTTCTTTTTAACAGGTGCCACCCCAGGAGGGTGGCTATTTTTATTGGGAGATTCGTTATGCAAAAAATAATTATAGGTTTGGCGTTTTTGTTCATATTTGGACAGGCTCAATATGCAGCCGGATACGAACTCAAGGGAAGGGTAACGGACATTTCCACTGGCCGGGTTTTAATTGGAGCCAACATTATGATTGAAGACCTGCATATCGGGCTTCCTTCCGGTAAAGACGGTGAGTTTATATTTCCGAATGTTGCCGGGGGACCACATCTTTTAAGTGTGAGCTTTGTCGGCTATGAAGTTATAAAAAAAACTGTCTGGCTGAGCTCCGATTCTCAAAGTCTTGAATTTGCCCTTAAGCCGATCATCCTGCCGGGAGAAAAAATCATCGTTACTGCTTCCAGGGCTCGAAACCGGATTTCTCCCGGTGTTTTCTCGAATATATCCAGGGAAGAATTGTCAAAAAGATACACAACTCAGGATGTTCCCGTGCTTTTATCGGAGCTGCCTTCGGCCTCATATTATTCGGATAATGGAAATGGCATAGGATACAGTTATATGTCCCTGCGCGGTTTTGAACAGAGAAGAATATCGGTGATGATTAACGGTATCCCCCAGAACGATCCAGAAGATCATAATGTCTATTGGATAGATTTTCCGGATCTCTCGGAGAACCTGCAGGACATCCAGGTTCAGCGCGGGGCAGGAAGTTCGTTCTACGGTCCGCCGTCGATCGGCGGCAGCGTAAACATGGTAACTTCAGTTTTCGAAGGAGATGCGGGCGCAGGAGCGAATATCGGATATGGGAGCTACAACACTCAAAAATATTCCTTCAAGATCAATTCCGGCCTTATAAACAACAGCTATTCTCTCTACGGGCGTTTTTCTCGAATTCTGTCTGACGGCTACCGCAATGATTCATGGGTGGATTATTTCTCATATTTCTTCGGAGCGGTTAAATATACTGAACACACTACGACGAAAATTCACTTGTATGGAGGTCCGATCAAGGATCATTTGTCGTACTATGGAGTTCCAAAAAACTTCCTTGATGACAAAGAACTTCGAAAAACTAATTTCCTCTCATCGAATCCGGAGGTCAAGGAGCAGATCGAGAATTTCTTTCAACCGCACTATGAAATCATCAACGTTTGGAAATTGAGCGATAGAACGTCTTTCACCAACGCGCTTTTCTTCATCCAGGGCGATGGATTTTTCGATTTTGACGGTTCGTGGGCCGATACCACATATTTTCGAATTACAAATAAATATGGATTCAATCCGACATCGAATCCGGGCAAGTCAATGGTCAGGGCCTTTGTCGGCAACAAGCAGGGAGGATGGCTGCCGCGGGTTACTTTAAAGCATGGATCCGGAGTTTTGAACCTGGGCGCGGAAATGCGCTATCACCGTTCCCTCCATTGGGGGAGCGTAAAATGGGCGCAATATTTGCCGCCCGGAGTGTCTTCAGACAGGCGCTATTATGAATACAAAGGATCAAAAATTATGACCTCGGGGTATGTGGACGAAGCCTACAGTGTAAACTCGCGCGCGAGAATCAAGGCGAGCCTGCAGATTGTTTATAACCGGTACGGATTGTTTGATGAGAAATTCGCCGGCAATGATTTCACCGTGCCGTATTTGTTCTTCAACCCTCGTGTTGGAATGAATGTCAGTATCAGCGATGAATTCCATACATTTTTCAGCTATGCGCGCACCAGGAGAGAGCCGCGCCTGAAGACATTGTATGATGCCGCGGAATCGAGCGGCGGGGCTTTACCGCAGTTCGAAGAATTATCGTCAGGGGTTTTTGATTTCAATAATCCACTGGTCGAATCCGAAGTTTTAAATGATTATGAATTAGGGGTTGGTTTCAAAAAGAATATTATATCGGGTTCTATAAATCTGTTTTGGATGGATTTCAGAAATGAAATCATAAAGAAAGGCGGTTTGGACCGATTCGGGGATCCTATAACCGGAAACGCTGATAAAACTACTCACAAGGGATTTGAAGCTGTGCTGGCTGCCGATCCGTACAAAGGACTGAAAATAGGCGGGAATTTTTCTATCAGCAGAAATACGCTCGACAGATATACCTTCTTCGACAGAGCGGGGAATTTTATGTTGAACCCGCAAGGACCTGATTCGGTTATTGCCTACAATCTCGACGGCAACCGCATCGCCGGATTCGCCGATATAATTTGGAACGCCAGAGCAAGTTATGAATTTCAATTAACAAGGCACATCAAGCCCGATTTGTCGATGTGGGTCCACCACGAGGGCGCGAAATATACGGATAATTTTGAGGGCAAATGGTACGGATCAGCGGTGCTGAAACCGGAGACGGTAGTTGATTCTTATACGATCCTGAATGCGTCTATTTCGCTTCGCCTCGGCGACATCGCAGGATTTAGCAATACCGCTTTGATCGTGCAGGGATTCAATCTTACCAATGAATACTATGCGGCCTACGGCGAAGGGGAGTCATTTTTTCCGGCCGCGCTGAGAAATTATTACATCGGTTTGGAATTCGGAATATGATCGCGGTGCGAAATGCCCCGCATGGCCGGCCTGCAAAAGGCTTAATCAGACGCAAGGATATCAAAAAGCCTGTTTATGCGGTTAAGATCCTGCATTTCATCGATAAAATCGAAAATCATGCCGGCTTCATTCGGACCCAATTCCGGGGATGCGAGAGAGATGAATTTACTCATGAGTTCATGTTTATCCATGGGATTCTTGGGATGACCCTTGGGATATTCTATATATGAATCAAAAATTTCCCCTGAGACGGTAGTGACCGAAACACTTGACGGCTGCTTTTCAGGGAAAAGAGATTCGAATGAATGATCCGCCTCGATTTTTATCAGCGGAAGAAGTTTTCTAACCGAAGGATCGTTTATCGTTTCGTTGGTGAACTCATTCGGGGTAACCCTCCCCCGGGCAAAAGCTGCGGCCAGGCAGTAAGGGAGGCTGTGATCCGCAGTTTCTTTGCTCTTTGGATCGTATTTGGACGGATCCGACAAAATGTCTGCAGCCCGGGCTATGGTCCCGACTCTAACGCCGGCTATGCTGTTAGAATCTATACCATGTTTTTTTACGATTTCCAAAGCGGCCGTGATCGGGGAATGAGTCAGGGCTTCAGTGGGGTAGGATTTCATTCCGCATTCGGTGATCTTGAATGATTCAGGCAGTCCGTCAAGAAGCGCCTTTTCATTCCACCCCTGTCCCAGTACCTGCATGAGTCCTTCTTTGCCGTCTATTACGTGTTCAGGTCCCGTATAGCCTTTTTGAGCAAGGAGAGCGGCCTCTATTCCGTCGGCAGCCGCAGAAGGGTCGACCGTGTTCTTCATCATGGTTAACTTACCCGCGGTTACCGCCCCCAGCGTGCAGTGTGAAGATCCGGAAATACCGGCTGCGTTTACCATTTGAGGTGCGTTGAGCCCCAAAAGCTTGCCCGCCATGAACGGTGAAGCCATTTGCGTTAAAGTCGCGTGATGCCATCCCCTTTCCCGAATACCGGGAACGGCGAAATCACATAATCGCATTTCTATTTCATACCCGATGATAATGGCCAAGAGAATATCCCTTCCTCCCAGGCCAAGATGCTCGCCCAGAGCCAGGGCCACGGGGATCAAGTCACTGGGATGCGAAGGATCCTGATTCCAATAGATATCGTTATAATCCATTACTCTTACCAGGAGGCTGTTTATCAGCGCGGCATTTGTGATCGACGTCTTTTTTCGGGTTCCAATTATGGTGGCCTGTCCGGCGGCGCCCAGGAAATCGAGCACTTCCATATAGATTCCGGGATCTTTCTGCTTGAGGCCGCCAAGTGCGCAGCCGATGCTGTCGAACAGCAGGTGTTTTGCCGACTCTACGGCCTCCTCGGGCAGGTCTCCGAATTCAAGCTTGATTGTAAAATCAGCCAGTTTCTCTGTCATCGTGCTCATATTCAGGGCCTTTCGATTCTTCGTGATGATTAGGGAATCCAGTCCGCGATAAAAATATTCGTATCGTGAGGATTATTGTTGTTGCGGTTGGATCCGAATACTAATTTTTTGCCGTCGGAACTGAACATCGGGAAACCATCGAAGCTGGGACAATAGGTTATGCGCTCCAAATTCGATCCGTCCTCGTTTATAATGTAGAGATCGAAATTACGTCCGTTTGGATCTCCAAGATTCGATGAAAAGATTATCCTTTCGCCGTCGGGAGTAAAAAAGGGGCAAAAACTTGCCGCATTGAAGTCGGTTACCTGGACTCTGCCGGTGCCGTCGGTGTTCATTGTGAATATTTCAAGGACATGAGGCTCTATGAGATCGTTCTTCAGAAGCTCTTTGTACTTTGCGATTTCTTTCTCCTCCTTGGGATGATGAGCCCTGTATACAATTTTATCGCTGTTTGGACCGAAAAAAGCACCACCATCATAGCCAATTTCATGAGTCAGCCTCTTCAGGTTTGTTCCATCCGGATCCATGCTGTAAAGCTCGAGGTCACCGTCGCGGCTTGACGTAAAAACAATCTTCGAACCGTCGGGAGCGATGGTTGCTTCGGCATCGTATTCCGGAGAATCCGAAAGCAGCCTGATGTTTCTTCCGTCCATATCGCATTTGAATATCTGGTAGGAATTGTATAGAGGCCAAACGTACCCGCGGGAATAATCGGGTTTGGGAGGGCAATCCTGCCCGGATAAATACGTTGATGAATATAGAATATTATGCTCATTCGGAAAATAGTAGGCGCATGTGGTTCTGCCTTTGCCGTTGCTTAAAAGCATTACATCCGAGCCGTCGGCGTTCATTGTAAATATTTGATCGCAGTCGAAGCTGTCTCTGGTCGATTGAAAGATGAGTTTCTTGTTATCGAAGCTGAAGTAGGCTTCGGCGTTCTCGCCGCCGAATGTTAGCTGTTTGATGTTTGCAAAATGCTTTTCGCCTTCGAACAGAAGGGTCTTTTTTTTAGTTTTTCCAACCGAAAAGCTATCCTTTTCGTTTTCATCCACGGGAAAAGCGGAAGCGGTACAAAAAAAAACCGCTAGCGCTGCGACTATCATAAGAGATAAGAAAATTCTAGGAACCATTCCTTTCCATCCTTCCTGAAAATTTTCAAAAACCACGGTAGGAAGCCATTCATTTGCTGCCGTGCAAAGTCCAATGAACGGCTCACGGGTGCGTGCATAGTGCTTTTTGAATCAACCGCAGCATATACTATCACATACTTTCAATGCGTGTCCATATTGTGGAAAACACGAGTTTCAAAGTCTCTTTTAGAAAAGGCCATATATGCTATGTACCCGACCGGGCGCCTGAGGATAATGCGCCGTAAGCTGTTTACTTTTGCTTGACAAGGGGAAAAAGGTGGTTTATTTTATATCAAGATTTACAACTTGGTAACTCTTTACATAACAGTTATTTGAGCGGCGCGTGCTGAGGCGGCAGCGCCTGTATTTATCCAGGAGGCAGAAGGATGTCGACTTACATAACCGATGAATGCATCAACTGCGGAGCGTGCGAGCCTGAGTGTCCAAATGAGGCCATCTCGGAAGGCGAAGACATATACGTTATAGATCCCAACTTATGCACCGAGTGCGTTGGACATTTCGATGAAGAGCAGTGCCAGGCCGTGTGCCCGGTTGATTGTTGTTTGCCGGATCCCAATCATAAAGAATCCGAAGAGGTTCTCCTCGATCGCGCGAAAAAGATTCATCCGGAAATGGATTTTGGGGATAATTATCCTTCAAGATATAAGAAGTAAGCTTATATCTCATTGATATCGTAATCAAAACGGCGGCTTTCAGGGCCGCCGTTCTGCATTTGTACTCGGCAAAAATTTCCTACCCGGTCCCGGCCCACCAGCAGCGGTTTGTGTATCGTTCTTGCTATGCAAAATATGGATAAGCAGCATTGAAAGGATCAGGATGTTCAAAATCATTCACAAAAGCTTTTCGGCCAAAATCATTACTCTGGTGCTGGTAAACGTTGTTATTACATCGGTAATAATCGGTATTGTAACAATGAGGAGCACAGAGCAATTCTTAACCGAAAGAATAAGCGATAAATTCCCTTCGATCTTATTGAACGCAAAGGGTAAGGTCGATTTGTGGTACGCGAATAAATCGCTGGATTTGGCGGTATTATCGCGAGCGAGAGTTCTAACAGCCAGCCTTGAAAAATTCTCTAATAACAGCGACCCGCAAAGCCTCAAAATCATCGAAAAGGATATGAACGATTACTTTTCTTATATAAAGGAAAAGTTCACGATCTACGAAGACTTCGCGCTGCTTGATAAAAAAGGCAACTTGATGTTTTCGACTTCGGACAGCGTCTCTCATTATGCGGATTTTCTCCGGACGCTGAAGGAAGAAAACGCGGATAGAGCTGTGATTTCGCAAGCGATCAGGCTTCCTGGAAGCGAGTCGATAAACCAGTGGGTAAGCATCCCTGTAAGAATAAAAGACAAGTTCGATATAACGGTTTGCGCGCGTTTCAATCTGCACAGCATTGAACACCTTCTAATGGATGTCAATTTGAGCGCCTACGGCGATATTTACTTGCTCGATTTCAGAGGTTGTTTCCTGACTCAACCTCGGGCTGTTGGAGCGAACATGCTTGGCTCCAAAGCCATGGAAGTGCCAACCAGACAGGTCGGCCCCATACAAGTAGAGACGTATAAGAACTATGCACATAAGAAAGTTTTCGGATCGAAGATTTTTCTGGCAGACAGGGGCTGGTGGTTGATTTGCGAGGAAGATTATGATCAATCCATGGCTCCGGTGTTGACTACGAGAAACAAGATTCTGGTAGCCGATCTTCTTATCTTATCGCTGTTCATCCTGATAGCTTTGAAAGTTATACGTTCCATATTAAGACCGGTGCAGGCGCTATCGGAGGGAGCGAAAAAAGTAAAGGAAGGCATGGTGGGGGTGAACATCCAGACATCAAGCGAGGATGAAATCGGTTTGATGATTTCAACGTTCAACGAAATGGCCAAAACGATCAGCCTGGCCAAGGTGGAACTGCAGGCGAATAATAAAACTTTGAATACGCAAAATGTAACACTGCAGGAAATGAATGAAAAGCTCGAAAGGCTATCGGTCACGGATGGATTGACGGGATTGTTTAATCACAGGCATTTTTGGAACATACTAAACAGCGAATTAACACGCGCCAATCTGTACAAGGGTGATATCGGGCTCATTCTTATAGACATAGATGATTTCAAAAAAGTCAATGATCAATTCGGACACTCGGTCTGAGACCACCTTCTCCCGATGCTAGCATCCCAGATCGAGTCAATGT
>CAZZKJ010000013.1:0-51455 GCA_964654695.1 uncultured bacterium | reverse complement strand
CGCTCCTTCTTTGTTTCCGGTCTTCCGTGTGTCATAATCAGATAGGTGCGCCGTTGTTAGTTCCGATGCCGATTGGAAGACTTGAATACCGTGCTCGATCAGGAGCTGAGCCAGAACGGCCGCGCGGGCGGGATCTTCACCCGGCGGGATCAGGTATTCTTTTACCGGCTCTTTATTCGCGCCTTTCAATCCTTCTTCGAAGAATTCACGGAAGCTTCGCAGCCGCGCGCGTCGATTGGCGCTCGCCGTTTCAATGGTCGTAAGGCTTGCTATGAAATGATGATTTATTCTTTCCGCCAGGGTGAGTTCCGTGCGGTCTTTTCTTTTCACGATCAAACCCGCCCTGGAATGGCCGGCTTGCTCATATGTCATTCCGGTTGCGCCGTGGAACGTCGGCCAGGAATCACCATAGCCGGGATAGAAAAGATCAAATTCTTCTCCGTCAAAATACGGCCATCCTCTTTTATCAAAGGCCTCTGCATTTGCCTTTCCGAAAACATCATTCCATTCCTCAACCGTTTTCAATGGAAAATTCGGGTTCAGCGGTTTGGCCGGTGGAAAGAAAAAATAGCTGCTCGATGAATACATTTCATGAAAATCAACATGAACCTGGGGCAGCCAAAACATATATGCTTCGACTCTCCTCCTGCTTTCCACTTGCGTCAACCAGCTCCAATCACGGTTGAGATCGAAAAGGTAATGGTTGTAGCGTCCCGAAGGCCACGGCTCGCGGTGCTCCCATGAACCGGGGAACGCGTCCGCCCGCGAGCCCAAACGGGATGAAAAAAAACTCACATATCTCTCCCGCCCGTCCGGATTAAGCTCGGGATCTATTATAACAACCGTATTCGCTAGAATAAGCGCTAAGGCTTCTGTAGTATCGGCAGCCAAGTGGTACGCTGTTGCCATGGCCGTCTCGGTCGAACTGGCCTCGTTTCCATGCACATTGTAAGAAAGCCAAACGAATATCGAAGCTTTATCATAATAGTCATCCGGAACATGCTTGGATGGATCGGCTAATGAAAGGTTGGCCGTGCGGAGAATATCTATTTTATTTATATTTTCCTGCGATGAAACAATCAGGTATACCAGATCGCGGCCTTCCCAAGTTTTTCCATACCGGTGAAGCTCAAGCCTGGGAGATTCTGATGCCAGCGTTTCCAGGTAACCGAGTACTTGATGGTGGGGAGTGAACTTTGTCCCCAAAGCGTATCCAAGATATTCGCGCGGGGAGGTCAAAGCGGGATCATGGGATGGGACAAATTCAAACACCCGTTCGGCGGCAATCTCCGCCCCTGCAGAAACGAAGAAAGCGGAAAGCAGGAATATCAATGCTGATGTCTTCTTGATCATATCAGGATCTGGAAAAACTTTTAGGTCGGGCGGCAATCAGGTTATTATTACTTCTCTTTTCCCATCAGTAATCCGCCCTACTTGGAAACAATCCTCAGGCATCTTTACCGCATCAGCGGCCGAACATACTATAATCATACCCACACCCATATTGAAAGTTTTGAACATTTCGCTTTCTTCTACGTTTCCGCGGCTTTCAATGAAGCGAAAAACGGCAGGAATGCGCCAGGAATCCTTTTTTATAACGGCCGAGCATCCGCCGGGAAGAATTCTTTTCAGATTGCCGGGAATTCCGCCGCCGGTAATATGAGCCATTCCCTTGATATCGATTTTTGTGCGCAGAGAGGTTACTCGGTCCAGATAGGAAACATGGACCTTGAGCAGTTCCGCTCCAACCGAGCACCCTAGCTCATCAACTTTATCCTGTATCGACAATTCCAGGATATCGAAGAAAATTTTTCTTGCCAGCGAATAGCCGTTTGTATGAAGACCGGATGACGGCAGGGCGAAAATACTGTCTCCCGGTTCTATGCGGGACCCGTCTATTATATGTTTCTTCTCCACGACGCCAACGATGCACCCGGCGAGATCGATTTCGCCCGCGGTATAAACGCCGGGCATCTCGGCGGTTTCGCCCGCAATCAAGGAACAGCCGTTCAGTTTGCACGCTTCGGCGAGACCTGTTGCCAGGGCGGATACCCTGACGGGATCCAAAGTTCCGGCGGCTATATAATCCAAGAAGAACAAGGGCTCCGCCCCCTGGACCAGGATATCATTGACACAGTGATTAACCAGATCACGCCCGACGGTTGAATAATCACCTGCTTTTCCAGCGACGATGAGTTTTGTGCCGACACCATCCATGCTGCTGACGAGAACGGGATCGGAGACCTCGCCCAGCTCGTACAGGCCGCCGAAATTCCCCACCTCAGAGAGAACGCCTTCGCCCCAAGTGGAAGATATCTTTTCAGCGATATCCTTTTTGATTCGATCGGCCTTGTCTATGCTAACTCCGGAATCCCGGTATTTCATTCCCGCTCCCTGTAAAAGCAATATGCACCGGTAAAGTTCGACCCATAGAATACAACGCCCGGCTTCGATTTACAAACGTTCTTTAAGAGACTGATATATGGCGGTTGTGGGATCGGTTTCAACTATCAGCGGAAAATCATCATTGTCGAGCATATCGAGGAAAAGATTGCTTATTTCCAGATCAAACTGCTTGCCCTTATAAGTTTTGAACTGCTCAATGACCTTATCGACCGGCAGCCCCTTTCTATACGGACGATCCGATGTCATTGCGTCGAAGGCATCCGCTACCAGCAGTATTCTCGAACCAACGGGGATATCGTCTCCCCTCAGCCCGCCGGGATAGCCTTTACCGTCGGGCTGCTCGTGATGATGGCGCACGATAACCGCCGCCTCTTTGAGGAATTTCAAGTTCTCTACTATATCGGCACCGATGCTCGGATGCTGACGCAGCGTTTTTATTTCATCCTCGTTGAGTTTTCCTACTTTAAGAAGAACATCGTGCTGAATTGCGATTTTGCCAATATCATGCAGCAAGGAGCTGTATTCCAGTATCTCCAAATCCTTAGATGACAGGTTCATTTCCTTCCCCAGGCGCAGCGCGTATCTTGACACCCTGTAGGAATGACCGTGAGTAAAAGGATCGCTTGCGTCTATTGCTGAACTCAAAGCAGCAACCGTATTTATATGAGCTTCTTTCATCTCTACGTACAGCTGGAAACTGTACCGGGCGAGAAATAGAGGTATGACGAAGAGCCCCACGGTCCACATGCCGCTTTTTAAGTAGGTTAAAGCTATTATTGCTCCAACCGGCAAAAAGGCGATGATGTGGAAAAAAGTCCACATATAATTTTGTTTCCATACTTTGAGCGGATTTTTATTATCGCTGAAACCGATAACCGCGCTTATAGAAAAAGTGTTTATAATGAAGTAGACAATGCCGCACACGAACAGGGGCAGGAGAAACCGGGGTGATTCGAGGCTGGTCCAGCTTTTTCCGAAACTCTGGTAAGCCAATCCCGCCAATCCGACAGTCAGGATCAGCAGGGGAACGTTGAAGGCAATCTTAACTGCGGGTCTTTTCTGAATGAAGACCTCGGACACGAACGTGGCTATAGCTTCAACAAAAACCGAAGCCGCGGGGCCAAGCAGCATTATTGCGGCCAGGTCTATTGGACTTGAAGCGTAAATGGAAGCCCCGCCGCGGGGAAGAGAGATCTGGGCGGTATCGGCAATGATGATAAGAGCGATGAAAAGTCCTGCGTCCGCTATTTGGGACGAAGGAAAACTGCGAATCAAAAAAGCGAAAAGAGCGAAGCCGGCGATGATAAAACCTGTATAGAAGAGTTTGAAACGGAGAGATGAACTATTCAATTTTATACTCGAGGCTGCTATTCGATTTGAGCTTTCCCAGGATTCTGTTAACAGCGTCCAGAGTTGCGTAGACGACGGTTTTATTCACGTCATCTGTCACGATTGAACAACCGGCGAGGCTTTTCCGTTCTCTCCCTCTTATAAAATCGACCCGAACCGCGACCGCGGGCTCGTCGCCAAGAAGGATCTCACGCACATCAAGTAAACACAGCCTGAGTTTTTCGTCAAGAAATTCCGAGACGGCTTTCAGAGCAGCTTCGGCTATCAATTCCCTTCTTGGATGGGCCGCGTTATCGCTGCCCGCACTGCCGAAAGCCTCCATTCCTTCGAGCGCAAGCTCAACTTCGGCTTTTATACCATCCTGAGAAATAAACAAGTTTACACTTTGAAAAGCGAATCTCGATGGAAATTCCTCCACGGGAAACTCCTGGATTGATTCGTCGGAATCTACAGCAGCTTTTCTTTGCGGCTTTCCGGAAGACTCCGGGGAGCCGCCGTCGTAGATTGCGACTCCTATTTTCTTATAGTCCACATTAATACCCAGCTCGGCTTTCAGGCAGGTTTCGACATCGCGCGAATAGAGCTTGGCGGACTTGGGGGCAGAGGCAACGACATGAACCTCCAATATCCGTCCCGTCTCATCGCTCGTGATTCGAGAGGCGCGGATTCCCTGGATCCTGCTTATCAGTTCCTCGGCGCGGGCTATGATGTCGGGCGTAAATCTTTTATCTTCCATAAGTTATAGTAAGGTGTCAACAATCCTGAATCGTATCATTATATCATATCCAAACCGTTAGTTCAGCAAAAAGCTTTCCAGATTCAAGCTCTAAGGAGGGAATGTGGGCAAAAAAAGGAATTATTAGCAGGCAGCCGGCCGACCGTTCGAATGGCCCGGTTTTCCTTCCGGACCGCAAACCGAGCTAGTATCGCGTCATACTGCGAAGCTCCTGAATCCTTTTATATATATTATCGGTTGCCAGGTTTTTCAATCCACCGACGGAAAAATCTTCAACTGAGAAGCTGGCCATCACCGTCCCGGCCATCAGTGATTCAGCCAGACTGTTCAGTGCAATCCCGCCGCTCGCGCACATGCTCCCCAAGAATCCCCCCGCGAAAGTGTCGCCCGCACCGGTGGGGTCCACCACATCCGGCAGAAGCAGGGCGGGAACAAAGATCTTCAAATCCGCACCGAAAAGAATCGCACCGAACTCGCCCCTTTTTATAACCAGGTACTTAGGGCCCATTTCCCGGATTGCCCCTGCAGCTTTGAGAATGCTGTTTTCCCTGCTCAATTCGATCGCTTCCTCATCATTTATAAATAGAATATCAACTCTTTCAAGGACCGAATGCAGGTCATCCAGCGAATTCTGTATCCAAAAATTCATCGTATCCATTCCCACGAATTCCGCTTTTGCGGCCTGGTCGAGAACACGGGACTGAAGTTTTGGATCGATATTTCCAAGAAATACAAATCGCGCCGATTTGAATTCGTCAGGTATTACAGGATTGAAATCTTCAAATACGTTAAGACAAGTCTCCAGCGTATCCCTCTCTTTGAAATTTTCCCGGTAGCGTCCGCGCCAATGAAATGTTTTGCCTTCGGCTTTTTCTATTCCTGACGTATCGATTCCGTGACGCTCGAACATCTCCAGGTAGTTATTTCCGAAGTCTTTTCCAACCACACCGACCACACCCGGACTGCAGTAATAACTTGCCGCAAGAGATGCGTATGAAGCCGACCCGCCCAGGGTCTTTTCCGTCTTGCCTGTGGGAGTTTCCACCGAATCGAACGCAAGCGATCCGACTATCAGAAGTTTTTCACTTTTATCGCCGTTCATTTTCGTCCTCGTTCCTTTTTGATGTTACATACTACCCGGAGCATCAACCCCCAGAAGCGTGAGCGCGTTGTTCAGCACCTGCCTGGTAGCTTCGGCGAGATACAAACGAGCGCCTGACAGCTCATCATCATCAGAGACGATACGGCAGTTGTGATAAAACTGATGAAAATATGCAGCCAGTTCCTGCGCATAAGCCGCCAGACGGTGCGGTTCACGGGCCCCGGCAGCGGCTTCAACTATATAGGGGAAAAACATGAGATGCGCCATTAGGGTCCGTTCTTCTTCTCTTAAAAGGCGGTTGAGATCCTTTGCAAAGCTCTTAACCCCTTTCTCTCTTGCGAACCTCACCACGCTCGATATCCGGGCGTGCGCGTACTGCACATAATAAACCGGATTCTCTTCGGATTGTTTCCTGGCGAGCTGCAAATCGAAATCAAGCGGAGTGTTAGGGCGTCTCATCAGAAAAAAATATTTGGCCACATCGTTGCCCACATCCTCCACTAATTCTCTCATAGTTATGAATTCCCCCGCCCGTTTGCTCATGCCCACCGGTTTTCCTCCCTCGATCAACCTGACCCAGCCTATTATGAGCACCTCCAGCCATCCCTTCCGTGCTCCGAGGACATCGGATGCGGCCTGCATGCGTCTGATATGTCCATGGTGATCCGGGCCCCAGATATCTATCACGCCTTCGAATCCTCTTCTTAGTTTTGATAAATGATATGCCGCATCGCCAAGAAAATATGTTGCATCACCGTTGGTTTTTTTTAAAACCCTGTCTTTTTCGTCGCCGAGCCGGGATGAACTGAAATAGAGAGCTCCATCGCTGCTGTATGTATAACCTTTTTCTTCAAAAATCCTCAGGACCTCCGAAACATATTCGGGGTGCAGCGAAGATTCACGAAAATAATTTTCAAATTTTATTCCAAAAATCCCTAAGTCGGCTTTGATGCTCTTCAGAAGTTCTTCCGTTGCGTATGCGCCGAGCGCCGGGGCGTTCATCGTGCCGGAACCGGTCCAGGCCTCCGCTTGCTCTTCGGGAATGTCGCGCGCGATTTTCTTCATGTATTCTCCCGGATAAGCTCCTATCTCTTCGCCGTCCGCGAGCAGGCCGAATCTCTCCTTCAAGCGGTATTTCAAGCTGTCCCCCAGGGCTGCAATCTGGCGGCCGTAATCATTCACATAATATTCTCCTTCAACTGCGTGCCCCGTGAATGCAAGAAGATTAACTATGGACGAGCCGATCGCCGCGGCTCTTGCCGACACCACGACCAGAGGTCCGGTCGGATTGGCTGATATGTATTCCACCTGCCACCTGGCTCCCTTGCCCATATCCGACGATCCATATTCTTCTTTATGATAGTGAACTTCGGTGAGGTTTTTCTGCAGTATCCGATCCGCAAGCTTCAAATTTATGAATCCCGGCTTGACCACATCAACGGAAGATATCAAGTCCTTGGGAAAATCCGCCGCTTTCACAATTGCTTCCGCCAGATCGATTGGATGCTTCTTATATTTCCCGGCAAGCGTTAGAGCGATGGGAACTGCAATGTCTCCATGTTCCTTGGCCTTGGGTTTTTCTAATATTACTGCGGAGATGTCATCGGCGGATATTCCCGCGGCGACAAGAGCATCCGCAAAAATTCTTTTGAGCTCATCTTTTATTCTCATAATCAGCGCTTTCTGATCTCAATCCGCCGCGAGAAGCGGCACTCCGGTGCGCTGCGAAACTCGCCACCAACCCCATTTCTGCGCACGGCCGGGTCTCATGTTCGATGGTTTTGAGCAGCTTGAGACTAACTTTCGTATGAATAACTCTCTTTGGGAGCATCTCCCCACAGTCTTTCCAGTTTATAATATTCCCGGGTTTCCGGATGAAAAATATGAATCACTACATCCACCAGGTCTATGAGCACCCATCTCATTGATTCATATCCTTCTATGTGATAAATATCCAGGTCATTTGCTTTACACCCTTCGATGACCGAATCGGCAATGGCTTTGATCTGCACATCGCTCAAACCCGTGCAGATTATAAAAAAATCAGCAATAGGAGATACTTTGCGTAAATCGAGGAGAAGTACATCCTCGGCTTTCCTGGCAGTAATGAATTTAATCAACTTCTTTGCTAAATACTTGGTTTTCTTAGCCAATATATCCTCCTGGCCGCCGTACGCGGGTTCTATCGATCCCCGTTCTGCCGCCGTTTCTTCCTTACAGTAACATATGCCACCAAAACACTGCCAATATACAGAACCAGTACCGGCACCGCCATCATAACCTGGGAGATAACATCAGGAGGTGTCAGAATTGCGGCGGCTGCAAAAATAAACACAACGGCGTACCGCCACTGGCGCAGCAAGAATTGCGGTGTTACCAGTCCGACTACGCTCAGGATGAAAATAACAATGGGAAGCTGGAATATGACACCGAAAGTAAAACACAGCCTGGCTATGAACGTGAAATAAGAACCGATGGACAGAAGCGGATTCAAGTGTTCCGTACTGAAACTCAACAGGAAACGCAGAACGTAAGGAATTAAGATGAGATAACAGAACAAGGCGCCCGTATAAAAAAGAAGCGATGAAATTACAACCAGGGGATACACCCTCTTGCGCTCATTTGCGAAAAGCCCGGGAGAAATAAAAGACCAAATCTTGAACAGAACGAATGGGAATGCGATCATCAAACCCAGGACAAAACTGAGTTTCATTCTCACCATGAAGGCTTCGATAGGCGAATGAAAATACAAGCTGTCAAGGGGAAGATCCGCCAGCAATAATTCCATGATCCGACCGCTGAAGAACCAGCAGATTGCAGATGTTACCGCGACCGCCGCGAGGGATTGGATCAGCACAGACCGTAATTCTCCGAGGTGGTCGAAGAAAGACATCTCTTTAAGTCTCTTGGCGGCTTCAGGCTGGGGGGTTGTGGAGGTTTCCTCTGTCACGTCACCGGCTCTATTTGAGTTCTTTTTTCATGTTATAGACGATATTGAGTGTATTGACTTCTCGCTTGGCCGCGGCTGTTCCCGATGCATCTACCGCCGTTACTTCCGCTTCGACCTGGCTTTTCATCTTTATGATTCTCCCGCCGCTTATATCGAAGTAGGCTTCTCCCTTTTCCATTCCGTTTCCATCTATGATAAATCTGCCCGCTTCGTTCTCAATTCTGCCGTGCATGTATATTTCTGCACTGGTTTTTATTTTAGCGCAGTTCTTACCTTTTTCCTTTTTGAACTCCTCTACTTTGAATCCGGCGGTGCTTTCCATCGCCATGCTGGTATTCGACTTTTCTTCCTTGACTGTATTTCCTTCGAATGACCATTCACCCTCCTCTGCCAAAGACGAATCCGGAAGATATGGATAGGATGATATCAGAAGTAATTTGATTAAGCTCATTACCTCCTCTTCGTCCTCCAGGTATCCTTCGCATTCCAATTCTGAAACGATCCCCCGAGAAGAGATATTAAAAGCAAAAGACTGGTTCATCATTTGTTCGTCCAGGCTGATATCTTGGATTTCGTTGTTTCTTTTGAAAGTGGCCGACACTTTATTGATGGATATTATCATTTTGAACAACGAGTCATTCGCGTTCTCCTCACATTTTTCGCCGAACTCTATATCGAACAGTGTAAAAAAACTGTGCCCTTTAAATTCGTATTCCTGGCTGAGTTCAAATTTATATTCGTCGGAATGTCCTTTCTCGAACCTGTATCCCACATTCACGGATTCGGTCTTGTCTCCCGAGTGCGAAGGCAGCGCGAACAAAGCCGCGGTTACGCTCCAAGTCCATAAGGCCAGACAAAGGGTTCGTATTATCTTTGCTTTTCCGGACATTATTCTTCCCAATCGAAAAGTGTCCGATGAATTATAGAACCACTTCGGGCTAGTCGGTGATTCTTTTCTTGCTTTTCTTTTTCCCGGCCTCTTCAGTCTTTGCAAGAAGCTCCTTGAGCTCGCTCATGAACTGGCCGACATCCTTGAACTGGCGGTAAACGGATGCGAAGCGAACGTAAGCGACTTCATCGATTGTCTGGAGCCGGTCAATCACGTGGTTGCCCAGCTCGCTCGATTTGATCTCATTCCGGAACTTACCGAAAGCTGTGCTTTCAACTTCATCCACGAGCTTTTCCAGTTTTTCGCGCGAAACCGGTCTTTTTTCGCAAGCTCTGAAAAGTCCCATAAGCAGCTTTTCCCGGTCGTAAGGCTGCCGCTCGCCGTCCTTCTTGACAACCATGAGCGGGGCCCGTTCGATATATTCGTATGTAGTAAACCGGCGCTCGCACTGTAGGCACTCGCGCCTCCTCCTTATGGCTTTGCCTTCCTTGGTGGTTCTCGAATCGACGACTTTATCTTCCTGGTAACCGCAGTTGGGGCATTTCATTTGCGGCTGCTCCTTTTGCAGATCCTTCCATCATGACCGGCTTCTATAGCCGTTGTATATCGGGAAGGCTTCGCAAAGTTCCGTGGTTTCTTTGCGGACATCTTCTATGATTCCCTCGTCATCTATAGAAACAAGCACGCGGCTTATCATAGAGGCGATCAATTCCATTTCGGGCTCTTTCATTCCCCTGGTCGTGAGTGCTGGGGTACCTATCCTGATGCCGCTGGTTACAAAAGGACTTTTCTTGTCAAAAGGAACAGTATTTTTATTTACCGTTATTCCGGCGCGCTCGAGCGCTTTTTCCGCTTTTTTCCCGGTAAGATTCTTTGAGCTCAAATCGAGAAGCAAAAGATGAGTATCAGTGCCTCCGGACACTACATCGAAGCCATTATCTCCAAAAACTCTCGCCAGGGTCTGGGCGTTTGTGACCACCTGCTTTTGATAATCGCGGAATTCTTCGCTCATCGCTTCTTTGAGGCATACGGCTTTTGCGGCAATTATGTGCATGAAAGGCCCGCCCTGGATTCCCGGGAAGTTCATCTTGTCTACTTTCTCCCGATGCTCTTCCGGGCAGAGTATCAATCCCCCCCTTGGACCCCGCAGGGTTTTGTGCGTGGTAGTAGTTACTATATCAGCGAAGGGCACGGGGCTGGGATGAATTCCGGCCGCGACCAGGCCGGCTATATGCGCCATATCCACCATAAGAATGCATGAAACCTTATCACATATTTTTCTCAGCTTCTTGAAATCAATAATACGCGGGTATGCGCTGGCGCCCGCTACCAGGAGCTTGGGACGTTCTCTTTCAACATCAGCTTCAAGGGAATCGTAATTGAGAGTCCTGGTCGCAGGATCTACAGTGTATGAAACAACGTCAAAAAATATCCCCGAGAAATTCACCGGGTGGCCGTGGGTCAAGTGTCCACCGTGAGACAGGCTCATCCCCATTATCTTGTCCCCGGGAGACAGAAACGAGAAATAAGCAGTCATGTTCGCCTGGCTTCCCGAGTGAGGCTGCGCATTAGCGTGTTCCGCTCCGAACAGTTTCTTCGCCCGCTCGACGGCCAGGACTTCGACCTTGTCCACTTCCGCACATCCCCCATAATACCTTTTTCCAGGATATCCTTCGGCGTATTTATTCGTCATCACCGACCCCATAGCCGACAGCACCGCCGGACTGACGAAATTCTCCGATGCGATCATTTCCAGCTGTCCGTGCTCGCGCGCAGCTTCGTTCGTCAGCGCTGCGGCAACTTCCGGATCAATTTCTTTGAGCATATCGAATTCATTGGACATCCGTTTTACCTTTTCCTTCGTGCTTTTTCATAATCCATTATCTTTTTGATTCTTCTGGCATGCCGTCCGCCCTCAAATGATGCCGCAAGAAAATTATCCACGATTTGTAAAATATCATCCTGCTCCGTCTGCCAGCCCGCGATCGTCAGGACGTTGGCATCGTTGTGCGCCCGGGACAGCCTTGCCGCGTCAGCATTCATGCACAAAGCGGCCCGGATTCCTTCGACTTTATTGGCCGCCATACACATACCTATACCGGATCCGCAAATAAGGATGGCATAGTCGGCTTTGCCGTCCGCGACCATTTCCGCAGCCAAAAACGCATAATCGGGATAATCGACTTTTTCGCCGACATCTGGGCCGACGTCTAAAGACTCGTGTCCCAGAGAGGATAAATGTCTCTTGAGCAGGGCTTTGAAAGCAGTACCGTTATGATCGGAGCCGATAGCTATTTTCATTTTTCATGCCGCTGAAACTGGATCGGCAGGCCTTTTACCGGTGTGAGCGCTTCAGGAATATACATATCTTAACCAGCCGCGCTTATCTTCAACTTCGCAGGACAAGATACCAAAAAACCTCTCCTGGAGCTGACGCGTCACCGGGCCTCGCCTGCCTTTCCCTATAGCAACCTTGTCTACGCTCCTAATAGGTGTAATCTCCGCAGCGCTTCCGGTGAAAAACACTTCATCGGCTATATAGAGGGCCTCCCGAGGAATAGCCTGTTCCAAAACATCGATCCCCAAATCCCCGGCGAGTTTTATAACACAATCGCGCGTTATCCCGGGCAGAACCGAAGCTCCAAGCGGCGGCGTAATCAAAACGCCATCGCGGACTATAAAAAGATTCTCCCCGCTGCCTTCGCTGACATATCCGGCTACATCCAGGGCTATGCCTTCGGTATAACCATTTTTTATCGCTTCCATTTTAATCAGCTGCGAATTCATATAATTGGCTCCGCTTTTGGCCAGCGCGGGAAGCGTATTCGGCCCGATACGGTTCCAGGAGGAAACGCACACATCAACCCCGTTTTCAAGAGCTTCCGCACCAAGATACTTTCCCCATTTCCAAACGGCGATAAAAGCATTTACAGGGTTGGGAAACGGATTCACTCCCAATTCGCTGTAGCCTCTGTATATCACCGGCCTGATATAACATTCTTCTAATTCGTTCCTACGAATGGTTTCCAGAATCGCGCCGCTAAAATCATCCATGGAATAAGAAACATCCATACGGTAAATCTTGGCGGAATTGAAAAGCCTTTCCACGTGCGGTTCTATTCTGAATGCCGCAGCTCCTTCAGGAGTTTTATAGCAACGCATTCCTTCGAACACGGATGATCCATAATGAATAACATGGGAGCAAACATGAATTTGCGCGTCATCCCAATCAACCATTTTGCCGTCCATCCATATTTTTCTGGTTTTTTCCAACGCCATCGCTCACCTTCCCTTTAGTTTGGAATCATTGTTTCCATCCATCAAAGTTCTCCAGGCGTTCGCTTAGAGACAAAATGCATTCCTTAAGACGATTGAACGTCCGCTCGTAGGCATCCCTGCCGCATCCGATCGGATCGTCTATTTCGCCGCCGTCCACATTCAGGAATTCTCCCGCAATATAAGTGTATGCGGATGCCGAGGGCTCCAGCGCCCCGACCGCAAACCGGTGCTGTTCCGTCATCGCCACGATCATATCCGCTCCGAGTATGAGGGACCGGGTTAACAAGCGGGTCTTGTGGCCGGTGATATCTATCCCGTTTTTACGGGCTGTCTCGATCGCCAATTCAGATGCTCCCAAACCGTTTACGGCCGATGTGCCTGCAGACGAGATTTGTATGGTTTGGAGCAACTTATCAGGAAATATCTGCTTCGCAATTCCTCCCGCAAGCGGGCTGCGGCAGGTGTTGCCGGAACAAACAAATATTAATTTCTTCAAGCCGGTTATCCTTCCCTGCGATTCGATTCAAACTTTATCAGCGAAAATGCGTTATGTCAAGCCATAAGGCACTGTTATAAATTAGTGTAATAACCGGCTCCGTGTCAATCGGGGCGCAGGAATTGCTTGTGAAAATCAGGGAAAACTGGCATCTTATAGTTATTGGACCCCCACCGTTTTTTATCATCTGAAAAAAGAAATGTTTTAATCTTATGCTCATGGGGTTATGATGCAGCAGTTGATAATAGCTCCATTAAAAGGAGAATAGAATGAAAGCTGGGAAGACGATTATCAGCTCGGTAGTCATCCTTGCATTTACAACAGGCGGCGCTCTCGGAGGACCGATTCTCAAACCGCAAAAATATTACGGTCCTATTCCAAAAAGATCTTTTTCTCTTAGAATAGGTTTCCTGGAAGGCGCTACGAATGAGAATATGTACGATTATATAGGCAGCAAGAGCGCAAACCCGAGTATTCAATCCTTCACTGATGATTTTGCGAACTCCGTAATTATCGATGGAGCCTACACGCTAAAGCTCCATCCAAACTTCGGCGTTCGCGCCGCCTCATCGATCGCCCTTTTGCGTTCCAAGAGCCACGGCCAGTATGTTCCTCAAAACCAGGCTCCTCCCCTTCCCATCAGGGATTTCGAAAGAACTTTCAACATCGATCTTTTATCCATAGCCGGAGATGCTATTTATTATTTTTCAAACGCTGCCGTCAGCGAGTTTCAGCCATACATAGGCGGAGGCTTCAGCACATGGATACCCCATGCCGTTTACAAGGAAAGCGCTGTGGATAAATGGGCGCCGGCAGATTCCCTGTCCGATTATTCACACCAGATAGCCGACAAAACCGAATGGAGTTTTGAAGCCGGCATACAGGGAATACTGGGTGCCCTCTATTACGTCACCAACACTTTCGCATTCACGGCGGAAGCGCGGTACCATATAGCCCAAAGCAGGTTCCCGCTGAAGGTAAATACACTGGGCGGGGGATTGAGAGATATAAACTTCACTGTTAAATATACCGGCTTCGTCATTGATTTCGGTGTCGTTAAAGCTTTTTGATAGAGACCGATTTCTCCCGGATTCAATGCCGCAAAATAAATTTAAAACCGATGTGCTCATATCCGGATGCGGAATAGCGGGAGGCATGCTCGCTTCGCTGCTGGCCCGCGAAGACATCGGCGTCACAGTTTGTGAAAAGCGGCCGTCAGTTGGCGTTCCCGTTCGGTGCGGCGAAGCCGCAGGGAGCCGTGAAGAACTGTCCCGTTTCGTCGATGTTGATGAAAAATGGATTTCCGCGGATATAAACGGCGCGAGGCTGGTAGGTCCCGGAGGTAAGGTGCTGGAACGCAAGCTTCCGGGGGTGGGTGTGGTTTTAAAGCGTGACATATTCGATCAATCTCTTGCTTCCGCAGCCGCATCCAGGGGCGCCGATATCATAACTTCCTGCGAACTTACGGATCTGCTGCATGGCGGCGGCGCGATAAAAGGGGCACGAGTAAGGTTTCTCAACTCGGGTGAAACCGCAGAAATCGAAGCCTCGGTGACCGTTGGAGCGGACGGAATTGAATCTTTCGTCGGAAGAAAAGCCGGAATAAAACCGTGTCTTCGTCCCGAGCAGATTCATTCCTGCTGCGAATATGTCATGCAGGGAGAAATGTTCCCCGAAGATTCCGTCTGGATTTTCGCAGGCAATAATACCGCTCCCGGCGGATACGCCTGGGTGTTTCCGAAGGGAAACGGCATGGCCAACGTCGGAGTGGGGATCATTTCCCGAGCGCCCGGCAAAAAGACCGCCCGTGAAAGGCTGGATGATTTTGTTCTGGCTCATTTCCCGAAAGCGCATGCTGTCAAGGTTATTGCGGGAGCCACGTCAGGTTTGAAACCGCTGAAAACGATCACGGGCGACGGTGTTATGCTGATCGGAGAAGCCGCCGGACACAACAACCCTTTTTCCGGCGGCGGTATTATGAATGCTCTGGAAAGCGCCGAAGAAGCCGCTTCCATTATAATAAACGCCCTGCGTAGTAGAGACGTCTCCCGCAGGTCGCTGGGCCGCTTCGATGACTCCTGGCACGAACGAAACGGAAAAACTCTGGCGAGATTCGCATCACTTAGAAAATTCTTCATATCTCTCAACGACAAGGAGATGGATGCTGTAATCAACGCTCTCGATGTAAGTCTTCCGGAGGGCTCTCTGCATATTGCAGATTATGCCGGGTTTTTCCGAAGAGCATTTATTTCCACTCCCGGGCTTTTATGGAAGGCGAAAACGTTATTATGGTAGAAGAACACCTTCTCGTCATAAAAAAGGATAAATGCCTGTGCTGCGCGGCCTGCCCTCCTGTTTGCCCCACACAGGCGCTTCATCTTCGAGGTTTAGAACTTGAGATAATAGAAGCGTTGTGTAATAATTGCGCGATATGCATCAGGGCGTGCCCGGTGGGAGCAATCGGCATCGATGCTACGCAATAACTTCCGCAGAGCGCCCGGCCCGACATCAGACGTCCCGTCACTTCAATAAAACCGCGGCAGTTTATTTCCGATCGTTGGATCCTTTCCACCGATACCAGGCGCCGCACATGGAGATGTCATGATCAAGAAAGTATCTTTTGCTTTACCGGAGTTTTCAGGCAAGGAGGATGTGCTGATCGTTCCAATTTTCAAAGGGACTTCGGTTTCCAGAGGCATGCTCCGAAAATTGGACATCCTCTGCGCCTCCATGATCGATAAATATTTGAAACAGATGATGTTCACTCCCGATATGGGCGAAACCCTACTGCTGGGCATAAGCCGGGACGGCGCGCCCAAGAACCTTCTCCTCATGGGCCTGGGCGATAAAGCGTCCTTCTCAACCAGCAAATTCATGCAGGCCGCGGGTAACGCGGCGAAACTTGCAAAAAAAAGCCGGTTCGAAACCTGCCACATCCTGTGTACGGGGACTCCGGATAGAATGACTCTGGCGGAATTTCTGACTTTTTTTATAAAAGGATTTTCACTCGCCCTCTACGCTTTCTCAAGAAAATCCGATAGTAAAAAAGAAAAATCTGTCGAAGAGCTTGTGATCTATACTTCCAAGGATAAGAGATCCCTGAGGAAAACAGCGCAAAAAACGCTGCTTGTTATAGAGCACACCGGGGAAGTTCGGGATATGGTAAATACTCCCGGCAACGAATTCACTCCATCCAAAATGGCCGCGAAAGCCCGTTCCCTGGCAAAAAAACACAACGTTCACTGCAGAGTCCTCGGCATAGGAGATATCAAGCGCCAAAAAATGGGGGCGATTGCGGCAGTTTCAAAGGGAAGCGTCGAGGAACCCAAGTTGATAGTACTGCATCACAACCGGCACCGGCCGCGTCTGCCGGTAATCTGCCTGGTCGGCAAGGGGGTAACGTTCGATTCGGGCGGAATCTCCTTGAAACCGTGGGAACATATGGAAGAAATGAAAGGCGACATGGCGGGCGGAGCCGTGGTCATAAACACGGTTGCGGCCGCCGCCAGGCTCAATATTCCCGCCCAGGTGGTGGGCATAATTCCCTGCGTCGAAAACATGCCGGGACAAAGGGCCCTGAAGCCCGGAGACGTGATCTCAACTCACAGCGGCAAGACCATAGAAGTCCTTTCCACTGATGCCGAAGGCCGGCTGATTTTATCGGACGCTATTTCCTACGCCGCAAGTTACAAACCCAAAGCGATAATCGATTTTGCCACCCTGACAGGTGCATGCGTGATCGCACTGGGCAAATCCATTGCGGGTGTGCTTGGCAACAATCAAATTCTAATAAATATGCTTTTGAACGAAGCCAAATCAGTCCACGAAAAGCTCTGGCAGCTGCCGCTGGATGATGAATTCTATGAAAGGGTCAAGGGAGATATTGCGGATTACAAAAATTTCTCGGGCAGGGACGGTTCGACCAGCAGCGCGGCCGCTCTGCTCGGCTCGTTCGCCGGCGATATACCATGGGCTCACATCGATATAGCGGGAACGTTCTGGAGCGACAGCGGGTCGGTATCGTGGAAGCCCAAAGGAGGCACCGGGTTCGGGGTCGACCTGGCGCTGCGCATACTCGAATCCCTGGCATCGCGGCGTATGCTTCAGAGGCTCTGATTGCGGCCCATTCCTCCGCCTGGCCTGCAATTGATGAAGCTTTATTTCCAGGCAGATTTTTCCCGGCCGCTGATAAACATCCATAATCCGGCTACGGCCGCTGCATTCATAACCACGAACGTCCAGGCTATTCTTCCAATCGATCCGACCGGCTTTTTTCCAAGTGGCGTAAAATTGATCAGGATCGAACCGTAAAAAATAAATTGAAGGAACAGCGCGGACCTGAAAAAGAATCCCTGCAGGAACAGGCTGCTCCAAAAAAGTCCCAGGCAGAAATACGGCACCACCAGCCGCGCGAGCTTATGGGATACGAACTGAAAAAAAAGTCTGTTCTTGCGCGGGTTCAAAAGATCCTTCTCGAACTTCAAAGCCTGGAAATTGCCCGCAAGAGTCCTTACCTTGCGGGAAAATTCCCGTGATGCGCTGGACGACACCCGGTCGAACGCCTTAGCTGAACGCACGAACAGCACCCTGTAGCCCCGAAGAACTATCCGCATTGGCAGCAAAAAATCATCCAGTATCGTTCCGGCGGGAAGATGGGTGAACAGTTTTTTTCTTACCGCGTAGATCGATCCGCTGGCCCCAACTACCGAATCCGCCGCGCTTTCCTTGCGTCTAATGAGCTTTTCGTATTGCCAGTATAAGCCGACCCCTTCCCGAACATCGCCTGAACCTTCCCGGGAAAATACCAGCTCTCCGCTGACGGCTCCCACGTGCTCGTCATTGAACATTGATATCAATTCGGCGAAAGCATTCCGGGAAAAGGTCTGCCTCGCATCGGCAAAAACGATAATTTCGCCCGAAGCGGCATCCACACCCGCATTTATGGCAAGGGCCTTACCGGAAGGGACCTGCATATCGATCACTTTGATCCTGGGATCGCCGAACTCTTTCGCAATGTCCAGTGTTCGGTCGGTGGATCCGTCCGACACGACAATGATCTCGATAAGTTCGGGCGGATACTCCTGGCCGAGGAGATTGGCCAACCTGTCCTCAATTCTCGATTCCTCGTTACGGGCAGCCAAAACTACGGAAAGCGGCAAGTGCCCGTAGCTTTTTGATGCGAATTTGCGGAAGAAGGTTCCCCATAAGAGGATTACAAGCGGGTAGACGGCATATGTATATACGATCACGCACGCGCTTATGAAGAAGAGGGCTTTCATCATCTTTACTCTCCGGTCACCGGCACATAACCGCATTCAATCAGGCTGGTTTCTCAGGGCGCCGGAACGAATTTTACGGTATATTCTCTCGCCTAAAGCAGCTCTAAGCAATTCCAGTGCCCTGCTTCGCATTATCATTGGAAGAATAACGGATGTATTTGCCCCTGCCGCACCAACAAAGGTTCTCATTGGCATTCCGGCGGTGATGGGAATCCTTTTCAGAGCGAATAAATCCGATTCCGCGTAATTAAAACCGAACCGTGATGTACATACCGCTTTATATCCTTCCTCCCTCAGCGCGCAAAGCGATCGTTTGTCGATCCTGCCGCCGGGCGGGGCAAAGCTTGTTACCTCCTCGCCGGTAATACCGCTCAAAATATCCTTGGATCTGCGGATTTCATCGCGCAGCATTTCTTCGTTCATCTGTGTAAGAAAGTTGTGGCTTACTCCATGGGAAGCGATTTCCATACCGGCGCCGCAGAGCGAACGCAGCATCGATTCGTCCGGCCCGTCATCAACACCGATACGATCGGTACACACAAAAAACGTTGCATATAAACCCAGTTTTTCCATTACCGGCAGGGCATACACAAAATCGCTGCGGTTGCCGTCGTCGAAAGTCAGTATTATTTTGCTTTTTGAATTCCTTTCCTCTGGCGATTCTTCTGCAAAAGTTCTTACGGTCTCGCAGCGCAGTCCCATCCGGTAAACCTCATTCATTTGAACTGAGAATTCATCCATATTCACCGCATAGCGGGCTTCTTCGGGATCGGCTACCGGATATTCGGCCGAAGAAATCTTGTGATACATAAGAATGGGAAACCTGCTCAAGAAACCAACCTCCATGTCCTTTTGCGTCCCCGGTACGGCCGCTTTCAATAGTATTTGGCAAATCCAGTTTAATGGCGGTAATATTCGAGCTTGAGCGGCGCGGAGTTTTCGATTTACGAATTTATACCATATTCCCGCAAGTGTCCATCGCTAGCTTGGAGAGGTTCTTGCACGAAAAAATGAAAATAGCCCAACTCGTTCTAAACCTCAATCTGGGAGGACTGGAAAGACTCGTGGTCAATTTCCTTTCCTCTCTCGATAAAAACACGCTCTCTATCTCAGTCGGCAGCCTGGAAGAACCGGGCGATCTCGCCGACGAAGTGCAGGCTCTGGGGCTGCCGATCACCACGTTCGGAAGGCGCGAGGGCATCGATCTGAAGCTGATTCCCAGGATCGCGAAATGGTTGAAAAGAGAACGGGCGGATATACTTCATACCCACAACTCCGCGGCCCATTTTTACGGTTCCATTGCAGGCAGGCTGGCCGGAGTCAAAGCCGTTATTCACACCAAGCATGGACGTGATTGGCCGGATCAACCTCGAAAAGTGCTTCTCAACCGCATCAGTTCACTTTTTACAACCAAAATCGTAGCCGTTTCCGATAACGCCAGGAATGTGGCTGAAACCGTTGAGAAGGTACCCCGGAAGAAAGTTGTGACAATACATAACGGTATCGATGTGGACGAGTTCAAGCCGGTATCGAAAAAAACCGGCGGCGGTTTTTTCCCCAATATTCCACATGGGAGCATTATAATAGGAACCGTGGCCAGGCTGTCTCGTGAAAAAGATCAAAAGACCATGATAGAAGCATTCAATGAAATCCGTCGAAAAAGAACCGGTATATACCTCGTACTCGCAGGAGACGGCCCCCTAAGGAAAGAACTCGAAACCGCCGCCCGCAAATTACCATGCGGCCGGGACATCATTTTTACCGGCGCTTTAAAAAACATCCCCGCCCTTCTCGCCGAATTAGACATATTTCTTCTTACCAGCAGTACCGAGGGAATATCTCTGGCTCTCCTCGAAGCCGCGGCATCCGAGGTGCCCGCAGTTGTTACCAATGTGGGCGGCAACCGTGAAGTTGTCGTAGAAGGGTCAACCGGACTTGTCGTTTCACCCGGCAGTTCCGTGGAAACCGCGGCGGCGGTAGAGCAATTGCTCGACGACCCGCACTTCAGACGCTCGGCGGGGATCAAGGCCAGGGAAAGAGTTATAGAGCATTTCAGCCTGAAAGGAATGACGGGCAAGTATGAACGGCTATACAGAGAATGCGCGGCCGGATAGAACGAACTGCGGCGATGCCCCTCTGAAAGTCCTGGTTGTCACCAGCCTTTTTCCAAGACCGGCATCGCCGCTGAACGGTATTTTCAACTACCAATCCATCAGCGCGATATCAAACGCGGCCGACCTGAGCGTACTCTGCCCGGTGTCATGGATAGACGCGGTTCGCGACGGGATTGAACGTAACAATGACCCCGCGCCGGCCCTGACGCATAATAATATCAATGCAGGAGCTTTGGGTTTTTCGGTAGAGTACACACGCTTTTTCTCTATTCCGGTTTTTGGCAGGGGCTTAAACGGATTTTTCGAATTCCGATCGCTGCTGCGGCCGGCCCGGCGAATTCATGGGAAGTCTCATTGCGATATCATTCTGTGCTACTGGGTATATCCCGACGGCCAGGCCGCCAGATTCCTTGCGCGCGATCTGGGTATTCCATATGTGCTCGTCGCTTTGGGATCGGACTTGAACATTATGAGCGGAAATCTTACAACCAGGAAACATATAGCACGGACCGTCCGCGAAGCCGCAGCCATTATCAGCGTAAGCGAAAGCCTGAGCGTAAAGGCGGCCTCGCTGGGGGCGGACCCGGGTCGATGTTTTACCATCCCCAATGGAGTTAACAAGAAAATATTCCGTCTTTTATCCGGGGAAAAGTGCAGAAAGGAACTAGGTATCGATGCCGGCAGCAAAATCATCCTTTTTATTGGAACCATGGATCCAATAAAAGGCTTGGACGTGATGCTGGAAGCCGTTGCTTCTCTGGAGGGCGAACAGCGCCCCACCGCGCTTTTGGTAGGCGAAGGGGCCTCAAGGAAAAAGTTCGAAAAGCGCGCACGATCTCTTGGAATTGCGGACAACTGCAAGTTCCTGGGTTCCGTAACTCACAGCGAGCTTCCTGTTTATATGAACGCAGCGGACGTTCTGTGCCTTCCCAGCAGAAACGAGGGATGCCCAAATGTAATTCTGGAAGCTCATGCATGCGGTCTCCCCGTTATTGCATCAAGGACGGGCGGAATACCGGAACTGATAACCGAAGGCAAAACCGGAATTATGGTTGAAAAAGAAAATCCCCCGGCATTGAAAGAAGCGATTTTGTCTTTTTTTGCTTCGAATTGGAACAGGGCCGAAATCGCGCGGTCCAACGAGAGAAGCTGGAACGAAGTCGCGCGGGAAACGCTCGATGTACTTGCCCGAGTGGTTTCAAAACATTAGTATCAATAATATGGATATCAGCAGCAGAGAAAAAAAAGAAATTGAAGCTTATGAAGAGGTTCTCTCCGGATCGCAGGTCTCAGATGAAAATCTTAAGATAGGGCGATGGACCATCGACAGATACAGCCGCCCGTATGAATTCAAGAGGCTGCCGGTCGATCTTCTCTTCAAGGTCCTGGGCGATGTAAAAGGCGCGAACGTTCTTGATTGCGGCTGCGGCGACGGCGAGTTCACGACGATCATAGCCATGCTGGGAGCAAATGCCACGGGCGTAGACATATCCTCAACCCTGACGGCTACTGCAAACAGGCGCGCTGCAATCAACGGAGTCTCCGGCAGAACCGTGTTTCTGCGGGCTTCCGTGCATGAGCTTCCTCTGCAAACGGGATCATTTGATCTCGTATTCGGCAAGGGGGTCCTGCACCATGTGGACATGGAGCTTTCATCCACGGAAATTTCGCGCGTTCTCAAAAAAGGCGGCCGCGCCGTTTTTGAAGAGCCGATAGCATTGAGCCGCGCGATGCTCAAGATCAGAAGAAGCCGTTTGATTACAACTTTGGTAAAGGAAAACCGGATCACACCCGATGAGGAGCCTCTTACGGCCGAAAATATAAAAATGTTCGCTGAGAACTTCAGCTCGTGCGATATAAGGGAAGTGGAGTTCTTCTCCCGCCTGGAAAGGGTAGTTGGGACCGGCAGGATCTATGAAGCGCTCAGCCGGGTGGATGCCGGGTTGTTCGCCGTTCTCCCGGCCCTCAAACGTTTTGGCAGGCTTGCAATAATGGAGTTTACCAAATAATTCCGGCGGCGCTCCGGCAAAGCGCTTCGGAATAAAATCACGGCTACGGTATTTCGTACCGGCCGATGCATTATAACTTCCAGGCATTTCATATACTTCCCTGATTTTACTGGAACAGGAATTGCTCATTTTCCAATCACGGGCTAATATAATCAGAGACGCAGTTCGCATCATATTCGAACCCGATACCCTTGGAGTTAGCCATGTCCAGAAAACTCTTGTATTTATATTTATCGCTCATAATTTCGCTGGTGTTGACCCCATTGGCGGCGGGTGCGCAGCTTCCGGTTCGCTCGTATCATCCAAGGATATGGCTCACACCCCAAAAACTTGCCCTTCTTAAGAGCCGCGCCCAGGCCGGAACATCCCAATGGACCCGGCTGGTCAACCATTTGGATAATTCGGGTTCATGGTACCGCGAAACCACTCTGGCCATGAGCGCGTCCCTGGCCTACCTGTGCCTGGCAGATACCGACCCCGCCCGGGCCCAGGGCTATGCCGACCTGGCCATTCAGAAAGCGTTCACGGTCATTGGAAGGGGAGTTCCTCAGGATTTGGACACTTACAAAGTATCGGTCACCGGCGTGGCCGTTACTTTCGACTGGCTCTACGACGTGCTGACCACCCAGCAGAAACAGCAGATCATCTCTTTCGTCAACCAGGCTTATGACGATATGGCCGAATGGTACGAGTTTGCCTGGATGAATTATAACTACGACATCATGATGATCACGGGAATATCGGGTTATGCAACTTACGGCGATAATACGCGTGCGCAGGAGCTGATAGACTATATAAGGGATTACCGATGGGGTTTCACCAAGCCGGCGCTTGATTTTACAGGCAGGGGCGGAGGCTGGGCCGAAGAGAACGGGTATGCCATGGAAATCACCTCCCGGCTGGTCCGATGGATGGCGGCGGTAAAGAGCGCCACCGGCGAGGATCTTTTCAGAAGCATCGATTTTGTTCACGACCGTCTTCTCTACGAAATGCTCTCCATGTATCCCGGCGCCTGGGACTATTACGGCCAGTATTATCACGGCCATATCCCCGCCGGGGACGGACGGCAGGGCATAGGCCCCTGGCAGTATGCGCGCATCGGCAGATTGATTACCATTGAAGCCATGCCCAACACGGATTTTGCGAAATACGCCCAGTCCTGGGCGAAACGGGGTCCGGCAAATAAAATGGCCGAGGATTGGATGAGCATGTGGGATTTTCTTTTTTACAACCCGGCGCAGGATTCCCTGCCCCTGGACCAGGCGCCCCTCGCCTGCTACTCACCCGGAACGGGCACTGTGGTTATGAAGGGCGACTGGTCGCCGGACGGAACACTGATTCATTTCCAGGGCGGAGGGCCTCATCTCGAATACCACCAACACCTGGATAAAAACAGTTTTGTCATTCACAAGCGCAACAGCCTGGCCATCGACTCCGGTACTTATGACGGCATGGGCGATTATGCCGATCATGTGCTCAATTATTATAAGAGGACCATCGCTCATAACTCCATATTGGTCTACAAACCGGGAGAGTCGGCAACATGGCAGCACACCTGGCAGTACAAGCCCGGGGTGAACGATGGGGGTCAGCGCGCGATGAGTATATATACGCAATCGGGATCCCGCGTGGGCGTTTGGGTGCCTTTCAACAGCACCGGTATGGATTGGGGGGAATGGGCCTATAACAATTATAAAATCAATTACGACTGCGGGTCCACGCCGAGATATGAACACACCGCGGAATACACCTACACCATGGGGGACGCAACCAAGGCATATCCCCAGTGGAGGGTAACGAACTTCACCAGGCAGATGGCATATCTGCGTCCTCTTACCCAAGGAGGAGATGAATTCGTGGTTGTATTCGACAGGATTTCTTCCGGTGATCCTTCATGGCAAAAATACTGGCTGCTGCACTTCAGCAAGGAACCTCTCATACTGAATGGAACGGAAAACCAGACGGCGCCGGGGATATGGGAATATGCGGGAGCTGATCTGGCAAGTGTTGAAAACGGTGGAGGCAAACTTTTTTGCAAAACCCTTTTGCCTGCCAGTCCCAAGCTGCGTAAAATTGGGGGCGAGCTGTCTTACGATTCATGGGTGTTCGGCGCAAACCATGAGTATCCCGACGAATGCTGTTACGGATGGGGACGTATCGAAGTGACGCCGACCGTACAGCAGAAAGACGATATATTTCTCCATGTTCTATATCCGACTTTCGCCGGTACTCAATCCATGCCTGTTGCCGTACGGGTCGACGGGACGAATGTGGTGGGAGCGAAGGTTGCCGGAAGGGTGGCGATGTTCTCGAAGACGGAGCAAACTCTGGACGGCGGAGATTTCCAGATAGGGGGTACGGGATGGCACAAATTCCTTCTTTTTGATCTGGTTCCCGGCGGACTTTTTGAAGTCCTGCGCGATGGAAATGTTGTGATCACCGGTCGCGCCTCGAAAGAAACGGTCCTGGCTTTTGATATGGAGATGGACGGCGAACATGATATAAGATTCAGAAGAGTCCCATCTATTGCGGATGCTCGGAGGTAAAGTCATAAAACGCAGACCGCCCTATTCAGGGCTGACATATAAACACGATCTTCTCACCGAAAACCTGCCGATCGGCTGTAACGACAACATTGCCGAAATAGGCGTTGGAACGGGATATTCCTGTTTTAAACTCTCCGCCGCGACTGCGGGCGTTTTCGGCTTCGACATCTCGCAGGATCTGATCGAAACCTTGAACGCCTCAGCAGAACCATACGGTAACCTCGAATTCGTTCAGACGGATGTCTCCCTGGGGGTTCCCTCCGAGAAATACTGTGCGCGCATGGATCTGGTTTTCAGCATCGATACGCTCAATTACATTGCTCCTCCTGAAAGCTTCTTCGTGTTTATCGAGAAGCTGCTGAAACCCGGAGGCAGGGCGATGGTGGGTTTTCCGAATGAAACTGATGAGAAAAATGAAGGAATAACCAACTTCGAGAATGCCGCTTCTCTGCGGAAAGCCATCGCTGCCGGGAATTTGGTGTGCGATGCAATCCTCCCATGCGATTACACCTCCTGGTTCCACTTTGTTAACAGGAATCTATGGTACAGAGTAAAAAAGGTTTTTTACCGGGATCACTACGACGGCAAAACCAACCCCCAAGTGTTCAATAACACAGTTGCATTCAAATTGATTAAGAACGGCGGGGTATCGTCTCTTGTTCGAATATATTCGGCATTCATAATGACACTGCTTCGTATGGGCCGAGTCTACAAGTACGAGGATACCAGTGATATCTACGGCAGATACCTTGTCCTCAAACTGCATAAACCGGGATAGGAGACAACTATGACGCATATTGAGGAAACGGCTGATAAACTCGAGATACTGAGAAAACACGCCCTCCGCCGGCTTCCCGATATGCTGGACGAGGAAAAAGCCCTGTTCTCCTTCAGGTCGATTATCGACCGGAACAGGTGGATAAACGAAGGCACATCGATGCGTTACACGGCCATAGCCATGCTGGGACTCCTGGAGGAAAAACGCCTGGGCTTTCAATGCCGTATCGATATAAGACCAATCATCGAAAGGATCATCACTGAATATAAATACGCCTCCAACCTTGGAGACCTTGGACTCGCACTTTGGGTCCTGGCCAGGGGAGCGCGCGCGGGGGTTGTCGATTCGGGTTTGGATGAAGCTCTGGAATTTACAATAACCAGTCTGAAAAGCGACCGGAATCTTGAAACAAGAATCATAGATTCGATGAAACATTCGTGGGTGCTGATGGCCCTGCTGGAATGCCGGGCATGCGGATTGGAAGCCAAGGGATTCAATGCCGCTGTGGAACACTCCTACTTGGACCTTCAGCAGAATTATCACAAGAATACTTCGTTGTTCTCGTTTAACCGCAGGGAAGAAAGGGGGCTGCCTCCCGTGCTCAAGCGCCTTTCCTTCTTTGCGGAACAGGTATACGGTATCCTGGCCATGGCATCTTTTTACGAGTCCACCGGTGACGAAGAGGCCCTGTCCACCGCCGAAGCCTGCGCTGATAAGCTTGTATTTTTCCAGACGAAAAAAGGCGGATGGCCCTGGAGATACAATGCCGTAAAGGGAACATTGGCGGAAGTATTTCCCCTTTACTCCGTCCATCAGGATGGAATGGCCCCAATGGCATTGGCCAGACTGTCACAGGTAAGTTCACACGATTACATTCCCCATATACTCAAAGGCCTTTCATGGCTAGAAGGAAACAACGAACTCAACACCAGGCTTTACGACGAAAAGCTTGATATAATCTGGCGTTCCGCTCTCCGTAAAGGGCCGCTAAAATTCTTTTCACAGATGAACAAGGCTCTTGCGCTCATTAATTTTTCCAATCTGCACATATCCGACAAGCTCGTACCTTTTTATGACACCAAAAAAGAGGTGCGAAGTTATCATATGGGCTGGATTCTTTGCGCTTATGCCGCCGTACAGGATTTGAAAAAATCCTCAGCCAACAAAGTATGCCGGACTTCGGTTAATGAACCAGACCAAGCATAGAATTCTTCACGTACTCAATTACTCCCTGCCTTATATAAGCGGGTATTGTTCGAGAACACAATATATCCTCGAATCCCAGCAAAAGAACGCCCATGCAATTTTTGCAGTCACGTCAATGCGGCAGGAAGAGATCATCCCCAACGGCCCCCGGGAGGAATCAATAAACGGAATAAAATATTACCGAACCCGGCCGCGGGGCGGTTCCGGGAAAACCGGGTTCGGCATGTTTGCAGCCAAGTCCTTCATGCGCCGGTTCGAGGAAAGAATCATGGAAGTGGCCACTATGGTCAAACCGACCATAATACATGCCCACAGCCCGTCTTTGTGCGGTCTGCCCGCAAGACGGGCGGCTTTTCGCCTGGGCATTCCTTTCGTCTATGAAGTCCGCGCCTTGTGGGAAGATGCGGCGGTAGATCAACAGCGAATGAAAAAATCATCCTGGAAGTACAGGTTGAGCAGGTACATGGAAACCAGGCTTTTTAAAAAATCCGACGCCGTCGTTGTTCTGTGCGGTGCCCTCAAAAAAGAAATAGGCGAACGCATAAATAATCCCGACAAGGTTCATGTCGTTCCCAACGGAGTTGACCTGGACCGGTTTCAGCCCCGCAGGAAAAATACAGAACTTGCAGCCGAATTGGGTGTTGAAGATTGTATGGTTATAGGCTTCATCGGCACCTTTTTTAGCTTCGAAGGCCTTGATGACCTGGCCCGAGCCTGGGACGGGATAGCGGATTCGGCCGGCAGCGTAAAACTTCTACTAGTTGGCTACGGCGAACTTATGGATGAACTCCAAGTCATAAAGAAAAATTCCGAGCACGGTGAATCGATACTGCTTCCCGGCCGGGTACATCACGGTCGGGTGCTGGATTATTATTCCCTCATGGATATCATGGTGTATCCGCGAAAGAGCATTCGTTTGACCGAACTGGTTACTCCTCTTAAGCCCCTCGAAGCCATGGCAATGGCCAAAGCGGTGATAGCAAGCGATGTGGGAGGCTTGACGGATATAGCGGACGGGGGCAGGGCCGGGCTTCTGTTCAAAGCGGGTAATAACGGCGACTTATCGGAAAAAATACTGGACCTGGTGCGTGACTCCTCGCTACGCGAAGAATTCGCTCAAAACGGGCACTCGTATGTATCTCGCGAAAGAAGCTGGGACACGATCATAAAAGAATATGATTCAATATACGCCTCGATTTCTTGTTAAGCTTCGGGGTTGCACAGCTCCCATGAAAACAATATACTATCAACCAACCGGCCGCATTAGTAAGACGGCCGCGACCTCAAACCGGGAGACGGCAATGCGCGCAGCTTTCTTTTCAGTGCTAGTTTTTCTCGTTCTCATGCAAACCGCTTTCGGAAGGGCATTCCCTAAAAGCGGCAATTATCATATTTTCATTCAGGGTCAGTATGCCGGGAGCTGTAAATTCACATCCGGTTTGAAATCTGATCTTATAATTATCGATTCTGAGACCAATATTGATTTTGCAGGAGATGCTTACAACATCAAGTGCCATACAGAGCTGGACAGCGAATCCTACAAACCTGTTTCCATCTTTTATAACGGAAACAAACCCGGCACGGATAGCTTCTCCGGCCGCGTATTCCTCGAACGGGATTCGATTGTAGGCGACCAAAAGGTATCCGGAAACACGTACGAGTCCAGGCTGCCCCTATCAAAAGATGTTGAAACCATCTTTTTTGAGAATTATGTGATAGATCATGAAATCGTGCTGGCCCGGGCATACTTGAGATCGAAGAAGGAGTATTGGCCGGTGACGCTTTTTTACCCTTCCGATTTCATGGCGAGCAAAGCCAAAGTCACCGTATCGAGCGAATTCGAAATGGAAACCCAAAAAGGTCCGCTGGTATGCACCAAGTTAATAGTAGCCCAGGAAGGCTCAGTTCCCTTCTACTCCTATTTGGACATGGATACGCATGTACCCATTTACCTGGATTTCCCAAGCACCTCGACCGAGGTTTTTCTGGACGGCTATTTCAGCCGTGAAGTGCGGACCAAATACCACAAGCTGGAAAAATAACCATCACCGCAAATTCGATTGACTCCGAATGCGTTTTCGCCCGGATTCATGGGCGAATTCATAAAAAAACTTCCGCAGGAGGAGCCGGATGCTGTGCATTCTATCTTATTCAATTATCTATCGTTATGAAAAGCACGGCGGCGGCGGCATTCTGAGCGGCTTTTCGAGCAATAATCGGACTTGACTTATGATAAATAGGAATTATATAATTATACTCTGAAAATTCGAGGCCTCCGGCGGAAATTGATCCGTTTTATGAGAGAGTTAAGCGACCCAACAGCCCGTTGGATTTTTTGCTATTAGGGAGAGACATCAAAATGGGTGGGAAAATCTGGAAAAAAGACTTTATTTCCCGTGCGGCCAATTATGTGATTATCGTAATCCGCCGCTGGGTTATCTCTATTATCCTGATCTTTCATGGTGCGGTGAATAAGTGCATCGCCGCCGCATCGAAGGTACTGCACCTGGTATCTTCTCCCAAACGGGCTTTGGCTCTAGTTATTCTCGCAGCTGCCGTTTTAGGACCGGGTCTTCTCTTTCTATCCGAACACGCCAACCGTCTTGAACGGGAAAGCGAGTTGAAATACGTCAGGACCGCTGTGAGCGCGGAGAATTACGCACTGAAAAGCGCCGTCGGCGAGCTTCTGGCCGAACGCTCCCAACTGCATGGGCTTCTACTGGATGCGGGCTACAAAGTCTATTCCGACGGAGAATTGAGAATCAAAGTAACCACCACAGGATACTCCAGCAGTCCAATCGAAACGGATGATACCCCTTTTATAACTGCTGCCAATACCGCAACTCGAAACGGAATCATAGCGCTGTCCCGAGATCTTCTTCAAACCTACACTCCCGACGCTCCTTTCAGATTCGGAGACTGCGTGATGATCCAGGGATTGGGAGAGTTCGTTGTCGAAGACTCGATGCACGGCCGCTGGCGGAAACGCGCCGATATCTGGTTTCCTTCCCGCACTCAGGCCCTTCAGTTCGGCAAAAAGGAGCTGACTCTGTCGAAACCCATTGCAGAAGCTCCATTGCTGGGCATGATACAGACCGATTAAACGCGTTTCCATTTCCCCCGGTTTATTCTCCAATAATCGATTCACATCAACGCAGCCCTTTTGTATATTGAAGACGGTTAAGAATATAAATCCGGGGGATCGAATCCTTAATCTGCAAGGAGCATATTATGGACGTCAAAGTTGCAATTATCGGGGCTTCTAACAACCGGGACAAGTTCAGTAATAAAGCCGTCAGGGCTTACATAAAACAGGGATATGAAGTTTACCCCGTCAATCCCAAAGAAGAAACCATCGAGGGTCTGAAGGCATACGGGTCTATAAAAGACGTGCCGGGAGAACTGGACAGGATTTCGGTCTATCTTCCGCCCCAGGTCACGTTGAGCATAATAGATGACATTGCCGCCAAGGGAACAAAGGAATTATTTCTCAATCCTGGCAGCGAAAACGATGAAGTGGTAAGAAAAGCCCGGGATGCCGGACTGAGCCCCATACTGGCCTGCAGCATAGTGGATATAGGCGAGACTCCGGTTGACTACTGATTCCCAGGATCTGGACCGCGGGGCTCAGCCGCGGCGGCCCCGCGCAAAAGCATCGAGAGTATTTTTTCATCGATATCATGAGCGTATTAGCAGAATCTTCCCGCATTGGAAAGGACGGCATATGACCCGGGCTTTTTGGTTTCACATGGCCGGTGCTTGTGCGGTTCTGTTGGTATCGATACCGGTTCACCGGCACCTATCCACCCACGATTCCAATATGCTTTTTGAATCATTTGGCGGCATCGACATTTTTCCAACGCCTTTCGGGATAATCTTGTCTGTTCTGCTTCTTTTTATTGTTATGGGTCTTTCTTTCCGGATCTCCGGAGAATTCGGCCATACCGTCTTCCTGCCCCTTTACGCTCTGTGCGCGTTGCCTACCACCGCGTATTTAATCCCCCGCTTTCCTTTGGATACTCTCGCCGCGGTGCTTTTCTGCCTGGCTTTGCCCGGGCTTTTCCACCGGCCGGCTAATATTAAAATGTATTTGATTTCTGCAGCTCTGCTGGCGGCGGCCGCGGCAGTTAGACCTTTTATGGTTTATTCATATCCGGTTCTCGCGATTGCTCTTATAGTTTTTACTAACATCCGGGGCGCTGCGATATACCTGCTCTCGGAAACCGCTTTTCTTGCAATTCTCGACCGGACCGGGGTGTTGACCTTGCCGTCCGGCCCTGCGGCGGCTTCTGTCAACGAATTGTTTATGCATCCTGTTCAGACGGCGTCGGGATGGGTTGCGGGCCTGCGGTCATTTCCCGAGATGTATTCAATGATTGGATATGCCCCATTTATTATAGCTGCAATTTCATTCTTGTCGATAAGAAGCACCGGAGAAGAAGCCGAGAACCGGGGATCTGCCAACAGATTCGCGCTGTTTGCAACAATTGGACTCGCGCTCATTTTTCTTGCGGTAATCGTTCCGGCCGCACGAAACGACGAAGCGCGCTCTATTTTTATAGTCTTATGGATTATGCTCTTACTGGCATCAAGCGCCGGACTGAGGATTTTTGGGGACATGCGCTCCACCCAGGGAGGTCCTGCATGGACTGCCCTCACCTCGGGTTTGTATTTTCTACCGGTGCTTATCAGCCTGGTCAAATAATCCATCCGGGCGCGGCGATGACGGTCGGATTCTCCGTCAGTCGACCAGGTGCTCTCCGCCGTCCACGCCGATCACGTTTCCGGTCAACCAATTGGTTTTAACCTTGCTTAAAGCACAAATCGCGTGGGCCACGTCTTCTGGCTTCGTAAGCCTGCCCCCAGGATTTTTCTTGGCCACACGTTCCGCCAATTTTTCGGAGTCGGGAATCTTTCTAAGCGCCGGGGTGTCGGTAACACCCGCCCTCAGGGCGTTAATACTTATGCCCCGGCCGATCAGTTCGACGGCCAATTGGCGTACATGGGACTCCAGCGCGGCTTTGGCGGCAGATACGGCTCCGTAATATGGGAGCACCCGCTCCCCGCCCGAGCTGGTCATCGCGAAAATTCTGCTGCCGTCGGCCAGGAGGCCGGCTTTTACCAGGTCCTGTGTCCAGTACACCAAAGAGTGGGCCATAACATCCAGGGTCCATCCCATTTGCGAACTGTTTACAACCTCCTCGCCGTCAGACGAAATAAATCTCTTCAAAGCTCCGAAAGCCAGCGAGTGCATCAACACCCTGATTGGAGGTTCGAGGCGCAAAGAGGCGAGTTCCTCTTTTATACCTGCTATCACCAACGCCCGCTTATCTTCGCTGGCTGCATTGACGTTGAAAAAAACCGATCTGCCGCCCGCCGATTCAATATCGGCGCGGATCTCGTCGACATTGCCCATGGTAGCGCGTTTGTCCAGATGAACGCCGAAAATATTGAAACCGGATCCGGCCAGTTCTCTGGCAGACGCCGCTCCGAAGCCGCTCGATGCGCCCAATATCAAAACCCATTCTTTTGTTGTCATCGATTTCACCATACTTTCACATACAAGGGCGGCACCCGAAAAGCCGCTTCTTAAATTACTTTCTGACTCTTAATTATCATGTTCCCTAATAAAACACAGCGAAGATGGATACGCAAGCAGGGTTTGTATTTAAGCCCGCCCTGGTCTTCCGAGACCGGCAAACCGCAGTGCCTTATGACAAAATCCAGGCCGGTTTTTGGTTGCATCTATTCACCCATCTTCTTATTATAATATGATATAGTTTTTGAGCAATATTTGTAAATAGTTATATTTGCACGAGATAAGGACACATGTTTTTCTGCCCCACATCACTCTCCCGGGGAAAAGACTGTTTTTGAGTCCCGGTTGTTTTAGAAAGGGGTATTTTTTGAAAGAATTCGATTTAGCCATAATTGGCAGCGGCCCCGGCGGTTACGTGGCCGCCATCAGGGCCGGCACTTTGGGTCTTAAAACGGCCCTTATCGAAAAAGATCCGCTGCTCGGCGGAACGTGCCTGCACAGGGGATGCATACCCACGAAGGCCCTGCTCCAATCCGCCCGCATCTATGACGAACTCTCGCGTTTGAACCAGCACGGAATCGCCGTCGACAATATAAAATTGGATTATAAGAAAACCCAGGCCCGTAAAAAAAAGATCGTGTTGAAACTTGCAAAAGGTATCGAATACTTGATGAAAAAACGAAAAGTCGAAGTTATAAAAGGATTCGGATCATTCCGGGACAGGTCTTCCATATCCATAAAGGACCCCGATACCCGGAATACCATTCGGGCGAAAAAAACAATAATCTCGACCGGATCGATTCCCTCCGAGCTTCCTGGAATCGTTCCCGACGGCGAACTGGTTCTCAACAGCGATCATATACTCGATTTAAAGCAGATCCCATCCAGCCTTGCCGTAATCGGTGCCGGAGCGGTCGGAGTTGAGTTTGCATCCATATTCGCAAGCTTCGGAACCAAAGTGGAATTGATAGAGCTTCTTCCGGATATCCTGCCGCTCGAAGACGAGGAAATCTCGAAGTCGCTTGCGAAGTCGCTTGCCTCACGGAACATCAGCATTTCCACATCGACACGCGTATCAAAAACTTCCACATCCGGCGGCAGGGTGCATCTCGAACTGCGTTCTGGTGATTCCCAGCGCGAAATCGCGGTGGACAAGGCGCTTCTCGCGGTAGGCAGAAAACCTGCTGCCGCTGGAATAGCCCTGGAAGCAGCCGATATCGATGCAGACGGATCCTTTATCAAGATTGACGAATATATGCAGACGAGTTCAAAAGGCATTTACGCCATCGGCGATGTCGTAAATACCCCGCAGCTCGCCCACGTGGCATCAGCTGAAGGACTGCTGGCCGTCAATCACGCGGCGGGCAGGCCGGCACAAAGCATAGATTACAAAAAAAGTCCATCATGTACGTATTCGCAGCCGGAAGTGGCGAGCGTGGGCTTGAGCGAAAAACAGGCCAGGGAGGCCGGACACGATATCGCCGTAGGAAAGTTTCCGTTTTCGGCCAGCGGCAAGGCTTCCATCCTCGGAGAAACAGAAGGATTTGTAAAAATTATATCCGAGAAAAAATATGACGAAGTATTAGGCGTGCATATCATAGGTCCCGGCGCAACCGAGCTTATAGCGGAAGCCGGCGCTGCCCTGAATCTCGAAGCAACTGTGGAATCTATAACAAAAACCATACATCCCCATCCGACACTTTCGGAAGCAATGGCGGAGGCTGCACACGATGTCTACGGCGAAGCCATCCATATCTGAGCCCTACGCGATCGATTCTCCCGAGGGACTGGAATTATCCCGGAAGAATTATATCGAGCTCTATTACTACATGCAGCTAAACCGCATGCTCGAGGAGCGCCTTAACGTGCTCTACATGCAAAACGAAATCGTCGGCGGACTTTATTCGAGCCTGGGTCAGGAGGCCACGTCCATAGGCAGCGCGTACGCTCTCGGGCGGGGCGATTACCTGGCTCCGATGATTAGGAACCTGGGTTCGCTGCTACTAAGAGGCATTAGTCCGCTCGAGGTGATGCTTCAATACCTGGGAAGAAAAACCGGTCCCACGAAAGGAAAAGATACGACCCTGCATCTCGGCTCATTGGAAAAAGGCTTGATTGCGCCGGTAAGCCTTCTGGGCGATCTTATTCCGGTCATGGCCGGCGTGGCCATGGTCCTGGACAAAAAACGTCCACGCCGCGTTGCCCTTACTTATATAGGAGACGGCGGCACCAGCACTGCGGCTTTTCATGAAGGCTTGAACTTTGCGGCCGTCAGGCATCTGCCGCTGATACTTTTCGTGGAAAATAATCTCTACGCATACTCCACTCCGGCAAGCAAACAGGCCAATATCGAGAATTTCGCGGACAGAGCCGAAGCCTATGGAATCTACGGTGAAATCATCGACGGCAATAATATTCTCGCGGTACTAGACGCAACCCGGCGGGCCAGGAAACGCTGTGTTGAAGGCGGCGGACCGGTCCTCATCGAAAGCAAGACCTTCAGGAGAAAAGGCCACGCCGCCCACGATGCCGCCGACTATGTTCCCGCCGGCCTGAGACTGGAGTGGGAATTGAGAGATCCTATTGATGCATATAAATTTTTCCTGCTCTCGGGCGGATTATGCAAAGAATCCGATATCGAAAAGACAGATGCCGATATCACCACGTTAATAGATCGCGCCGCCGCCGAAGCCCTCGAAGCAGGCTATCCCGATCCCCAATCTGCCTTGAGCGGAGTTTATTCAAATAGTCACGAGCCAAAAGCATAGAGGAAAGACTTTGCGATGAAAATCTCCGGAAAGAAAAAGAAGGACTTGCTTCGCTACATGAAACTTGCCCGCGCCCTGGAAGACAGAATAGAAAGAAAACTTTACAGACAGGGTAAAATAGTGGGCGGCGTCTACGTGGGCAGGGGACAGGAGGCCATCGCCGTGGGAACGGCGTCCTTAATGGAGCAGGATGATGTTGTGGCGCCGACGCACCGGGACATGGGGGTATTCCTGATCAGGGACGTCTCCATCCGAAGGATTATCGCCCAGTACATGGGAAGAAAAACCGGTCTTACAGGCGGCAAGGACGGCAACATGCATATGGGAGACATGAATCACAACATAATCGCTTTTGTAAGCCATCTCGGCGATAACGTCCCCGTTGCCGCCGGGGCCGCGCTGGCATTCAAGATCCGCGAAGAGAAACGCGTTGCTTTTTGCTATTCCGGAGAAGGGGCAACAAGCCGGGGGGATTGGCACGAAGGGATAAACTTTGCCAGCGTCAGAAAACTTCCGGTGGTTTTTTTCATCAATAACAACCAGTACGCCTATTCCACGCCTGCAGGGCTGCAGATGCCTGTTGAAAACGTCGCCGACCGCGCGGCGGCCTACGGCATACCCGGCGAAATAGTCGATGGAAACGATGTTCTGGCCGTGCACGAAGCCGCGGACAGAGCCGTAAAAAGAGCCCGCACCGGTTTGGGGCCCAGTATAGTAGAATTCAAAACCTTTCGCATGACCGGGCACAGCGCGCATGACGACGCAGGCTATGTACCCAAAGAGCTTTTCGCAGAGTGGAAAAAGAAAGATCCGATCAAAAGATTCGAGGAAATCCTGATAAAGGATAAAACCCTGACACAGGGACAGATCGACAAGATTGAAAAAGAAATTGAAACTTCAATAACCGAGGCCGTCGAGTGGGCGGAGAACAGCCCGTATCCTGAACCGGAGGACGCGCTCGAAGGCGTTTATTACGGCGGCGATAAGAGCCAATGATAACCGGGAGAAAGAAATGACGGAAACAACTTATCTCGAAGCCATAAGGCAGGGGATCTGGGAGGAAATGGAAAAGGACGACACCGTTTTCGTCCTTGGAGAGGATGTCGGGATTTATGGCGGCGCCTTCAAAGTAACAAAAGGGATGCTCGAGCATTTCGGCGAGGACAGAATAATCGATACACCCATAAGCGAATCGGCAATCGTCGGAGCTGCGATCGGCGCTTCGCTACTCGGTATGAGGCCAATCGCCGAGATGCAGTTCATAGATTTCATTTCCTGCGCCTTCGACCAGATAACCAACTTTGCGGCAAAAACCCGCTACCGCTGGGGAGCCGGAGTCCCGATAGTTGTCAGAGGACCGTGCGGCGGCGGAGTTCACGGGGGACCTTTTCATTCACAGAACGTCGAGAGTTTCTTCATGAACACGCCGGGATTGAAAATTGTAGAACCCGCTACCGCTTATGACGCCAAGGGATTGATCAAGGCGGCCATAAGGGACGAAGACCCCGTGCTTTATTTCGAACATAAGTTTCTTTACCGCCGAATAAAAGAAGAGCTTCCCGAAGATGACTTCATAGTGCCGATCGGAAAAGCCGCAGTCCGCCGCGAAGGCTCTGATCTGTCCGTTATCACCTACGGGGCGATGGTGCATACCGCGTTGGAAGCGGCGGACATACTGGCCGGTGATGGAATCGAAACGGAAGTCCTGGATCTCCGGACGCTTCTTCCCATGGATGAAGAAGCCATACTGCAGACTACGATGAAAACAAACCGCGTCATAATCCTGCACGAGGCCACCATTACCGGCGGTCCCGGCGGAGAAATCTCCGCCAGAATCGTTGAGAAGGCTTTCGAATTTCTCGATGCCCCGGTGACAAGAATTGCGGCCCCGGATACGCCGGTTCCCTACAGTCCGCCCTTGGAAGAGTTTTTTCTGCCCCAGGTGAATGACCTGGTCGAGGCGGCAATGAAACTGGTTCGATATTGAGGATTCAGGAAACACAGATGATCGCATAGCGAACAAAAAGGAAATAAGATGAGTATAGACGTCATTATGCCCCAAATGGGCGAGAGTATCGCCGAAGGCACCGTTGTAAAGTGGCTCAAAAGCATCGGCGAAAGGATAGAAAGAGACGAGCCGTTATTCGAAATATCCACCGATAAAGTAGACGCGGAGATTCCATCTCCCGCCGAAGGATTCCTGCTGGAAATCCTGGTCGAGCCCGGAAAAACTGTATCGATAAACACGATCGTCGCCAGAATCGGCTCCGAGGATGAACTCAAGACACCAGCCCCCGCCAAACCCGCCCCGGCTTCATCCACCGAAACCACCGTACCGGTATCTTCTTTAGAGCTTTCAAAAACCGGGACCAAAGCTGAACCGGGTCCCCAGGCATACACAAAGCCGGATACCCAAGGCCGCCGCGAAATGAGAAAGAAATCCAGGTCTTCTCCGCTGGTAAGAAAAATCGCAGGAGAACACGGCGTGGATTTATCGCTCGTCGACGGAACAGGTTCCCAAGGCAGGGTGACAAAAAAAGATATACTTAATTATATCCAATCCGCGGCACAAACGATCCCGCCTGCATCCGGAACAATTGAGAAGATCGAAACCGCTCCGGTGCCGTCCCCCGTGGTTTTTTCTTCCCATCAGCAGGTGATACGCGAACCCATGAGCGTGATGAGGAAGAAGATTGCCGAACACATGGTGAGAAGCCGCAGAACATCAGCACATGTAAGCACGTTTTTCGAAGTGGACATGAGCAACGTTGCAAGAAAAAGAGAAATTCTCAAAGAAACCTACCTGCAGGAAGGAGTCAAGATCTCTTTCCTGCCGTTTATAATCGAATCCGCCGCCAAAGGCCTCAAGGCGTATCCCGTGGTCAACGCATCCATAGAAGATGACTCGATTCTGTACAAGAAAGACATCAATATCGGCATAGCCGTTGCACTCGATTGGGGATTGATCGTGCCGGTAATCAAGAACGCCGACAATATGAGCCTGACCGGCCTTAGCAAGACCGCCGCTGATCTTGCCGAAAGAGCGAGGAGCAAGAGACTCGATCCGGAAGAAGTGCAGGGAGGCACGTTTACCATCACCAACCCGGGGATTTTCGGCGGCCTTTTTGGCACTCCGATTATAAGCCAGCCGCAGGTAGCCATCATGGGTGTCGGAGCCGTTACCAGGCGTCCCGTTGTCATAGGCGACGCCATAGCCATCCGCCCCATGGTCTATTTGAGCCTGTCATTCGATCACAGGCTGATAGACGGCGCGGTTGCGGATCAGTTCATGGCCTTTATTAAAAAAGAGCTTGAAACATACTCCTGAAAACGGAATCCCCATGAAGTGCAAAGTTGTTGATATGGAAGAAATTGATTATGCAGGGGCGCTTCTTCGGCAAAGAGACGCTGTTAAAAGCCTGCAGGGCGGATCCGGAGAAGAGATCTTGTTTCTTCTCGAACATAGGCCCGTAATAACCGTAGGAAGAAATGCCGATTCATCGGCAATTATTGCCGATAGAGCGAGACTTCATGCCGAAGGGATAGAGATTCACGACACGGACCGGGGCGGCAGCGTCACTTATCACGGTCCGGGGCAGTTGATCGGATATCCGATTATAGAACTTGAACTATCAAGAAGAGACATAGGCGCCTACGTACGCGACCTTGAGAACGTGCTTATCAGGACCCTGTCGTTTTTCGATATCGAGGGCCGCCGTCATCCGGACAACCGGGGCGTATGGGTTGCGGACAGGAAGATCGCGTCCGTCGGCGTGCGCATTTCCCGGTGGGTAACTTCGCACGGATTTGCATTGAACGTGACAACCGATCTGTCCAAATTTGCTCTAATCCATCCCTGCGGCATAATCGGGTGCAGCATGACGTCAATGGAGAAAGAGCTCGAAGAAGCTCCCGCGATGAATGAGGTCAAAGAGCGAGCGGCGGCGGATTTCGGTGAAGTTTTCGGGCGAAGCATAATCTTCGCTCCCTCCGCGGATTACAGCCTGCCCCGCGGGCCGGTTTCGAAACTAAAGGCTGCGAACGATGAAAGATAGCAAGCGTGCAGCAAGACCGGATTGGCTGAAGATCAGACTTAAAACCGGCGAAAATTTCAACATGGTAAACGACCTGATCAGCCGGCATTCCCTCAATACTGTTTGCCAGGAAGCGCGATGCCCCAATATATTCGAATGCTTCTCAAAGAAAACCGCCACTTTCATGATTCTTGGAGATACCTGCACAAGGCACTGCGGTTTCTGTTCCGTCGCCAAAGGCGCTCCGCTCCCCCCCGATCCCGGCGAACCTTCCAAGGTGGCCGAGGCCGTCTCTTCGCTTGAACTCGATTACGCGGTGATAACTTCGGTAGACCGGGATGATCTGCCGGATGAAGGTTCGATGCACTTCGCAAAGACTATTGAAGCCGTACGGTCGCGCCTCCCGGGCTGCAAGGTGGAAGTTCTGATTCCGGACTTCAATGGAAATACCCGTCTGCTCCGTAATGTACTCGATGCCCGGCCGGAGGTTCTGGCCCACAATGTAGAAACCGTCGAGCATCTTTATCCGCGTGTAAGACCGGTTGCTGACTTTCGCCAATCCCTCAGAATTCTCACCGCATCATCGGCCTATCGCATTGATCGCAAGATCGATATGAAAGTAAAGTCCGGTATAATGGTCGGTCTGGGTGAAACCATGGAACAGGTTCTGCATACTATGAACGAAATAAGCGCCACCGGATGCGACATCATGACCGTGGGCCAATACTTGAGCCCGAAGAAAAGGGCCCTCGAAGTCGAGCGCTTTTACACGCCCGAAGAATTCGCTTCGATTCGCGAAAAAGGACTGGCCATGGGTTTTGCTCATGTTGAATCCGGCCCGTTGGTACGAAGCTCCTATCGCGCCAAGGAGCAGCTCCGGGGCTGATCAACCCGTACTGTTGCGTGCCGCGCCGCGCGGGCCGCCCGTCCTGCGAACGTTCTTATCTGATCTGAATCAAGAAGGGATTGTGCAGTTTTTCTTCGCCTATGGTGGTAGCTTCGCCGTGGCCGGGATAGACTATAGTATCATCTGGAAGCTCGAGAAACACGTTCCTCAAAGTTTCGGATATCTCTTCGAAATCTCCCCCGAAAAGATCCGTCCTGCCGATGCTTCCCCTGAAGAGTGTATCGCCGGAAAAAACAACCTGCGGCTTTTCATGCCGGGCAATTAGAGATATCGAACCCGGGGAATGACCGGGCGTGTGGACTACTTCGAGTATCGCTTCGCCGAAACCGATCTCACTCCCCTCGTCCAGGTATTCATTGATTTTTACGTCGACCGGCGCCGGTAATCTAAACAGCTGTTCCTGGTAGGCGAGGTTGTCAAAAATAAAAGAATCCTTTTTATGCATGCAAACCGGCGCCTTTAAACGATCCGCCACGCTCGCCAGCGCCGAAACATGATCTATATGAGCATGCGTGTTTATTATCGCTTTGATATCGATTTCATTGCTCTCGATAAAAGCGAGAATTCGACCGCCTTCATCGCCGGGATCTATAAGCACCCCCTGCCGGGATGCTGGGCAGTGGGCAATAAAGCAATTGCTCTGAAACATACCTACTGCCAGCATTTCTACATTCATAATTAATCTCCGTTTTGCCGTGGGACACTGCAAAATAACAACCTCCAGCGCTTCAGGCAAGCACAAACCGGCATCCCGCGCGGTATTCATCATGATGAGGTGGGGACGGGGACAAATCCTTTGATCGCCGCAGCTGGCAGGCATATAATAAAGCGATAAGGATCATTATTTATCTGAGCATTCATCATACGCGCAATCCATCTGCACCAAAGGCATCGGCCGGCACATGGCAAAAGAATTCAAGAATGAATTTTCGTGGTCGGTTTCGCGGGATAATTTATTCCGGGAATGCCCGCGCAAGTATTATTTCAATTATTACGGATCATGGGGAGGCTGGCGCGCAGACGCGGATGAGAAAATACGCGGGCTTTATGTGCTCAAAAACCTGATTAACCGCGCAATGTGGGTCGGCGATGTGGTTCATAGGTGCATAGCCGTATCGCTCAAAAACCTATCATTCGGAATTCCGGTTCTTGACGTTGAAAATATTATCTCCATCACTTTAAATGGAATGAGACAGGATTTCAGGAACTCGCGGAGCAGGCTCTATTATCAAAACCCCAAGAAGTACCGCGGTTTCTTCGAGCATGAATATGATATGGTTGTCAGCGATGAAGAGTGGAAGACATCGGCCGAACGCGTCGAAACCTGTCTGAGAACTTTCTATTCGTCCGCCCCCTTTGAACAGTTCAAGAATATGAGCCCGGGTGATGTTCTGGAAATCGAGGAGTTCAATGCTTTCACGCTGGATGACACCAGGATAAATCTTAAGCTGGATTTTGCATGCCGTGAAGAAGACCGTATCGCAGTTTGGGATTGGAAAACGGGAAAAAGCGCGCCGGCAGATTCAACCATCCAGATGGCCAGCTATGCGTGGTATGCCGGTGCCCGATACAACGAAGATCCTTCCCTGATAACAGCCCGGCAGTTCAACCTGCTTTTGAATAAAGTCCAGGAGCAGGCATTGCCCGCTAAGTCTTTCGAAGAACTGTTTTCATATATAAGGGGCAGCACCAGGGACATGCGCGAGCTGTTGGATGATCCAGCGGACAACCTGGCATCAGAGCAGCGGTTCAGCAAAGTGGAAAAACCTTCGATTTGCCTGAAATGCAATTTCTTAAAAATATGCAAACCGGATATATAGCTGTGCAGGAGATGGCAAAGCCGAAGGAACTCCCGTTGGACCTTACAAGCTGCTTCCGCACCACGCGCAGTGATCCCAGTAATCATCCGCAACGCTCCAAGTGCATTTACCGCATTTGCCTTTGAGGGGGGCATGCCTCCAGGGTTTGAGCTTCGTATGACACCAGGGACAGTAATGCATCCACCTCATGACTCGTCTTTCTCCGCAGTACTTGTTCGGACAATTCTTGACATACCTTTTATCGGGCTTTACCCAAACGTCCGCCCAAAGCAGCTTCTTGGCGTAACACCAAGGACAGTAGTCCCACTCATTCATCATGCCGTGTTCACATTTCCTGCACAACGAAGGAAAAGACGTCAAACCCTTGAACGAATTCTTTTCGGTTCCGCACCACGGGCAATACATCATGTATTCCGATATGGGACCGCTGCATCTGCAGCACTTGAAATTCAAGGAAAGAACCCTGCCCAAACGTTCATAGAATTCCTTTTCCCTGTATTTCCTCCACGGCATCATGCGCCTGCGTCCGTGCGCCGATGCGTTGTTCCTTGCTCTTTCCAGATTCTCGGTAAGATCGTTTCTCATCGCCCGGGCATTTGGATATCGTTCCTTTTCGTTAAATTCCAGCGATTTGCGGATGATAACCCTGATTCCCCTGGGCACCCTCCGGTTGAACTTATCCCTTCCCGCCAGCGGCCAGTGAAAAGGCCACCGAGGAAGTTCCCCGGTTATCATTTCGTAAAAAACCAGTCCCAGCGAGAAAATATCAGAAGCGAAACTGGGTTTTCCAAATACCTGTTCCGGCGCGAAATAACCCTGCGTGCCCGCTTCGCTCGCAGTTACCCTGCCGGCCCGCTCCAGGACCTTGGCGATGCCGAAGTCAGCCAGTTTGAACACTCTATTTGGGAAGATGATTATGTTTTCAGGCTTGATATCACGATGGACGATCCTGTTTTTTTGAACTTCTATAAGCGCGTCCAGCATTTGCGTTAGAACATCGACGGCAAAATCGAAACGAACCGAGCGTTTTTCCCTCTCAGCCAGATTGCAGATACCCAATTCTGATACGATAAAAAGCCTTCCATCGATAATATCCGCATTTTTCATCCGGAGAATATTGTTGTGTTCGATCTTTGATAGAAGCTTGATTTCATGTTTGAAATAATCCAGGATGTCGACGGCGCCGGATCCGCCGGTTTGTATTTTCAGCGCCACGTGCTGTCCTTCGACCTCATCGTAAGCTTTATAGACGACGCCGAATCCGCCGTCGCCAAGTTTTCTTATCAACTTGTATTTGCCCACCCGCCGGCCGGATCGGAAAGATTTCTTCATTTTAGCACCCATATACCGGATTCTAATGACCGAAGATGAAAAGATATTCTAAAATAAGTAATGATATACACTTCTACGTATTTCGCTAATTAATATGCCAGCAGCGAACCCATTTGTCAATTTATATAAGGCATGTATAATCCGTTTTTTAACCGGCCGGCGCCAAAAACGGGTTCGGTGGCACTAATCTTGCGGAAATATATGGAGTATCCCCAGAGGAGGTTAATAAAGATGTTCAAAAGAGGCAGAAGAAAAATGGTGCTGGTGGACAGGCACTTTCAGCTGATGTCCGCTCTCAGGAATATAATGTACATGCTCGCGGTCGGTATTTGCCTGTCCCTTCCATTCTTTTATTTTATTCGCGCAACCAACTTTCTGGTTTACAGCCATGGAAACGAATTGAACGAACTTGTTAGAACGCAGGAGCGAAGCACCTTAATCACGGTTATTTTATACTTCGGTCTCTTGATATGCGTATCCGCGCTCTTTACAATCTGGCAGTCGCACAAAGTCGCAGGACCGGTAATAGCAGTCAAAAACAGCATGGAGAAAATTGCAAAGGGCCGCTTCGATACCAGGCTGCGCCTGCGCTCCGGGGATGAACTCAAAGCGCTGGCGGATGCCTTCAATGATATGGCGGAAAAGCTTCAAGCCCGCGACGAGGCAATCACTCAAAAAATAAATCAATCAAAATCATCTTCATCTATGAATTCAAGCCTTTCTTCATTGTAGGCATCGACGCACTCCTGCGAACAAAACGTCTGCTCGCCTATTTCCACTCCTTCATCTTCTATCTCGTCACCGCAGTAAGCGCACAAATCCATGATTCTTTCTCCTTTTATCATGCACTACGACAGCTAAGGGGAGGCGGAAATCTCCCTTGAAAAGTGGCAAAATAGTAAATATGAAGGAGTCAATAATATGTCAATAAAAATTCTCCCCGCACGAAAAATGATCTTTCCTGCCCGGGGGAGATTGACAAAGAGGCGGCAGCAGCGGCGGCTATAACTTATTATTTATATAGGTGTTAACTGGCAATTCTGAGCCCTGCAGGTATTTGGAAGGAATATTTCAGGCAATAAAGCAGTCCCGATCCAACGGCTCATTCGATATCGAAGCTCCGCCCCGGAGGAACGAGAAGAGCTTTTCGTCCTCCGGCTTCGACTTTGGTGACGAATTCTTCCGGGTCGACTTCAATGTAAGGAAACGTATTGTAATGCATCGGAATACTGACGGCCGCCCCCAACAGTTCCGCAGCCTTGACCGCGTCATCGATTCCCATGGTAAAGTTATCGCCGATCGGCAAAAGCGCAGCGTCCAGCGGGCCGTTCATTTCAGCTATCAGCTGCATATCCAAAAAGAGACCGGTATCGCCTGCGTGATAGATTCTTTTGCCTTCCATTATCAGCACTATACCGGCCGGGTTCCCCAGCGCTTCTCCTTTAGGACCGGTGGATGCATGGTGTGCTATGGTGAGCTTGACATGACCGAATGGAAATGAATTGCCTCCGCCGATATGGAGAGGATGCGATGTGCAGCCGCGTTCATTTACATAATTGGCAATTTCGTAGTTGGAAACGACCAGCGCTCCCGTCTTCTTTGCGATGGTTATTCCATCGCCCAAATGGTCGCCGTGCCCATGAGTTATAAGCACCGCGTCCAGCTTTTCGAATTTATCCGGACCGATATCCGCAAGCTTGTTATCCGTCAGGAAAGGATCTATTAGAACTCTATGCGAACCACCGGTGATTTCCCAACACGAGTGGCCGTGAAAAGTCAGCTTTACCATTCCATCCTCCTTTTGGCGGTAAAACCACGCACGAAAAGCATTCGAGCCGTCTCTGTCAAGCTCCGACCTGCTGCTTGACCCAGTCCGTGCCTACCGATTTCGGCCTGGTAATGGGGGTTCCCAAAGCCCGGTTGATTACCAGCTGGGAAGTCATTCCCATCGCCCTGGATACTGAAAAAAGAACCGTGTAGTAAGGGAATTCACGCAGTCCGAAATGATAGAGTATGGAGCCGGAGCCCGCATCGACATTGGGCCATGGATTCTTGGCTTTGCCGTGCTTTTTGAGTACTTCGGGAACAATCTTGAAGACCCTGTCGACGGTTTGAAATACCTTGTCATCAGCACAGTACTTGCCGCCGAACGCGTTTAGGGCTACGAATCTGGGATCGGGGCACCGGAGTACGGCGTGTCCATAGCCGGGAATGACTTTGCCGTCGTTCAATGTATCCCAGGCATACTGCTCGAGCTGTTCTTCCGTGGGAACACCTTTGAATTGTTCTATCACGCCCAGAATCCATTTCAAGCATTCCTGGTTGGCCAGACCGTGCAGGGGCCCCGCCAGACCGTTGAGTCCCGCGGAAACGGCATAATAAGGATCGCTCAGCGCCGAAGCGACCGTATGACAAGAAAATGCGGAGACATTGCCGCCTTCGTGATCGCTGTGCAGTACCAGGTAAAGACGCATGGCCTTATAGAAATCCTCGTCATCGTTGCCGAGCATGTGCGCGTAATTGGCGCCCCAATCGAGCGATGAATCGTACGGGATCCTGGGGCCTTTATCGTAGCGCATACGGTAGATGCCCGCTGCAATTTCCGGAAGCACGGCAAGAAGATTCAAGGAATCTTCCAGCGCCGGTTTCCAATAATCGGTTTTTTTCATTCCTTCATCGTAATTCTTTCTGAACTGCGATTCCCGTTCCATAACCAGGATCGCCGTATTCAGCATGGCCATAGGATGAGAATCCTTGGGCATGGCTTTCAAAACCTTCCAGACATAATCCGGAGTTTTGGCCCGCGAGACGAACTCCTTATCCAAAGCTTCCAGTTCGGGTGCGCTCGGCAGGCGGCCGGTCAGAAGCAGGAAAAAGATCTCGCCGGGAACCTTTTCAGTAAGCTCCAGGATGGGAATTCCTCTTATGATCAGGCCCTTATCGGGTTCAACCAGCGACGTATCACAGACCAGGCCTTTTACACCGCGCATACCTCCAAAAGCCTGCGCCACCGAAACATCGGATATGTTCGAATTCCCGTGATTCTTTACGATATTGGTTTTTTCTTCCCGCAGCTCCTGCAGCTGCGAAGCAAATTTGTCATGAAGCGCCGACATCACCACTCCTCCTTTAAACATTAAACTCATTTGATAATATGGGAAACAAACCCGTGTCATTTTAGCACCATCGGCGGCTAATTCGAAAGGATTTAAGCCCACCCACCGGATACTAAATGTGAATATATTCACAAGAATATACGCTTCTTCGTGCGGCTTGTCAACGTTTTTGCACCGCTTCTTCCTTAACAGAGGTTTTTGCAAAGGCATATTGTACTTGCGGATGCAATTATTTCTGTTACAAAAATCTTTTGAATAGGCTAGTCTTCCCAAAAGCGCAGGCATCCGATTACAAAAAGGACTTCGATGTCTCTTGATGATCCCAATCTGGCAGTGAAAATCAAAGAAGGCGATCCAACCGCTATTCAAGAAGTGATCAAAGCTTATTTGGGCCAAATCCACCGCGCGGCCATGGGCGCAGGGCTGGACGAGCACCAGGCGGAGGACATAACCCAGGCCACTTTCATGACGTTTATAGAGAAAGCCCCTAATTTTGATGGGCGTTCGCATGTGCGCACATGGCTTTTTGGAATCATGTACAAGAAAATCCTTGAAATGCGGCGCGAAGTTAAACGCAGCCATCAGTATGATGATATCGAGCAGGTTATGGAGGATCGTTTCCGAACGAACGGTTCATGGCAGCGGCCACCCGCCCCGGTCGACGGCGAGGCCTACCGGTCCGAGATACGGCAGAAGCTCAAGGAATGTCTGGACGGCGTATCCCCGAAGCAGCGGATGGTATTTATGCTGCGGGAAATAGAAGGCCACACGACGGAGGAGATTTGTAAGATTCTGGAGATTACCCGCACTAACCTGGGAGCGCTGTTATACCGCTGCCGAAATCATCTGCGGGAATGTCTTGAGTCAAAAGGAATAAAGGGCAGCAAAGATGCTTAAATGCAAAGAAGTTACAACAATAATTACCAGCGATGAACTGAAAGAATCCTCGTGGATGAAACGCCTCAGCGTGCGCATGCATCTGTTTATGTGCAAGCACTGCCGAAGGTATTCCTCCCAAATCAGGATTATCGGCCGGGTTGCGAGAGAATTATTCGGGCCCGGATCCCAAGCCGAGAACCCGGAAAGAATAAGCCGCCTGGAGAAAACCGTTCTCCAAGCAATTCCCTCCAAGCCCAAAAATAATCCTCCCTCTCGATCCGAATAAAGAGCACTTTTTGGAACTCATGGAACATTTCGATATTCTCATAATCGGCGGTGGAATCACCGGGTCTGGATGTCTTCTGGAGGCATCGCGCCGGGAACTAAACTGCGTGCTCGTAGAAAAAGGAGATTTTGCTTCGGGAACCACCGCAGCTTCCTCCCGACTCATTCATGGAGGAATCCGCTACCTCGAGAACTTTCATCTGAGACTCGTTGCCGAAGGCTTGAGTGAAAGGTTTTGGATAGGCCAAAGATTCCCCAACCTTGTCAAGCCATTGGCGATACACATTCCCATATACGGATGGGGAAAAAGGTCTCCTATCACCGCAGCGATAGGCGTTCGCCTTTATGACCTGCTTTCAGGCAAAAAAAAGATTTATAAAAGCAGCGTTCATTCCGGCCGGTCCGCAAGGGCACTTCTTCCTCAAATCGAACGCGACCGTCTGTCGGGCATGTTCGTATTCTATGATTACCAAATAATCATGCCCGAAAGACTAGTACTGGAAAACATAACTGCCGCGAAAAAACTAGGTGCGGCCTCTCGCAATTATACCGCAGTAACCCGCATCGAAGAAAACGGCGGCGAATATCGAGCGGATATAAAAAATACTCTTACCGGTGAAACAAGTACAATCACCGCAAGTACGATAGTTAACGCGACCGGTGCATGGACAGATGAGTTAAGGCGTCTCGCCGGATTAACCGGTTCTCTTATACGGCCGACCAGAGGCGTGCACCTGGAAACCGTGCGTCTGAGCGATAAGGCTTTAATGGTGGAATCCGCTAAGGACGGCCGGATGCTTTATATTTTGCCGTTCATGCAGCACAACCTTATCGGAACCACCGATGATTATTATCAGGGTGATCCCGATAATGCACTCCCGCATGAGGAAGATACAATTTACCTGGTCGAAAGCACGAATAAAATTCTGCGGGGGAAACGCCTGGAGAAAAAGGATGTTTATTCCGCATTTTGCGGGTTGAGGCCTCTTTTAAACACGACCGGCAAAGATGAATCCTCGATACCCCGGTCGCATCGTATCACGGCCGAAGGCCGGTTCAATAATTTTATTACAATTACCGGAGGCAAGCTCACCACGTTCCGCAAAATGGCGGAGCAAACCATCAACAGGGCAATAAAAGCCTCCAGGAAACAAAAGACCGTTTCTCCCCGGCCGGTTGAATACCCCTGCGGTAATTTGGCGCATGTGGACGGCTGCGAATATATCGAGCATCTGAAAAGCGAATATGGTATAACAGCAAAGACCGCCGGGACGCTCTATACACTTCACGGGATGAACACCGATTCCGTCCTCCAATTCGCCGCGCGCGAGTCTTCTCTTTTAACCCCGTTTTATGAATACACCGCTGAGATCCCCGCCCAGATAGTATATGCGTTCGAACACGAATCAGCGAACACCTTGGAAGATGTTCTTTTGAGACGCATGCTCATAGGCAAAAGCCCGCGTAAAGGACTCGATATTCCGGAGGCCATCACGGCCGTATTGACAGGCCATTTGGGAAAAAGCCGGAGCGAAGCCCTCGATATGTTCGAAAGCGCAAGAGAATCCATTATGCGAAGATTCCGGATGAACATCTGAATCGAAGGCTCGAACAGTCCCCGCGCTCCAAAGAACACAACGTTCCAATCCAAACTGCTGATCGCCCCGGCGCGCTGCGGAACTCTCGTCGGCGCCCATACCACCATCCGTCCGTTAATAAATCGGGGTAATCGATGACAGGATCCGCGCGGCAATTAAATCTATTGACTCTGTAGTAATATACGGGGTTATATTAATATTAAAAGGAGATATCATGAAATCATTCACCATAGGACAGGTGGCGAAAAAAGCTCACGTCGGTCTGGAAACCATACGATTCTACGAGCGTGAGGGGCTCATCCAGAACCCTCCGAGGCGACCCTCCGGCTACCGGGCATATCCTCCCGAAGTTGTGGATAGACTTCGATTCATCCGAACGGCGAAGGATCTCGGTTTTTCGTTGAAGGAAATCGGTGAGTTGCTATCCCTGCGGGTCGATCCCGTTGGTTCGTGCTCGGATATCAAGGCCATCGCCGAGTCTAAGATCGCTGTCATTGACGATCGCATTCGGTCGCTGCAACGAATACGCCGCACCCTCCGTAAACTCGCCGCGGCGTGCGAGACCCGCAGGCCCACCGGCGAATGCCCTATTCTGGAAAGCCTTAGCAAGGAGCACAAAAAATGAAAATTGAAATTCTATACTTTGAAGGATGCCCGAACCACGAAGCCGCGGAACGGGCCGTTCGGGAAATACTGGATGAGACCGGCGTCACCGCAGAAATTGTTCTTGTTGATGTACCCGACCAGGCCACCGCCGAGAGGGTTCGTTTTCCCGGCTCGCCGACCATTCGTGTAGACGGAGAAGACGTGGCCCCGAACGGAACCGCAGGTGAGTACAGCCTGCGCTGCCGCGTGTACAAAACGATCTCCGGCCTGGGAGGAGTGCCGGAAAAAGACATGATACGAAATGTCATCCTCCGGAAAAGATCATGAACGGCAAAACCGCGATAGCAGGATCGGTGGCGGCGGCCATGGCATCCTCTGCCTGCTGCTGGCTGCCGCTAGTACTGATGGGTCTGGGACTATCCGCCGCCGGGGCGGCGGCATTTTTCGATCGCTACCGGTTGTTGTTCCTGGCCGCGGCTGCAATACTTCTCGGTGTTGGTTTCTATCTGAATTATTTCCGCAAGGAACGCTGCGCGCCCGGAGAAGCATGTGCGCGTCCCAAACCGAAGCTCCGTAGTTTCAACCGGGGAATGCTTTGGTTCTCGACACTCCTGGTTCTAGCCTTCGCGCTCTTTCCCAACTATGTCGGTATTCTGTTCGGCAATCGCGGGATCTCAGCCATGACTGGATCAGCCGAAGACGAAACATGGACGCTTCGTATAGATGGGATGACCTGTGCCGGATGCGAAGCCGCCGTGACAACTGCGCTCTCGGCCGTACCCGGTGTCATAAAATCGAGCGCGAGTTACAAGGATGGCACAGCGGCCATCACTATCGACCGGGAATCGCCGCCATTGCGAACAGCTTTATCCGCTGCGATTTCAAAGATCGGCTACACTCTGGTCGAAACCAGTCATTGATCATTACAGCATGGGGTGATCGATGACAGGACCCGCGCGGCACTAAGAGGCACGGCCGGGCGCCGGCACGGGGGCGCTCCTGCTCGGACAGTCCTCGCGCGCCGGCAAAACACTCCGATTTAATACAACAGCCATTCACGCTCGGCGCGCTGCGGAACTCGCCGTCAACCCCCGTACCGTCACCCGGCTTCTAAGAGAGAAGAAGATGCTTCCCATCCAGCGCGGGGTGATCGATGACAGGACCCGCGCGGCACCCTGCCCAAATAAGCGCGGGTGGCATCGATGGGATTATCCAGTGTTGTAATCCTCTAGTCGCTCGTATTAAACAATTTGGCGGGAATGGAATTGATTAGCCTTTCCAGACAGGAGTTACCTCGAACTCCAGGCAGGCTCGTAACCTCGTTGATATAAAGAATAAGCCCCGCACCGAAGTGCGGGGCAATTAAATGGCGGGGCCGACGAGACTCGAACTCGCGACCTCCGGCGTGACAGGCCGGCGTTCTAACCAGCT
>CAZZKJ010000012.1:0-59889 GCA_964654695.1 uncultured bacterium | reverse complement strand
CGACTTGCATGCCTAATCCACGCCGCCAGCGTTCGTTCTGAGCCAGGATCAAACTCTCCATTGTAGAGTTTAAACCAAAAGAGATTATGCAGCCGAAGCTGATGATCTCTTGTTTTCAAGGAATTAACCTCGCGGACAAAAAAAACCGCGAGATTCAAAACCCGCTAGGCTGAAGCTCTCACACACTATTTGGTTTTCAAAGAACATATTGGGGCAGAGATACCCCTCTCCTCGCAAGAATCACACATTCAAAGAAAAAAACATCTGTGCCCTCTTGCTGGGACTTCAGAAGCAGTCACCAATATAGACCCAACCTGAAGTCATGTCAAGAGATTAAATTGATTTTTTATTAGAAGTTTTTGCAGGTTGTTACTTTATATGCACTTTATTTCAGTATTAAGCAACGCAAAGTTACTTAATAGGTTAGCTATTATTCCTGAGCGTTTCGAGCGATCTCGTTATTATTGACCTGAATTTCTCTGCGCTATCGGCCCACGTGAATCTGCTAATGTGATTATATGCCCTTCGCGATAAATCATCACGAAGACGCTCATCTCTTATTAGCCGCATCAATGCTCCGGCCGTTTCAACAACATTTTTCTCCGGTACGATGAGCGCTGTTCGTTCATGAAAAGCAAAATCTTTCACTCCTCCGATATCGCTGCACACAACGGGCACTTTGCAGGCCATGGCTTCGGCTACGGGATTGTTCCATCCGCAGCCGCTGCCCCACTGGGCATCAACAAATATATCGGCGCTTCCATACGTTTTTGCCATCAATTCCTGCGGAATGTTTCTGCCGTAATAGGTTTCAAGGCTTATCCCGCTGTATTTCTTTTTAATTATCTCGAAGGCCTGGATGACTGTCCGCATGCCCTTGTATTCACGTGGATCTCCAGTGCTGAGAATTCGTATTTTCCCATGTGACGGTGTATTCGAGACGGGGTGAAACACGTTCTTGTTTATTCCTCCTGGAACCACTTCGCACGCGACATGCAATTTTGCCGTTAGGTATTCGCTTATCCAGGTTGCGCTCGCGATTTTCAAGAATGGGAGCTTGAGAGAACGTTTTATGGACATCTCCCTGCCCTTCTTCGGCCATAATATTTTTAAAGAATACTTTTCCAGCCTGCTTTTTTCATACAACCCCAGGATGTAAAAAACCTTGAGCCCGGCCTTGATTTTTCTGGCGATTTTAAAATGAGGAGGATCGTTGAAAACAATTACGTCGTGCTTATCAAAGAAGATTTCATCCAGTTTTTTTACTTTTGCGGCGCACTCCATCCACGCGCATGGAGTCCCTTCGGGATGATATATGGAAACCTCATCGCCGCCGCCGGCAAGGTGATTCGAGATCTCGATAACCCGTCTTATTCCTCCGAATACTTCAAGATGCGGTTCTATGAAACTGACTCTCATATATGTTCGCTTGGATTTTTCATTATTAGCACCCCCAGCAATCCGGGCACCACGCACATTTCGGGATTTCTTTTATTCAACGCGGATTTTTATGAATCTTCTTTTGCCGACTTTGAAGGTAAAAGTTTTGCCTTTTCCGGTCAGCCTCATTTCCATGTCCTCTACCCGAATCCCATCCACACTGACGGCCCCCTGCTTAATCATTCTCCTTGCATCCGAACCGCTTGTGCACAAACCGGATTCCGTAAGAGCTCTTATAATCCATAAGCCATCCGGTTCACTTTTGATTTTTTTGGACTCTATTTCATCCGGAAGATCTTTTTTTACATGGACGGCATTGAAATGTGATTCAGCTATTTGCGCTTTCTCACCTCCCCAGAACTGTGTAACGAGATCCTTCGCCAATTCCCTTTTGAGATGAGAAGGATTAGTATTCGGATCATTGAGCCTGCCCCTAATGGCGCTGATTTCTTTTGGGCCTTTCGTACTTACGAGTTCGAAGTAGCGCAGGATCAGAGAATCCGGAATACTCATGGTTTTTCCGAAAATCTCTTCCGGAGCCTCGGTTATACCTATGTAATTGCCCAGCGATTTGCTCATTTTCTCGATTCCATCCGTACCCTCCAGAATAGGCATCGTGATTATAACCTGCGGTTCCTGACCGTAGGCTTTTTGTATCTCCCGCGCCATTAGCAGATTGAACTTCTGCTCGGTAGCGCCCAACTCGACATCAGCTTCAAGAGCTACCGAATCGTATCCTTGAGCCAGAGGATATAAGAACTCGAGGAGGCTGATCGGTTTGTTTTCGGCATAGCGCTTGCTGAAGTCATCTCGTTCCAAAATTCTTGCCACGGTTTGCGTTGCCGCTAAATCCAACACATCGGCGAATTTTAGTTTTGACAGCCAGCGGCTGTTGAATTCAAAGACCGTTTTTTCGGGATCGAGCACCTTCACTACTTGTTTTTTATAAGTGGCTGCGTTTTCAATAAGCTCCTCGCGTGTCATTCTTTTCCTGGTATCGCTTCTTCCACTAGGATCTCCGATCAGCCCGGTGAAGTCCCCGATTAGAAAAATCACCTCGTGCCCCAAATCTTGAAACTGCCGAAGCTTCCTCAATCCTACGGTATGGCCGAGATGGATGTCCGGGGCCGTGGGATCAAAACCCTGTTTGACAGTCAGGGGCTTGCCATCGGCGATGGAAATTTCCAATTTCTTCTTTAGCGCATCCTCAGGGATTACTTCCACAGTTCCCTGCTTAATGAATTCAATTTGCTCGCGAATGCTTTTCATCTCGATTCTCCAATCCAAAGAGCATTTACATTATTGAAAATGCCTTGACATCATTTTCTCCCGCGATTATACCAGAGCGCCCCGCCATCGTAAAGCGCCGCTCAATAGGCTCAACCAGCATGAGAACGCAGAGTCGGGATCTTCCTGCAAATACGCCTGAGCCAGTCGGTACGGCTGAGATATAAATAATTCTTTGCAGCGCAACTTGAAGAGTGCTAGCTTTCACTGGCGAAGAATTCCTCCCGGCAATTGGAGCAAGGTCATGAATAAACGAAAGCTTTTTCTAGGCGCGCGGGCCGCCGCCGTAATAGTGATATTCTTGTTTGGCGGCTTAATGGGTGCTTACAGGTATTTTTCACGTGATCTCCCCAGCACAGCCAGACTTGAAACCATAGAGCCGTCGCTGAAAACCAGGGTTCTTGCAGCTGACAGCACTATCATTGGGGAGTTTTTCGAACAGAACCGGGCTCTGGTTCCTCTTGAAGAGATCCCCGATTATTTCAAAAATGCAATCATAGCTATAGAGGACCGCAAATTCTACTCTCACTGGGGAATAGATATCTTCGGCATCGCCCGGGCTTTTCTCAAGGACCTGGTGGCCAGAGAATGGGTGCAGGGTGCAAGCACTATAACCCAGCAGCTGGCCCGCAACCTTTTTCTCACATTCGATATAACGCTGCAGAGAAAAGTCAAGGAAGCTCTTTTGGCTTTGAAAATAGAGCAAACTTATTCCAAAAACGAAATACTCGAGATGTATTTGAACCAGATTTATTTTGGATCGGGGGCTTATGGTGTCCAGGCGGCGGCAAGCAAGTTCTTTGGGAAAAACGTGCGTGATCTATCGCTGGGTGAAGCAGCGCTTCTCGCCGGGCTTCTGAAAAATCCGAGGGATTACTCCCCAATTTATCATATCGAGCGGTCCCTGCAAAGACGCAGGGTTGTGCTGGAATCCATGGTCGAATGCAGTATGATAAGCAAAAAAGAAGCAGCCCAGGTTGAAGCTGGCCCATTGGCGCTGGCCAAGAAGGGCAAAGAAAAAACCGAATTCGCCGCTTATTTTCTCGAATATGTTCGCAAATATTTGGAGAGCAAATACAGCGCGGAGAGAATTTATCATGATGGACTCACAGTTTATACGACGCTGGATCCGTACCTTCAGCACATAGCCGAAGACAGTCTTGAAGCTCAGCTAGCCAGGCTGGAGCAGGCACAGAATTATGAGCAAACATTGGCGTCCTATTCAACGCTGCTAAACGAGGGCAAAGATGTGGAGCTCTCATATCTTCAATCCGCCGCGATCGCCATTGAACCGGCAACAGGCCATATAAAGGTCATGGTCGGTGGCAGGAACTTCAAACAGAGTCAATGGAACAGGGCCGTCCAGGCCACACGCCAGCCCGGAAGCGCTTTCAAACCATTCATATATATTGCTGCAATAGAAAACGGTTACACTCCGTCGGATATCGTGCTCGACGCGCCGATAGTCCTCGATATGCCTAACGGGGATATATACAAACCCAGGAACTTTTCGGAGAAATTCGAAGGCGAAATTACCCTCAGGCATGCCCTGAATGAATCCATAAATGTCGCAGCCGTGAGATTGTTGATGTCCTTGGGAACGGTATCCGCCATCAACTATGCTCATAAGCTGGGAATAAAAAGCTCTCTGCACAGTTTCTATTCGATTGCCCTGGGATCATCCGAGGTAACGTTGATGGAAATAACAAACGCCTATGGAACCATCGCGGCCGGGGGAATCCGTTCGGAACCTATTGCGGTAACAAGAGTCCTGGACAGAGACAACAGAGTACTCGAAGAGAATCCCGTTTATCGCGAGGAAGTCCTTAGTCCGCAAACCAGTTTTATCATCACCAATATGTTGGAAAGCGCTATGAACGAAGGAACGGGTAAAACCGCCCGCTTCATGGGCTTCAGGGGATACGCCGCCGGCAAGACCGGAACTACTGATGAATGCACAGATGCGTGGTTTATAGGTTTCACCACCGATCTAGCCGTGGGTGTATGGACCGGCTTCGATTTGAAAAAATCAATGGGCAGGAGAATGACCGGCGCTCGGGTATCTCTTCCAATTTGGACACACATTATGCAGGGGTTATACAAGGATCACGGCTCAGAGCCTTTTCCTGAACCGCCGGGAATAATTCACAGGGTGGTTTGTGAAGAATCGGGACTCTTATCCTCATCAAAATGCTCTCATATCAGGCGCGAGGTTTTCATTGAAGGAACCGAACCGAGCAGGACATGTAATGTTCACCGTTTCAGCCGCTTCAACCCATTCGGCAGCCCTTGAAGTTGCGGGGAAACCATCCGAAAGTACGGTAGAATTACTCACTTGGATAGAAAATTATTTTGACGATTCTCGGTTTATTCCGGCCAATTTGCACTGCGTTTTGCAGGCGGGATACAGCTTGGTCAAGGCTGCTTTTGTTATTGCCGGCCACCTCGGCTATGATTTCGCCTTTTAATACTTTTTCACCGATTTTTTTCTTCAGGATAACGCCCACACCGTGATCGATTGCGTTTTCCATTACTCTGCGGCCGCCTCCAAGATCGATAACTAAAACTCCAATTTCTGCGGCATCGACTGCGTGGATAAATCCGCTTGAACCGGCGCAAACAGAAACACTTATGGGTGCTATCCGCAGACCGAGATCATCCCGTGTATAATCGAGCCGTCCTTTCTGGGCGGTTATCCACTCCTTGAATTTATCAAATGCCTTACCGGACAAAAGTGTCTCTTCCGAGAGCATTTCGGCTGAAGATTTTGAAGAGCTTATACCGGCGGCCAGAACCATTTCTCTACACAAAGCGATAACCAACCGCCGCAGGTCTTCCGGGCCTTGTCCGCGTAAGACCCTTACTGCTTCGATAATCTCGACAGCATTGCCAACGGCGCATCCGAGAGGCTCATCCATCCTTGAAAAAATTGTCCTCACTTCGAGCCCCAGTTTTTTCCCGACTACAGTCAAGGACGTTGCAAGAAACTGCGCCTGAGAAAGTGTCTTCATAAAAGCACCGGAACCGAATTTAATATCCATAACAAGTGATTGCAAGCCTTCTGCTAATTTCTTGCTAAGTATGCTGCTTGTTATCAGCGAAACACAATCTACAGTTCCCGTTACATCTCGAAGGGCGTAGATCATTTTATCCGCGGGAACCATGTCATCCGTCTGCCCGGATATGAAGCAGCCAACGGAACGCATCATTGTGGCCATCTCCTCGATAGTAAGCAGCGATTTGAATCCCGGGACGGCTTCGAGCTTATCAAGCGTTCCGCCGGTATACCCAAGAGAACGGCCGGAGAGCATTGGAACTTTGATTCCCAGCGAGGCGGCGAGGGGGGTCAATATGATGGACACTTTATCGCCTACGCCTCCCGTTGAATGCTTGTCGATAACCGGACCAGCGCTGCTGTCGAATTCGAGCCGCCCGCCGGAAGCCAGCATTGCTGCCGTCATATCGGCGGTTTCCACAGCGGTCATACTTTTGAAAAAAATAGCCATTAATAATGCAGCCATTTGGTAATCTTTAACCCCGCCGTGAACGTAGTGGTTAATAAACCATTCTATTTCGGTGCGGGCGAGCGTTCCGCCGTTCCTTTTTTTCTCTATAATATCTGCAGCTTTGAACATGTCTCAATATCCTTTCCGGAAATATGAGCGAGCAAGACCCTGGCGGATAGAAAACGTTGATGCGGGGATTATATTGTTACCACTGATATGGAACTGCTGCAACCCAGACGTGTGGCGCCGGCTTTAACCAGTGCCAAAGCCCCGGATCGCGTTTTAATTCCTCCTGAAGCTTTAACACCTGCCCGCCCGCCCACCACCGAAGATATTAATCCTACATCTTCTATGGTGGCTCCCTGAGAGGCGAATCCGGTGGAAGTTTTGATAAAATTAAAACCAGCTTCCACACCCATATCTGCGGCTTTCTTAATTCCACCAGAGTCCAGGTAGGCGGTTTCGATAATGAGTTTGATGACGGCTTCGGTTCCGCAGCTTTTCCTGACCAAACCGAGTTCTTCGCGCACAGTCCGCATGCGCCCCGAGAGAAAAGCGCCTATATTCATAACCATATCTATCTCAGAAGCTCCCGCCTTTAAGAGATTTTCCGCGGCGGCGGCTTTTGCGCCCGGGAGTTCGGCTCCGAAAGGAAATGACAGCACTGAGCAAACGGCAATCCCGCTGTCTCCCAGTTCTTCACGGGCCAGTGAGATCCATGAAGGGAAAACCACCACCGAAGCGAATCCAAAATGGAGGGCCTGCCTGCACGCCTCGGACACATCATCGTCCCGCGCCTCGGCTTTAAGAAGCGTATGATCGATCATGGACGCCAGGGCTTTATCCCAGTCTCTATCGTTTCGGCTTTTCACATGTACTTTTCTCCCCCGCGGCTATCCATGTACCCGCATAAAATAGTATTGACAACAATCGCAGGGTTGAGAGGATTAAGTTTTCGGTTAATTATTGGAATACTTCTCGATTTCACTTAGAAAGCTTTTTCCCGGAAATTTTCCGACCGCTGAAAAATTGTCCGCGATCGTCATGCCGACATCGGCAAAAGTCGATCGAAGCCCCAGATCGCCGCCGCCTGTCATGTTCTTATGGAATACGAGCAGGGGAACATGCTCGCGGCTGTGATCCGTACCCGGCATTGTTGGGTCGCAACCATGATCCGAAGTAATAATAAGCAAATCCTGAACTCCCATAGCGCTCTTAAGACTGGGAAGAAAAGAATCGAACTCCTCGAGACCAACGGCATAAGCCCTGGCATCGTTCCTGTGTCCCCACATCATGTCGAAATCCACCAGGTTCGTCAGAATAAGGTCGCTGCACCGGTTTATCATCTCATCGAGCAGGGTGTCCATTCCGTTTCTGTTGCTTTTAGTGCAAACGGACCTCGAAATTCCCCTATGATCAAAAAGATCGTCGATTTTGCCTATACCGGTTACGTGTTTATTTTTTGAAACCAGGGTGTCCAGAACAGTAGGCCCGATCGGAGGTATGGAAAAATCTTTTCTCCTGTGTGTTCTGTAAAACCGGCCCGGCTCACCGGCAAAAGGCCGGGCAATTATCCTCGCCACCTGATTCGGATGGACAAGCAGTTTTCTGGCCAAAGAACACATCTCATAGAGATCGCCCACGGGGATAACATCTTCATGCGCCGCGATTTGAAAAACACTGTCTTGCGAAGTATATAATATGGGCCGTCCGGAACGAATATGTTCCGCGCCGAGTTCCATAATAATCTCTGTGCCGCTGGCCGGGCGATTGCCAATTATTTTCACGCCGGAGGCTTTTTCGAATGCCGAAACCACTTCGCCGGGAAAACCGTTTGGATACGTCGGAAAAGCTTTATCGAGGACGCATCCCATCAGTTCCCAATGTCCGGAAGTGCTGTCCTTGCCGGGCGAAAGAGGCCGCATCCTGCCGTAATAAGCCTCAGGATTCGCCTGCGGAGGCACGCCGTCTATGGGGACAATGTTGCCCAGTCCCAGCGCGCCCATGTTCGGCAGGCGCATTCCGCCAACAACGGATGCCGTATTCGAAATGCTGCTGCTGCCTTCGTCCCCATAATCACCGGCATCGGGAAGCTCGCCCGCACCGACTCCGTCAAGTACTATGCAAATTATCCTGTTGAAATAATCCAAATCGGGCACTCCTGTTCATGAATGAATCAAGAACAGACGTGGTTGGCCATTATACCCAGGAGAGACTTGTATGTTTCTATCCTGCCTTTGCGCAGATATGTCCGGGGAACGCGCTTGCTTATTCCGCACAGGATTTCGTAGGGAATGGAATCCGCCCATACCGCCAATTCGTGCAGGGATATATATTCGTCGCCTTGAGCGCCGAAAATAACAACTTCTTCCCCTGCTGAAGGCTCCCCTCCAAGATCCGTCAGGTCGACCATGGTCATATCCATAGTAACCCTACCCAACACCGGCACTCTGGTTCCTAGAATCAGCATTTGCCCTTTGTTGGAAACCCGGAATGGATAGCCGTGTCCGTACCCAACGGGAACGATGCCAACAAGGGTATTCCTGGATGTAATGAACGTTCTGCCGTAGGAAATTCCGTGCCCTTTAGGAAGACGCCTGATCTGGACCAGGCGCGACATCCATCTCATGACCGGACGCGCCGGGAAACCGCATCCCGATCCGTCCGGGAGATGGCCATATGCCAGAAGCCCCGGGCGCACCATATCCATGTGCGAATGTTTAAAACGCGCGATGGCGCTGCTGTTGGCGCTGTGGAGGATGGGGATTGATACGCCCTTTTCGCGGAGGACATTCAAAACTTTCAAAAAACCATCGATTTGATTAGATGTGAAACCCGAATCAATATCCGCAGATGGGAAATGAGTATAGATGCCGCCGATAGCAATTCCTGAAAGAGTTCCAATACGTATTATTTCTTCTGCAGCTTCACTTGCCGGAATACCGGTTCGTCCCATCCCGGTGTCGACTTCGATATGTACCTTGATCTTTTTCTGCGCCGCTTCTGCTCGGCTTGAAACGACGCCGGCAAAAGCAGCTGATGAGATAGTGATCACAAAATTTTGATCGATTACAAAAGGAATTTCACGCTCGAGTATCGGACTGAGGATTAAGATATTCTCCCCGGGAATTCCTGAATGCTCCAGCTCGAGGGCTTCATCCACCGTTGCAACGCCAAGCATCCTTGCAGCTTTTCCTGCAGCATGCGCCACCTGCACCGCTCCGTGCCCATAGGCGTCCGCTTTTACCGTAAGGAGGATTTCCACCTCTTTATTCAGAAGCCGTTTTATATTTTCGAGATTGAAATGGAGATTATCTAAGTTTATCTCTACCCATGTAGGAAGCTTTTTCATATTAGATGCACCCCTCAAGATAACCATTACGGCGCATTTTAAACCGCATCCGCTTATCGAAACCGCCCCCGCTTCGAGCCTCAAATTAGCTGAATTGAATTACAGGGTCAAGCCTTAATAAAAAGACGCATCTGTTGAAGATGCGCCTTTCAGGTTTTTATTTAAAAAATCGAAATAAACTACCCGGAAATAAAGCTCCGTCCGTATTTTACGAAGTTCACCTCGACATTGGAGATAATATGCGTTGATTTGCGCGATGGCCAGCTCTCCATCTCCATTAAAGTTATTCCGCCTTCGAAAGATTGATTGCCTGCAATTAACATTTTCAATATAACCGCAGTACCGTCTCCGGATTCTACAATGCGGAACTTCGAATCTTTGGATTTAAGCATGAAAACTTCCTTACCGTTCTCGTTTTCACGCAAAAGCTCGGCGTTTACATAAAACTTTTTGTCGATGAGTTTCTTGATAGTACTTGTCCTGTTGTAGGGAATCTTACCCAAGTTATAGTCTTCGAATCCGCTTCTGTCGAGCTTGTCTTCGGTCATTATTCTCGGATAAATAATCGCTCCGGCCTGGCTGATAAAAGTCGTGTCCGTAGCGGTAAAAATCTGTTCAACTCTAAAATGAACGAAGGGAGAAAACTCTTTAACTACCGCCAGTGAAAACTCGCCGCCCTTTAGGCTTGATATCTTATCGGCAATGCTTCTACCGCTGATGAATTCAAGCAGATTGCCTTCGCGAATCACTCCCATATGATTGTTCAGAGCCTCAATCTTGGGGTTAACGAATTTGTATTTGAATCCTTTGCTGACAACTTTACCCCTTGTTGCCTGGCGCAGGGTAACGGTTTCGAAAGGGTCCTTTTGCTTATCGCCGCCGCAGGCGCTGATCATGAACGCAGCAGCCATAGTCAACCCCGCCAATAGAAAATGCTTTTTATTCATCGATTATACACTCCTTTGCTCAACGCATTATAAAGCTCTTGGAAATATACCAGGTGGGGAAAAGGACTTTTAGATTTCTTAGCCCATATCTTTTAGCAAAATTAGCACCGGGCCCAATTGGATGTCAACCGTAAAATGGACGTCTCCATCCAGGACCGCTCCGGCATCCAGCACAGGATAGACTTTTACTTCCGCAGCCGGCGCGGGTATTCGGCGCTTTGTTTGCCCGGTCAATGTTCTATCCGCTTCCAATACTCTTCGAAGAAGAATCCGGGAGAGTGCCTCGGAACATGGCACTGCATGCAGCTATGCCTGGAACCATGCTCAATGGCCTTTTCAGGAGATTTCGAATGTTTCGCACCCTTGCCATGGCAAGCTTCGCATTGGACGTTGATCAGTTCGGGAGTCGCCTCTACATTGACAAAACCGCCTTCGGAATAGAAGCCCGTAGTATGGCAGGGGGTGCAGTCTCTGTCATACTGCCTGGACTGGGCTTCGAGCGTGGCGAAGGCGTGAGCATGCGCGGTCTTCTGCCAGGATTCATAAATTTTCGCATGGCATTTTCCGCAACTCTCGGTACCGCTGAAATTCTCCCCGCGTTCAATTGAATTGTAGAGTCCCTTGGGCGCTTTTGATTGCTCCTTTATGGAAATATCCATATCGTAAGCCTTGAAAAGTTTGGCGACGGCTTCGTGATCAGGATAAGCCTTTGTAAGGCTTTCAGTTTTAACCTTCAACCCCTGGATACATCCGCTTTTATCAAGAGTTCCGCCGGCCACCCCCATGAATCTTCCTTCTTTTGGTATCTGCAGAATATACGCGCCGTTAAACTTTCGAACTTTTCGAACGGCGCGGCCTTCGTGCCCGCAGACAATCAAGTCTATTCCATCGATTTGTTCAGCAAGCCTGATGGCTTCACCTTTGTCCATATGAGCAAGGATAATTACCAGATCCTTCGGATCAGTTTTCGAAAGATTTGCGCGCACAGCAGTTTCCGGAGACCGAACGGTTAATTCTCCTATTCTCACTTGCGGAGGAAATAGGATTTTATTGCTAATAACACCTATCAGCGTAACATTCCGTCCGCTGGCAAGAGAAAACCTTGTTCTGGGAAGAAATAGAAGACTGTCCGAATCTGAATAATATACATTCGCAAGGAGAACGGGGAGACCGATTTTTTCCACCAGGCCGCGGAGGTAGTTGACACCGAAACCTAGATCCTTTTCACCGATGACAACTCCGTCATACCCCATAACCGCCATCGCTTTCAGCGTAATTTCAGCTTTTTCTTTGCCATAATTGATTTTCGTACCGAAGAAATCCCCCCCATCGAGAAGAACCAGGTTCTCGGATGTGTCCCTGGCTATTTTAACAAATGTAGCTCTTCTGCCCAATCCACCAACATCTTTTTCCACACACCCGCACGAACGGATTTGTCCCATGGTATCATTTGAAAAGGCAATGGTTATTTTTTCCGCTTTTTGAGAACATCCGCCATAAATCCAGAAACCGCAAATGATTGACAGGATTACGATCCATCGATTTTTGCCGAGCATATCAATCCTTTATTCAGTGATTCGCGTACTCAGACCGCGACCGCAGCATAGGAATCGGTTAATATTATAAGATTCTACCATGGAAATCCCTGGAAGTTCCATGATGATCATTCTCTTTATACCGATCGCTCTCACACGCGCAGAACTTCGAGAGTGGCTATTACCTAAGATTTTGCGAAATTTTACGAATTCCCCCAAGGCGCTCAACCGGCAATTAAATGAAGATTCGGAGGCATTATGCCCCCCAAGAGTGTAATTTCTTAATAGTACTTGACTTTCTAGTCCAAAATGTGTTTTTTATAAAAGACCCCACTGGAAATCATTAAGCTGAATATTCCGGCTTGTTACCCAAGATTCAAGGGAAGGAATCATGAAAAATCGATCAGCGTTTTTCTTGGTTTTTCTGTTAATTCTGTCTTCTTTTCCCTCCTACAGTCTCGCCCGTTACCTACCAACGAAAAAGGACAAGAAAAACTTCGACGGCCCCCGCCGCGTTCTCGTCTATGATGGATCCACTGTCCATAACGTCGGCGAACTGCAAATGCACGTTGGTAACTGGGGTATTTTCGGATCATGGCCCAATTCCGGGCTTCCCTTTGCAGAAGCACCATCCGCCCAGTGGCCGGCGAGCAGCGGGATCGAATACCTGTATGTAGCAGGATTATGGGTAGGAGCTATCAAAGGCGGAGTGCCGGCCGTATCCACCGCCGCGTATACCCCGGAATTCCGCCCTACTCAGGATCCTCTGGATGTAATGTACATGGCTACCGAGGGCGACGCGGGAGGCAATCGGCTTCCATCAGTAACCGCCGACGACGATAATGACGGATTCCTAGATGAAGACAGGCTCGACGGCTGGGACAACGACGGCGACGGGTTAGTGGATGAGGATTTCGCTGCCGTCTCCAAGCAAATGTTTTCCTGCTGGTATACCGATAACCAGAAAATAACCAGAGAGCAATACCCTACTCATAACCCTTTGAACATTCTGGTGCGTCAGGAAAGTTACCAGTGGGAAGAAGACCGTTACGATGATTTTGTGGGCATAGAATATCATATAACCAACATCGGCATCGACATTTTAACCAACTTGTATATAGGATTCTTCGCCGATTGTGATGCTGGGCCTCGAAACGCCGAAAATTACTGGGAAGACGATGCAACCGGCCGAACATACGTGAAATCGAGATGCACCGATCTTGCCCCTGTGGCCATTGATGTGGCTTATACGTACGACGCTGATGGAGACCGGGGAAAGACGCTGGGATACTTCGGAGTCATGTTCCTGGGTCATACCACCGATCCGACCGGGTTTGAAGCTCCCGCCAGGGTTGGTATAAGCACTTATGCCAACTTTGCAGGAAGCCAGTCATATGAAGAAGGCGGAGATCCCACCAACGATTTCGAAAGGTATGAACTGCTATCCAAACAGCAGATAGAAAAGGACGCCACCGCCGCCAGGGATTACCGTATGCTGGTCAGCGCAGGCCCTTTTCAACAGCTTCTTCCTGAAAGCACGCTCGTATTCCAAGTGGCTTTCGTCGCGGGAAAGGGGCTTAAGGGAATACTCGCCAATGGCGCCAATGCACAGCTGACATATGATGGCGCCTGGTTCAACTTGGATAATGATACCACCACCGGCATTGACGGCAAGGAAACGGCTGTTTACAACGATACGCGGGGACCGATAGAAGTGCTCGAAGACAGCTGCGCCGATCCGCTTTTAACTACAACCGTGCAGACCGGCCAAACCGTATATGTCAATGGAGATTGTGATAAGGAACGTTTTTTCAAGGAACGCTGCGGGTATGGCAATTCCAGAGCCGACCAGGCCAAATACAGAACCGGAGTGTTTGGGAACGAATCTCAGATTAATTGGCTGGTTGGAACCGCCCCGCCTCCGCCCAAGATGCGCATCGACCCTAATTCGAGGGAAGGCCTGGTGGTGTACTGGGATAACTATAGCCAAAGTGTGCCGGATGTTAAAACCCAGAGATTCGATTTCGAAGGATTTCGAATATGGAGGGCTGATGGATGGACCCGTCCCCTCGGGACATCAGCCGCCAACGGTCCGGCCCATGATCTCTGGTTTTTAAAATTCGAGATCGATCTTATAAACGGTTTGGGAAATGATACCGGTCTGGATAAATACTTTTATGAACCCTTGACCCATGCTTTTTCCCCCGCTAAAAGAAGGGATTTGATCGAGTCGATGAAAGCTTATTTCCTCGAGTTTTCAAAGCCGTCTCCATGTCCTGAAGGCGTTTCGGAAGCTCAATGCGACACCCTGGACAAAATTGTCCGATGGGAACTCGGAATAGATGGAGGAAGACAGTACTATAAGTTTGTTGATCCCAAGTATACATTTCAATTGGGACGTCCGTATTTTTATGCGGTAACAGCTATGGATCACGGTTTCAAATCCTCGGGAGGATTTAAGCAAGGCAAGGCCGGCGACCCCTCTTCTAATTTTCAGTACGTGGAGCCGGGATCCCATTCGCAGGAAGCTTTCAGATACAATCCCGACGAGGTCTATGTAGTGCCCAATCCCGCTTCCCGGAAAAGCATGGAAAAATGGGCTCTTGAACCCAATAATGATGATCCGACGGGAATCAAAGTTGAATTTCGCAATCTGCCGGCATCAAAAGGTGTCATCCGCATCTTCACCATAGCAGGCGATCTGGTGCAAGAGCTTATTTTCGACGGCACCAACGGAGCGGGCACGATGAAATGGGACATGGTAAGCCGCAATAAACAGGATGTTACAAGCGGTATCTATCTTTTCTCGGTGGAATCCGCCGACAAGAATTTCAAACGCAAAATCGGCAAATTCGTGATCATCAGATAACATTAATTATAGATGCAATTCACAGCTTGCTTGTTAATTATCAAAAAGACCCGGAGCTTCCGGGTCTTTTTACAAATACGAAGCCGGTTGGGGTAATCGATGACAGGACCCGAGCGGCCGAACGCTGTGCAATGTAAAAATTATTAACCCGGTACGAAAGGAAGATCATAGGTAAGACGCGATGAAAAACAGTTTTTTTATTATCATGTGCTTCTGTGTAACGTGCGGGCACGGCTGCGCCGGTTCAGGGCAGAGAAATGTGCTCCGCCCGGCACCGATTCGATCCGATTCCCTGATCGTTATGGGCTCCCAAGCTTCAGAACGGGAACAATACGGGCTGTCCCTCGAATATTTCCAGGAGGCGTTACAGAAATCCCCAGACAACATCCTAGCAATTAGAGGTCTCGGAGATCTTCATGATAGAACGGGAGATACAGAATCAGCAATTTACTATTATTCCATCCTGGCTGTTTCCTCTCGCGCTCTGCCGGGTGATTTCGTTGCCCTTGCCCGGCTATTGGCAAAGGCCGGCAGACCCGGAGAGCAGGAAAAGATTCTCAGAAAAGCTCTCGGCTCATACCCGGGTAATAAGCAGATTCAGACTGCAGCGGGACTTTTTTTGGCCGGCCGCCACAACGACGATGAAGCCCTGTTTTACCTTGAAAAAGCTGCCAGAAAAGGCTGTACCGATGCAAGAGTCTTCAAAGCCCTCTCGGGGATTTACACGTCAAGGAAGCAATGGGGACCGGCCGCTAAATTTATAAACAAATATCTTCGCCTCCGCTCCGATGATTTTGACATGCAAATGAAGTCGGCATTCATTTTATTCAATGAAAGCAATTACGCGCAATCCCTGAAACACTATCGGGCGGCATATGAACTCCGGCCAAAAAGCGTAGATGCGGGAATAGGCATAGCAAAATCACTGGAGCAGCTTGGGCGAATAAACGGAGCAATTCATGCATATAAACGCGTTGTAGAAACCAAAGGCCCTTCGAAAGGCATGGCTCCAGTTTATACGTCCCTCGCCAATCTGCTGAACAAAAAGGGACGGTTTGAGCAAACTGTCTCGCTCATTGGTACGACCGGGATCAATTTCTCGGGAGATGCAGGAATAAGCTGCGCACTAGGAGTAGCTTTTGCGGGACAGGGCCTGTACGAAAAAGCCGCCGCTGCATTTGAAAAAGCCCTGTTCGATCCCTTATGGGGTTCGTTTGCCCGTTCTCAGATAGATCTCCTGCAGACCAAGAAGAGGCTTAGGTAGCTTGGCCGCGTTGCAAAGAATTCTTGCTTATTACTCTGAGCCAATCTAGAATTGCTTCCCGCGGGAAAGCCCCGGAATTTCCTATTATCATGATGGTGGCCCGCAGATTCTGCCGGCGATTACTCCTTCATGCCCGCAGAGCCGAATGCGGCGGGGTTCTAACGGAGCCGGCCGCAAGAGAAAGGAGCATCACCTGAGAATGAGAATTGCTTCCTCCTCTTTGCACCGATTGATACTCTTATCCGCATTTCTGCTGGCCTTCCTGGCGGTTTTCAATTTTTCCACATTCACTCTGTATAATAAGGCGAAGAACTATCTCGACAATGAACTGGGGGAACGCCTGCAGTCAATTGCAGTCGTCATATCCCATACCCTCGAACTTGCAGATATGGATTCATTGAGCGAAGATGCCTTCTCCCTTGAAATGTTGTCGACTCTGCACGCGATAAGGTCCGAGAACTTGTTGTCGAACATACTGATTTTGACCGCAGACGGCAAAACGGTTTTTGACCTTTCCAGACTTTCTGAGCCGGGCGAATACAATCCATTCGTTGATCTCGATTTCAGCGCCGTTACACTTGCCAGATCCGGCTTCTCTTCCTCAACCAAGCTGTATAGATCTGGAGATAGCTACTTGAAAAGTGCATATGCCCCCGTGCACAGCGTTGATAATACGATCGCGGGGATGATCAACGTCGAAGCAGGGGCTGGGTATTTTGATGTTTTGCGATCTCTGCGCACAGCGATAATTATTGTTGATCTCGCCAGTTTTCTGGCGATTCTCATACTCGCCGCTTTATTTTACAAGCAGTCCCTTTCGCTGGACAAGGCGATGGAGGCGGTACTCAGAGGAGAAACCCTTGCGGCGATGGGCCGCATGGTTGCCGCAATAGCCCATGAGATCCGGAACCCGCTTAGCATAATCAAAACATCTGCTGAGCGGATTCAAAAGCAGCATAATATAGATGATGAGACAATTACATTCATAACCGAAGAAGTTGACAAGCTGAACAGGATTTTGACGGGTTATTTGAATTTCGCAAAAGAGGGGCATCAGCATCTCAAGCCCCGGCCGTTTCAAAAAATCATTTTGAGAAGTTTAATGCTGGTAGAGAATGATGTTTCCAGAAATAATATTGTCGTCTCAAAAAGCCTTCCATCTGAGGAGCTCTTTATTTACTGCGACGAGCAGCGCCTGCAGCAGGCACTGTTGAATATTCTTCTCAACGCAGTTCAGGCTTTGAGCGAAGGAGGCCGAGTCGAGGTTGCTCTTAGAGCCCGTAGAAACAGGGCCGTCTTGACGATCAAGGACAACGGACCCGGTATGACTTCAAAGCACTTGCAGGAGATCCGCAAACCTTTTTATACTACGAAGAAGCAAGGCAGCGGGCTCGGATTAAGTATAACCAACAATATAATAGAAACACATAATGGCACCATGGAAATAGGCAGCGCACCGGGCGAAGGCACAACTGTAATCCTGTCAATTCCTATGTCGCAGCCGTCGGATATGAAAACATACAGCAGTCTTGGAGCCGAATAATGTCAGATATTCTTTTAGTGGATGATGAAAACAGAATATGCAAGCTTCTGGCAGCGCAGCTCAATGATGCGGGACACAATGCAACAGGAATAGATAATCCAGCCGCAGCATTAGAAATGGTTTCAACTCACGCCTATGACATAATAATCACGGATCTCAGAATGCCCGAAATAGACGGAATAGAGCTAATGAAGAAGATCAAAGATCTGGCGCCGGTCGCCGACGTTATAATTATGACGGCTTATGCTTCCGTTGAAACTGCGATTCAAGCCATGAAGGAAGGCGCTTATGATTACATTATCAAACCTTTTAACACCGAAGAGCTTCTTCTTCTCGTGGAACGGCTGCAAGAAAAAAGACGCCTCGAAATTGAGAACCAGGGTCTTCGATCTTACTTATCCAGAAACCTCGATGAAGAAATCATCGGATCCAGCCCACCGATATTGCACGTAAAAAAACTCATTAACGATCTCTGCCATTCTGAAGCATCCGTGCTGATATGCGGAGAAAGCGGAACCGGCAAAGAACTTGTGGCCAGAGCCATACACAAGAACTCAAAAAGAGTCGAAGGCCCTTTCATTGGCTTGAACTGTGCCGCTATACCTGAAAACCTGCTGGAGAGCGAACTATTTGGTTATGAAAAAGGAGCATTCACCGGAGCTTCGCAAAAAAAACTGGGGCATTTTCAATTGGCCTCAGGAGGCTCTCTATTCCTGGATGAAATCGGCGACTTGCCGGCATCTCTTCAGGCAAAGCTTCTCCGCGTTCTAGAGAACCGGTCCATCTGTCCGCTCGGAAGCGAAAAGGAAACCGCAGTGGATTTCAGATTGATATCCGCTACTAACAGAAAACTTGAAGATGCTATAGAAAAAAAAGATTTCAGAGAAGATTTATATTACCGGCTGAACGTCTTTCCCATCAACCTCCCGGCACTCAGACAATGCAGAGAAGATATAAAAGCTATAGCGTCCAGTTTCCTTCAAAAAACCGGACGGGATCCGGGTATCTTATCCGAATCTGCCCTGCGAAAACTGATTCAATATAACTGGCCTGGTAATGTGAGGGAACTTCGCAGTGTAATGGAACGAGCACTGATACTCCGTCCCCAAGGTACAATCACCGATTCCGACATCCTGCTCGGAACGCGCGAGCAAGATCCTTCCGCCGAAGATCAGAACGATTTAAGCCTGGACGGCATGGAAAAGCGAATGATTTTGAGGGCCCTGAAGCTTGCAGGCGGAAATAAAAGCGAGGCCGCAAGACTCTTGGGCATAACCAGAAGAGCATTATACGGCCGTCTTGAAAAGCACGATTTGGAAACTGATTGAACCAGGCGGTTCATGAACTGTACTTGAAGGTGCATTAAAAACTCCTAAATCTCGAACGATCTCGAATACAGAATATGCAGTATCATATTGTAATTATTGCTCTTACGTCTTAGCACTCCTTGTCCGGATATAGTGGTATGCCGATTGCGTACTGAGGATCGAACGAAGCTTTGCGGTTCACGGTTAACTAGGAAATAAAATGAATAAGGCGCCAGGAATAATAACATCAGCAGTGATTTCTGCAGCTGTTCTATGTTCTCTTCTCATAACTGCAGCTTCCGGGCAAACAACAGCACGGGACCAGGTGAAAAATGAGATTACAAGGAACGAAGAACTGCTGCACGACGCTCACCGATTGGTATCTGAAACCAATAGCGTAAAAGCACGGGCTCTGTTGAAAACCTCGATCACCATTCAGAACCAGGCTAAACAAATGTTCATGATGGCGCAAGATAACATAATGAGCGGTAAAATGGATATAGGGAGGCTGCAAATGATGAAAGCCAGAGATCTGGCCTTTGCAGCCCGGCAGTCCATTTTACGCACTCTCGCGCTGGCGAAAAAAGAGACTATGACGGAAGCCGCCTGTATCAAGACTATCGAACGAGCTCAACATCGGCTTGAGAAAGCGAACGACCTCATGAGGGAAGAGGGGGGGCGGGAATCAATGGCGGTCGGCAAGTTTGTAGACGAATCTGCGGCCCAGCTTGAAAGATCCAAGAATAATTTAAGGGAACATATGTATGAATCTGCATTGCGGCTTGCGAGACTTTCCGAATCTCTATCATTAAAAGCAATCAAGATATTGAAGCGCGAAATCAGAGCAGATGATGAAGTTGCTCGTGCCCTTGAAAAAACCGATCGGGTCCTGGAAATTATCGAAGAACGAGGCTTGCGTGATAGCCGCAACCAAATAAAAAGACTTTACGATCAAGCCGTTAGCCTTCAGACAAAGGCCAGGAGTGATCTTGAGCGAGGACGTTTGCGAATGGCCCTGGAACTCACCAGAAAATCCAGGAAAGCGGCCCTGCATGCCCTGAAACTTTTATCTAATGAAGCCGGCGATTTGAATGTAGAGCAGGCATTGCTTCTTACTAATGATCTTCTTGAACGCGCAAAAGAGATAGCATCGCAAGACAGCAGGTCTCGCTTGTCTGATGCTATCGAAACCGCCGAAGACCTTCAGACCAGAGCTGAAAAAGACTTCGATTCCAAACGATTGAAAAACGCTCTCAGATTGACCCGCAGAGCCAGGCAAATAGTAAAGCAGGCCCTGGAGTCGATGCAAAGACCGCTGAGAACGGCGGATGTAGAGGCTGCACTCAAAAATACTGATTCGTTTCTCGAGCGCGTCAGAATGTCTGACAACCTGCGGGATGAAAGCACTGCCATGGAGCTGCTGCATAAAGCCGAACAATATGAAAAAACAGCTTGGGAAGATTTTACTTCCTCGAGCTTGAGATCAGCATTGGCGCACACTAAACTTGCTAGAAACCTGGCTAAGAAAGCTCTCGAGCTCTTGAGTAATGAAAATTTATGACTGGATTATTGGAGCCTGCCTTCTGTTGTTCTGCTGCGGGCAGACACCGGCATGCGTTCCCGCCAAAAGCACTGCCGGCGTCCCCGGGCAGGTTGCTGATGAAAGTTTGCTGATAGAATTCGAATGTGAATCCCAAATGCTAATTCTAAAAAACCTGCTCGAACTTCAACCCGGGAAGTCCGCGCAAAGGCCACCTGCATTTATCGAAGCAGTAGAATTACTGCATCTAAGCGAATCCCTGTTCTTGCAAAAGCAATTCGACATGGCTCTTGAATTCATTGAGCGGGCTTTTGCTATTCTTGAGGAGCGCAGCTATTGAATCGCGGCCGGGCAATCTTACTGGGATTATTGATATTATGCTTTTTCATCGAGGCAGCTGCAGCCGATGCTTCATCGGGCGGCGTCTCGGCATCAATTAATTTAGGCTTCGATTCCTTTACTGAAAAATATTCTATAGTTGAAGAAGATACCGTAGATAATACTGTCGAGTTCCGAACGAGATTCAATCTCGATTTCATTCGCGGCAATGTGCTCGACAGCCATTTGGGAATTCGCGGGTTTGTAACCGCCGGTAACAACAGCTTTGATGAATCAATTAATCTTGACTTGGAGCATGTTAACGAGAAAACCCGTTTCGGCCTGGAATGCTATTTTAAAAACAAGAACTTTCAGGAAAATACTACTTATTCCTATGCCAATAATTATTCACGATACCTGGCTAAAGTCTTTTCTCATGTCGATATGGGAAGCGGAATGATATTCCGTATTTACAACAGCTTCGAGGGCATGGATTTCAAAAAGAGAACGGAATTCGATTATGATTATTTGAGAAACACAGTATCAACCGGCCTTGCCTATAACAGTTCCCTATCGACTGCCATTAGTCTAATCCTCAATGGAACAGTCAAATATATCCCGGACTCGACTTCAATAAATTATAAATCCTTCTCGGGCACTGTCGAGTTCAGGCGCCAGTTCGGCATCGACAAGAGCATTTATGTGTCTTTAAACACAGAGCGCAGACTCTATACCGATAAGAATCTGAGGAGTCCCTACTGGTTTGCCCTCTCTAATGTGTCCGCACAGGGCCTATTCGCCGGACGCTTTGGAGTGGAGGCAGAAAACACCCTGGAGAGCTACAGTTATGATATCAGCAGCGATATATATTTCAATTATATAGAGAACAAAAGCGCGATCCTGCTGGTCTATATGCCTTCTTTTTCTTTCAAGGCCGGTTGCGGTCCGATGTATTCATTCTTGCGGAGCAATTCTTCGATAGAAGACCGGTATGACGAAATCGGCATAAAACTATCGTTGGAATACCTGCATCCCGGAAGAATATGGCTGTCCTCTTTTTATGAATTGGGCAAGAGGTATTATGATTACTATGGGATAAATCCGGAAGCAGCGGTATTTTCGGATTATATTTTTAACAGGTTCAGCACATTTGCAAGTTTTCGAATCAACAATCATATCGGATTGAATGCCTTTGTTAGCCATGAACCTCTCAATCACAAAAGAGCCGGCGATGATACATCGACGACTCTTTTTTCTCTGGATATGTCTTACAGTTTTTAGAAACCTGTATCAGTTCTCAAGCAACTTCTTGAATTCCTCCGTCAACAGCGGAACGATCTCAAAAAGATCCCCCACTATACCATAATCCGCCTTTTGAAAAATAGGAGCATTGGGATCCTTATTGACGGCGACTATAATCTTCGCGGTTCTCATTCCCACAAGATGCTGAATGGCACCGGAAATACCGACAGCAATATAAAGCTTTGGATTTACCACCTTCCCCGTCTGCCCGACCTGTATGGAATGGGGCGCATAACCTGCATCAACAGCGGCCCGTGAAGCTCCCACCGATGCGCCCAGCACATCGCTCAAACCCTCCAGTATCTTGAAGTTTTCCTCGGATTTGAGCGCTCGGCCGCCGGAAATGATGATTTCAGCTTCGGTGACATCTTTGCGTCCGCCTGCTGAAGCCACAATCTCTTTGACCATTGATTTAATGTCATCAGCTGAAAGCGATAATCCAACTTTCACAACTTCGGCTTTTCTTCCGGTTTCCCCGGCTGGAGGGAATATATTCGGACGTATAGAAGCCATTTGGATGGCGTTCCGGGTTGATACAGCTTCAGCATATACTTTTCCCGAGTACACCGGTCTTTTTACTCTAAGCAAATTGTCGTCGACATCCAATTCTGTGCAGTCTGTAAAAAGAGCGCAGTTAAATTTTGCTGCGACTCTGGAAGACAGATCCTTTCCCAAAGCGGTAGCCCCGAACAAGACGTATCCTGCTTCGGCCTCCTTAATGATGGATTCAAGAGCTTGGGCATAAGCATCCGTGGAATAATTCGTCAACAGGGCGCTTCGGGCCGAAAAAATCTTGCCGGGAGTATAGCTGCTTAATTTTTCAACGTGAGGCGCCGAATTATCGCTCAGAACTGCAGTATGAACCTGTCCCCCGATCTTATTCCCCAGCGACACGGCGGCAGACAATAGCTGCAAAGTAATCTGCTTCAATTCACCTTCTCTTATTTCCGCAAATACCAGGATATTGTTGCTCATGTTTCACCCGGGATTAATTCCCATCTCCTTTCCAAAAATGCTTTATTTCAATTCTTATATTATCTTCGAATCTTCTCTGAGAGCACGAACTAGTTCCGCAGCCATTTCCTGCGGCTCACCCGGGAGCATTTTACAGGAGCCCCTTTCGGGCAGGGGATAATACTTCTCGATCCTGGTGCACGATCCCTCCAAGCCGACATCTTCGGCTTTGAACCCGGAATCAGACAAGGTTACTTTTTTAATTTCCTTTTTTTTAGCTTTCATAATACCCGGAAGCGACGCATACCGCGGCTCGTTCAAGCCTTTCTCGCAGGAAATCACGGCCGGAAGCATGACTTCGACCATTTCGTCGCCACCCTCTATCCGTCTCTTCGCCACGCATCTACCATCTTCAACGGCAAGATCGAGGTTAACAACGACACAAGCCTGCCCAAACCCGAGACGTTCCGCAACTATGGATGCGGTTTGCGCGGCATCAAAATCGATTCCCTGTTTTCCGCAAAGTATGAGATCGAAACCGTACGGCCTCATCACTTCAGCAAGAACTCCCGCATTAACCATTGCGTCTCCGCCTTCGAAGGCCGGATCACTTACATGAACGGCTTCATCGGCACCCATGGCCAGGGCCGTACGAAGGGTTTCAACCGAACGGTCGGATCCAAGAGATATAACAGTCACCGTTGTCCCATCTTGAAGCTGTTCTTTTATGCGCAGGGCCTCCTCGACACCGAATTCATCGAAAGTATTCATAACATACTTAATTCCCTGAGTTTCTATGCCGGCGGCATCCCCGGTAATCTTAATCTTGGTTTCCGTGTCCGGAACAGTTTTTATCATAACTCCTATTTTCAAATCCTGCCTCCTTGATCTCTAAGCAAATTAATCCTTCAGGATATTTCTTGCAATTACCAGGCGTTGGATTTCGCTGGTACCTTCGTATAATTCAGTTATTTTCGCATCCCGGAAAAATCGTTCCACGGGAAAATCGGTCGTATAACCGGCTCCACCGTGAATCTGCACCGCGTCTTTTGCCGCCGCATTGGCGCTTTCCGATGCGTACAACTTGGCCATGGAAGCCTCACTACAATGAGGGAGCCCCCTGTCCTTAAGCCGAGCAGCATGGTAAACCAGGAGCCTGGCCGCATGAGCCTGTACTGCCATATTCGCTATTTTCCATTGAACCGCTTGAAATTCGGAAATTTTCTTGCCGAACTGCTCGCGTTCCTTGGCATAAGCCGTAGAAGCGTCCAGACATGCCTGTATAATCCCAACTGCCTGCGTAGCTATACCCATCCTGCCGCCGTCCAGCGTATCCATTGCTATTCTGAACCCCTGCCCCTCTTCGCCTAATAGATTCTCGGCCGGAACCCTGAGGTTATCAAAAACAATTTCGCTGGTATTAGACGCCCTCAACCCCATTTTCGTCTCTTTCTTGCTGATAATAAGTCCCTTCATTCCGGCTTCAAGCACGAACGCGCTGATTCCTTTTGTCTTATGGGATTTATCCGTTCTCACCATAGCTATAATAACTCCTGCATCCGCTGCGCTGGTTATAAAGCTTTTAGTGCCGTTCAAAACATATTCTTTTCCATCCTTGACTGCGGACGAAATCAGTCCTGCGGCATCGCTTCCCGATCCGGGCTCGCTCAAGGCGTAGGCTCCGATGATTTTGCCTGAAGCCATTTCGGGCAGGTATTTTTTTTTAACGGAATCCCGGGCATATTTCACAATTGGATAGCATGCAAGAGAATGATGAACGGATACAGTCACTCCAGTCGAGGCACAGACGCGGTTGATCTCTTCGCAAACCAGAACCAGGCAAAAATTGCCCAAATTAGCCCCTCCGTATTCCTCGGGGACGTTTATTCCCATAAATCCCAACTTGCCCAATCCGTCTATTATTTCCCGCGGGAATTCACCATCAGTATTGTATTTATCCGATACGGGCGCTATTTCCTTATCGGCAAAATCCCGGGCGGCTTTTTGAATCATCTTTTCTTCTTCAGTAAGCTGCAAATATACCATTCAACACCTCTTCTATGCCTCTCGATTCTTTTACAAAGCGTCTTTACCATCAACGAAACAAGCCAAATACCATCAATGAATAAACTGGTTCACCGGGCGGGGTATTCCGAACATGGCTTTAAAGCTAACATTAAGCACGATTAGCTGTCAAATATCATTTGCTTCGTTTTCCACCAGGGACTATTAAAGCCAAAGGCATATCTAAACGGTAACGAAGCTTTTTTTTATCTTTGAAATAGCAGCTCCCAGAATTATTTGGCAGCGAACGCATTTGAATTTCTCCAAAGTCGAAAATCAAGCGCCACAATATCCGAGATCGCCGAACTATCTTCAAAAAGCCGAATAAAAAGAGCCCGCTTAAACAGCGGGCTCTTTTTACCGATAAATCTCATCTTCACCAGGCTTGACCCCGGTAAATCCATGGCTCCAGAGAGAGCCATATCATTTCAATAAAACCATTTTCTTCACCGAAACAAAATTGCGGCCGGCAGTAAGCCGGTAAAAATATACTCCGGAGCCGACGGGCACTCCGGCATTGTTGAGTCCGTCCCAATGTTCTTCGTAGAATCTGGCATCCAGATCTCGATCAACGAGTCTTCTTACCAGTCTTCCGTCAACATCATATATATTAAGGGTTACTTTGGATTTTTCCTTAATATTAAATGGAATCATCGTACCGGGCCTGAAGGGATTAGGATGATTCTGAAGCAGGGCAAAGCCTCCGGGTAATGGCCTGCCGCTTATTCCCGTCGGTCCGGTAACTATGAACCCATGAACTAGAACCGCCTGTTGGCCGTCGGGATTCTCTATAATGACGTTATAACGTCCGGGAATGAGTCCAGTCAGATCGATAGTCCCTTCAAGCTTGCCGTGGCCGATCCAGCTAACAGAGGAAGCCGCCCTTTGACCGCCCAGCGAATCTTCAAAAATGAATGTAGCTCCATAGTTTATGCCCGATCCCAAAAGATCGGTTATGGCGATAACACCGCCGCCGTTATCTCCGGTTGAAGGAAGGATCGAGAGGACCGAAGGAGGAAATGCTCCGGCGGTCATATCCGCCGACATTGTCAGTCCCGGAGCGCTGATATTCAACACGGTAACAACCGTAGACTCGCCGTCATTGCTGAGGCTCGATGGAGTCGTGGCATTGTTGAAGGTTGTATTCGCAGTCGAACCCGGAAACAAGTCGCCGGCATCGCCGCGGTTGGTACCATTCATCAGATCCCAACTACCGTCGGCTTCCATAAGCTTTACTCCCCGGGTCTGCGTGTTGGAACTACCGCCCGTGTTACCGAGATTGGATTCGGCGACATCGGGATCAATATGCCAGATGGCGAGACCGGAAGTGTGCAGTGCCTGGTCAAAACCGGTGGCATACCTGTTCTCGACCAGGAAATAATCGCACCCGGGGTCTGATGCGCCGGGAGGAAGCACTATGTTGTCATCTTCGAACCAACCGTCTTCATATATTTCAAAATCAGTAAAATAACTCTCTCCGCCGCCGGAGAGAGATATATTATCCACCGTAAAAGGGCCGTTGCAGGAAGAAAGGTAATTGCCGTCCTCATCCGACCAGGCGATATCCGAATCGAATTCAAAAATCAGGTAATAATATGAGGCGCCGCTCCCGGTAAGATAGCTCGAAAGATCGATGGGAGATTCGGTTCCCGATCCGGTACCGTTATATGAGCGAACAATACTTTCCGTACCGTTAACATTTATCAGCAAATAACCATAATCGTAGCCATTTTCATTGTCGTAGGCGTAATCATATGCAAGATTGACCGGCGTTGTTCCGTCCCAATTGAATTGCCTGGCAACACGTTCGTACCAGCTGTTGCCGTAGCCGGCTCCGCCGGGCCATCCGCGTGCAGATGCCTCGGCCGCGGTTAAACCCATATGCATAGAATAGGAACCGGAAAGTGCACACAGCGTGCTTCTTCTCCATCTTTCTTCATAGACATTAAGCTTATAAGCCGCAGGATTGAATTCCACATTGTTCACAGGGTAGGTTGCAGAAGCAGGTCCGACATTTGTGGGCACTATCCATCCCAACTCGGCCTTTGCCCAGGCGCACATATGAGCGGGAGAAGTAACCGTATTCCAGCTGCCCGAGCCCATAAGCCCCCAGTGCCCAATGCCCTGTGATCCCCCATCGGTATCATACAAATCTGGCAGGCCGAAGGCGTGCCCGAATTCGTGGCAGAAAACCCCGATTTGAATCATGGTCACGTTGTCGCAGGCAAGCGCCGGCTGGATCGTGTAATCATTCACCTTTATGAAGCCGCCGCCCGAACGGGGGTCGTTGGTCGTATAGGGAGCACCCCACCATCCTCTGTATGTCCATCTGTGAGACCATATATTGGTATTGCCGCATTCTCCTCCGGCTTCCGCATGCACGAACGAAACAAAATCTACATAACCGTCATCATCTCCGGAATTCGGCAGCCCGTCCGGGCCGTCGTTGTCGTAGATGCCAAAATTCACCGATGGATCCCAGTTGTCCAGGGTTTCCTTGAGCAGTTCGCCAACTTTAGAATCCGTTCCCAAACCGTTTTGGGTTCCCTCGTAATAGGTGTCGTTCTGAGCCAACTGGAACCAATTATAAACGGTTCCGGTCAGGTTCAAGTTGCCGTATGAAATCTCGTTATAAAAATCATGCATGGTGCCTGTCGGCCAGGGACCGGTAAAAAGCTCGGTTTGAAGATTGGCCGAAGGATAAGGATTCGCTCCGGTATTATTGAACTTTGATAAAAAGACCGGCACGCTGGCCGTGCCTGAAACCAAGGCGCCTTCGGCGGAGACTTTGGACAAGCCTCGATCAAAATTGAAATTGCCGTTTCGAATCAAATTCATTCTATTTTCCTTGATCCTCGCAGTTTTTTCTATCCATGCGTGCTGGAATTGAAAAGCCCTGGAATCATCTTTTATTCGATCGAAATACGCCTGGGGGATTTCAACACCCGGTTTGGGTGGGTAGATTTGAGCAGAAGCAGCCAGGGGATTTATAAGCAAAAACAAAACCGGAAGAATCAGCATGCACCGGCGCATCTTCAGCCTCCTTGAGGAAGAGATGGAAGTGAAAAAAAGAAAAAAGCGAAGGATCAAGAACCAGCCTTGATCCTATCCCCGCCGTTAAACTTAATTATAATACTAATCGCTATTAATTACTATCAAAAAATCCCGGATCCGCTCCGGCCAGCCTATATTGTGCACGCTTTCGGATAATTATTGCTCCTTAATTCATATCGTTTCTAATAATTACCGTTAATAACTCTTGATTCCTAACGTTTTATTAATTATAAATCCTTTCAATACAATCACAGCTCTTATACGCTACCAAGAAAGGTGTCCAGGATAATGAAAAAGACAAAAAAGAGCGCTGCCGGTTTCAAAACCAAAAAGAGCTCCGTTAAAAACCTGAAAATAGACGAACAGTGCACGAGGTGCATTCCTGCCAAATGCTGCCAGTACTTCTCCCTTGAAATAGACCGACCCCGCAATAAGCGGGATTATAACGATTTTCTGTGGTTCCTGACGCATGAGAATGTATCAATTTACTTATGGAACCGCGATTGGTATTTGATGATCCATAATAAATGCAGATTTCTCGATTCGAAAACAAATCTCTGCGAAATATACGATGAGCGCCCAAAAATCTGCAGAGAGCATACTGTAGATGACTGTGAATTCGATTCAGATTATGAATTCGACGAACATTTCAAATCTTATGAAGACTTAAAGCGCTGGCTGAAGAAAAAGAAAAAAATCAGATAGAAATCTACCAGGAAAACCACCCGGGGCAGGTGTGTCGAGGAGGAATTAGAAGCCCCAGGCGGTTTTACTGGTTGTATTATTCTCTGCACCTTGGCGGCGCAGAATCTACTTGAGAAGAATCATCTTTTTTGTTTCAGCGTAGTTTTTCTCCCTGAGCTGGTAAAAATACACGCCTGAAGCGACCGGCTGTCCGTGGTTGTTTGATCCATCCCATGAGTACTCGTACTTGTCCGGTTTCAATACTCCGTCAATTAGAGTTTTCACGAGCGCGCCCTGAACGTTGTATATTTTCAGGGAAACTTTTTGGGAAGCTCCTTCGGGCACGAAGAAAACAATCATGGTCCGGGGATTGAAAGGGTTCGGATAGTTCTGCATGAGTTCCGCTCTCGAAATAGGAACGTATATTGCTCCAGTTTCGTAGTCTCCCTCCCCGCCAACTGCTTCGATTCTGTATGAATATTTCATACCCGGATCCAAATCCTGATCGAAAAACCTCAACATCCCGGAATCATCCGGCCGGAGACCTGCAGCTATTCTGGAATAGCCGGACGGCGATCCATCGGGATTCTCTTTTCTCAGGATATTGAATTCATACCCCGAACCTGGAGGAAACGCCCACGTGAGTTCTACTGATTTCCGAATTATCCTGAAACTGAAAACGACCTGCCCCAGGGCTGTAGGAACTTCGAAACCATGCAAACCATTTCTGTGTACGTTTCCATGAAAGGTAGGCCAATCGGCTAGATTCTTGTCATAGGCCGAAGGAAAATCCCATACATAGAGGCTCTTGTCCCAGCAGGCCAATATCAGTTCAATGTCACCGTCGCCGTCAAGATCATCCAGAGCAGGTGTGCCGCGAATAGCATCCTGGACTGCTATCGGGAATCCATCGATCAGATTGCCTCCGGAATCCCAGGCATTTATGTACTTGGATTCGTCGCCAAGAATCACGTCCATACCCCCGTCGCCGTCGACATCTGCGACAACAGGAGACGACTCTGTATACGTGGTCGAGTAGTTGAAAGGCCAACCGGAGAGTGTGCTTCCATTATATCTAAAAGCGTAAAGCTTATTGTTCGAACCGGCCGCAATTATCTCCAGATACCCATCGCCGGTAATATCGGCAAGCGCGGGAGATGGATTGAATCCTGTATAACTTGGCATCCACTTGGGCCATCCTGCCTGGGCGGTTCCATCAGGATTAAGGACCATAACACCCGGACTCTTTGTCATGGCGACTATTTCAATATCTCCATCGAGATCGATGTCCCCGGCCACGACGCTTCCAGCTATATCGTTATCAGCAGCAACGGGCCATCCCGGCATCTGAGTTCCGTCACCGTTGAAGGCATAAATAGTATCGACGGTGGTTCCAAGAATAATTTCATCCATATTATCCTTATCAAGATCGCAAACGGCCGGAGCTTGATAATGCCATGTCGGAGCCGTTGGGGTTCGGTAGAAAACACCCGGCGTTGCGGGATTGAAATCACCATCCATGTATTCGGTACCATCGGAGTTCCATGCATAGAGAACTCCCGCCTGGTCGACTACGATTATTTCCGGATCACGATCACCGTCCAGATCGGCGATCACGGGGGTCGCCCTGACATTGGTTTCGGTCATTTGCGGCCATCCGGCAAGCGTATTGCCCTGATAATCGAAACAATAAACGCCCAGGGACGTGTATGAAACAGCGACTATATCCAACCCCATTACGGAATCTATCTTCGCCAGAGCCACCGGAGCTACGAAATCTGCGCCGGTGGTACAAAGTATTCCCCACGTCTGCGGATCGAGGTCGCCGTCTCGAATCTCCACGCCGTTGTGGTGCCATGCATACACGTACTTATTACCGGTAATCACTTCCTTGTCTCCGTCTCCATCTATATCACCTACTGCCGGAGAGCTGGCTGTATAATCCAGCATTTCAATGGGCCAGCCGCCCAGCTGGGGCGGATTGGTGCTTGCATAATATTCGGTGGAAAATGCACTTTCGTTCCCGGACTTATCCACGGCAGTCACGACATAGTAGTATCTGGTGCTGGAGGGAAGATCCACGTCCATAAAAACCGCGTGATCTACTGGATCAACTGATATCAGATCATAAGGCCCTCCGCTTGTGAGTGAATGATATACGTTGTACTTTTTAACATCCGCGGTAATGCTTTTGAGCCACGAAACCTCTATCCTGTCCGCCCCTTTGCTCGCGTCAAACATCAGGTTGCTGGGAGGATCGGGGATCCTGAGCTCAATGGTATCAAGATAAACGTTGCCGAAAAGATCGGTGATAGTCAATTCCATATCGTTTTCAATAGTAACGATCGCCTCTTTTATGTGAAAACCGGCGGTATTATTCGAAGACCCCAGTGGCGAGATATCCGCATAGATATCGGTGCTGTCGATGAAAACGAAATTGAAGCTCAAGTCTTGAAGCTGGGCGGACAATCCGGTCGCGGTACCTGTGCCGTAATTCTTCATTTCACAATAGAGCAGGAATTCCTCGTTGGGTTCCACCACTCCATTGCCGTTGCCGAGAGGAGCGGAGTCATCAATAGAAAGAAGCATCAGCTCCAAAACGGGCACGTGGACGACTTTGTTGAACGAATCATTCCAAATGCTGCCCAAAGTATCATGAAACTCAAGAGTAAAAGGTATGGATGTTTCGTCCGTGATTGTGCCGGAAAAACTTGCATTTACCGGATCGTAGGCCTGCTTGGTCTCGCCGGCCGTCAGGCTGCCGAAATAAGCAATGCTGTCGTTTATAGTAACCTGCGGATCAGAGCTTCTCAACACGCACCAGACTCCATCCGCTGCCGCCCCCCCGGAATTCGCTGCAAACAACGAAAGATCCACGGTTTCGCCGGCATTTATAACCGCATCTCCATTGCCGTAGGATCCTCCGGTTGAATCATCATCGGCGGCAAGTGAAGAGAAGCTGACATACCCGGATCCAGATGGGTCTACAGTTATGTAACTCTGGTGCCGGGCATGGTTGAGGCCGGTAACAACTACGCTTATGCTTCCGGGTTGTTCGCATGTGAAATTGAACGTGGCATTACCAAGAGTGTTTGTCGGCGCGTACTGGTAATCGTCTTGTCCTTTGTAAAGGCAAACTAATGCGGTATCGACAGGCAAACCGCCGGCCGTAACATTTACCAAAATCGTATTCTCTCCCAGGCCGACATTTGCTATGTGGAATACATTAAGCGTATCAACCTGCGCGGTCCACAGCGGCATTTCAGGATCTGCAAGCAACGTGTAGATATAGTGGGTCCAAAGATCCACATTATCACCGGCTTCGGCTATAGGAGTGCGGTTCAACCGGGATTTCGCAAAGGCTTCGCCGATATGGGAAACATCCTGGTTCAATAACAGATCATAAAAATCATTCATATAATAAGATGAAGCGTTGGGAAAAGCGCTTCTATTTGATGCTATTATAGCCACTGCGCCGCCGGCGGTATTTCTCAAGTAATGTTCGGCAAGGCAGTAATAATCGTAGGCTCCGGCTGTGCAATTGAGCATGTAGAGCATAAAATAGCGGTCGATGTTGGTGAGGGCATCGGCATCGCTGTTCATGACGCTGGCATCCGCCACGGACATATTGAAACGGAAACCGTGGCCTATGTGCTGAATGATATTCTTGCCCACATTCATCGAGTCGATGGTGGCCTGGCGCGATTCAGGAACCGCTCCCGTAAAAAGAGAGTAGGTTTCATATGAGCGGGTAACGTCCAACGGACCGCCCTGCATAGAGATGGAATAGAGATACTCGGCCAAATCCGCCCCGTTCAAGGTCATAGGCTGCCCCTCTTTCCAATCTACCGGGAAAAGCACTTCGGCAAGAAGCTCGGCTTCGTCCGTATAATCGCGATTGACGGGAGTTTCATAGCTTATGATCTTATTGACCATATTTTTCACATCGCCGACATTCGACGTTGGAAGCCTGCCCAGATAGACATCTGCATATAGATCGGGATTGTCAAGAAGCACATAATAAAATCCCTCTCCCCAGTATGCATCGTGAGTATCGTTCCATGAACCATCGATGCAGGCGAAATACATATCCGTAGGGACCAATGTGCCATTTTCATAAAACCTGTTAAAAGCGTATCTGGCCGGTATAATGTCGGTATCACCACCCAGGAGAACCCAGGATATTCCCCATTTCTGGTAGGCATCTCTTATAAAAAAGCGGATGGTTTCCTGGATGTCTACGCCGTTTCTGTAATTAGCCTGGATCCACTCTATGGTCTTTACGACGCTGGGAACCCCTTTGGCAGTCTTAAAATCGGCCAACTGCTGATAAGCGCTTTTCAACGAATCCGCGGTAATGATTATACAATCCACGGGGCTGCCTTCGAGCGACGGCGCGGAACTTGGATTGAATCCGCCTTTGGGCCGCGGCACCCGTACTTCATCAAATACATAAGTATTTATCATACTTGGATTGACTACTAAGGAAGCTAACTCTCTGGCGGTTTTTTCTCCGAAACCCTCACGGTAGCGTTCTCTGGAAACTATATCAACAGCCGCATCCGGAAAACCCGTTTTGATTGAAAGAGTAATCTCGCCTCTCAGTTTCACTGCGCCTTTGTCATATTGAACGGGAGCGATGAGAAAGCTCGCTACCGCAAAGCCGCGATAATATCCCGTCCCCAAGTATCTGCCCAAAGCCGGAGGAAAGGCCGATCCGGGATCGCTTCCGGGAAAAAGAGATTGCCCCAGACCTTTAATACCGTCCTCCGAAACCGGACTGGGAGCCATGGAGGGATTGAAGTTCTTCGCCACAACGCTGAAACCGCTAGAGCCGAAGTTGAAATCCCGCACCACTTCTCCCTGAGGCAAAAGTATGTTTACAGTTCTAACCGGCAAAGTCGGCATGCCATCGTCGGCGAGGAGATGGAAGCCCTTATTCTTGACGATAATCCTCGGCGCACTTGAAGATCTTTCAATTACGACATCTTGTTCCGAGAGGTAGAAACTGAATGAATAATCTCCAGCCGAAGCCTGCAGAGGCCAAATTAGAAATGCAGCGGCGGCGAGAACCAATACGCTTACTCCAATACGGACCATTCTAGACACGCGCGTCATCGGCTCCTCCTTAAAAAGGTTGAGGCGCTATGAAAACTGGATAGACTTTGGTTTCAGCTATAAATCAATATCAAGAAAATCAAATGAGGGCAGACCAAAGATGTTTTGCCCGGTAGTAGCAGTTGAGGTTGGTCTTTTTTTCTCCCTTGGAATAAACAGGAAAAAAGCAATATTCTAGCGACACACTGCAATAGTATATCCCGAAATCCGAAAAAAGTCAAGTTCTATTTGCAGAGGATAAAAGTTGCTTATAAACCGTCAATACGCCACGAGCCATCGAATTCCATGAATAGGAATAAGCGGTTTCTTTTGCCCGGATCGAGCATTTCCGCCAGCAGGCGTTATCGCCGGCCAATGTTGATAGCGCTTTAGCAATCGCTTCTGGATCTTTTGGAGGAACGACTATCCCCGCTCGGCCGCCTATGAGGCCGCAGTCGCCGACGTCGGTTACAACAATCGGGGTTGCGCTTGCGCTGGCTTCCAAAATCACCTTGGGAAACCCCTCGGAAACCGAACTCAATAAGAATATCCGCGCTCTTTGCATTCTCAACGCTAATTCCCCGCGCGAGAGCATCCCGAGGAATTCAACTTTATCATCGATTTCAAACAACCCGGCTTCTTTCTTAAGTTCGGCTTGAAGCGTACCTTCGCCTGCTATATGCAGCTGCCAGGTCGGAAATCTTTTTAAAAACATCTTGAAAGCACGGAGAGCGGTGGAATAATCTTTCTGCCACCGCAACGTCCCGGCCATGAATACAATATCCCGGCGTATACCGTTCCCCGGTTTGAACTGCTCATGATCAACACCGTTTGGCAAATAACTCATCCTGGACGGGTTGATAAATGATTCCAAATCGTTTTTCATTAACCTTGAAACATAAAAAACGTGATCGGCCCTGGCGAGCACCCACCGCCAAAACCGGCTCTTTTTGATATGTAAAAACTCGCTTCCATGCAGCGTTATGCATAGAGGAGTTCTTAGAAAATACTTGCCAAATAGTCCCTGGAGAAACGGAACTGGGGTGTGTATGTGGGTTAGATTGGGTTTGAACGCAATCATAGGGAGAACGGACTTCAGAAAAAACAGAATGTAGCCGGCGCCTTTGCGTATTATCCTGCCGAAGCGCTTAATCCCTTTGGAACATCCCAATTCCGAATCCGGGTAATCAAAAAGCTCAACCCGGATATTTTCCCCAGTCGGCTTGTAGCTGCAGTTCTTTTTCCTGCTGATTACGAGAGACTCCCCTGGAAGGTTATGAATCAGCATATATGCGGGCAGCCCTGCCCCGGGGGTCTTATCGTTGGGAAGATTCAGGGCCACACGAAAAATACGCAAATCCACCGGTGTATCCTCATTCCGTCTTTGCATCACAGCTACGGGTTGATAACTAAATACTTCAGCAGGCTTCGACTATTTGTACCAGGCCGCACGCCTGGGAATCAGGCCGGACTTGAATGTTACGGCAGCGCGCAGCACGGCGAACGCAGGCATTAACAACGCGTAAGCAAATAAAACGCCGGATTGAAAAGTACCGGCTGCTAAATAATAATCAAGAATCGCCGCCAAAGCATATACAAACCAAAATGTATTTACGCTGAACAAGCGTACCAGCAATAATGTCGAGTTCTTATATTTCCATATCGGTTTATTTGCTTCGATTTGAGAATTCCCGCCGTAGTTTGCCCTGTACCAGCAATCTTTGCTCGCCAGGTTCATGACCAGGCCCATTGATATGGCAAAACCATAAATCAGCATGCGGCCGGATCCCAGAAGCAGGTATGCATTGATCGAGCATCCGAATGCCATGGCGGCATAAACCAGATAATGAGTGATATAATCAAGATAAGCCCCCCTTCTGGAACATGTCCCCCGAAATCTGGCCATCTCTCCGTCGACGACATCGAGGATAACGTGAATCCTATACAGGACGAATCCCAGAAATGGCGCCCAAAAAAAAGGCAGGTAATTAGCCGCCGCAGATATAATACCAAGCACGGCGAATACGCAGGTTATGCTGTCGGCGGTTATACCGGTTTTGGTTAAAACGAAGGTTATGTATACTGAAACCCGTGAAGAAAAGAACATCGTGCGAAGATTATCTTCGTGATTCGTCCTTCGACACCTCTGCCTGACTTCCGCAAGAGAAACCGACATTTTATCACTTCCACGCAAGAAGAACATTGTTGAATTTCTGCACGTTTTTTCTGATAAAAGATAAATCCGGATGAAAATCTATTTCAGCCCATTGATCCTGTTCGCACTCTGAATAATGGACGGGAAATCCTTCATCCATTATCTTCTGAAGGGCTGCTAAATAGAATATTTTATGATTATGGGGATGCCTTACCATGCGCTTAAGCGTGTTTCTCATTACCTCGCTTCCCTTACCTTTGAAAAGAATCATCCCAATGCTCTCTCCGTCTGCCTGATTTGGATGGATGGATTTGTTCACCCTCACTACACGCTTCTCTTCAATGCATACTTTCATATCATCCTCGTCATATTCTTCTTTTCGATCTATTACCATAGTTATAGAATTCTTATTTGTTATTAGCTTTTCCATAACAACCGACTCGAAAACATCATCCCCGTTTAGCAGTATAAAATCCCCGTGCATGCATTCTGCAGCGAACCAGGCAGAAACCAGATTGTTGGATGCATCGTAAAATGGGTTATAGACAATATCGAAGCTTATTCCTTCGATAGACTGAATTTTAGCTTCGATTTGCTCGGCTCTGTATCCCACTACGAGAACTACATCCTTTATGCCGGCATTCGAAATGTTTTCGAGCTGGCTTTCGAGCACAGTGATCCCTCCGCCCAAATCAAGGAGGCTTTTGGGTGTGTTCTTAGTAAGCGGATATAACCTCTCGCCCTTCCCCGCAGCCAGAATTATTGCTTTCATATGCCACCTCGTCGAAATATATTCTCAGCCATAACTCGACATTTACAAGCATCCATATTTGTAAGGCTTCAGCATGGGGTATCGCGTCTTTACGAGAATCCATCCAGGTTTCCAGGTAGCCGCAGTTGAATATATTTCTTCCTCGGGTTCTTGAATCGCAGAGGATATCTTTGGCATAACCGAAGAATGTATTTTTAAAAAACTTTTCCAGGGGAACCGGGAATCCCATTTTACGTCTGGCAATAACGCGGCGGGGCAGTTTGTCCCGCATCAGTTTTTTCAAAATATATTTAGGCTCGTCGAATCTTTCGCTTATTTTAGTACTCGCGAGACCTTCCGAATTCCTCCAGTGTTTTGTGGATTTCCATGGCAGCTTGCTCTCGAACGGCAGCCTGCTGACATGTTCCACCAGCTCGTGGTCCACAAAGGGTACTCTCGCTTCAACAGCAGATGCCATCGTAGTCATATCGACCCTTCTCAATAGATTTTCCAAGTGATATCTCTGGAAAAAATAGAGATATTTGTCATAATGAGACAAGTCTGAGACTGAATCGAATATTTCTCCCAACTGCTCTTTCAAATGAAGATCTCCTCCCACTGCATCCCACGCTTGCTGGGAGAGCACATTCTGCTTGTCTTCAGCGCTCATCCATTTGTAAACGGACATGAAGTGATCCAATTCATCATGGAAGACGCTTTTACCGTATTGACTCATGATTTGATTTCCGAAGCTGTCCCCATTCACTTTGCCCTTTCGGGATTGAGCTTTTAGCCGCATATAATCATAGGGACTTCGGAATATCCTTCCGTAGCCGGCAAACAGTTCGTCCGCGCCTTCTCCGGACAGTACAACGGTAATGTCCTTTTTGAGGTACCTGGCCAACTGGTATAGAGCTACTTCATTGGCCACTGCCAGAGGTTCGTCTTTGATTCTTATAAGCTTGGGAATAAGATCTAGATAGTCGTTCTCATCCAGAATCAATTCACGGTGATCCGTACCGAAAGTTTTCGCTACCATTTCGCAGTAACTTAGCTCGTTGTATTTTTCGTCTTTGAATCCAATGGAATAAGTTTTTACCGGGCTGTTCATCATGCTGCTCATGAGGGCAACAATTGCGCTTGAGTCCAACCCGCCGCTCAAAAACGCTCCCAAAGGAACATCGCTTATCAGCCTCCGCTCTACGGATTTTCTTAAAAGTTCTTCGGTGCGCTCCAAGCTGAGTTCTTCGGTAACAACTTCATACTTATCCGTGGGAAGGCGCCAATAGCGTTTGATAAAGTGCTTTCCGGTGTCTATTTCCAGATAGCAACCGGGTTCCAGCGAGAAAATATTCTTGAACAATGTTTCCTGCCCCATGCATCTTCTAAAGCTCAGATAGCTGCTGATTGCATGCAGATTGTATGTTCGCTCGACACCGGGAAATCCCAGGATCGATTTTATTTCGGACGCGAATACCAAGCATCCGGTTTCCGTGAAAGAATAATAGAGAGGTTTAATACCCAGTCTGTCCCTGACGAGAATCAATTTTGATTTTATACCGTCCCACAAGGCAAATGCGAACATTCCATTTAGATAATCCAGACATTCAATCCCATACTCATCATACATATGAAGAAGTACTTCAGTATCGGATTTGGTTTTGAACTCATGACCGCTGCTTTGAAGATTACTTCTGAGTTCGAGGAAATTGTAGATTTCGCCGTTGAAAACTATTACCCTTCGCTCGTTATCATCCAACATGGGCTGATGGCCGCCGCTGATATCGATAATTGACAGTCTTCTGTGGGCCAGATGCACAGGCCCCATTTGAACAGTTCCCTCATCATCGGGGCCTCTGTGTTTCAAAAGAGCTGAAAGCTCTTCAAGAAGCGGCCGGCCTCTTTCCTGTTGACGATTATCGAACCATCCGAATATTCCACACATGCTTATTTCCTCCCGACAATGTTATCCATTCGGCCGAAAAGCTGCTGACCTTTAAGAGAAATTAAATCTCCGGCAGGTATGATAATTTCTTTAAATGCATGGAATTTTCAGGGAGGGATTTCGCCCGCAGATGCTGGGACAAAAGTGATCCAAACGAACTGGCGCATGGGCTTATATGTAATCTGTGTATTGACTGCTTGTTATGCAAAATTTACGAAATCCATATAATCTGAAACTCTATCTCTCAAACGTCTTTGAGGCATCCAGAGCTCACTGGAAGAGCATCGCAGTGGCGGCTTTTTTTGCCACAACTGCGGCAAGTATTGCCCAGTTGTCCAGGGAACCTCAATTCACTTCTTCCGCTGTGGTTATGATGTCAACGTCTACTGGAGAAAATCTTTCTTTGTTTGAGGAAGCCGGCTCCAGACAATCAGCTTTTCCACAGAGTGATCTGATGGGCTCGTTCTTTTCCAGCTACCTGGTTCCCTCTGTATTGGGGAGCAAAGCCGTCAGCGAAGCAGTCCTTGCAAATCTCTATACGTACAGCTTCGAAGGTAAGCAGCGTTCTACAAACCTTTATGAATTCCTCGAGATGAACAATAAGGATGCTGCGATAGTGAAACTCAAATCAACAATCGCTGCGTTCTATCTGGATCCATCGACAGGCTCTACCAGAATTATTATTACGACCAGCCTTCCCGAGCTGTCCTATCAAATAGCAAAAGCTTATATAGAATCCGTAGATGAAGCACTAAACAAGCTGCAGCTGAATTCCATTAAGGATAATCTTAGATGCCTTGATTTAAAAATCAAAGCCAACAGCTTGGAATTATCCGGCTGCGAACAATCGTTAAAACTTCTTCGTGAAAAGAACCGGGATTATAAAATCATTTCAGATCCCGAATTCTACCTGCAAAAGCTTCAACTCGAGCGGGAAATAAAAATCCACGAGGATATGGAGATGAGCCTCAAATCATATTATGAACTTACCATGTCCAGGCTCAAGAATAGGGGATCAAAGTTGACCGTTATTTCCGAACCCTCCATATCCTCCAACATAGCATATCCCAGAACAATGTCCGCTGTGATGAGGTCATTATTAATCGGGGTTCTAACCGCAATATTACTGGCGATGGGGTATTCCCAGAACCCTCTGCTTTCATCCGAATGGCAAAACCTGCTGATCAGTCTAAAGCATGAATGCTTTGGGGACTACGAATTCTTCAGGAGCAGGGCAATTGCAAAGTTGAAGGGCAGGGTAAGCTGGATTACCGGTATTTTCAATATCAAGGCATGACCTCTAAGTCATTCGAATTATGAAGATTTGCATTGTAATAAAGAGATTCACAACCGCCGAGAATATCGGAGGCGCGGAAACATTTGCCTACCGCTTTGCAAAAGCGTGCATTGAAGAAGGACTATCGGTGGAAATCCTGTCAGCGAGACACGATAAAGCATGTAAGGATGGGGAGAATATTGCAGCCGCCCTCCCGCATTCACAACAATATATGAGGGTACGCCGACTGGCCTACCCGAATCTTCGTTTCATAAGATCGTTCATATACGGCATCAACCTGTTTATCCGGCTCTTGCGAAATAGCCGTGAATATGATGCTATCTTCGTCACTTTCGCCTCCCTGGATGCGTCGGTCGCCGCCGCTGCCGGGATTTTTACTTCTGTGCCGGTAATATGCAAAGTAGCGTGCTCCGGCGAAAATGGGGACATCGGCATTCTGAAACGTCGTTATTTTTCAAGGCCGTTTTTCCGCATGTTCAAGTTGATTGATAGTTTTATAGCTCTGAACTCCGAGGTCGTTGATGATTTGCATTCTATCGGTATTGAGAGCAAGCGAATCCGTGCTGTACCCAACGGTGTTGATACAATGCATTTCAAGCCAAGAAGCGGAAAAGCAAATATTCTGGCAAAAAAAGAGCTTGGGATCGATTCTGGAAAGATAGTCATCATCGCCGCCGGAAGACTTAGCCGTCAAAAAGACTATCCCACTTTGTTAAGAGCTCTCTTCCTGCTCAATAATGTTCATGATAACTTCGAAGCATTTATCTTAGGCAAGGGTTCGGCAAAAGAGACGCTGGAAAATTATATCGCCAACCTTGGTCTTGCAAATAATGTAAGAATATGTTCTGCCTCTGATATCAAGAAATATTTGGATGCATCAGACGTATTCGTTCTTTCTTCCAGATGGGAAGGCCTGTCAAATGCACTTTTGGAAGCAATGTCATCCGGACTTGCATGCATCTGCTCTGATATCCCCGGGAACAATACAGTCATTGATGACTGCAAAAATGGAATATTATTTCCTGTAAATGATCATGTAAAACTTGCCTGCGCCCTGGATTTACTCATCTCTGAGCCTGGGACCATGAAAGCCCTGGGTCTTGAAGCTAGAAAAACCATTGAGAAGCGTTACGATATCTCTCAAATCACTCAGGAATATATCAGCCTTTTCCGTAGTTTTTCCGACAATTCAGATCTCGACCGCAAGACCCGCAAGGAAGAGGATTCGCCGGCTCCACCGCTCGATGAAAAGCAAAGGGAAAAACTTATATGCCGATAAAAGCAGGAGGATTTGCAAGAAATGGAACTGCAGCTGCGGCCGCCGCAGGTGCGCTAATTTCACCGCTGTTAATCAACAAGCCAATTCTGCTTGCCGCTTTTCTGCTTCTTGTATCCTCACTGATTTATCTAAAGCAATTGCAGTTGATTCTTTACGTCGTAATCATAGTCGCATTTACTCGAACTGACGCCTGGCTGAGTTTTGCTTCAGGTATTCCCTTCGGTACGATAGTGGTTGGATTAATATTGCTGTCATTTGCGCTAATACTATCATTCACTAATTGGGAATTGAACGCTCCCAACCAACCGGTAATACAGCTTCTCTTGTTTTATATCTTCGCAGCGATGATTGGAATACTATTCGGTGATAGGAGATACTTCAACGATTGGGCCAGGGATTCGCTTTATGCGTTTCTGAGTTTCTTTTCGGTTTATCTCTTGGTCTCCGATGAGAGATTGCTCCGAAGTGCTATGAAAACCGTCATAGTCTGCGGAATCGTTCTCAGCCTTACGAATCTGGCGGAGCTTCTATTTCCCAATACCATAAAATTATCCCACTCCATGGGCAGGGCCGCTGGTTTATTGAAGAATTCAAACGCGAGCGCTTTCGCAATCATTTGCAGTTATATCCTTTATAATCTCCATATAGCACATTCTAAGATTGCTAATAAAATCTTAATCCGCCTTCTTCTACAATCAATATTTTTTATGGGAGTTCTGTCAACATTTTCCCGAGAGGGTGTGCTTCTTTTAGGAGTTGTATTCATTATTAATAATTTTATAGACACGCAGAACAAGGTATCCGTCTCTCTAAACTACATATCACTCATTATAACTGTTACTATTTGTGTTTTCATCACTAAATACATGATAGAATCCAACAGCAGGATTTTTCTGCTTTCATTTAATAAGCTCTATTCTTTTCTTCATGGAAACTTGGATGACAATCACCGGATCTTTCTTCTAAAATATTATTTGTCCAGAGCAGCGATTCATCCCCTTACGGGCTTTGGATTATATGCGACCATCCGGCCTTCCTGGGCTAATGCCGACCTGTTATCGCGTTTCGGGGTCTTGGGTCCCCATAATACCGCAGCCGCTGTTTTTGTGGAGACAGGATTGATCTCTCTTTTTCTGTATTTTATGTTCTACTGGTCTCTCCTCATCAGTATAAGGCGCATTCAAGATACGCGAGCCCGGCAGATACTAACCTTGCTCTGGGGTTGTCTGGTATTTCATAACAACTTTGCTCATGATATCCTTGTCACCCGGTACATAATGGTTCTCCTGGGCCTTATCAGCGCCTTTACCGCTGTTTATAAAAAGAATGTCAACTCGATCCTAATGCCTGGCAAATTTGTATGATTGCTCAATCATCAAGGAGGGTAAATTGCCTGGACTCGTAAAACAAATTCGCAAAATTCTCGAGCCGCCATCGAATGTTACGAACTTCCTTCAGAAGGGCAAACTCAATTCCTTTCTGTCTTCTTTTCCGGCAAATGCGCTTATTGCAGACTTGGGAAGCGGATATAAGAAAGTGTCATCCCATTGTATAGGGGTGGATTTTGTATACTCCGGAGGCGTAGATGTTATTGGCAATCTATTCCAGCTCCCATTTCAAAATGGATCTTTGGATGGCGTTATAATAAGGGGAGTTCTTGAACATGTTCATAAGCCGGATGCAGCTGTCAAAGAGATAGAAAGGGTTCTAAAACCCGGCGGTCGCGTTTATTCATCGATACCGTTTATGCAGGGATATCACCCAAGTCCCGGCGACTTCCAACGATATACAATTGACGGAATACAAAATCTCTTTAAGCGTTTTGAAAAAATCGATTGTTCTATTACACGGGGAGCCGGTTCATCGTATATGTGGATCGGACGGGAATATTTCTCTCAGTTATTTTCTTTTAACAATATCACAATGTACAAATTCCTTAAGGTAATGTTTGGATGGGCATTGCAGCCGTTTAAATATACCGACAGACTCGTCAATAATCACGGAATGGCTCATATCGCTGCATCAGGATTCACATTTATTGGAAAGAAGTCTGGATGAAATATTAAAAGGGCCGCGCTTCCCCAAGCAGCCTGTCTTTTTGTGCGCTCGACACAAGCACAAGAACCAACAATAATCCTGTAACCATCATGCCTTTCAGCATAATCAGCTTTCTTTTCGGCGCGGACTTCAATAGCGGTATTTCCGGATAATCGATTGTCGCCAATGGAGGTATGATTTCCCTTATTTTATTATCTTCTATTTCCCTTCTCTTCTGCAGATTTAAGTATACACCAACGCAAATATTTTGTTTTCTTTTCAGCCGTTCCAATTCAAGCTTCTCTTCAGGATGATCGCTGTCTTCCCAGCCCCGATTTCGGCCGAGAAACACACTTAGATTTTCCTCCGCATAACTCAGCACATTGAATGCCTCTGCAATCCTCGAGGAATAGTAGGCTTCATTAATCCGTTTAAGCTCATTTCTCTGCTTCGTGAAATGATCCTCGAGCTTATTTAAGACATAGCATGCTACTTTATAGCTCATTTCCGGGTAGGGTGTAGAAACACTAACTTTTAAGCAACCGTTCATTTTGTTGAGTTCTGCGGTGATCCTTTGCTTTGCAAATCTTATGATTCTTCCTTGATCCGAATTTCCCAGCAGGTCTGCCAGGCTTATTTGCTCTAACCCTTTCTTTGTCCACACATTGACACGTCTTCCGGCGACATCCAGCAAAAACATATCATTTTCAATAATTTTCGGTAATATTGCGTTCAAACCTGTAAATCTAGCAAGTTCCCCTCCGGAAATCGCACTCAGTCCCAGGCTGGCTCCCTGCCCGAGGCTTGCTCCAGGGTTCGGAAGGATAACAAAAGAGGATGTAAAATATTGCGGCGCAAAATAGCAAATAAAGAGCGTCACGGTCAAAACAACGGCGATCACCGCCGCCAATAGCCGTCTCTTCCGGATTATTAACCGGGCAATTTCAACAATGTTCATTGGTTGGTTCCTTTTCCTATAATCTTGATAGAACGTACACGGTAGTCAGAGCTCCGCTCAATATCGTGAATGAACTTGTGAATATTTTTAACCATTCCCTATCTTTAAGCACTCTTTTCGGTATTACTATACTATCGCCTATTTCAATTTTTACTTTTGTAAGTTTCTTTTTGAATACTTTGCCGTCAGGCTTGACTATTCTTATTTCATTCTTGTCCGCGCTTTTTACTATGCCTCCCGCTTGCTTGAGATAGTACTTATAATTTCTGGATTCCAAAAACTTGATAGTTCCGCTTGAAGCCACCGCTCCCAATACGTGCACGCCGCTGGGCATTTCCGGAATGAAAATCCGGTCGTCTTCCCGAAGTTCGATATCCTGGCTTATGTCGTTTCGCAGAAAGAGATCTTCGAGGTCAAGTATTATTCTATTAACTTCGTTGGATCTGATTGCATTAAGCTGCTTTTCCTGGATTTTCTGAACAACAGTATCAGCTGTTACTTCTTGAAGATTTATCATTATATCGTTCAGCCTTTGCCGTTTGAGATCATTAGCAATTGAAATTCTTTCAAAAATAGCTCCGCGTAAAAATGCATTTTCCGTAAAGCCTCCGGCTCTTTCGATGAGCTCGGATAACATTTCATGCTTTTTCATCAAAGCGTACCGGCCTGGGAACCGGACTTCTCCGCCGAGCTGTACCAGAGCATGAAGTTTCCATTCGGGTATTTCTCTAATGAATATCTTATCATCTTCTTTCAGAAAATTATCATCCGATCCATAAGGTGTTTTTAGACAATTATCGAGATTTACATGAAGTATCTTGGATGGTTTTCCGCTGCTCATCCTGGCTATTTCTGCATATAGAAGATATGCGCTTTTATCCAAGCCCCCTGCGAGGAATATTAAATCGCTAAGCCTCATATTTTTAGTTAATTCATATGAACCCTTTTTCTTGATTTTTCCTTCTATGCTTACATAAGGCACATGCCTTACTTCATCTTTGTCGAATACGATCAATTTATCTCTTTCTTTGAGCCAAATATCAGCTGTACTGTCGCCTGATATTACAGCATTGAGATCGACCGCGAATACTTCCTTGGATAAATCATCATACGTACGAACAAGGTTGGCTCGATTCAAATAGGATGCCACCGTTAACTGTCCCCCGTTATCTATGAGATCCTTGACCCGCATATTGGTTTTGTATTCAAAAACGCCCGGATATTTCACACTGCCTTCGAGAACAACAGTATTTTCCTGATAATTATAAACCGAATAAATCCTTACGATGTCTCCATCTTTGAGCAAAAGATTATCCTTGTTGTCTGTGCTGCCATCCATGTTTAAATCCAGGACAATTCTTTTGCTGTTTTGTTCAATTCTCTCCAATGAGATTCTGTCGAGAAATGCATCCGGTTTAAGCCCTCCTGCCAGATCTATAAGATCTTTTACCCTCTCTCCTCCCAGAAGCTCATAAACTGCCGATCTTTTTATGCATCCTGAGATCGTGGCCGTAATTGAAACCACCGGAATGAATATCACATCATTGTTCGCAAGCCTTACGTCCTGGTTGCGCCCGTGCAGCAACAAGCCGTACAAATCTATCGTCTTGAGTTTATTGCTGTTTCTGAATACCTGTATATTGCGCAGGGATCCCCTGGCATTCGGGCCTCCAGACATGTATAACACGTTGAATAATGTCGATAATGAGCTTACCGTATATGCTCCTGGACGCTTTACTTCTCCATAAACAAAAACTTTTATTGATTTGATCTTTCCTAAAACCGCGCTCAAACTAAAATCTGAATATATAGTCGACAACAGCTGCTCTACTTTATTTTCAGCCTGCTCCAACGTAAGTCCCCAAATAGTAATCTCGCCGGCTTTCGGTATGAATACTTTTCCTTCCCTGTCGATGATAAGGTTATATGTCTTTTCGACTCTGCCCCATAAATTTAGGATGATATTATCTCCGGGGCCGAGAACATAATTCTCTGGCACCGGGGCCTCGGAAGGCAAAAGAAATTCCTGCAGAGGTGCATCAAATAAATCATATCCAAAAGGCCTTATTCCTGCCGGGGCAGGAGTTGTTGATGCATCTTCTTCCGTTAACGCGTTTTTAGGAGGCACTTTATTGTAAATATCCGGAGTTTTATAAGATTGCTGTGGTGGTTGCCCTTTTTTGCTTTTTAGATATTTTTTTAAGTCCTCTTCCTGGGTTGCCAGAACCGCTTGAGCCGAGAATAGAGCCGTTAATAAAGAAAACACAAAAAGCTTTTTCATAACTTTCCCCTTGTAACAATTCATAAGTTCTTCAGAAAGCACCTTAACTAAAAAGTATCGATGCCCTGAAGGCCTTCGATTTATTTTCATTCCCATATTCTCTAACAACTTCCGTACCACTATTACGTTGGATGGCCTTGATTAAAGAATGCTCAACACATAACCAATACAATAGTTACATCTGTATTTAGATGCATCCTGCCCGCTTTTCACCAAACCAGGATTAACGCCATGACCGGTCGGCAAGAATTTCCGGAATAAGCTCCTTTACCAGGCATTAATTTCTTCAAATCTTCCTCGAATACCGATTATTTGCAATTCATCTTAGCGCTAAAGCTTTCGAAGTATCTGACGAATAGGAATTCTACAAGATATTGAACGGGGAGAATTAAATGGCTCTGAGTTCGAGACCCAGAATTGCCCATATTTGTACGGCGGATATGTCGATCAAATATCTGCTGAAAAACCAGCTTAGGATTCTTGAAAAGCTTGGATATGACGTTTTTGCCCTGAGCGGTTCGGGAGAGTTTTATAATGAACTGAACGAAGAAAAGTTTCATTATAGGGTCCTGCCGATCTACAGACGGATAAATCCAATTCTCGACCTCTACAGTCTCCTGGCGATGTCCCTTTGTTTTTATCGTCTTAAACCCCGTTTGGTTCATGCACATACCAACAAAGCAGGCATACTGGGATGCTGGGCCGCAGCTTTGGCCGGCGTGCCAAACATAGTGAGCACTGTTCATGGTTTTTATTTTCATGAACACATGAATCCATTGATGAAGAAACTGTTCGTAGTCGTATACCGGCTTACTTTCAAATTAACAAATATTATCTTTATGCAAAGCGCTGAAGACGTCGAAACAACCATAAGACTCAATATTGCTCCAAGAAATAAACTCATGCATCTTGGTAACGGAATTGATTTGGAACGTTTCAATCCGAATAATACCAAATATAGAGAAGAAGCCCGTCTGTTTCGTCTCAGCTTCAACATTCCGCTCGATTGCATACTGATCGGAATCATTGCGCGCTTGAATAACGAAAAAGGATTGAAGGAACTGTTGGCGGCCGTCCGTAATATCTTGAGAAAGTCCAAAACAAATATTCATCTGGTCATAATCGGAGAAGGTCCTCTTAAGAATGAGCTTCGGCATCTGGCTGCATCTTTCGGAATATCCTCGAATGTGCATTTCACGGGTTATCAGGAAAATATCCCTGGATGGCTGCTGGCCATGGATATCTTCACACTTCCATCTTACCGCGAGGGGCTTCCAAGATCTATTTGTGAAGCATTTGCCATGGGAACTCCAGTCGTTGCTTCCAACATAAGGGGCTGCAGAGAACTGGTTAAAGATAGGAAGACCGGCTTGCTGGTTTCATCCAGAAGCGCATCCGAACTGGCGAATGCCATCAACGAGTTAATCAAGGATGAGCAGCTCAGGTTTGAAATATCACGCAATGCACGAAGGTTCGCACACCAGTTTCTCGATGAGAAGCGGGTCGTTGAAATTATTAGCACCGCATATGAAGAACTCGGAGTGGCATGCCCGCAGCAGAAATATGTGAAAAGCAACGGCAGGAGCATCGGCAAGTCGGACACAAATTACGATTTGGAGAAAACATCGGCATCCTGATCGCCCAAAACGTTGATGCTTTTGAGGAATTATTTAATACGAATCGAGGAGGATTCAATGGCTGAAACCAAGAATACGCAGACAATCCTGCCACATGATAATGAAAACGGTCGCTCGATTCCCATAGTCAAGCCATATACGCCAAGATTCGATGAAGTTAGTCAAAAAATCAAAAGCATGCTTGCATCCGGAATGTTGACCAACGGAAGAAACGTGGAGGAATTCGAAAAGCGCTGTGCTCATTTCCTGGGAGTCGGCCATGCTGTTGCCGTGACTAATTGTACTGCCGGACTGATTATGACTCTGAAATCACTTGGCATAAAAGGAGAGATTTTGGTTCCAAGCTTTACCTTTTCAGCAACGGGGCACGCCTGTTTTTGGGCAGGACTCGAACCTGTATTTGTTGATTGCGATAAACGCGACTTTACAATCAGTCTGCGGGATTGCGGACGAGCGGTATCGCCAAGGACAAAAGCAGTTTTGGCTGTTCATACCTTCGGTAATCCTGCAGATGTATATGCCTTGGAAGAATTCGCTAATGTTCACAATCTCGAGCTTATATTCGATTCCGCTCATGCTTTTGGTTCGAAATACCAAGGGCTCAGCGTGGGGTTCGGAGGACATGCAGAAATTTTCAGTCTTACTCCCACTAAGATTATTACAGCCGGAGAAGGTGGAATCATTGCCACGAACGATGCGAATCTGGCAAAAGAACTCAAAATATTCAGGAACTACGGCGACGACGGTAGCTATGACTGCAAGCATATAGGATTCAACGGGCGCATGGGGGAGTTTAACGCGATCCTAGGCACAGCAACCCTCGATCATGCAGAAAAGGAAATCACCCTCAGAAACAGCATTGCACAAATGTACATAAATCTGCTTTGCGATGTACCGGGAATAGAGTTTCAAAAAGTCTACCCGGGGAATGTTTCCAGCTATAAGGATTTTACATTAGTTATCGACGAATCTCGATTTGGCGCCAACAGAAACTTGTTGGCAGACTTTCTGGCTTCTCGCGGAATAGGCGTAAGAAAATATTTTTACCCTCCCCTTCATTTGCAAAGCGCATACAAGGGAATACTCTTACAGAATTCACTCATGGAGATAACAGAATACATAAGCAGACACGTTCTGTCGCTTCCCATTCACTCCCAGCTCGGACGCGATGATATTGAATACATTTGCGAGGCTATTAAAACATTTCATCACATCAAGGACAGCCAAAGGGATCCATCAGCCCTTTTGGAAACGGTTTGATGGCAAAGTCATGAAAATAACTGGAGGAACGTTTTATGAATAATCCCAGCCGTATTGATTCAATTGCCGATAAACAAGTCCTGGTCCTCGGAGGCGCGGGGTATCTCGGTTCCGTATTGGTAAGAAGACTTTTAAAATTGAAATATACAGTAACAGTTTATGACAGTTTTTTGTACGGTTCCAAATCTTTATCCAGTCTTCAACAAGATGACTTTCTCTTCATCGTAAAAGGAGATATTAGAGATAACAGAAAACTATCAAAGATTATACCGGGCAAGCACATAATTATAAACCTCGCTGCTATTGTGGGTGATGCGGCATGCGAAATAAACCCTTCTGATACGAAGTCAGTAAATGCAACCTCCACCGCCGAACTTTTCAATGCGGCCTCTAAATATGGCGCCGAGAGATTTATACAGGCATCTACATGCAGCGTCTACGGATGCGCGGATAGTCTGCTGCACGAAAACTCTTTTCTTTACCCCGTTTCTTTATACGCTCAATCAAAATTGGCAAGCGAGCTGTTTTTGCTCTCAGGCTCGCACAAATCATCAACATCTCTTACAATTCTTCGCTTTGCAACTTTGTTCGGATGGTCGTTCCGGCCGAGGTTTGATCTTGTCGTCAATACCATGACATCAAATGCTTTTCACCGAAACCTCGTGGATGTATTCGGGGGCAACCAATGGAGACCTCACCTTCATGTGCGAGACGCGGCAGAAGCTATTATTGCCATAATCGAGGCACCGCTTGACTGTGTGCAATCGGAAATTTTCAATGCCGGAGGAAACAATCTCAATATGACTATATCAACTCTCGGGAAAAAAGTAGTTGACGTTACTCCGAACTGTGTTTTGCGAGAAAACCGCGAAGCCTTGGATCCGCGTAACTACAGGGTGGATTTTACAAAATTATCACGCAGATTGAAATATAAAACCAAGTATTGCATAACCGATGGAATACGGGAAATTTATGATAACCTTCTTAAGCGTAATATTGCAAATCCCGATGATCCGGTTTATTCCAACGTAAAATTCCTGCAGCAAAGCGCGCCCGCCCACCTGACTGAGTCCAGAATCGGCAATAATAGCCAGGATATTCCGATGAAAACAGCGATCCAAATAAGCAAATAGCTCCTTTTACTATAAGATAATAATACTAATTGTAGAGATGATTTTGAATATCCTCGCCCCGGGGAAGGTGCAGGATTGAAAAGAGTACTTTCATTTCATCATCGGTGGGCTCGCTGGCCAGGGGCACTCTGCCGCCGACCATCAAATGATTGGGATCGGTGCTGTGCTGGAGTCCGAGCGCATGACCGAGTTCGTGCCGGATGACGACCCGGAGGCTTGGAAGAGTAGAAACATCGTAAATAGTTTTAAGATGGACAATACCGGTTATTGGATACCTGTCAACCGACCACTGCGTAACTTCGAATTTTTCCCGGTTATAAGTCGAATCTTCATAAGCTATTTCAATGCCTACGGCCGGCGGAGAAGCTACAACATCCATGAGATTCTCGCCGGCAAGGGATTCCCATAATGAGATCGCCGCAATTGTTTCATTACGGTAATCGATGTTTTTCCTCGACATGGGCGGTATATATATCTGAATAGGAAACTCCCATCGTCTCAGATTGTTACCGAATGGATTCGATTCGGTGTTCGTCATCAGACGAAAGAAAGAAAGAAAATTGCCATAATCCGACGTCTGGAGAGGTGTATTTGGAATCATCCATAAATATAATATATCCTTGTTCGAAATTGAATAAGCGCTATCGACATCGAAATAGGAACCGTATACGGATGGATTTTGTTCATCGCTTAAACGCAGCGAATATGTTATCTGCGGCAATTGATCCACTGCAAATGAACCGTCGGCCGCGGTCGTATCATTCACTTGGGATATCGTCACCTGGATATTTTCGATAGGCCCATTGGTGACTGCATCTCTTATGATACCGTAAACTTCCAGACCCTTGACCACCGTGCCGGGGGAATTTCCCAAAGGGGATAAATTGCCGAATTCATCAATGGCTCTTACTGAGGCGTACACATCGTTAATGGGAATCAAACCCTTGATTACCGTTCTCATGGTGTCTTCAGGCGGCAGCGGCATTGGTTCTCCGGGACGGTTGCTGGCCCTGTCCCATTCGAATTCAGAATTGATCGGAACGGATGACGTTTTAATTGTATAATGGGACGGCATTCCCAGCATGCTGTCATCGCCAACAGCTATCCAGGCCAGGTTGATTTCGCCGGTATTGGCGCCGGTTCTGATTTCCGTTATATTGACTGCAGCAGGGGGGATGGAATCGGGAATCAAGGTCACATTTACTTGCCAGGTTATTTTCGATACTTGCTCACCGTCATCAGCATTTCCACAAATCTTGATGCCGCCCCCAGAGTTAAAGATGAAATTAAAGAACCTGGAGTCGTGGCTGACAACAGAATCGTCAATGCTGTAAGAATATGATATGGCCTTCCCCTCCGGATCATGTGCGCTGATCTTGAAACCAATCGAATCATCCACCGCCACGGACGGCGCAAGATCTTGAGGTTCAAAATAATCGATCACAGGCGGCAGGTTTTCCGGTCCGGATATTTCGACCAGCCATTCGATTCGCTCCGACTGCTCTCCATCGCTAACCATGCAAGCAATCCTCGACGTGCCGGTATTTTCAACAGCATAACACCAATCCGGGTACATGGATACAGCGCTGTCTCCGATTGTAAATACAAAATTCAACGAACTGTTATCGGGATCAAATGCTTCGACGAAGAAATAAACAGTATCGCCCACAACCGCGCTTATTTTGCCTGCTGGAGGAGAGGACCCCTGTATGACCGGGGGTCTGTTGATCAATGTTGGAGATTGCCTTCCACACGTGAATGCGGCCAGGATTACGGGTATAAAGAAAAGGAGGCGAATTGGAATCCGAAGATTTGCTTGCATCGGTATATTCCGGACTATATTTGTGGGATCTCTAAACGTCACCATCCACCGGCAAGATAACCATCGGACGGATAGCAAACAAGCTAAAAATAGAGGGGTTATGGCCCGATCAATCGCTGCTGCTGCAATTGAATGCAACTATCTGGAGGTATTCTTCTAAAACCCGGTCGATCGCGCGGAAATAGGTTTTCCTGTCTTTGAGGCGTAAATCCCATACCGGTTCGCGGCCTACCTGCACATGAAGAAGCTCGGGGTAAGGCACCAGTCTGCATACGGGAGAGTTCCATAGATATGCCCTGACTTCCACACTGCTTATATCCAACTTCATGTCTGCATGCAGCAATGATACTTTAGAACACATTTCCCGAAACAACTCTTTTAATCCAGATTCGCGCATACTACCTGCTAATTTCGATACGCGATGCAGTTCTTCTTCTGTCAGCATAAGGTACGGTTCTCCTGCTCGTCTTGATCCGGTAAAGAAGACTCTCGCAAGCGCTTTCATAAGCACCCGCGAGAACCGATCTCGGTGATCTCAGCACTACCGGCAGCCGGTCCGTCAATATCGTATGCCAGCCTTCGAGAGATCCCGAGGGATTCAATGCGCCTTTTTGATAACAATTCCGTTCAATTCTTTTCCCGATATCAAGCAAACTTACCCTGCATTTTCCTCCAAGAGCGTCTTGCAGCCATGCGGCCTTATCAGCGGATACTTCCTTTTTCCCAACAACCAGTAAAACCATCCCGTCGTGGACATCGGTATCGAAAACGGCAAGCGCTTTCGCAAGAGCGCTCCTGTTCGAAAGAGGAGGCAGATGTACAAAATCAAGACTTCCCTCACGAAGGGTTTCCCGTCTGGCAGAGGCGGCTCCGGGAGATGAATCAATTTTTATGTTCAATAAGGCGCATACCGAAGATTCTTTCGCACCTTCATCCCTTGACATATAGGACTCGGCAGGCATGGAGAAATAAAAACCGGTTTCCGGCATCAAGCCGCTGATTTCGCAGATATTTATCGATTTGGATATTGATGCGGTTAAGAATCCAAGGGCGGAAGAGGTGGCCAGGTTGGCAATCTGCAAAGCCGTAAAACAAGAACTGTCTTCGCCGATTACCATTACAATATCATTGAAATGCGATTTGCTTTTCGCCAAGCCGGTCAAATACAGATGGGCTATATCCCGGATGTGCCTCGGTTTGGTGCATTTTTCCATTTAACGAAATCCATAGTAAGCTAAATGATCAATAAAGAGTTTTCCTGCCCGAATTCATTGCGAATATAATCTTTATTGTTTGGATCTCTGATCCACTTTCCGTCGACTATGAAACGATATTCGTATTCTCCGGGATCAATATCCAGCACGACTTTCCATAAACCATCGTCGGGATCCTTGCCCATAGCGGTCCCTTCTCGTGACCAGTTCGTGAATTCCCCTGTAACAGAAACCGATTCCGCACCTGGAGCATCCAATACAAACAAGACACCTTCGGGGATTCTCTCGGGTCCCTGCAGCTTATCCATCCATTCATTCAAGTTTTTCGTATCGATGCGCGGCTTCTTTTCTACGAGTTCCCTGCCCAGAGAATAGAACTGCCGGGCTGCCTTAGAAGCATTGCTGATATCAAAAATAGATTTGCCAAGCGATGCTGCTTCCTTAAGCCTCACAGTATGGCTTATAAATGTATCCAAAAGCACTGCTGAATGAAACTTGTCGATTTCATCCAGAAGCTCCCTTGCAAAAGAAGTTCTTGTTTCCAGGTTATTACATACGACATGTACTTTGAGCTGATGCTGCAATTCTTCGTTGAGGACATCAAGCGTTTCTCGGAGTTTAATCAGGCCATGAGTGGCAAAATAGCTGGCATCTACCGGTATAAGAACCTCCTTAGAAGCCAGAAGAGCATTGAAAGTCAAAAGCCCGATGCTTGGCGGGCAGTCAATAATAATAAAATCGTAGTCTTCATCATCAATCTTCGACAGCTTGGTTGACAGCCGCTCTTCCCTCCCCGTTCTGTCCGCAAGCTCCTGCTCAATCCCGGCGAGAACCGTGTTCGAAGGAATAATGTCGAGATTATCGCGAACCCTTCTGGCGGTTTCCGTCACCCCCGTTGCCGGATCGATTAATAATTCATAGGTCGTTGCTTCGTAGACCTCATCGCGTAATCCCAAACCGACGGTAGCATGTGACTGAGGATCGAGATCAATCAAAAGAATACGTCTGTCCAGGCGAGCCAGCGCGCAGGATAAATGAATAGCTATCGTGGTCTTGCCGCACCCCCCTTTCTGGTTCATGACGGATATAATTCTCATGGTTTTCTACCTCCTCTAAAAAAAAACAGCCAGATATACAAATCCGGCTTAACTGCGGAGAAAAAACCAATATAAGCCTTAGCAGAAAAATCACCGCGATCGTGCATGCCGTCCACCTTATTTATTTAGAGGCATGGCGTTACACAATTTACTACCAGGCTGGCTTCAGTAAAAAGAAACATGGGATTAATGTCAAGAACTTTTTATTTGAAAGCAAGCAGAGCGGCGGTCGTACCCAGGATCAGGCCGACGAATACTTCACCCCAGGTGTGGCCAACAAGTTCTTTGAGGCGGCTGGCATTAAAATGATGCGTGACCAGGATCTCGTCTACCATCTCGTTGAGAACTCTGGCCTGCTTGCCAACTTCCTGCCTGAGACCGGTCGCCTCGAAAATAAAGTATAGGCTGAAAATCAGGGTAACACTGAAAAGCGAGGAGTCGAGTCCGGTTTTAGCACCCACACCAATGGTTAAAGTCGTCACCAAAGACGTGTGAGAACTCGGCATGCCTCCCGTATCCAGCAGCTTGGTCAGATGCAGGCGTTTTGTCTTCAGCAAATCTATAACGACTTTTATCATTTGGGCGAATAAACCGCTGAACAGGGCCGCCAAGGCTATTTGATCCGACATATATAGTTGCAGCTCCTTGTTATCCGCCTCAAGGAATTAGGTAACAGCGGCAAACCTTCAAATGCCCTTTTCGATCCAAGCAAAAAAGGTCAGCAGGCCGAACATCATCACACTGCCCCCAGGCGTGGTTGACAGCCAATGACGCCTAATATAAGATAACCTGCCGTGAAAAAAATCAAGATAAAATCGGCATATCAAACTAAAATCGGCAAACTGGCTGAGGATTACACGACCATTGCCGCAATGGCCGTCCGGGGCATATTGAAAGATAATGATCCCGCGGCAATAACTGACGTTTATTTTTCTTCTTTTGCGCCGGATAAGTTGTGCGGTCTGAGTTCGCCTCTGGATTCCGTCGCCGCCGAATTAAAACTCCTTTCACCGCATCTTGCGGCCCGCTTTCACGGACCCTATAAAACCGGGGGCGAAGCTCTTTTCATATGCCTGACGGAAGCCGGTTCGAAAAAAGGCGACATACTTGTACTTGGATGTGAAAAAATGACTCATATCGACGCTAAGACATCATCGGAAATGCTCGCCGATACGGTGAACCCACATGACCGCGCTTACGGAGCTACGCTTCCTGCGCTGGGGGCGTTGGTGACTCGTGCCTACATGAATCGGTACTCCGTTCCCTACTCCGCTTTTCATGAAATAGCATCAAAGAACCACGCAAACGCATGTTTGAATCCTCAAGTGCAGTTTCATAAATCTGTCTCTCCCGCTGAAGTCGCCGCCAGCCCAATGGTAGCGGACCCTTTGCGGAGGTTTCACTGTGCGCCGATTTCCGATGGAGCAGCCGCACTGCTTCTCGGCCGCACAGGGGACGGAATCAATATATGCAGCTGGGAAAAAGGTGTCGATACTCCGCTCTTCCATGAGCGTCCGAATCCCGGCCGGTTCCGGGCAACTGGCGCCGCGGCCGGTCGGGCACTGAGGGAAACCCGTTTGACTTTGTCCGATATCGATGTAGTCGAGATTCATGATGCTTTTTCCCCTTTTGAACTCATCAATCTTGAAGAAATGGGATTCTATCCGCTTGGATTTTCTTGGCGGGCGCTTGCAGAAGGTGAATTGGAAATAAACGGAGTCAAAGCGGTAAATCCGTCCGGGGGCTTAAAAGGAAGGGGACATCCCATAGGCGCATGCGGGCTCTCATCGGCCGTAGAAGTTTTTTGCCAGCTAACCGGAAGCGCCGGAAAGCGCCAACATCGGGGAGCAAAAGCAGCGGTGATTCAAAGCGCGGGAGGGGTATCCAGATACAGCTATGTTTTCACATTAGCACAATGAGAAATTATACAAAATCTCCGGCTTCGAGAAGATACAGAAAACGGCTGCCGGGTTCGAGGTGCTGTTCCGGGCATGTTTTCTTGAATTCCTACAGCGCTTGTCCCCTTTGCGGCAGTTCCGCGAATCCGGTCCGACTTCGACCATGGGGAGTCCTTCTGGTACATACAATTCTTTATGTTACTCCCACCGGGACTCCGGTTCGAATCGGGATAGCCGAAGTCAGCAGGAACGCCAGAACGCTTTGCATTATCGAAGGAAGAATCAGGGGGAATAACCGGGAAAAAATATTCCTCACACGGCGAAACGGCCTTTTTATAGCAGCGCCTCCGCGCAAAGCCTCTAAAACGGCATTCTCTTCATCTATCTGAAGTCCAGTTCCTTATATTATAGAGAAAGCTGATGGGATTCGGGTGCACATTCCCGAAGCGCGAGGAAAGAACGTTTACTTCCCTGGGTACAGCGAGGAACATAAACGGCTGGTCGTCATATATTATGCGCTGGCACTTGCTCCAGAGGGTCTTTGCACGTTCGGCATCCATGGTATTCCTGGCCGCTTCCATCAGCGAATCCGCGGTGCCGTTGTTATAACGGGAGATATTCATGCCTTTTCTTCCAAAGGCGCTGCTGTGCCAGAATTCGGTCAAGTCGGCTCGGGATCCCACCTTCCACCCCATCACGCACGCCTCGAACTTTGCATTAATAATCTTATCTATAAAAGTGTTCCACTCCAGCACCCTGATATCGACATCAACTCCTATCTCTTTCAGGTACGCTTGAACGATGGTCGCAATATCAATTCGCTTACGGTTTCCATTGTTGACAATCAGCTCAAAGGACATCGGCCTGCCGTTTTTATCCAGAATTCCATCATCATTGTTATCGATCCAACCCCTCTCATTCAATATTTCCGCCGCCGATTCAGGATTATACTCGATTATATCCAGAGATTCATCGAAAGCCCACAGCAGGGGATGCATGGGACTTATACACGGATCCGCGAATCCGCGCCAAACGTTGTCGATAACCGCTTTTCTGTTAACAGCCATTGCAAGAGCCCGTCTTACTTCCCTGTCGGCAAAAAGCTCATGCTCGAGATTCCACGCTATAAATGACATTCGTCTTGATGGATAACTGTAAAGACGCAGTTTGTTGTTGTTCCCAACCCGAGCCGCTTCATCAGGGCTTATGGACTCGAGACAGTCTATTTCCCCGGTTTCTATTTGAGTGTTCAATGTCTGCATGTCGGGCACTATTCTGAAGAGGATACTGTGCAAACGAGGCTTTTCATTTTCGTAGTAAAGAGGATTTCTTTTTAATTCCAGGTACTGATCCGATATCCACTGCGACAGTACGAAGGGACCGTTACCCACAGGATTGCGCCCAAAGCCGCAGGTTCTGATCCTGTCCCTTGCGACACCCGCCAGCAGATGTTCCGGAAGAATCACACCGTCGTTGGCATCCATCAACTGGTAGGGATATCTGTTTTTGAAATAAAACACGACTGTAAAATCATCGACCGCCTCTACTTTTTCTATTCTGTCCTTTAAATGCCTCCCGGGCCAGGAAATTACGGTATCCATTTGACATTTCCATGTGAATTTCACGTCGCCGGCCGTGCATGGTTCCCCGTCGGACCAGACAACATCGTTTCTGAGATGAAATGTTATTGCCAGGCTGTCATCGCTAAATTCCCAATTATCCGCAAGCCTGGGATGAAAGGACACGAAATCGGCATTTTCATCGAGAAGCTTGAGGAATAACCTGTCAATTATGTCTTTGGACTGAGCGGATGTGGCGATAAGCGGATTCAAAGTCTTGGGATCGCTCAACAGGCCTATGACCACCCGGTCTTCGCCTGCAGCCGAAGATAAGCCATGCTTCCCACTTTTTCCCATGTGAGGGCATACGGAGGAAGACGAGAACAAACCTAATATGACGGCCAGGAAAAAGGCAGCCGCCGATTTTCGGCGCTTTCTCATGATCCCATATTAGATGACTTTGCTCCTTGTGTCAAACCGGCTATATGATCCTGCAGCGATTTTATTTCCAATCCCGAATTATTCATTGCGGCGATGCCGAAAACAAGAGTATTGAATCCGGCCATGGTGGTGATACAAGGAATTTTCATCTTGTTAGCGGCGATACGAATGGTTTTTTCATCCCGAATCGATTTCCTGCCAATGGGCGTATTAATGATCATTTTGATTACTCCGTTCTCAATCATATTCACTATAGTATGATTTTCTTCATTCATTTTATCTACGACACGAACCGGGATGCCGAACGATCGGAAAACTTTTGCCGTGCCCGCAGTTGCCACCAGGGCAAATCCCATATCGTTAAGCGATTTAGCCGGAAAGAGCGCCTGCCTTTTGTAACGGTTGGCCACGCTTATGAACACCGAACCTCCTTCCGGAATGGAAAATCCACTGGCTTTTTGCGCTTTGATCAACGCTTCGCCAAATGATTTTCCAATCCCCATCACTTCGCCTGTTGAAAACATTTCCGGACCGAGCAAAGAATCGACTTCGGGAAACCGATCGAAAGGCAGCACGGGGGTCTTAACGGCAAAATATTGAGGATCCACTCCTTTTGATATTTCATTGGGGATCCCCTTTCCCAGCATTGCATCCACCGCAACTTTCACCCACGGGATCCCCGTGGCTTTGCTAATAAATGGAATTGTCCGGGAAGCTCTTGGATTTATTTCGAGACAGTAAAAGTCGCTGTCCTTTACGGCATATTGAACATTCAGAAGCCCAGATACGCCGAGTTTCAATGCTATTTTTGTTGTCGCTTCCTCCAACGATGCGATAACTGAGTCATCCAGGCTTACGGGCGGATATATACATGAAGAATCCCCCGAGTGAATACCGGCTTCTTCTATATGCTCCATGCATCCCGCGATGGCCGAATTCATGCCGTCACTTACCGCGTCCACATCCACCTCAACCGCTCCCTCGATGTATTTATCGATCATCAACTGCCGACTCTCGCTTCTCTGCAGCGCTTCATCCATCGAGTCCAGTGTCCAAGCCAGC
>CAZZKJ010000011.1:0-60008 GCA_964654695.1 uncultured bacterium | reverse complement strand
TCTTTACCCCTCTCAGAAGCCGGGCTGGCAGCGTGATTCCCATCTCGCCGATTTCATCGAGAAAAAGTGTGCCGCCTTCGGCCAGTTCTACAAGCCCTTTTTTTCGCGCCTTGGCATCCGTGAAAGCGCCTTTCTCGTAGCCAAACAGTTCACTTTCCAACAGGGTCTCAGGCACGGATGCGCAATTAATTTCCATAAAAGGCCGCGGTTCCTTGTAGCTGCAAGCATGGATGGCCCGCGCGACCAATTCCTTGCCGGAGCCGCTTTCCCCTGTTATTAGAATAGTATTTGCCTGGCTTTCTCCGATTTTCTTTATCTTAGTGAAGATCTTCTGCAGAGCTCCACTTTGCCCAATAAAATCCTTGAACACATTCTTGCCGGATGTTCTTCCTTTTAGATACCTGATTTCACTTCGAAGCCTCTGCGCTTCCACCGCGTTTTTGATTGTGACCTTTAGCTTTTCCAGCGAAAACGGTTTAAGGACAAAATCATATGCTCCCTTTCTCATAGCTTCTACGGCGGTTTCAATTTCGCCGTATGCGGTCATAATTATAACAGGAGTAGATGAATCGATTTCTTTCATATTCTGCAGGATTTCCAGACCGTTTTCGTTTGAAAGCTTCAAATCGAGCAGCACCAAATCAGGCAGATGCTCTTTATATAATTTAACGGCTTTGGCCCCGGTATCGGTATCAAACACGATATAATCGGAATCTTTAAGCGCTTCGCTCAATGACCAGCGTATAGTTTTTTCATCATCAACTATCAGGATGCATTTTGACATATTTTCCACTCCTCAATGGCATATTGTTATTTCCTGCAGCCGGGACTGCTGGCAGAAGCATGGTGAATTTTGTGCCTTTCTGCAAGAATTCGCAATTAATTCTTCCACCGTGCTCCTCGATTATTTGCCTGCTTATCGCCAGACCCATTCCCGTGCCGCGCGTTTTTGTGGTTACAAACGGTTCAAAAAGAGTTGAGCGTATTTCCTCGGGTATGCCGGGTCCGGAGTCAATGATTTCCAAATGCATGAAAGGTTTCCCTCCGTCCACTATTTCGCCGTGCAAAATGATTTCGATGGAGTCTTTTTTTCTGCATGCCTGAACTGCATTTAATGTTAAATTGAGAAGGACCTGAGTTATTTGATCCGAATCCGCGCAGCATTCGGAAACGGCCGCTTTTTCAGTGATCTTAAGATTTATTCCCTTCCTCTTTACATGCTCATGTAAAAGATTTACTACTCTGCGGACAAGATCATTCAAGCGGCAGTCTTTGAGGCATGGTTTGGATGGCCTTGCATAATCGAGAAGATTTTTTATGATTCCGTCCAACCTTGTTATTTCTTCGAGAACGGCTCTTATATACTTTAGCTTATCTTCCTCCCCCTTTAGCTTTCCTTCAAGGACCTCTACGCTGGTGGCAATCCCCGTAAGAGGATTCCTGATTTCATGCGCAACCCCTGCTGAAAGCTGGCCGAGCGTTCTCAGTCTGTCATTCCTGCGAATCTCTTTTTCCATCGCTTTTTGTCCCGTCAGATCGTCGAAAATGGCCACGATCACTTCCCCATTCAGATGATCGTCTCTCATCTTGCTCGTACTCAATCTTGCAGGAAATCCTACGGTTTCTTTACCAAGGGCCGTCACTTCCAGAGTATAATTATTCTTGTCCGAGCTAATAAGTTTATTAAAAAACTCTCCGCTAAAATTTCCACTTGAAAAGATGCTGTCGAAATGAATCTTTTCTCTTTTTCGAAGATCGGGAACCAGAATCCCCGCTCGCTGATTGAAGAATTCGACTTTGCCTTCCAAATCCGTGGTAATGACACCGCTGTTCATGTTTTCCAAGATCTTGTGGTTGAAACGGCTCAAGTGCCTCAATTCGCTTATATACGCGGCATTAGCCACCTGCTCGGAGAAAGTGATCTGAACCGTATTCAGAAAAGGATAGTCTATTTCAAATGAAGCCGCACCCGGATATTTTTTTTCGACAAGAAGAAAGCCAAGGAATCTGCTCCGGTGCCTTAAAGGAATTATGCTAATTCTCCATGGTTCGCTTCTTTCCAGACAGGTTGACGAACGATGGTCTATATAATCTTCGAAACTGTGGATTTCCGATGAGCGCGCGTGCTCCTTCCACTCATCAAGCAGCGTTTTGCCAATATTTTCAAGGATTTCGTTCTTGATCTGGAAACTGGCACGCGATGCAAGAAGGCTTTCGCTCCGGCTGAAAAGCAGCAGCGCAGCGCCTTCAGCCTGCATATATTTCACCAAAGCCATGAGAAACCTGTCGAGAGCATCGCTCCAGTTCTCGTTCTCCGATATATCCCTCCCCATCTGATATAAAACTGTTAACTGTGATACGCGTTTGTTCAAAGCATCCCGCAATATCCGGTTTTCCTGCCTGATCCCCGCGGCCGTGCTTGCAGATCCTTTTTTCCCCTGTAAATTCGTGGTTTTAGTGTTCATGAAGCTTCCCGTACTAAAGACGGATAAAATACCATCCTGGATACACCCGTCGCCTTATGGGTGTCTCCATCAGGATCGAACCAGCAATAAGTTATACCAATGATCGATTCTTTACTATAAGAAATTTTAACCGAGCAGATTGCTCGCAGAGTAGCATTCGAGGGAAGACCACATGAAGCAGGTTCTTAACACTATATCATTCAAGTATTTTGCTGAAACTTGACAATTCCATGGTTTTTTCGCTCAATTCCTCCAGGAGGAGGTCTTTTATATCGCGGTCTAATTCCATGATATTGGAAGTTAATTCATGAATCTTTTTTCTTATATTTGCAGGAAGTTTGTCTTCATCGCATAAGTCCAGTGATTTGATATTTTTGCATAGTTCTCTGGTTATATCATCCCTTTCGCGCGTCAATTTTTCCAACGTGCCAAAATCCAGCCGTTTCAGCGCGTCCAGTTGTTTTTTGGCCGTATTATGCAGTCTTTGATACTGGAATATTATTTCCACGATTACCTCCGGTGCGTAAATGAATTATCTGTCAGTAAGGAGATAATCGACCTGTTTGCAGGATTCTTTAGGATAATTTCTTCTAAAAAGCGAGTTGTTTCAGAATGTAGGTCTCGAGCTTTTCTTTATCATCAACCGATATCGATGTAAAATAGCAGGCTATATCGTAAGTACCATTTCCCCCGGATTCCTTTTCAGGCTCGGTTCTGACTACCACGCCCTCACATTTTATTTCGTGCTCTCTGGAATCCGCACCGTCTTCGTCAGGCAAAAGCAGAGTGATTTGGACTTTTGTTAGAGTTTCGATGAATTGGCTTGAAGAAAAATAAATTCCATTCGCGCTGACATTGATGCTCTCGGCATGGGCGATATCTCTGCCGCTCAGCCGAACTTCCATTGCCAGCCTCGCGGATGCACGTGTGGATTTTCTTCGCTCTCTCATGAGGTTTTATAGACCGGGACATGTAGAAAAAGGCGAAGCTCGAAAGAACGTGGAATCAACCTTCAAAAAGGTTTCAGCGCCCTTTCTTCTTGTGTCTGTTCTTCCTCAAGCGTTTTTTTCGCTTGTGGGTAGCAATTTTTTTTCTTTTTCTTTTTCTACCACACGGCATGGCAAATCAACCTTTTTAACGAGAGCCGAATCCGGCGGGTCAATCCTGATTATTGACTCTCGACTTTAGTTCGTTAGAAGCTTTGAAATAAGGCACGAGTTTAGCAGGTACAAACACCCCCGCACCAGTACGCGGATTCCTGGCCTTTCTCGCCTTTCTCTCTTTTACCTTGAAACTGCCAAAACCTCTCAACTCAACCTTGCCCCCATCGGTGAGGGCCCTGCAGATGTTTCCGATGATTTCATTGACCACGATACTCGTATCTTTTTTGTTCAAGCCTGTTTTGCGGGAAATCTCTTCCACTAAATCAGCTTTTGTCATTTCCTTCACCCCGTTCAAGGTTAGAAAGACTCGACTAAATCCAGATCAACAATTCAAGCTCTGTTTCAAATCCCCCCCATGATGGACAAGCTGGAGTAGCATAGATGGCCCTGAAACAGGCTGCTCTGATTAGAGCAATTTAGCATATAAAACGAATTGGTGTCAAATAATAATTTACGGGACAATGTATTTTACTGCTATGCGCTCCCCCCTACCCATAATGGGAATGCGGACCGCGCTCTCCCCGAGCAGGCGTTCGATCATGCTTTTTCTCTTGCGTTTTTTCACTATTTTGGGCCTGCCTTCGATGCCGGCCATGCCTGCCGCCATGTTGACCGCATCTTCAAAAGTTCCAAGCTTATCCACCAGGCCGTTTGCTAAGGCGGCTTCACCCGAGAAAATTCTGCCTTCTGCGATTTCCAATACTTCTCCCTCAGTCATTTCCCTGTTTTTGCCTACCGCCCTTATGAACTGCCTGTATACCTGATCGAGGAGGCTGCCTATATATTCCTTTTCCTCATCCGTCATTTTCCTGTGAGGCGAACCTACATCTTTGTACTTGCCGGATTTAATCACGGTCATATCCAGTCCGATTTTTTGATAAAGCTCCTGTGTCCGCAGAAAAGTCGCTATAACACCTATGCTACCGGTAATGGTGCCCTCATGCGCTACGATGGAATCCGCAGCGCAAGCAACGTAGTATCCTCCAGAGGCGGCAAGCTCGCCCAGGGAAGCCACAACCGGCTTCTTGCTTCGAAGTTTTAAAACTGAATAATAAAGCTCTTGCGAAGCTGCCACGCCACCTCCCGGGCTGTTGATGTTGATAATAACGGCTTTTACATGATTGTTATCCCGGTAATCATCTAGTTCGTTTACTTTCGCCTGGTCGTAAAATATCTCGCCCGTTATATCGACAACGGCTACGGAATCCCCAATCGGAAGATCCTGCTCGAAAAAGAAAGCGGCAAACACATATGCAAATACAACGCAGGCGGCAATAAGCATTGCGCCGCTGAACAGGATTATGAAAAGGGTATTTCTGTTTTTTGGCATTCCGATTTGCTCTCTCGTGATGAGTCAAAATACCAGAGAGCCGGGAGTCATGTCAACAGATCATGAGGTCAACAAAAATGAGGGATAAAAAAAGTTCCCCACTTTGGCGTGTGCTAGGATCCGTGAAACACAGCATCTATCCGAGGAATGGGCCCACGCCTAACAATACACGCTTAAAGTCGGGAACTCTCAAACTGTTTATTCTTTATCAATTAATATGCCATTCAATCTTCGCATGGTCACCGCAGGGCATACCTGTCGAGAGCTTTGCAAGCTCAATATTTCCTGGGAGATATAAGAGAGGGGTAAATCTTGCTCAAAAAGCCTGATATTTTAAAACCATGTTAAATGGGTTTTACGCCCCAAGAGGTGTCTTAATAGGATATAAACGCTTGGTTTTAAAGGGGAATCATAAATGCTTTTTATAAGAGGCTTTGGGTGATTATTTTCAGCAGAGTGAGTTCAAGTTGAATATTGGGTACCGCAGCACTTAGATGCTGACCATAAATGCGCATGAAGTATCAAGGCTTAAGAAACTTCTTCGAAAGAGCGGATAAAGGTCAGATATTTCGCGCTGACTTTTGAGAAAATTCAAACAATTTTTTAAACATCTCTTTATGGGCGTTTTCGAATTTGATATTTCTTCTTTCCATCACAACTTCTGCTGTCTGCATACCCTTTTCAAGCTTATATTCGGTCAACCGCTCCTTGCTTCCCCAGCTGAAACTGGGAACAAATCGGGGAGGAGGTTCGCTGCCAAAAATATTACAGTTGAAACCAACAACAGTCCCCGTATTGAACATGGCATTTATTCCAGTTTTAGTATGGTCTCCCATTATCAGACCCAAGAATTGCCTGCCGGTTTCCCGCACCGAGCCCGCGCACCACATTCGTACCGGGCTGTAATTATTTTTTAGATCGCTGTTGCTTGCGCCTGCCCCAATATTGACCCATTCGCCTATATATGAGTGGCCTATAAATCCATCATGCTGCTTATTGGAATAGGCCGCGAATAAACTGCCGTCAACCTCTCCACCGATCTTACAGACATCGCCCACGGATGTGCCCTCCAGAATCTTCGATCCCGGCTTTATCAAACACTGCCGACCAATGTAAGCCGGTCCCGTGATTGATACATTTGCCATCACCATGGTGCCGTCACCGATAATGATTGGGCCCGCCGATGCATCGAGAACGGCGCCGGGTTTTACTACCGCGGCTTCGCCAATTACAATATTCTCCTCCCCAACCATTTGCACACCGGTAAACACAATGGACTCCTCAGCCTGCCCTCTGAATGGAAGTTTCAAAAAATCATCTTCTATAACTCGATAATTCTCTTCGATGATCTGCCAGGGGAAAGACAACAAGCGAGCATCCTTCATGTCGACAAGAGTAAGGTTGTGCCTGCCTACAAGAGCACTCAATTCTTGCGGAAGCTTCTCCTGGAAGCTGTCCTGCCCCAACTCGTGATCGTCTTCAAATGTTCCTTCCGAAGGGCTGCCGGACATTACAAGCTGATCCGTGGATTTGGTTTGAGTTTTAACTTGCTCCGATGCGCTCTGTTTCTTTAGCTCATCACAAATTCTACCCATCGCTTCATCGGATATTCTTTTTTTAATATAATTAGCAAAATTCAGTGCGGGTTCCCTCTTTAATTTCGCGGCAACTACATATCCGCCCTTTACTCCGATTCCGTTATTTGGAGTTTCATTTATGAGCTCGGCTAATTCGTCTCCATAACATAAAAGCCTTCCGTTTAGAAATAGAAAATATGCGTCCTCGCCGGCTTGCGCGTTGCCGCCATCATCTTGCGGAAGTTCGTTAATTTGGAGATCCGGATACTTGAGATTCAGCGGAAAAGCGAGGTATTCCCTGCACAGCGTGCTGTGAGCTGAATGCCCCAGCTCATCAACCATTCGCAGCCTGAGATTCTGACATCCAATGCGAAGTTCAAAAACAGGTTGAGATAAAGAAAGAGGGAAGAAATTGGATAGTTTCTTATCCTCGAATATGCATACGGCATAGCTCACTCCTTCAATCCTCTTTTCGGAGTAAGGAGCATGATAGATCATGAGATGCTGTATCTTTTCTTTTCACACTGTCGTTTCGCTATGGGTGAATATGAATACAATAATGGTGGAGTTGACGGGGATCGAACCCGTGACCTCTTGTCTGCCAGACAAGTGCTCTCCCAGCTGAGCTACAACCCCACGCGGAGATAGAATATCAAAATCGCATTTGGAGTCAAGAAAAAACGGGCCTGCCGATTCATAATCATAATACAACTCGTGTTGAAATAGCACCGGAATTATTAATGCGGTTGACATGCGGTCGGCAGTTCAATTAATCTAATCCCTAATCACTGCGTGCCGGAGTGGTGAAACTGGTAGACGCAGGGGACTCAAAATCCCCCGGACCTTTGGTCCATGAGGGTTCGATTCCCTCCTCCGGCACCACTTCCCGCTCCAGGTTTGTTCCGCCCTCCACTTATTTCACACCGAATAGGAATTTCTTGCCTGCCGGCCGGCTCGTCGACCATTTCGGCGTACGGCGTTCACTGAAAGCATCTCCTCTTCTATTGCATTATCAATAAGTTACAGAAATTTTTCTAAGCAGTGCCGGGCTCGCTTCAAAGGCAGTTTTCTTGCAAATCGACGAAACCTTGCGATGCGTTGTTAATATTCAGACCGGCCGCCGGTGCCGCTAAACCGAATAAAATGTCGGCAATATTTCGAATTCCACGATTGATATGAAAGTTCTTTGCAAAGAACCCAAAATCAAGAACGAGCAAAATTCGCCCGAGCGAACTGGAGATTATGAGTTTCGCCGCGGAAGCACTGCGCGGCGAATAGCCAAGAATTTCTTTTCTCTTACGGCCGCAAACCTGTTGTGCAAGTTTATAGCTTTTATTTGCACCGCCTACGTAGCACGCACTCTCACCATCGAAGGCTTTGGAATCATCGGATTTTCACAGGCGGCTCTGGTATATTTTCAACTCTTGATAAACCAGGGCCTTGATACTTACGGCACACGCGAAACGGCCCGGTATCCGGAAAAAACCGCAACTTATGTAAACAACATTGTGTCGATACGTTTAATTCTCGCCGCAGCCGCTTACGCGCTTCTCGTTCTTTTCACCGTCTTCCTTGCAAAACCTTATATTGTAAAGGCCGCAATTCTTATAATGGGCATCCGCTTATTCGAACTGACGTTTAACTTAAAATGGGTTTTCCAAGGCATTGAAAAAATGGAATGGATCGCTGGGAGCCGCATTTTGCAGCAGCTGGTCTATGCCGGGGCCGTTTTCGCAATAATACGCGGCCCTGGAGATATTTTGCGCGTTCCTTTGCTGCAGGTAGCCACCGCGGGAGTCGGTGCCTTGATGCTTTTCATCGTCTACCTGAGGCTTATTCATAGCTTTAAATTCACTTTGAACGCTGCTCTTTGGAAACAAATCTTCACCGAAAGCCTGCCGATGGCCACAGGCTACATCCTTATCCAGGTATACTTGAGTTTCGACATGATAATGCTCAGCTTCACGCACGGCGAAAAAACCGTGGGCCTTTACAGCGCAACTTATAAAATAATAACAATGCTGAATATGTTCGGAATTTATTACTTCATGACGCTCTTCCCCAACGTATCGCGCCTGTTCGTTCAATCACGAGAAAAAATGCAGGCCCTGCTTCAAACCAGCTTAAGACACTCAATCAGCATTGGGCTGCCTATTTGCGTGGGCGGAACTCTTCTCGCCGGCCCCATTATAACTTTCATATATGGCGTAAAATACTCCGGCAGCATATTACCTCTTAGAATCCTGATATGGAACATAGGAGTAATCTGGATAAGCCTTCATTACGGCAACACTCTGATCGCATGCGATCGGCAAAATCGATATCTTGTGGGGGTTTCTCTCGGTGCTTTATCAAACATTGTCTTGAACTTGATTTTCATCCCGTTATACGGAATGACGGCCGCAGCTGTCACCACTGTTTTCTCAGAAATAGCAGTCTTCGTGTTCATGTACCGTGAACTTCAAAAAATTATCAAATTGCGCTTCCTTGCATTGTCTCTAAAACCTCTTCTGGCCTCGGTCTTAATGGGCATCTGGATTTTTCTCGAACCCGAATGGAATGTTTTAATCAGAATTCTAATGGGAGCGCTTTTTTACTTCCCGGTTCTCTATCTTACAGGCGGCTTCGATCCAGAGGATTTAAAAAGGATCAAGCACATGATCGACTGGAGACATGAATGGACAAAAGAATCATCATCATAGGCGCGGGGCCAACGGGACTGGGTGCCGCTTACCGGCTTAAACAGCTCGGGCACTCGAACTGGAGAATCTACGAAAAAGATGACCATGTAGGCGGCCTGTCCTCTTCCTTCTGTGACGACCGGGGATTTACATGGGACCTGGGCGGACACGTACTCTTTTCCCACTATTCATATTTTGATGAATTGGCCAAACGCCTGCTCGGAGATGAATTCAACAAGCTCATACGCGAAAGTTGGATCTACTTACTCAAGAAATGGATTCCATACCCTTTTCAAAACAACATTCGATACCTTCCTCCGGCAAAGGTTATCGATTGCCTCTCCGGACTTTATCAAGCTGCCGGGAGCAGAAAAGACCCGCGCAATTTCGAGCAGTGGGTTCTTGCGACTTTCGGCCACGGAATAGGAAAATTATTTATGCTTCCTTATAACTACAAAGTCTGGGCCACGCCGCCCGATCTTATGGACAAAAATTGGATTTCTGAACGTGTAAGCGTAGTAAAGTTCAAAAGAATCCTCTCCAACGTTATGTTGAAAAAAGATGATGTTGACTGGGGCCCCAACTACACATTCGACTATCCGCAAAAAGGAGGGACGGGAGCTCTTTTCAATGCTTTCCTGCCTTACATTCAAAATAATCTTCACCTCAACAGCAAACTCAGGTTTATCAACACAAAAAATCGCTCGCTGGAATTTAACGGTGGAGCCAGCGATCATTACGATTTACTTATCAACACAATGCCTATAGACAAACTTGTCCGAATATTGGAGCCAACAGAATCGCATATGCTGAAATCTGCAGCAATGCTCAAGCACAATAGTGTGCTTGTCGTCGGCATAGGTATTGAAAAACCTTCGGATGACAAGCGCTGCTGGATGTACTTTCCCGAATATTCGGTGCCTTTTTACCGAGTCACAAATTTTTCACATTATTCGCGATGGAATGTTCCTGAAGGAGATATCAGCCGCTACAGCTCTTTCTTATGCGAAACATCGGCATCCTGCTTCAAAAAAGAAAATGAACACACGATAATCGAGAGGACCGTGGACGGTCTTATCAAGTGCGGTTTGATAAAAGCAGCAGATCGGAAGTTTATCGCTTCCAAATGGTTGAAAAAAATCGCTTACGCCTATCCCATTCCTTCCCTGCAGCGCGACAGGGCGCTTGCCCGTATTCAGCCTATGCTGATGAGCATGGCAATCTATTCCAGGGGCAGGTTCGGCGCGTGGAAATATGAAGTTGCCAATATGGATCACTCCGTGATGATGGGGGTAGAAGCGGTAAACCATCTTCTAAGAGGTACTTCAGAGCCGACGGTTGGTTTTCGCTCAGGAGAGGCGTCGACCATGACGACAAAAAAACCACAGCATAGTTGAGTATTTAGCCCAAAAGGAGTTCGATTGATGGACAAATTCTTCCCATCCCTGCCCGCAGCCAAGCCATTGATAAGCATCGTTATTCTTGCATGGAATCGAAAAGATGAGCTTAAAGCCACACTTGATGAAATCTCCTTAACCGATTATGGCAATTATGAAACCATCGTTGTCGACAATGCTTCTTCGGACGGCTCATCGGAGATGATAATGAAACATTTTCCGCGGGTGCGGCTTATACGGCTCCCTGTAAACAGAGGTATTTTCGGTTATAATGTTGGTTTTGCGAATGCACGGGGAGATTACATTATCGTTTTAGATGATGATTCTCATCCCGCCCAGGATGCTCTTAGAAGTGTCGCAGATGCGTTTGCAAGAGATAAGAATGAGTCTATTGCAGCGATAGCATTTCGAATTGTCAACAATATCAACGGCCGTGATTATACACGCTCATGGCCTGAGGGAGACTGGATTACCTTCTGGGGATGTGGGGCGGCACTTCGCCGCGAAGCATTGGAGAACTGCGGGTATTATGATGAAGATTTCTTTATATACGCAAACGAATATGATCTTAGCATTAGGATGCTCAACGCAGGATACCGAGTAGTGTACAGACCTGATATTATAGGATACCACCGAGAAAGTGCAACACACAGATCCTGGAAAAGAACCGGATGGATCGGTGCGAGAAACGAAGCCTGGTTTCATATAAAGCATTTTCCCTGGTGGTCCCTGGGTTTGCTGGCATCATGGACTTGCCTGGAATATTTGTGGAAAGGATTTCGAAAACATTCAGCATCATATGCATTTTTTTGCATAAGCGGATATATGCGCGGGCTCATCAAATTTACCCTGCCGTTGTCCAAAAGGGAGCCGGTTAAATTCAAGGTTGTCAAACGATTTTTCAGACACCACTGGCTCCTGGCTCCATTTTCCCGCAAAATACTGGCCGCGTCAAAACGCTTCTAGATATTTTTTCTTATGGAGACATCCGGCGAGAACATTAAATCCAATATAGTGATCGGATTAAAAGTGTTATTCAGCTAATTCCACATTCCAGTAGAGGTATTCCCTCCAGGATTCCGGTGTGGATCTCGGAGAAAATCGGGCATGAAAGCCCCAAAGCCACATCGGCTTTGAAGGTTTTCTTATCAGCTGCAGACCCGCCCCCCTGGGAGTTTGTCCGCCCTTTTTCCGGTTGCAGTCAATACAGCATGTGACGATATTGCTCCATTCCGTTTTTCCACCACGCGATCGAGGAATTATATGATCATATGTCAAATCCTCCGTTCTGAGCTTACGGGAACAGTACTGGCATTGGAATTTGTCGCGCGCATAGATATTCTGGCGGGAGAATTTCACTTCTCTTCTTTTGAATCCAACGAATCTCAGCAATCTCACAACTGAAGGTATTTTAACGGATATGGAAACCGAGTTAACAATGCTTTCTGTTTCCTCGACCACTTCAACCTTGCCCAGGCACACCAACTTCAACGCGCGTTTCCAGTTTATAACATTGAGAGGCTCGAATGAGGCATTTAGAAGCAATACGTTTTCGAAGGCTGCATCTCCTTGCTTGAAAGTGAAGGTTGAGCTAGTATAGAGAAGAGCGGGTTTTTTTTCAAGCAAAATGGTTCGCCATTATTACCGGAAAGTCGGTTTTCAATGAAACCTCGCGCTTTTTATATAACTCTCTCACTGGTTGTGCTTTCGGCCGCTTATTGTGTTGCTGCTCGTGCAGCGGTCGGCCGTGATTCCCTTTCATCTCTGAAAGCCCATTCTTCCATAAGGCCGAACCGAATCCTCTTGGGAACAATCAGCGGGCCAATCGGCCCGGTTACTTATAATTATTTTCATAGAATCATAGTCGAAGCTAATGAGGAAAAACCTGTTTGTGTCATTTTTACGATCGATACTCCAGGTGGGCTCGATTCTTCCATGAGAGGAATCATCAAGGACATTTTTGCATCCAACGTCCCGATAGTGATTTATGTCCAGCCTTCGGGCGCAAGAGCCGCAAGCGCAGGAGCTTTAATTACGCTCGCTTCTCATTTCGCTGCTATGGCGCCGGGAACCAACATCGGTGCCGCCCACCCAGTCGCAATCGGTGAAGGCAAAATGGATGAAGAAATGGCGGCCAAGGTTACCAACGATGCCGCAGCTTACGCCAGGAGCATAGCCAAACAGCGCAGCCGTAGCGTAGAATGGGCAGAGCAAATAGTCAGGCAAAGCATTTCTTCAACTGCGGAAGAAGCCTTAGCTGCGGGTGTTGTAGATTTGATAGCAGCCGATTTCGACGATCTCATTGAAAACATCAATGGTAAATCCGTTGTTATGAACGGAAAGGAGATGATCATTCGAACTGCCGAAACGCTTGTCATTAACGAGCCGCCAACTTGGAGGGAAAAACTCCTTGCAAAAATTTCCGACCCAAATATCGCGTATCTTTTGATGCTGCTGGGTATTTTCGGCATATTTTTCGAACTGCAGAACCCCGGAGCTGTGTTTCCCGGTGTTGCAGGTTCCATATCGATAATTCTGGCCGCATTCGCCCTTCAACTCCTGCCCGTAAACTATACCGGGTTGCTTCTCATTATTGTCTCTATCATCATGTTTCTTCTAGAGATAAAAGTGCCATCCAGCGGACTGCTTACGATTGGAGGCGTGATATCCATGCTTATTGGATCCTTAATGTTCATTGATTCTCCCCTGCCCTTTATGAGAGTATCGGTGGCAGTGATTATTCCATCCGTCATTTTTACAGCATTGTTTTTTCTTTTTGCCGTAGGCATGGGGATAAGGGCTCAACGAAGGAAAGTAGCCACCGGTAGTCTTGGAATTATTGGCGAAGTCGGCACGGCCGTAACCGATATTCATATCGAGGGTTCTGTTTTCATCCATGGCGAATATTGGAATGCCGCCAGTGATCAAAAGATTCCCGTCGGGTCAAAAGTGATTGTATTGGATATCGACGGTATGAAGCTAAAAGTCGGCTCACATAATTAAAGGAGGTTCAATGTGCAACTACCTATGATAATACTCGTTTTCCTGATCCTGATGGTTCTGAGCAGCGCCATAAGAATTCTTCGCGAATATGAAAGAGCGGTCATTTTTAGACTGGGGCGGCTGGTATCGGCCCGCGGACCGGGATTGGTTATTCTCATCCCGATAATCGACCGCATGATCCGGGTGAGTCTCAGGGTCGTTGCAATGGATGTAGCTCCCCAGGATGTCATAACCAAAGATAACGTCTCAGTAAAGGTTAACGCCGTAGTCTATTTTCGCGTAATGCAGCCGGAAAAAGCAGTTGTAGAGGTTGAAGATTTTCTTTATGCCACGACCCAGCTTGCTCAAACTACCCTTCGGTCTGTTGTCGGCCAGGTCGAACTCGATCAACTGCTCAGCGAAAGAGACACCATTAATCACAGGCTGCAGAAAATCATCGATGAGCAAACTGATTCATGGGGAATAAAAGTCTCTCTGGTGGAAGTCAAGCATGTCGACCTTCCTGTAGAAATGCAGCGTGCCATAGCAAAGCAGGCTGAAGCCGAACGCGAAAGAAGATCGAAAGTAATCCATGCCCAGGGTGAATTCCAGGCATCGCAAAAACTGCTCGATGCTGCCAACATTCTGAGCAAGAATCCGGCGACTATTCAGCTGCGCTATTTGCAGACTCTAACCGAGGTGGCATCGGAAAAGAACTCCACATTGCTGTTTCCGATCCCTATCGATCTCATAAACCCTCTGATAAAGAAGCTTAGCAGCTGATTCGCGAAGCCGCAATTTTCAATCTCCTCCTTTAGCAGCTGGTACAATATTTGCTGTTTTCCAAGCTATGACGCCATTAAAAGCTAATTTGATAATCGTGCATTACCTCGACGGCCGCATTTTAAGGGGCACGACTTTGGATTTTTTCCCCACCAAACCTTTATTTCATCTTACAGGCGTCCGAGGCGAAGTCGTTGAAATCAAGATCGGAGAATTAAAAGCTGTATTTTTCGTAAAACACCTAAGTGGTGAAGAAAACTATAAGGAAAGAAAAGGCTTTTTCGCCGATGATAATCGGGGTAAAAAAATCATGGTGGAATTCCTGGACACCGAAGTGATTTTCGGTTACACGCTTACTTTCTCACCCAAAAAGCTTGGATTTTTTATGACCCCAGGTGACCACCAAAGCAACAACGAAAAAATATTCGTTGTGCACTCTTCGACAAAACGTATAAAGATTCATTCGGGAAATATAGTAGCTCCGGGTTGAGACCCCGCTTCAACATCCGACTTGACAGGTTCCCTTCCATTCGCTATTATTATCATAGGCACTTAGTATCTTTATATCCTGCTTCTGTTTCGCCTTCCCTATTAAAATTTAGAATCTATGTATTTTTTCTTTAAAATAATTTGCGCGCGATCGATAACAGCGGTTTTTTTGTCGGCGTTTGTGCTGGGGGCCTGCGTCTCGTCTATCTGTGTAGGTCAAACTTCCTTTGCCGAAGGCAAGCGGCTATACCTGACATACTGCGCAGTGTGTCACGGGCCCGACGGCCGTGGTGACGGCCGCGTTGCTTCCGCCATAGACGAAGAGCCTACTAATCTTTCCACAGATGATTTCCTCTTATTAAAAAATGATCGGGAATTGAAAGAAGCTATTAACGGTTCGGACGGAGTGTTTCACGGCAGAAAGTATTTGCCGGATATGAAGGTTGCTTTTTCAGAATACGAAGTTTTTGCGCTCGTTAAGTTCCTGCGTTCTTTTCAAAAAGCCCCCCAGGGTGATCCCATCGAGGGACGCAAACTCTATGTAGCCTACTGCTCGGAATGCCACGGCCGCAGCGGTGGAGGCGACGGAGTAAAAGTGAAGTACCTGGATGTAAAACCTAAAGATCAAAGCGACGATTCATACATGTCTTTAAAAACCGACGCCGATCTCTATAATTCGATAAAAATAGGCGGAGGGGCCATTCATGGCGCCCGCTTTATGCCGCAGTGGCAGCAGGTCCTGCGGCCCAAGGAGATCTGGGATTTAGTCGCTTACATGCGTTTCCTGCACAGAGGGCGATCCGGCAGCGGAGACAGCAGCATGGGCGACGCTCTTTTTGTTAAATACTGCGCTTCTTGCCACGGCGCCAAAGGTGAGGGCGACGGACCCTTGGCGGAGATATTGACTCCACATCCAAAAAGCTTGCTCAGCAGAAGTCTTGATGTTAATATAACCGATCAGGATTTATTCTTCATAATTCTGGGCGGCGGGCTCGCAATGGGAGTTTCCGATCAGATGCCCGCATGGGGTGACGTTCTAACTGATAATGATGTGTGGAACATCGTAGCGTTTATCAGAACTCTTAAATAACTCTTAAACTCGGAGGTGACACAGTGAATTCTATTTACAGTTCCAAGAAATTGCATCAGACACTTACAGCGGCCTTGCTTTTATCTGGTTGCCTGGTTGCTGCCGGCGTTTCTGTAGGAGAAAAAGCCGCCATTAAATACGTTGGTTCCAAGAAATGCAAGGCCTGCCATATCAAGGAGTATAAATCCTGGGAAAAAACTAAAATGGCCAACGCGATGGATATTTTGAAGCCCAGCGCGCGTCCGGATGCGAAAAAGCTGGCCGGATTGGATCCTGCGAAGGATTATACGTCAGATCCCGAATGCCTGCCCTGTCATACCGTCGGGTATTCTAAGGAAGGCGGCTTCGTTAGCATGGAAAAAACACCAAAGTTGGCCGGCGTGGGATGTGAGATGTGCCACGGACCCGGAGGCGAATTTATAAAAAAGGGCAATATGGATTTAAGGAACAAGGAACACAAAATCAGTGATATGGTCGCCCTTGGATTAGTCTATCCTCCAAATGAGGCTACGTGCACCAGCGCCTGTCACAATGACAAGAGCCCATTCTTCGGGAAAGGCGAAAAATATAAATTCGATTTTGAAAAGAGAAAAGCCCAGGGGACCCATAAAATATTTCCTCTTAAGTATAAACATGACTGAGATTCGCGGCACCCGGCTCCTGCGTTTTAATAGCACCCTCTTAAAGGCTGTTAATGCTACCATTATGAAACGACCCATCTTCATTTTTCTGGCGGCAGCTTATGTGCTGGGCGCTTCGTGCCAGGATGCGGCCATCAATTATTACAATTTGGGAGTAAAAGCAATGCAGGACGGCGACACTACCGCCGCTGTCGATTATCTGGAAAAATCCCTGGCCATCCGGAATAATGACCCGGATACTCATATCAATCTGGGTTGTGCGCTTTTCAGCCGGGGCCAATATGAAGATGCCTTGAGAGAGTTCCAAACAGCGCTGGAGAGCCATCAGGATGACCCTGAACTTCATTATAATATCGGAGAAACTTACTCCGCCCTGAATCATCTGCAATCAGCCAAGAGCGAATATGAATACGCTATTAGGCTGGAACGTGATTTCGTTGAGGCCTTGGCTTCTTATGGCAAGATTCTCTTGGATCTGGGCAACTACGATGCCGCCCAAAAAAATCTTATCCATGCTATTACCGTTAAACCTTCGTACAGCAAATCCTATACGTATCTGGGATGGGTATATGCAATGCAGGAAAAGTATTACGAAGCTTCCACTTATCTTTATCGGGCCCTCAAATACGAACCAACATCATCACTCGCCAGGCTCGGAGTAGCCTATACGCTTCTGAAAAGGGAGATGTTCGGAGAAGCTCTCAAGGAATATCAAAAAGTATATGGCAGGGATTCAACCGATACCGAAGCCATGATCGGCATCGGCCAATGCTATATAGGAACCGGCGCGTTGATACATGCCAGAAAAATCCTTCTAGCGGCCGTGCAAAGAAGACAGATATTTCCTGAGGCATACAGAGCTATAGGCGACCTCTATTTCAAACAACAAGAATACGTGCAGGCGGTGGGGAGTTACAGAATGGCTGTCCATCAAAGAGAGAATTTTACAGACGCCCATATTGGACTTGGAGTTTCGTTCATGGCTATCAACGAACTCGAGGATGCGGAAGAATCATTCAAGAAAGCATCTTATCATTCCCCCAACGATCCGAGACCCTTGTACCATATGGGACAATTATACATTAAAAAAGGCAATAAGGATCGCTCCCGGTACTATCTGAACGAAGCCCTGAAAAAGGTCGAAAAACATTCTGATCTTGAAGATTCCATAAAAAAGCTTCTAAATGCCCTGCCTTCGGATTAGATTCTACTGCGGCGTGACTGGTTTTTCCATAGATCTGCTTTCCAGGCCTTTTGGCATATCCTTTGCTGAATAACATTAAGGGAGGTAATTACTATGCGAAATTTCTTGCCTGTAGTTATTCTGGCGTCTGCAATTCTTTTTCCGGCTTGCACTGCTTATGTACAACCGCCGCCCCCTCCTGCGAGGGTGGAGGTCAGATCCCGTAAACCTCATAAAAGGGCTGTCTGGATAGCGGGACATTGGGCCTGGCGCGGACGCAGGGCAGGCTATGTCTGGGTACCAGGACATTGGAAGAAAGTTAAGTAGGTAATCCCGACACCAGATATTCGATTATCAACGGAGAATCAAGCGGATATCCAGGATATCATTAATACAATCCATCAGTTTTGATATTCTAATGGGCTTGAATAATGCCCTTTCAGCTCCCGCTTTTATCGCTTCTTCGACGAGGGGGTCGTTTCTTAAGCCGGTTAAAATGACCACCGGTAGTTCGGGTCTCAGCATTTTTATTGCTTTAATAGTTTTTGCTCCGTTCATTCCAGGCATCAACAGGTCCACAATGATGAGATTGAGCCTTTTGTCTCCGGCTTTTTCCAGGGCTTCATATCCGTTCTTGGCGAAAACAACATCGCAGCCCGCCCCCCCCAATACCATTCCCATGAGGTCACAAACGCAATCTTCATCATCGACTACCAGAATTGTCTTCTTCATTTATGGCTCCCGGAGTCGGATACGCCCAACCTGAAATATGAGTCGTATTTCGACGGCAAAGCCTGAAATCTTTAGTAAATTTTTATACTTGAATTCAGGGGCATTTTTTATAATGATATTCAGCATGGAAGTTGACCGGAAGCGACCACGTAACATTTTTTATTATTACGTGTTGGCGGCATACGCAAATCAATGAATCTAAGGAGACCATGCAGGTGCACAAGGACAGTTCCAAGAAGCGCATACTCGGCGATGAATGGAAGAATTGGGACGGAAGCTACAATGAGCCGGTCGATGTCCGCGCCGGCAATAAGCTTTTTTTAACTTTACTTTTTTTAAGCGTTTTAAGTTTAATCAGCATTTCATTTTTTATATTATACTTGATTACTCCGAGATTATCCCAATATTCTGAGCGTTTACCTTATTATGCTGTATTGATCATATCCGGGATGTCTTTTTTATGTATTCTTTGGTTTCTTGCCGTTTTATTTATTTCAAGAACTCAAAGCAGGAAATTCTGCATTTGCCTCGGCAACCGTTTTTTTTTCGAATTATCAGCATTCGCTTCTCGCGTCGGGAAAAAGCTGGGGATATCCAAAGATCGAGTGGGACATTCTTTTATTAAGGTATCGAATGCCGTAAATGTCGCTTCGCTGAAAGACAATTTGCATAGAAAGGTTCTTATTCTCCTGCCCCGCTGTCTTTCGCATGAATCAAGGACAATGATTTTCGGGATTTGCGCCAATTATTCAGTTGAAATTAAAACCGCTTCTGGAGGCGAATCGGCAAGAAGACATGTGATGGAATACCTGCCCGACGCCGTTATAGGGATTGCCTGCGAAAGAGACTTGGTCAGCGGAATCCGTGATGTAGCTTCAAAGATCCCCGTATTTGGAATCCCCAACATTCGACCGGATGGTCCGTGCAAGGGAACTCATATAGATTACGAAGAACTTGCCAATACGTTGAAAATAGTCTGCGCTTGATACAAAGTTTTCGCGGGTTATCGATTTCTCATTGATCCCTCAATTTCAAGATTCGCCCGGCCAAACCCATCTTTTTCTTTTTAACAACAACTTCCCTTCTAACCGTTTTTTTGGAATAAATAATTATATCTCCCATATTGAGATCCATAAAAAAGGGTTTATTACTAAAATTTGCCTTGAAATCAACTCCTGGATTCCTTATTACAATCCTGCACCAATGAGGCCCGGGTTTCAGGCCGACCGTTATATCCTGCAGCTTGATCGTGTTCTTATATTCCTTGTCAGCGCCATTGGAAATAATCTTATCCATGGTGCTATCTATGTATGAAAATACCTTTTCACTATCTATGTACAAACTCTCTTCTAGATAATTGGCTTTCAAATTATCCTCGATGTGTTTTCCTCGATGAACGGTGACTTTATTCGAGAGTTTTAAACCATTGAAAGTTACCTGCAAGCTTCCCGGTTCGGCCGCGCTATTTTGCTTGGAGACGTATTCTTTTATCACATCTTCCCAAAATATCAAGGAAGAAACCTGGCTTCTGTTAAATCCTAAAACACTTCCAAATCCGGTTTGAAAATAAAGGCTGTCGCCGCTCATTCTCACAAGCTTGCCTTTGATGACCGAACCGTCCCGAAGTTTAATTGTCTCGGCATGCGGCAGCTTCAGGGCGCAAACCAGCAGGATGAGATGGATAATTATGGCTTTCCTCATACTAACTCCTTTTAAATGAAACACATCATTTACTGGATGATTTCTGGGTCCGCCCCTTCGCCTGCGCAGCGCCCGCAATACCTTTCTATATCATGCTTGTATGATAAAAGCCATAGGATTAATATGTAAGCGCTAATCATTAAGGCATCCCTTGCTCCGCCGACCCGGCCCGGCGGTCAAAAAGCGTGTGCTGGCCGGGTTTTTGCATAATTTGCCGAACACGCACCGTAGATACGTAAAACTTGGTTTCCGAGACGACAAACCGGATTTGAAAGGCCCATGTTGAAAATTCCTTTTAGACAAGCGTTGAATAGCAGGATCCTTCTTGCCGATGGGGCTATGGGCACGATGCTCTATTCAAAAGGCATTTTCATAAACACCTGCTTCGACGAACTAAATCTAACCCGCCGCACTTTGGTCGAAGAAATTCACAAAGAATACCTGGCCGCCGGGGCAGAGATAATTGAAACAAACACTTTCGGCGCCAACCGCTTCAAGCTTTCCGCATTCGGAATAGAAAACAAAGTAACGGAAATCAACGAAGCCGGAGCTGCCATCGCCGACGGTGCCGCGCGCGGCAATGCTTATATCGCCGGATCCATTGGACCGCTGGGAAAGCCTCTAAGGCCGCTGGGAATAATCTCCAGGAAACAGGCGAAAGATGCCTTCAGAGAGCAGATTCAGGCGCTTGCTCCCCATGTAGATCTTCTTATATTTGAGACTATTCACAGCTTAGAAGAAATGAAAATCGCTATTGAAGCAGCCAGGACAATTACAGAAAAACCCATAATATCTCAAATGACCTTTTCAGATGAAAGACAAACTCCAATGGGAGAGTCCCTGGAGCAGACGGCCAGAGAGCTGTCGGGAACAGACATTGACAGTATAGGGCTTAACTGCAGCATAGGGCCCCAGCCCATGCTGGAAATACTCGAAAAATTGCGCGGCCTGACGGATAAATACATTTCCATCCAGCCAAACGCAGGTACGCCGCGCATGGTTGAGGGGCGTTTTATTTATCTTACTTCCCCGGAATATATGGCCGAATATGCCAAGAGATTCATCCAATCGGGAGCGTCGGTAATCGGCGGATGCTGCGGAACCACTCCTCAACATATAAAAGCCATGTGCAGCGCGGTAATGGCACTTCAGCCAGTACATGTGGAAGTTAAGGAGAATATCCAGATCCAAAACGATGTGCGCACACTGCCTGCAACGGCTTTTCATGAAAGAAGCAAACTCGGGTCGAATCTTGGACAAAAGTTCTTTTTAAGCGTGGAAATAGATCCTCCAAAAGGTCTCGATCCCGGAAAATCCCTCGAAGCAGCCCGTCTTATGATGGACAACGGAGTTGATGCCATTAATATCGCTGACGGTCCGAGGGCCAGCGCGCGAATGAGCCCAATGGCGCTTGCTTCCCTGATGGAAAAAAACATTGGTATAGAAACAATCCTGCATTACTGCTGCCGTGACCGGAACCTGCTGGGGATGCAATCCGATCTAATTGGCGCCCACGCCTTGGGATTGAGGAATCTTCTTATTATCACGGGGGATCCTCCCAAGCTCGGCGATTATCCGGACGCCACAGCAGTATACGACGTGGATTCAATAGGCCTTGTGAGGATTGTCAATAATATGAATCACGGATTGGATGTTGGGTCAAATCCCCTAAAAGGCACGACAGGTTTCACTATCGGCGTAGGAGCTAATCCCGGTGCCATCGATCTCGAAACCGAAATCAAGCGCTTTTTCCAGAAAATCGATGCCGGCGCTGAATTTGTACTCACTCAACCGGTCTATGAACCCTCACTGCTTGAAAAATTTCTGGAATTGACCCGGGTCGCTGAAATTCCCATTCTCGTGGGTATACTGCCTCTTACCAGTTTCAAAAACGCTGAATTTTTGCACAATGAAGTGCCCGGCATGCAAATCCCTCCTGCCGTCCTTGAAAAAATGCGCAAAGCCCCGGGTGGAGAAAAAGCTCGTCAAATGGGGGTATCAATATCAAGAGATGCCCTGAAAGGCTGCATGTCCTTTCCGAGAGTTAAAGGGGCATACATAATGCCTCCTTTCGGCCGATACGACGCCGTATTACAAATCATAAAAGACATATAACTCCTTAATATTTAATCTCTTAAATAATATTTTGACATTTCCCATGCTGCCGGCCTTTGAATTGAAGCCCTCATCGCTATGATGCGCAAAGCTTGCATCGAGATATTCTGTATCCGTGCTCTCGACAAATACGGTTATTATATGATATAATTACACCTGATGGGAAAGCCTGAACCCGTCGGCACATAAATAAGGTATTTTCAGATATTACAAGGAGCCGGGTGCTTTGCTTAATGATGTTTGTCATGAACAAGGCCATCTTGATTATGCACCTTGGAATTTACAGCAATGGAGGTCTGTTATGAAACGAACTCTTTTATCAGGCGTTCTTTCAATTCTTTTAATTATTTCGATAGCTCCAATGACTTCGGCCGCCGGCCCATCGGTAAGCAAGAGCATTCTTGCCTCCGATGATGGATTAACGGTAATCCTGCTGAAAGTTTCAGCCGGAAATCGAAGCATCTACGGAGTTACCGTAAGCGACCCCAGCGGTTCGATCGATGACGTATCGGTGCCCAAGGGGTGGTGCTCTATAGCTTCCGAATCTGAAGCTCTTTTTAGAACCAGCAGCAAACCGGTCAAGCGGGGCGGTTCAGTAACTTTCAGGATTACTACCGGCGATAAGGACGCCAAGCTGGGCATATCTTTCAAGGATTCCAAAACCACGATAAGCGGCCGCAAGACTATATAGCGAAATCCAGATTTTTATCGAAAGGGAGAACCCCCGGAGGTTCTCCCTTTTTTATAGTAAGAGGCACGCAAAGCAATCATAACACGCAGATATTGCACTGATGCAGAAATCGCCGATAATTTTACAAGCATTATCTATTTTCCAGAAATACGCTGGGCGTTTTCTCTGTGCCTTCTTCTAATTGATCCTTTTTGCGTTCTATCCCCCCGGAATGACTTTGCCGTTATTATTCGATGACGGCTCCGTGGTCTCGCCTTCGATGAACACTTTGATTAAGAAGTATCCTACGAATGCCGACACTATCAAGAAAACCGATATATCTCGGATCAGGTGACCGTTTTTTTCCTCCTTGCCAAAATCCATATTCCCTGAAGACGCGGAATCGGGTTGCATGGCTGCGGTATTCATATACGGACTATTGCTGCTTGATTGCTGTTTGGCGGATTTTGATACTACGGCAAATGAAGCAATTTCATCGGATCGCTCAGCTTTCTTGTGATTTAATATGCTCTCCCAGGCACAACAGGGGGAGGTTGCAAACAAAACCAGGCAGCTAATTCCGATACAAAGTCCCGTTTGGAAAGATGTTATCTTTTTCGCACAATCTTTCATATATCATTTAATTTAATCGCTCCGTCACGCATTGACAACATCAATCGAAGATAATAAGTTATAAGTGCTACCAGCTTGCTTCTTATTTGCTAGTAGCGCAGAGAGGGTCTGCCCTGGTCGGCGGCAGGCCCCTTTGTTTTCGCGCCTGCTGCGCTGGCTCAAGGATGCATATTTTACGGCAGGAATGAAAGATGAGCTAATTATTTTCCGGCAATCATTCTGGCGGATTCCTCTTCTGCATTTTCCAGCAGCCCTTCTCGAAACACCGCCCTCTTTGTTTTTTCCCGACAATATCGGCTAATTGTCAGCCAAAGCGAAGTATAAGAAAGCAAGGTGGTTATTATGAATGCCGAGAGCACCACCCAATAAGCTATATCGAACTCCACGAGCACCCCCCAGATCAAAATAGCATTTCCGAAGATTCCCTGGCTCATCATTTTCCACTTACCGGCCGCGTTGGAAGGAAGATTAATTGAATTCTGTCTTTTGGCTGAGATTCTGAAAATGGTTATAAAGGCTTCTCGCACCATTATCGCGGCAAAAAGTACCCGTACCGTGAGATAAGGAATGTTCACGGCTATAACTGTGAATATAACAGCAATAAGGATTTTATCCGCGATGGGGTCAACCCATCCGCCGACTACGGAGCACTGAGACAGCCTTCTTGCGGCCCATCCGTCAACGGCATCAAGAATAGTTGCCAACAGACAGATAAACGCAGCCGAAAGTGCGTGTGAAGAAAAACCGAACAACACTGCAGCCGCGGCCGCCATAATTATCCTGAGGAGAGAGATCATGTTAGGCAGCGTTAGAAGTTGCCGTTTATGCATTTCATCCTTTGCTGACATATTTACTTTTCCTCATTCTGCTTGATTATTATACTATTCTCTGAGCAGCATCAATTGAAATATTAAAAAAGCGCATAGAACGCCTCATTCCCGGAGATGAAAGAGAATATGAAAATCCGCGTGTCCACAAGACTTTGGCTCATATTCATCGCCATCGTATTTATAGTGCACATTTTGCTGCTCACGCTTTTTAAGAAACCATACCTGTCTCTTTTTACCAAGAAAATTGCCGTGGAAAATATATCATCCATGGAAACTTCCTTTCATCCCGACGCAATAATTACTATTCCAGTTGATATCGAAGACGATCAAAACCGATTTCCCGAACCGATCTTGCAAAGTGAAAAACGCGCCCAGCCCCTCAAGAGTGAAAATCCAGATAAGCGAATTTCAGAACTCGAGAAGCATTCCGGTTTGGACCGGGTTCCGTCTTATGACCAAAATCCGCTTCCGCCGTCGAGCTCAAAGCCTAAAATATTTCTGCCCCCCAAGCCCAGAGAGCTCTACTGGCCCGACTCAAAAAGCGCGAAACAGTGCCTCGGGAATTCCATAGATTTGCGAATCCTTGTTGACGAGCAGGGGAGAATCCTGAAAATATCCTCCATGGGCTCCGATGAATCGAACAGATGCGTTTCCGCCGCCATTGAAACCGCAAAAAAAATCTTGTTTACGCCCGGGTCCATCGACGGCCGGCCGGCGAAAATGTGGACTAAGGTGCGGATCGATTTCAAACCGATGAAATGAACATATATACTGATTCAAAAGCCCCGCGGGTTCAAAACCTGCGGGGCTTTTTGTCAATTTATCTATAGGAACTTAATTTGAACCGTACAGCTCCTTAACCTGTCCCCATGTAACATTATTTGTGGGAACATCGCATATATCGACATCAAGTATGGTTGAACCTGATACGAAATCATCGGCCCAATTAACGGGGTCGGCATTGCTTGAGCTTCCGCTGAATGATCCCAAGCCGCAGTAACCGGCCCAAATTCCGGAACCGTCCTTAACCACCACCAAAGTACCCGAAAAAACGCTGAAAGCTCTTTCATCGGGATCAATTATCTGATCGAAATTGAAGTCCAGAATTGTAATCTGAAGCACGGCGGTACCATGAATGCCTCCCCAGCCCGAAGATGCATGCCAAAGGAGATCACTGGCCGTCGAAGTGTTGTCAAAAGTGCCCGTCCATGACCCCTGCATAGGATCATAGAATGGATCAAAGTAGGTGCTGTTGATATAATTCCACCGAACCAGTTTATCTGTGTCAGGTGGCCAGCCCGTATCATCAACCAGGAGATCCCAAGAACCACCGACCAATTTCGGTTCTCCAGAATCAATTGAGCCCGAATACACTACGGGAGAAACGAGAAAATTGCCTGTTCCCGACCAGTCATAGACGATATGCGTAGGAATCTGAGCGAATGATCCCGGAGCAAGAAGAAAAACCACTGCCAAGGTGATGAGTGAAAGCTTCAAGCATTGTCCCATGATAACCATACCTTTCTGTTATTTTTCTAAAGGCTTTCTTAATCGGCGTACATCGCCTTCACAGCGCCCCATGATGGATTCTCTGCGGGCACGGCACAACTAACAGTTCGCAAATACAGGTTCCCAATTGGAATAGTCAAAAGATCAAAAAGCGTTGGATCAAAATCTTGCAGGTTGCCGTTCATGCTGCCGATACCGCACATACCGAAATATGATCCGGTGCTCTGCTCGATATGGCTCTGTAGGTTGCCGGCAACAGCCTGGTTCATCAACTCGGATTGATCGACGATGCCGTCCTTGTCGTCGTCAGAAATGGTAATAATCAAGTATCTAATTATGCCGCCGAGGTTATTTCCACCGTTATAAAAGTGCCATAATACGGGCGGCACCACGCCGCCGTATAAAGGGAAATAACCGGTCCAGTGCTCGTTGTTTGTTGTCGGCGAATATGTATAATAGTTGGAGAGAAGGTAATCCCATCTCTCATTTTGCGGCGTCATTGGATCATCTGTTGGCCAGCCTGAGTCATCGATATTTATAACGAAGGTGCCTCCAGCGAGCGTTCCGGCATCAATAATGCCGTTGAACTCGGCGGGATTTGCAAGCAGGGATCCAGAACCCGATAAACTGAAACTTTCAGCTTGAGAAGCTGAAAACACCAAAGAGGGTAAAACAAGAACCGCGCTTGCAGCGAAAACTATAGCACATAAACAAAATCTCTTTACATTCATCGCCAACGAGCCCTCCTCTCTCGCACTATGCCTGTAGCATTACCGCCGATGGTATCCGGATTAATATTATAGGCCCAAAACCGGCGCAGAACGCTAAATGCGCAATTCCGTAACCACCACGGAGATAAGGAAAATTAACTTACCGCAGCTAGGCGGGATTATATCACAGCTGCGCATTAACCTCAAGCTATATTTTTCGCTTAGTGGCACGCTAACCTATTGCCGCTGCACAAGTTATTGCTCACCATATCTCCCGTTCCGCATAGATATCATAGATTCTCAACGTAAAATCTGAAAATTCCCCAAAAATCTCATCTATCCCGTCATCATTGATATCGAAAAGGCTTATCCGTTCTCCAAAAATTTTATCATTCTGAAATTCGACATTATAAAAACGCGAATCCAGGATTGAACCCGTATTAAGAATTATTTCCAGTTGTTCATCATCATCGACGTTGGCCAGAAGAATCTCCTTGGCTGTAAAATCTTCCTGGCTTTTCCATTCCAGGCTTTTGGTCAGGGAGTCGTAGATATACAAATTCGAATCGGCTACAAATATGATTTCTTCCTGCGGGTCGCGATCGATGTCGGCAGCGTTCATGCATTCTATCTTATCGAAAGGATCCTGCAGGTTTTCCCATATAAGCTCGTAATCGTCCATTCCGTAAATGAGTATTCTTCCCGCCTCGGTGGCAATTACCATTTCTTGGGAACCATCATTGAAGAGGTCATGCACGAATAGAGCCGTAACCTTCGAACCCAGATTTGTAGTTTCCCATTCAAGAACGAGCATTTTCTTTTCCACATGATATATATGCACGTGCTGCACAACATCGGTATAGATGAATTTCAATTGCTCCGGATCCTCCTGGTTGACCACAATTGCAAAAGGAAATCTCGAGGCCAGAATCCGCATCTTCTCGATATCAAGATTCTTGGCAGATGCTAATTGGCAGTTGAGAACCGCAGTCAGCACCAATATTGAAATGAAAATCCTTTTCATAAAAGGGCCCCCTTCTTCTGCTCATCGGCGCTATCGCAGGCTATGCCAGAGCTGTTTGCTTATAACCGCCGTATCGTCAGAGTTGAATTACTTTGACCAATTGCTTTACGTGATCGATCGATTTCTTTAGTTGTTTCTTCTCCACCGCCCTTAGGTCCAACTCAATGATTCTTTCAACTCCACCCGCACCAATCACCGCCGGCACTCCCATGTAATATCCTTTAACTCCGTATTCTCCATTCAACTGCGCAGCACATGTGACCACCCTTTTTTTGTCCCGCAAAAAAGATTCAGCCATGGCGATGGCCGATGCGGCCGGAGAATAATAAGCACTTCCCGTTTTAAGAAGTTTTACTATTTCGCCGCCGGCGAATCGTGTTCTCTGTACGATTTTATCGATTTTATCCTTGGACAAAAGAGATGACAGAGGCACGCCGGCGACCGAGCAATACCTTGGAAGAGGAACCACAGTATCGCCGTGTCCGCCAAGAACGAGGGCGGTTACATCCTGCGCGCTTACTCCAAGCTCCATCGCAACAAAAGCTTTGAATCGCGAAGAATCCAGCACGCCGGCCATCCCGACAACCATATTCTTCGGCATACCTGTTATCTCCTTCACTGCGTAAACCATGGCATCCAGCGGATTGGAAATAACGATTACGAAGGCTTTCGGGCAGTATCGTTTCAGGTTCTTGGCAACGACCTTGATTATACCCAGGTTCTTGTTCAACAGATCATCCCTGCTCATCCCCGGTTTCCTTGGAAAGCCCGCAGTTACAATCGCCACATCCGCGCCCTTAATACCGCGGTAATCATTCGTTCCGGTAACACTGACATCGTATCCGCCAACCGGATTTGATTCCATTATGTCGAGCGCCTTGCCCTGGGGCATGCCTTCGATTATGTCGTAGATTACAATGTCTCCCAGCTCCTTTTGAGCGGCGATCAACGCCAGAGTGCCGCCTATCTGTCCGCCTCCTATCAGCGCAATTTTTGCTTTTTGCATTCGCCGATCCTCCCTATTTTATTTGCGATGCGCCCTATCCCGAAGGTTTATTAAATAATGCATTTAACAAATGTATTCTAAATGCTATTGGCTGTTGTCGCAATCGTGTTTTTTAAATTGCTCGAGCCAATAGCTCATATCCTCTTCACCGGGCTCGGGTTTTTCTCCGTCCCGCGCTGCTGCGGAACCGCGCTTCCTCAGCCTGCGGGCAAATTCATCGGATGGCACGACAGAAGCGCCCACTGCCCTTACCGCCCTGCCTATGTCGGCGTTATCTGAAGTAACGACCATATATTCCCTGGGATTTGCCGCTTCTCGAACCGACGTAATTATAAATTCATCAGCGCTTTGATACGATGGGCTGAACACTATTTGAAACACCCCCAACCTCCTGGTTTCCGCATCCATCATCCGGCCCCGGCCATCGAACACCAGCGTCATTTGGACTTGCCTCGTCCGAAGATATTTCTCCAATAAATCAATAAGTTCTCCTCTAGCTTTTTCCAGGTCCTGCTCGATCAAATTCTTAATTTCAGGATCCGCATGCATTAAATTATACCCGTCTATTATTATTTTTTGTTTCGAGGGCATTATTCCGGCTTTCTACCTGACTACGGCCATTTTGCCGGCAAAGGTTTTGCCACGGGAGGTTATCTTATAAAAATAAATACCGCTGGCTTTTCGGTTCTTTGGACCTCCGGAATTCCAATAAACAGTATTCCATCGCTTCGGGCGGAAGCCGTTTATCAAATTTGCGACTTTTCTGCCGGAAATATCGAATATGTCCACGGTGACCCACGCGCTCTCAGGCAGGTAAAAATCCAGTCTGGATGTACCGTATGAAGGATTTGGATAGACTCGTCCCAACAGTTTTCCGTTGGAGGGAATGTCGTCTGTTGAGCTGAGCGAATACTCGAATTTTTTGAGTATCCAGTCATCGGGATCGAAACTAACCGAGACCGGTTCCGCATCCAGCAACAGCAGGAAATCCTCCGACGCGGATGATACCGGAAAAGCAACCATGGTGTCGCCGGCGGTTGTGGCAATCTTGATCTCGACCGGAATAGTAAAAACCGGTGCGTTCACTTGTACCTGGTTCAAGTGAAGCATGGTTTCGTACCGCCCGTTCGCATAATAATACCACCAGCTGAGCCGGTATTCCGGATAGCCGGCAGCGTAGACCCACTGGTCGAAGAACGGCCCCAAATCCTGGTTGGCTTCCGCTTCGCATATACTCTTGAAATCCTCGGTTCCGGCGGAACCAAACTTGAATATTTGATGATATCGGCGCATGGAGGCAAAGAAGGTTGAATCCCCCATGCTGTATCTAAGCATATGCAGAATCCATGCACCTTTTTCATATACAGTGGCCCCCCATAAAAAATCGGGATCATATGTTGAAAACCTGTTCTGATCATCCTCGTTGAAATATTCTGTCTTGAAAAACTCCATTCTGTCTATATATGCGGACCGGCCCCCGCTGTTCTCGCTCCAGAGCGCATCCGAATACGTTGCGAATCCCTCATTCAACCATATATCGCGCCAATCCTTCAGGGTAACACTGTTGCCGAACCAGGAATGGGCCATTTCATGGGCTATTATCCAGTCATATTTGTGAGATCCGTTTATGAAACCTGCGCCGTACGTGGTACAGGTGAAATTCTCCATCGCACCGTTTATCGGAGCGGCCGCCGTGGCGTACACTTCGTCGATAAAAGGATACCGGCCAAATGTGTTGGAAAAAAAACTCATGATCGCCGGCGCGTTTGCAAATGAGACCAGAGCATTGGCCATTTTTTCGGGATAAACGTAATATGGCATTTCCATCGAATCCGCCGGGCCGTACACATAATAGTGGGAAAAAGAATCGTAGACGGCTATCGCTACCGATATGGTATAAGTGGTGTGCGGATAGCTGGTTCTCCAATGAAATGTTTTTGTGCCGTCCATATTATTTATCGTATCGACAAGAATTCCGTTAGAAGCGCAAAAGAGGCTGTCCGCTACCGTAACGATCATCTCGCTGGTAGCTTTATCCCACGGCTCGTCATAGCACGGCAGCCAATTCCTTGCCATGTCGGGCTCGCTCAGGTTATATGCGTATTTCAGAAAGAAGCGCATGCCCTGGTTGACCGGGCTTCCGTGATAATGGATCGAGGCAACCAGCGTATCCGCAGATGAGTGGACGGAGTCCAGGGCTATCTTTACCCGCCCGGATTCTCTTACAAAAGCCGCGGGAGCACCTTCGATCATGATGCTATCGATCGTCATCTGGTCATGAAGATGCACGAAAAACGTATCGAGGGGCGGCTGGGTTATCAAAAATCTGACATCCACACTGCCCGAAATCATTCTGGTTCCGAGATCTATAGCTATATCGATCAGGTAATCGTCTATATCGAAGTTTTCTTGTACCGCCTCCGTCTTTTTCGGTGTTCTTAATTTGCCGGTCGAGCCCTTGAAGGAGAATAGCTTCATATAGCTGCCATCTTGGTCTTGCGCCGAGCCGCCCGGCATCGAGGGCGCTCCCGTGCTAAGCAGGATTCCCGCTGCCGATATTATTGTCAATCTCGCTATTAAGCGGCTGTATCTCATCTCTTCACCTTCAAAAACAGCGAGATGGAAGTTTTCATTCCGAATCTGCTGTTTTCATTACCAGGGCAAATCAGGCGCTCTTAATAAATTATAAAGCAATTTCGGCCGAACCGCCACAATTGTCCACTGAGGGTTTTCCCTCACCGAGCCCGGACTTAAGTGGAACTGCTATTAGCGTATGAGAGCGATTTTCTTCACGATGAGATTGGGGACACCCATATTCACTTCAACCCGGCCCATCATCAAAAATGGCCCCTTCCCTCTCAAAAGCTCCTCAGCGCAGCGGTCAAAAGCCCCCGGGAAAAACGTCGTTTCCAGACGTCCCCGTTCATCCGAAAAAGTAACAAAAGCCATCATCCCCTTTCCATCCGATATCTGCACCTTTTTCATCGTAACCCTCCAGCCGAGGCAGTAAATATTCCTGCCTTCGTGGGCTCCCACATCGACACTGTTGACGATATGTCTGAGCCTCCTGATTCGCTCCAACCGATTTTTGTAAAGGATAAACGGGTGGGCAGACACCAGAACATCGAGACACTTCAGTTCACCGAGAAGCCGTTCCCGTTCGGATTGCTCATCGAGCGCGGGCAGCGTTTTTACCATTTCCCTCACCCCCCGCACCGGAACCGGTGCAGCTATTTCCATTTTTATTCCGCCCGCGCGGCCCCCGCCTCCGGCGCTTCCGAAAACCAGGGCAACCTGCCACATAATTTCGGCGCGGCTCCCGCCGAGCGAATCGAATGCTCCACACCCGGCAAGCGTTTCAGCTTCCTTTTTGGCCAGCGGAATCTTTGCCAGCAAACCTTCAACAGAACGGTACGGGCCCAAACGGACGCGCTCGGACACCAACTGCTCCATCATGCATGTCCTGAGCCCTTTTACCTGCATAAGGCCCGTGCGTATTTCTCTGCCTCTTCCGGTGTAAGCAACCTCGCTCTTGTTTACACAAGGCGGCATAATCATGAGTCCCATCCGCCTGGCTTCCTCGATGTATTCCATCGTCGAGTAATATCCTCCCTGGTTCGACAGAACAGCGGCCATAAATTCGGCGGGGTAATGCGCGCGCCAATAGAGACTTTGAAAAGACTCAATCGCAAACGAAGCCGAATGGGCTTTGCAAAAAGCATAACCGGCGAACGATTTTATCTGCGAAAAGACTTCTTTTATCACATCTTCGGGAATACCCTTTTCCCTCGCACCACTGAAAAACCTTTCTTTGTAATTTTCCATTCTCTCCCAATTTCTTTTTTTCGACATGCACAGCCTCAACCCGTCGGCTTCCGCGAGCGTCATACCCGCCATGGCAACGGCCGTCTGTATCACCTGTTCCTGGTATATAAGGCATCCGTAAGTATCTCCCAGCACCTTTTCCAGACAGGGATGGAGATAGGCGACCGGGGCCCGGCCGAGATAGCGCTGCAGATACTCCTGCTTGCCACCGTAATTGGACACGCCCGGCCTTATTATCGACGACAGGGCCGTGAGCGCTTCGAAATCCTCGCAACGTGCCTGTTCCAGGAGCTGCTGCATTATGGGAGATTCAATATAGAAAGCTCCTTCGGTTTTGCCTGTACGCATTAGAGTCTTTGCTTTGGCATCATCGAGGTAATTTATATTTTCACCGTCTATCGTCGTTTTGTAGTTTTTTTCCACGGCTTGAATCGTGTCTTTTATAACGGCCATCCCTTTTTGGCCAATTATGTCTATTTTGATCAGCCCGGCGTCTTCGACCGGATACATCGTCCACTGCGTTATCTCCAGACCTTTATCTCCTCTTTCTAGAGGCATGAGATCGGAGATGGGTTCGGGCGATATCACCAATCCACAGGGATGGGTCGCAAGATGCCTGGGAAAACCGGCAATGCGGCCGGCAACGGCGAGAATCGTCTTGAACGGCTCTTCTTTCAATGGAAGACTGCGGGTGTCGGACCGCGCCTCCATCGTCTGTTCCAGCGTCTCCGCGTCGGCAAAATGCGGGATTCTTTTTACCACGCCATCTATTTCCCCGGCCGGAATGCCCAGGGCCTTGGCCGTCTCCCTTATGGCTGAACGCGCTCGAAGCGTGCTCACTGTAGAAATCATGGCGGTATAATCGCGGCCGTACTTTTTGAATACGTAATCAAACACCTTTTCCCTGTCATCAGTACCGAAATCCATATCAAAATCAGGGGGAGTGGACCTTTCCAGGTTCAAGAACCGTTCGAAAAAGAGGTTGTGCTTCATTGGGTTCAAGTGGGTTATCCACAGGCAGTATGAAACCATGCTGTTCGCAGCCGATCCCCTGCCCAGGGACGGCATTCCCATGCTGCGGGCGAACCGTACAATATCCCAGCATACGAGAAAGTACGACGCCATGCCCAGGCGTTCGATCACATCGAGTTCCCTCGTAAGCAGCTCAAGGGCTTCGCGACCGAACGCTCCCACCCTTTTTCGCAACCCGTCGAAAGACAGCGCCGCAAGATAGGAAAAACATGTTTCTCCGGCCGGAGGATCAAAACGAGGCGGACGGGGAATATCCAGTTCGAGATCTACATCCACAGCCCACGCGATTTCAGATGCGGCGCGCAGGCTCTGTGGAAAATCTTTGAAAACTTCTCTCATTTCATCGGCACTTTTCATATAGCATGAACTGTCAACAAGAGACCCTTCCGGGAGTGTGCCTATGGTGCTTCGCGTACGCACCGCCGAAAGCACCCTGTGCGCGGAATAACCCGCCGGCTCCGCGAAATGAACGCGGTTGGTGGCGACCGTTCCCAAACCGCAGTTCTCCGAAAGGCTTTGCATGTAGTACCTTCGCTGCCTGGCCTTTGATCCCGTTCCCGAAGGGAGCGCCGCATAAACATTTCTTCTGCCACTAAGGGATTTTAGTATTTCATCGTAACTGCTTATTATGAAGATATTTCGGGACGATTCATTCAGCGCTTTCTTAAGGTTGAAATCTTTTTGCAGATGCCTTGCCGTAACCATGCGGCACGTTTCTCTGTATCCACTCATATTCCTGGGAATGATAAGCGCTCTTCGGTCGCGGCCGCTTCTATTTTCATCCTCCGCATCGATACCGGAGCAGTCTATCTCGGCCGCGGGAATGGGTTTGATACCGGCCTCCCTGCAGGCATTGACAAAGGCGACAACCGCGTACATACCGTTGGTATCAGTGAGGGCGAGGGCGGGCATATCGAGCGCGGCCGCTTTTTTTACAAGCTCTTCCACGCTGCTCGCCCCACTGAGAAGCGAATAGTTTGAATGAACATCGAGATGAATAAAAGACATTGTTCAAACCGATTGGATGCAGCACATTCGGCATTTCAGCGGTAACGCCTGAGAAGACCAACGACTATTCCCTGTATACGAACTTCTCCGGCGCTAAAAAGCATAGGGGGATGGCTTTCGTTGGCTGAAATCAGTTTTATCTTCTTGCCGCTCTTGTAGAGACGCTTTACCGCCACATCGCTGTTCTTAATGAGCGCTATCACCAGTTCCCCGTTTTCCGCCGAACTCCTTTTCTCTACGACGAGGGTGTCTCCGTCGAGTATCCCCTCATCGATCATTGAATCCCCGTTCACCTCGAGCGCGTATGTTTCCTTGCTGCCTGTGAAAGTTTCCGGCACGGAGATCTCTTCGGTATCGGGCACGGCTTCGATCGGGGTGCCCGCCGCGACCCTGCCCAGAAGCGGAATGATTCTGGCCGATCTCCGAGTCATCAGTTCCGGAGTAAGAGAAAGCGACCGGGATTGGTTCCATTCTCTCACGAGATAGCCTTTTGCGGTCAGCTTTTCCAGGTGCTCGTGTACGGTGCTTACGGCAGCCAACCCGAAATGGTCTCTTATCTCCTCGAGGCTTGGGGCATAGCCCTCGGCTTCCAGGAAAGCCGTAATGAATTTAAGAACGCTCTTTTGGCGCCTGGTCAGAACCGGGAGCTTTTTCATGGCAACCTCCTCCGCGGTTTATTGGTTTTCATCTTGCCGCCAGGACGCAGCGGTATTTTGCAGGGCATTATCTCGCCCGCGCCGTACGCCTCTCACATTGATCTCAAGCGGAGAATAAACGAAAGTAAACCGAAAGTCAAGGAAAACGCCCGGCATTATATACTTTAAATAAAAGCTCTTTCTTGTTGTTTTCTTTGCCAATAAACACTTTCGGGCGGAAATTCTCGTCTATCCGATTCAGAATTACCTGCCGCCTCCCTTCTCGATCATGAGCTTCAGATCAAAAAACAGTATTCGCTTACCTATCGTGCATGTTATTTTAGTTCATTACTTAAAAATGTTATGAACGCCTTTTCCGTAAGAAGGGGGATTTGCGTATGAAAAATAGAAGATCGATTTTTATATTCGCGGCCACATTTGCCGCTTTCCTGGTTTTAGCGTGGGTGCCTCTAGCGTCGAAAGCCGCCGTGTTCTCACCCGAAGATGCATTGAAGATAAAATACGCATCCAGCCCGTCTTTGAGCCCAGACGGCAGCCGCGCGGCTTTCCTGGTCCGCGTTCCCCGCAAACCCGATGATAAACCGGGATCGGCTTACAGCGAGCTCCATGTCGTTTCTCTTGAAACGGCTAACACACGCCCTTTTGTAACCGGTGATGTGCATATCAGTTCCCCTCTGTGGAGCCCGGATGGATCGAGTATAGCTTTTCTAACGAAAAAAGGAGATAAGGCTAAAACGCAGGTCTGGGTAATTCCAGTCGACGGGGGCGAGTCTTTTCAAGCCACTCATTCTAAAACCGATGTCAGTTTTTTTCGATGGCATCCGGATTCCAGGAGAATAGCTTATATCGCTTCCTCTGCTCCTACGAAGCGTGAAGAAAAACTGAAAAAGAAAGGTTACGGATTCATATATTTCGAGGAAAACCTCAAACCAAGAAATCTTTATATCACGTCCGCCGAGCGCGCTGATAAAGACGAAAGCACAAAACAGCTTACCGACAGCCTGACAGCTTGGAGTTTTACATTCAACACCGACGGCGGTACCATAGCCGCTGCGGTCACGGATAAGAATCTCATAGATCATCGCTATATGTTCCAGCAGATTCACCTGCTTGACACCGACAATGGAAATACCAAAAGGATATTCCGCCGCGCTATCGGAAAACTCGGCAATTATTCTTTCAGTCCTGACGGCAAGAGAATAGCCTATACCGCCGCGCTCGACAGCTCAGACCATGCCGTAAGTCAACTATATGTCATGAACCCAAAAGATGGCCGGACCGTCAATTTGACTCCCCCTGATTACCGGGGACACATAAATTGGGTAGGATGGAGAGATGATGCCACTCTTATTTATAAAGCGGATGAAGGCGTCAATACGGCTCTTTATTCCATAAAATCCAACGGACGCCAGCGCAAGCTTATTCTAGATTCCAAGCAAACCGGGGTAATTTTTGGAGCGCCGGCTTTCTCGAAGAATCGAAAGCATTTTTGCATGCTAGGGTCATCCCCATCAATCCCAAGCGATCTTTTTTATTGGCGCCCCGGAAAAAGAATCATAAGAATGACCACCTTGAATCCATGGATCAGCGAACGCAGCCTTGGCCGCCAGGAAGTTTTCGGCTATACCGCTCGAGATGGAGAACCCCTCGAAGGGATTCTAGTCTACCCTGTTGAATATGATCAGAATAAAAAATACCCTTTAGTCATAACCGTTCACGGCGGACCCGAATCGCATTATTCAAACAGATGGCTCACGGGTTACTTTCAACCGGCACAGGTTTTTTCTAGTGCAGGATATGCAGTTTTTCATCCCAACTATCGTTCCAGCACCGGGTACGGAGTCGATTATGGAATGGTCGGCCACGGGGATGCCGCCGGAAAAGAATTTGATGATATAGCAGACGCCATCGACGCGCTTGTTGACAAAGGAATCGCCGATCGGGACAGAATCGGGCTTGGGGGCGGATCATATGGCGGCTTCGCAGCCGCCTGGTTTTCTTCTTATTATACTCGTTATGTAAAAGCCGTATGTATGTTCGTCGGAATTAGCGACCTTATAAGCAAACGCGGCACCACCGATATACCTTATGAAGAACTTTACGTTCATTCTGGCAAAAAACTCGAGGATATGTGGGAAATGAGCTTGAAGCGAAGCCCGATCTATTGGGCCCATAAAAGCCAGACCGCCGTGCTTATACTTGGAGGCGCGTCCGATACCCGGGTCAGTCCTTCGCAAAGCATCGAATATTACACAAGACTCAAAATGAATAATCATCCTGCGGTAAGGCTCGTTAAATATCCGGGCGAAGGCCACGGCAATCGAAAGCAGACAGGCAGGGCGGATGTTCTTTACCGCAGCCTCGAATGGTTCAACTGGTACGTTCGTGATGCCAAGCCGATTGACGGCCCCATGCCGCCGCTCGACATTAGTGGTTCCTACGGCCTGAATTTTGACGAATGAAATTACTTTAATTGCGCTGAATTTCTAGGCTATTCCCATCGTACTTCTCATTGGTTAGATTTCATTCCGACATTTCGCTGGACTTTCCGGTCCTCTGAGTATACACTCTCTTCGTAGTCTCTCGCATAAGACAAGCAAAATATAATCCACTGCTACCCGGTTCCTCACCGAAGGAGGGCATCGTGGAAAATATTACGTGGAGATTATTTTACTTCATCCGTTTTCCCATCAGTCTTAAGATCGGTCTGTCTCCTCCGGTTCTTCCGAAATACTCATCCTGCAAATTATTCCGATTCGGCGAAGGAGGTGATTACAATGATCAAGAGAATATTTCTCACAGTCATACTGCTGTTGATTTTTGCCTCTCTTCGAGCCGGCGAAGGAGAACCGGCAACCCTAAAAGTCTGCCGTCACGCCTGCGATGATTTCATAAAGGACATGTCCAAATCACTGCATGACGACATTCTCGACAAGGGCATTACCGGAGCAATTGGAACATGTGCTGAAAAAGTCGATGCGCTGTGCAGAGAATATTCGAAGAAACCGGGATTGACAGTCGAGCGTATCACGATTCCCATCCTCAACCGCGAAAAGAGATTAAAGAGTTTCGAATCAACGGCGCTTAGAAAAATGATTGATGCGCGGGAAAAAGACCTGGATACGAGCTATGATGATTTCATGTTCACCAGGATTTCTGAAAAGGCTTCTAAAACCACATATATAAGGGCCATTAAGATTGAACCTTTATGCCTGACCTGTCATGGACCATCAAGCATGGTACAGCCTGAGGTGAAGATGATAATGAAGGAGAAATACGGCGCCCTTCCGTCGGGCGACAAAGTTGGCGACATCAAGGGAGCCCTGCTAATAAACCTTGCCATTCCGGAAGGAAATTCTTTTTTGAAAAAAGCGGAGCAAAACAATGATCATTGAGCCCATACCGAGACGATTTGCCGGCGCGGCCCGCAAAGACGGCTAGACATGCTAATCGATTCTCCTAACGGCGACCATCGTAATATCGTCGATCTGCTCCTTGCCGCCGGTATGCGCCATTATCGCCGATACGGTTGAGTCGATAATCGCAGCAGCGCTTTCCGATCTGTGATTCAATACGTGCTTAATGAATCTGTCTTCACCGTACGGTTCATCCTCATTTTTTACCGCATCTATAACGCCGTCTGAATAAATCAGCATTAAATCTCCCTTTTGAAGCTTGACCTGCTTCTCGCTGTATTCAAAATCATCGCTGATTCCCAGGACCAGCCCTCCCGTCTGCAGTCTCTTTGGTATTTTGTCATTCACAGACAACAATAGGGGCGGCTCGTGGCCCGCATTCGAAAAGGTCAGTTCGTGATTCGTGGGGTTCAGTATTGAATGAAACAGAGTAACGAACTTTTCCGGATCTGTTGAGCCGTAGAGCATCTTATTCGAGCGTTCGAGACACAAACCAGGTGATGAACACATCATGGTTTGACCTCTTAGCGTCGCTTGAATATTAGCCATTAACAGCGAGGCGGGAAGCCCTTTGCCGGAAACGTCTCCAAGGCAAATTCCCAATCCGCCGTTCTGGGCGCCGATAAAATCGAAATAATCGCCGCCAACAACCTGGGCAGGAATACTTTTGCCGGCGATTTCATAGTTATCCACCGCGGGCGGCGCCGAAGGCAGGAGTTCTTTTTGGATTCTGGCGGCCAGCCGCAGCTCATTTTTCATCCTGCGAAGTTCTTTTTCTTCTTCGTACAGCCGTGCATTTTCCAGGACCTGCGCGGACTGCGCGGCGATTATGGACAGCAGCCTTGCGTCATCATCCGCGAATAAGCCCTCTCCTCGCTTATTATAAACTGTAAGAACTCCCTTGATACCGGACTGAACTATCAGAGGTACGCTCAGAAGCGTTTTAATGCTTTTCTCCCATTTCGAATTCTTAAAACGCTCATCCGTTCGAGGATCATTTACCATCAGCGGCTTCCTGTTAATCAGCATCCATCCCAACAGGTTTTGTTCGAAATGAAACGGTTTTCTTTGCGCTGATGTAATCATCATTCGGTCATAGGTTTTCAGAGGATCATTGGTTTCATCACCCAAGAGAGTAATAACGGCCTGCTCGCCGTCGAGCGATCTCAACGATTTGTTAATGATGGTTTTCATGATCGTCTGCGGATCATGCGAAGCTCCTATTTCTCTGGCAAGCTCGTTGAGCACCGTGAGCTCCTGAACCGCTCGGGACAGGCGGGATACCTCGTCATGGGTTTCGGAGGGGGCACCCGATAGATGCTTTGCCGTATGAGGTTTTGTTCCGCTCCTCCGGTAACCCGCTTTGGATTTGGAAAAAAAAGACTTGAATTTGCTCATTATTCGGACCCCTTTTGGACTTCAGACGACATCACTTCGGATTATATCATAAAATCTCTTTTGTTTTTAAAAGCAAATAATTTCGGATTGCATAATTGCATGGTTTTATTTTACTATGATAGCGGCAATTTTGACGAAGAACACCCGATTATTTTGTAAAGACAAGTCAAAAAGGAGTAGTTAAGTGATTGATTTTCAAATGACTGAAGAGCAGCTGGTACTGCAGAAAACCGCTAAAGATTTTGCATCAAAAGAAATGGCGCCCGTCGCGGCCAAATACGACCAGGGAGATGAATTCCCCTGGGATGTTATGCAAAAGGCTTTTGAGGTTGGTTTCTTATCCTCATCCATTCCCGAGGAGTACGGCGGAGGCGGATTAAACTTGTTGGATACGACAATAGTAAGCGAAGAGCTTGCAGCCGGCTGTGCAGGTCTTTTTACATCGATGATGGCGAATTCGCTTGCCCTCACTCCGATCATTCTTTTCGGCACGGATGATCAAAAGAAAACCTTTCTGACGCCTTTCGCCAATGAGATGCAGTTTGCAGGTTTCTGCCTCACCGAACCCGAAGCAGGGTCCGATGCCGGCAAAGTCACTACAAACGTCGAAAAAACCGGAACAGAATACATAATCAACGGCTCGAAGTGCTTTATAACCAACGGGGGAGTTGCAAAGCTTCTCGTCGTTTTCGCCAATACAGCGCGTGAAAAAGGCACCAGGGGCATGTCGGCGTTAATAGTGCCTGCAGACACTCCTGGCGTAAAAATCGGCAAGGAAGAAGACAAAATGGGTCACCGGGCTTCCAATACCGTGGAGATATTTTTCGAAGACGCCAAAGTGCCTCTGAAAAATCTCCTCGCCAAAGAAGGTCTGGGATTTCTAGTCGCCATGAAAACCCTCGACAAGGCCCGCCCCAGCGTCGGCTCCGCCGGTGTCGGCGTTGCCAGAGCCGCCTTTGATCATGCAATCGAATATTCCAAGAGCCGCGAACAATTCGGCAAACCCATTGGGATATTTCAGCATATTGCATTCAAGCTGGCGGATATGGCTACCGAGATCAACGCAGCCAGACATCTGGTCAGGCATTCCGCATGGCTCCTGGACAACGGCAAGAAAGCCTCTAAAGAAGCGGCAATGGCCAAGGCCTATGCCGCCGACGTCGCCATGCGAACCACAACCGAAGCCCTTCAGGTTTTCGGAGGATACGGCTATATGAAAGACTACCCGATGGAAAAATACATGCGTGATGCCAAGTTGCTTCAGATATACGAAGGCACCAACGAGATCCAGCGGCTGGTCATATCCCGGGAAATCATGAGCTAACGGGTTATGCCCGTCTATAATATAATCGATCCGCACCGATCAAATGGGTTCCATATCCGCCTCCGGCCGCATCAGGGCCGGCGTAGAGACCGAAGGTCTTGCCGAAGCTCAACGTCCGACCGTTTCCGTACTTCCTTCTCACCTGGTCGCATGCCCTATACAGGCTGTCCATTCTGCCGCGCCCGGGCATGAATAAATCAGGCTGCTCCACGCAGGGTTCGGTGTGGGCGACTTCCAGGTCAAGCGCTCTTATTTTTACCCGCCTGACGAATGCTTTGGCCAAAAGCTCCTTTGCCTGACCATACAAATTGCCGTCAAGAGCGCTTACCCGGTGCATACGCGCCGTGCGCACGGCGACATACCCATCCGTATATGTAAGGCGCAGCCGGATTGAGGCGGCCCCTTGCTCGAAACGGCGCAGCTTTGCCGCCACCTTTTCCGACAGCATATAGAGGTTCGCGTCCAGGTGCCTCGCACAAATTACGTCCTCGGCAAAAATGACACCGGCATCGAATCCCCTCCCCCCCGTTTCATTTCTTCCCGTAAGCACGGGGCGGTTATCGATTCCCCTGGCTCGTTCGGCCAGGGTTCTTCCGAAGGAACCCAGAATCCTCTCCAGCAGCGGCATCGGAATGCCCGCGAGCGTACCTATGTTTTTAACACCCATGGCAGCAAAAATTTTACCCCTGCCCCCCTCCATACCGGGCAGCCATGCAACAGGGAATTCCGTCAGAAATTCCCTTTCATTTCCCGCGCGTACATCGACCAGTCCGGCCCGCTTCGCGGCCTTGGATGCGATCCGGCTAACCAGTTTGTTCGGGCCGATACCCAAAGAAACATTCAAGGAGAGCGTATCGGCCAGTTCCCTTTGAAAGCGTCGTGCAAGATCGCCAGCACACCCGAACAGACACGCACAGCCGGTATAATCTACGAACCCTTCGTCATGATCCACCGGTTCCACAACAGGACTGTAGCGGCTTGCCGCCGCAAAGATAGCCCGGGAGACCTTGCGCACGAATTCCCAATCTATTTGAGCAAAAGCCGCTCCGGGACACAGCCGTTTTGCCTGGGCAATAGTGATACCCGGACGCACACCCATTTTTCTGGCTTCGTAAGAAGCTCCCACTACCACCCCCCGGCTGGACAGGTATCCCACGATCAACGGCCGCGTCTTAACGGATGGATCTTTTATTCTGGCCACCGAAGCGTAGAAATCATCGGTATTTATGTAAATAATCTCTCGTAATGTCTTATATCTCACAGTCCGTGTCCTTTTTGGAATTTTAACCGAAACTAAACCGAAAGTCAAGCTTTTTACCGCGGCGCATGGCCTACGCACCCGCCGCTGAAACTTATTTAATTTTTTTTACGAATGCTTTAGTTTAAACCAATACGGTCATTCCCGGGGCACTCTATAACAACGCGGAGTGGATTAATAATATGAATAATTATAGCAAGCTAACGCCGGAAATAATCGACCAATTGAAAACCTTTCTCGGCTCTGCAAACGTACGCACGGATGCCGAAGCCCTGGAGCGCTGCGCTTCGGATGAAACGGAGGACCTTTCCTTTATGCCCGAAGTCGCGGTGTTCCCTGAAACCACGCGCATGGTCTCGGAAATCATGAAGTTGGCCCACCGGTTGACTATCCCCGTTACGCCTCGCGGGGGCGGTACGGGCTTATCCGGCGGAGCTCTTGCTGTTATGGGAGGTATAGTTCTTTCTACCGAACGAATGAATAATATAATCGAAATAGATAAGAAAAACCTGATGGCGATCGCTGAACCCGGAGTGATTACTCAGGTTTTTCAAGAGGAGGTTGAAAAGGAAGGCCTTTTTTATCCGCCGGATCCCGCAAGCAGGGGAAGCTGTTTTTTAGGCGGAAATCTGGCCGAATGCGCGGGAGGACCTCGCGCAGTCAAGTACGGCGTTACCAAGGATTACGTGATGGGGCTCGAAGCCGTTCTCCCCAATGGAAGCGTAATCAACCATGGAGGAAAACTCCTGAAAAACGCTACGGGGTACAACCTGACGCAGGCCATTATCGGCTCCGAAGGCACGCTGGCGGTAATCACAAAGATTTTTTTCAAACTTATCCCCCTTCCCCGCTTCCGTCTTACGCTTTTAATACCTTTTCCGACGCTCGAATCATCGGCGCGTGCGGTTCCCGCGGTTATGAACTCAGGCGTCATCCCCTCGGCTCTGGAATTCATCGAGCAGGCGGCCGTAACCGCCGCTGAAAAGCACCTGGAACGCGCCCTGCCTTTCAGCGCTGCCGCGGCACAACTCCTGGTTGAACTCGACGGGACCGGCGAGGACGAAATCGCCCGGGCTTCAGAAATCGTTTGTGAAGCTGCAATGGCGCAAGGAGCAAGCGATGTATTATTGGCTGATTCATCCCGAAAACAGCAGGAGCTTTGGGACACCAGGCGGGCCATAGGAGAAGCCGTAAAGGCTATTTCTATTTACAAGGAAGAGGACACAGTCGTTCCCAGAAACAACCTTGTTCCTCTTCTTCTCGGAGTTAAAAAGATTGCCGAGCATTATGGAATCACAACTATATGCTACGGACATGCTGGAGACGGCAATTTACATGTAAACATATTGAAAATGAAAATGAGCGATGAAGAATGGACCGGCAAACTCGATGATGCCATAACGGAGATTTTCAAACTCACCGTAGACCTTGGTGGTACTATTTCAGGAGAGCACGGTATAGGTTTTTCTCAACGAAAATATCTACCACTGGCGTTTTCGAAGTCGGAAATGGCTTTGATGAAAAGAATCAAGAACGCTTTCGATCCGCGTGGGATCCTTAATCCGCAGAAAATATTCCCCGAAGAATGAAATTAATATATTCCCTGGCTGATTCTAGATTTTCCAGCAGGGTGATTGTTCAGCAAGTAATCGATATCGAGTATATGAGATGGCCCCGAATAGCATGCTTCCGGAAACTTTTCCGTGTCCATTCTTATGGCATCACAAGGGCAGGCTTCAACACACAGGCCGCAAAATACGCACTGCAGAGTATCTATATTGAATTGTATCGGATATTTTTCAACATCATCTTTGCCGTAATCACCGGCTACGATTTTTATGCACTGTGCCGGACATGCGGTCGAACAGCATTGGCAGGCTACGCAGCGGGGTCTTCCGTCTTCTCTGAACATCAAGCGATGCTCGCCCCGCCACAAACTGTTTATGGGTTTGGGTATCTCCGGATACTGATAGGTCATTCCTACCCGGCCGTTCTTGAGCCCGCCGAAATTCAAGGCCAAATGGCCGATGGTTATGAACAGACCTCGAATAACTTCGAGTAAATATATTTTTTCCCACCATGATTTGTTCTTCGCAAATGCGGGTGATACGTTCCTGGCCATGTTTCCCTCATTTTTAGCGCATGATCGAAGTTGCCTGTTTGATTCAAATTAACTTATCCGCGGCAGGTGTCAAGTATAATTGCTCAAAGTTTTTGACCTGGGTTTTTACTTCGTTTATAATAAGCCACCGGTTCTGACAAAATCTTTTTACAGGAGCGAACATGAGTGATGACAGAGAAGTCCTCGAGGCTGACGTGCTCTTCGTCGGGGGAGGCCCAGCCTGCCTGGCGGGAGCATATCATTTGTCCCGCCTGGTGGCTGAATACAATGAAAAACATTCGAACGAGCGCTTGGAGCCGATGATAGTACTTATCGACAAAGCCGGAGAGATAGGGGCCCACGGCTTTTCCGGCGCTGTTATGGACCCCATCGCGCTCAGCGAGCTAATACCGGATTTCATGGATAAGGGCTGCCCGGTTGAAAATACGGTTACATCGGATTCCGTCTATTATTTGCGTGAACGAACCTCCTTCAAAATACCGTTTCTGCCCCCTTCCATGTCCAACCGCGGCAAGCTCATCATCTCCCTGGCCAGATTTTGCAGATGGATGGCCGGTCTGGTTGAGGCTCAAGGAGTTAATATATTTCCTGGATTTGCCGCAACCGACATTATAAAGAAGAACGGCGCTGTTAGAGGAGTAAGAACCGGAGACAAGGGGATCGGAGCAGCTGCAAACAGAAAGAGCAATTTCGAATCCGGAATAGATCTCCAAGCCGGAGTAACCGTCTTTGGAGACGGTCCCAGGGGTTATTTATCTAAACAGTTGATCAATGAAGAGAATCTTTTGACCGGCAAGTCTATTCAAGTTTTCGAAACCGGAGTAAAAACAGTGTTTGAAATGCCAGAAGGCAGCGTCGAAGAAGGAAGGGTGATCCATACTCTCGGTTATCCACTCAGATCCGATTGTGTGGGGGGATCATTTATTTACAACATGGCAAACAACCTTCTCGCCCTGGGACTTGTTGTTCCCCTGGATTACCGCGACCCTTTTTTAAATCCTCATCAGCTCCTTCAGAAGCTAAAACTTCATCCATTTATCAAGGGGCTTGTCGGTGATGGCAAAAGCGTTTATTACGGAGCAAAAACCATTAGCGCGGGCGGGTATTACAGCATGCCCCAGCTCTACACAAACGGCGCTCTGATTGCGGGCGAAGCCGCATCCATGATCGATATGAAACATCTTAAAGGCATCCATCTTGCCTTAAAATCAGGGATCCTCGCGGCCGAAACGATCTTCGATGCTCTTTTGAAAAAGGATTTTTCCGCTGAAACGCTCAAACCGTTCCAGGACAAGGTTGAGAACAGCTATATTGCATCATCGCTTAAGAAAAGCCGGAATTTCCATAGGGCCCTCTCGCTTGGGCTTCCCAGGGCTTTTTGGCATTTAGGCCTGCAGCAGGCGAGCGCGGGCGGAGATATTCTGTCCTATGATGGTATTGAGGAAGATTACAAGACGATGCAAAGCGTAGTCGAATACCACGGCAGCGATATGGAAGTTCCTCAAGAGCTTGCCTCCGATGGGCATTTCATTTTAGACAAACTTTCTGATGTATATAATTCCGGCACAATGCATATAGAGGACCAGCCTCCCCATTTGAAAATACTCGACCGCGCCGTGTGCCTGGAAACCTGCCTGAAGAAATACAAATACCCCTGCAATCGTTTCTGCCCCGCGAATGTTTATGAAATGGTAAAATCCGATGAAGGCTCATGGAATCTTCAGGTCAACTTTACTAACTGCGTTCACTGTCAGACATGCGATATAAAATGCCCCCTCGATAACATACGTTGGACCCCGCCGGAAGGTGGAGGCGGGCCAAACTATACAGTCACATGATAACATTTTCACTGGAGGAGACTCGTAATGGGACAAACCTATAAATTAATAGAACTTGTAGGCTTAAGTAATAATAGCTTTTCTGATGCCGCTCAAGATGCTGTAACCGAGGCGTCCAAAACCGTTCGTGATATCGCTTGGTTCGAGGTAACCGAACAACGCGGCCGCGTTGTGGATGGAGCGGTAAAAGAATACCAGGTAAAAATCAAAGTAGCGTTCAAGCTGGCTCGTTAAGGCCAAAAATGTTTTTCACGCAGATGAGCCAACAATAGGCTGCCTGCCGGCGTATCCGTCATGAAGCGCGTGCCAGAACTTTATAGAGTCTTCGCCTTTTTGCCAGCACAGGAAAATGACAGAATCGTCTTTCATCGAATAGAAATCGATCAAGCCCTTGTCAAGATCCTTGATTATGCAGCCTGTTTGTGACAGCAATGCCACATCTCTTTGAATTTCATCTGCAAGACGCTTGCATTCAGTTTGCTTTATGCCGAGATCAATTGCATCGCGGCTTTTTTTGCCCGCGCCGCATTCAACAATAAGCTGCAATATAGCAACTTCCGCCTGCAGCCAAAGAAAACAATGCTTATTACGGTGGATCCTATCGAACGTGTTGTCCAGAAAACTCAGAAGCCTTTCAGCCTCTTCAAGACTGAAAAATTTGTGGTTCATGGAACCTCCTTGCAATCAAATGCAAACAGATTCTACATGCGGATTTATCCCTCAGACACGCCAAACGGTTCATACCTTGCCCTTACACTATATTCGTAGCTATTTACGGGTCGAAATGCAAGTTTTTTCTCTTTTGAAACAGCGAGGAAAATATTCCGGAATCGCTTAAATAATTATTGAAGAATAATTGGGGTTGATTGGAGCATTGTCCCGGCTCGCGCGTTATCGGACGGAGTATTTACGATCTATGGCAAAAGCTTCCAGCTCTTTCCTGAAATCAGGATGAGCTATTTTAATCAAGGCCTTTGCCCTTTCGCGGAGATTTCTGCCATGAAGATATGCCGATCCGAATTCAGTTACAACGTAATGCACGTCGCCTCTTGAAGTAACAACTCCGGCGCCTTCGCTGATCTTCGGCACTATTCTGCTGATGCCTCCTCCGCCTGCAGTCGATGGCAGCGCAATTATTGGCTTGCCTCCCCTGGACCTTGCCGCGCCTCTGACAAAATCAACCTGGCCGCCAATACCACTGTAGATTGAATAGCCGATTGAATCGGCAACAACCTGTCCGGACAAGTCCACTTCAATTGCCGAATTGATGGCAATCATTTTATCATTCTTGCTGATTATAAAAGGATCGTTGACATAATCGGAGGGTCTGAATTCAAAAGCGGGATTATTGTCTATGAACTTATACAGGCTTTCGCTTCCCAGAACAAAGCTAACAACGCTTTTGCCCCTGTGCAGGGTTTTTCTGTCGTTCGTTATAACGCCGTTTTCTATCAACTCCACAACGCCGTCGCTGAACATCTCGGTATGTATGCCCAGATCTTTTCTGTCACTGAGAAAATACAGGACCGCATCAGGAATACCGCCTATTCCCATCTGCAGCGTTGATCCATCTTCTATCAGGGATGCGGCGTGCCGTCCGATCTCCTTATGTAGTTTGGACATTCTGAGTCTGGGCAGCTCTATCAACGGAACATCTGCTTCCACAAAATAATCTATCTTGTTGACGTGGATGAAGGAATCCCCCAGTGTTCGCGGCATTCTGGGATTGACCTGGGCTATTACTGTTTTGGATGTATCGGCGGCCGCCATGGTACAATCAACGCCCGTGCCGAGACTGCAAAATCCATGATTATCCGGAGGAGAAACGTGTATTAAAGAAACATCGATTTGCATCCTGCCGTCAAAGAATAACCGTGGAATCTCTGACAAGAAAATGGGAATGTAATCGGCCGTTCCTTCTTCGACGGCCCCGCGGACATTCTTGCCCAAAAAGAAACCGTTGTGCCTGAAATGCCCTTCCATCCCTTTTTGGGCATATTTAGCCGATCCCAACAGCATTAGATGCACTATTTCAACATCTTCCAACTCATTCCATCTCTTTACGAGCGCATCCACCAGAATTTCCGGTTCGGCACATCCGGAATGTATCCATATCCGGTCTCCGGAACGAACATTTTCAAGAGCTTCCCCTGCGCTTGCGGCCCGGCTTGAAATGTGCTTTTTCCACTTCGAAAGACCATTCGAACTGAAAGGTTTTAAAGATTTCATTACGCCTTGTTCTCCCTGTTTTTACCGAAGCCTGCTAGCTACATCCCGCGTGGAATATATACAATAACTATGCCAACAAAAAGAGGGAAACCGCCGTTTCCCTCTCGATAATCCGCATCACTAATAACCGGGTTAAATCAAACCTTGGGAAGTTTTTCCATTTCCCTGATCTTCAAAAAGATTCCCAGGGCCAGAAAAGATATAATAAGAGTCGAAATCCCCCACCATTTTCTGCGAAAATAATAGTTAATAATAGCTTTTGATCCAATGGCCAGGGCTTCGTCCGCGGCTGTGATTCCCACATCAACCTTTTCCTTAACTTTCAACGGGTCAAAGCTGTGAACCATTGTCCGGGCTTCGATCAATGCCTGCCTGACTTCGCGTTTCTTGTATTCGGCCTCGAGCACCTCCATTCCTTTCTGGTCGGCCAGATAGACTACGGAATCAACCATCGCTTCTTTGCGCGTTAAGTTTGTTAGATGGTTTTTTATCTCCAACGCCACCTGGTATCCCTTTGCCCGATTTGTTTCCGAATGGCAGCTCAAGCAAACCGATTGTGCTCCCACACCAACGATCGCGTCGGAAGGTTTGAGAATATCATGGTTGCCGTGGCATGTTTCACAACCCGGCAGGTGCAGCTCGGAAAAAGCCGTCTTCATCGGACCTTTATTGAAAAGGTCCATATTGTTTACATGGCATGTGCCGCATACGAAAGCAATGGCTGAAATCCCCGGCGGCGTCGCCCCGTGATTGCCGTGGCAGTCATTGCATGCCGGAGCGGCGGTATCTTTATCCTCAAGAAGAGCAAGACCGTGAACGCTCCGCGAGTATTTAAAAAACTGGTCAGTAGGTATATTATAGCCATTCATGTAAGCCGGATCACTGTGACATGAAGAGCAAGTAAGAGGGACGTTAACGTCGCTAATTTTTGATAAAGGATCGGAAGAGGAGCGGATGTTATGCACGCCGTGGCAGCTTACGCACTGCGCAACTTTTTTGTCGCCTTTTGCGTTCTTTTTACCGTGCACGCTGGTTCGGTATTTTTCCTCCTGATCTACCGCCAAAGAAGGATTAAACTTTGCCATAAAAGCGGCGGCACTGTGGCACCGTCCGCAAAACTTTGGAATCTCGAGAGCACCGGGAACTCCTCTGAATCCTTTTGCAGTGCTCATAGCTACATCCGGGTCCTCGCTCGAGGGATCTCCTCCATGGCAATCATGACATGATAAACCGACTGATTTATGAACATCATCCTTGAACAGGGTAACAGCCTCCAGGAGCTCGTCATCAAGAAGTTCATGACACGAAATACAAGTGGTAGTCCTGCTTTCCCCTTGCGCAACTACAGGCGTCCATAAGCAGGATAAAAGGGTGCAGCAAAACGCTAAAATGCACAAATTTTTTCTAAAAGCCATTCGATGTCCTCTTATGATATCGCATACCCGACAATCGTCATAACCAGCATAAACACGACGATCAAAACTCCCAAATAATTAATCTTACGATTACGAAGCCCTCTTGATGTCTTTCTGTCCCAAAACGGTACCAGCATCCAAAGAAATCCACCTAAAGCAAAAGCGAGAATTCCGACAATCTCACCCTCCATAAATAGAATTTTTGCCGGCAACATCTTCAAAGTCTGGAACATAAACATAAAATACCATTCGGGCTTGATCCCGGCCGGAGCAGGTGCGAAAGGATCCGCCTTGTCGCCAAGCTCCCAGGGAAAGAAAACCGCCAGAACCGCTAAAATATTCAAAACTATCAACCATACCAGCAAATCCCTGAGCATGAAATTTGGAAAGAACGGCATGGTTTTTTTCTTGCTCTCGGGGCGGTCCCGCCAGCGCAGGGGCTCGCTCATTCCCTGCCTCTGTACAAAAAGCAGATGCGTGCCGAGAAGGACCATAAAGAGAACCGGAAACAGCGCCACATGTACGCCGAAAAATCTTGTAAGCGTCGCCCCGGATACTTCTTCGCCACCTCTCAATATTTTCATCATATAAGGCCCAACTATCGGAACAACCCCAACGATATCCGTGCCTACCTTGGTAGCAAAAAATGACAGCTCGTTCCATGGAAGCAAATAGCCGGTGAATCCAAGCATCAGCCCCAGGATCAGCAGGAAAAAGCCTGTTAACCATGTCAACTCCCTGGGTTTTCGGTAGGCTTTTGAAAAGAAAACACTGAACATATGTACAAAGGCGGCGAACACCATCAGGTTAGCCGACCAACTGTGAATCGATCTTACGAGCCAACCGAATCTAACTTCAGACATTATGAATCTGATGCTGGAATAGGCTTCTTCCGCGCTGGCCCGGTAATAAATCAGAAGCATCAAGCCGGTTAGCACCTGCACTATGAAAAGAAACAGCGCTATTCCGCCGAAATAATACCAAACGGTTTCATCATGGACGGGAACGCCTTTTTTCTTGGCGAATTCGATTAGACCCCTTATTTGGAATCTTTCATCAATATATTCTACAATTGCATCCAGTTTTTGCATTACGCTGCCTTAGAAACGAAAACATCATTGCCTCTAACATGAACTTCCAGAGATTCCAATGGACGCGGAGGAGGACCAGCTATATTGATGCCCTTCAGATTGTATTTACCATTATGGCATGCGCACCAAATAACCCCCATATCTTGTCGGTACTGAACTGTACAACTCAAGTGCGTGCAAACACCGACAAACGCGCGATAGTCGCCGCTTTTCAATCTCAGCAAGAGACCGGGCTTTCTGCCGAATTGGAATATTTTGGAACTGTCCGGTTCCAGTTCATCCACTTTGGCCGCGTTTACACTCGATACACTTCCCCCTGGAGTCTCCGGAGGCAGAAGGTAGGAAATTACCGGGTAAAAAACAGAGGCAAGCCAGGCTACTACTCCACCGCCGAGAATGTAGTTGACGAATGATCGTCTCTTAATCTTCTTCGGCAAGGAATCGGCGCCTGGATCTTTAAATTCATTCATATCAGCTTTTACTCCACAGTCGGTTTTTTATGAGCAATCTTTTTATACATTTCATCGAATACGAATGGTTTGGATTTATCAAAAGTAGGGTTGTTCGCATTATGACAGGATTTGCATTTCTTTTCATCCGGTTTGACGAGTCCCACAGTTTCGGCTTTCTGCTTTCCGGCCGAAATGGCTTTCATCGTAGACATTTTAATATAGGCACTACCCGGGCCATGACAATCTTCGCAGCTCACGCCTTCCGCTATATCATGCTTCGGGCCCTTGGCTTCCGCTTTAGCAGCATGCGAAGGCGCGTGACATTTGAGACAAGCATCGCTTTTCTGAGGATCTTCAATGCCTTTCTCCTTTGCAACTTTCAAAGCCGGTTCCTCGGCAAGATTAGCAAATGCTTTGGAATGAGCCGAAGCGGACCAGATTGTATATTGCTTCCCCGCCTTAGAGCTGTTATGGCACATTTTGCACTTTTTCGCTCCAACGTAAGTGATTTCTGCAGCTCCAGAGCCGGCAGCTATTGATATTACAGCAGCAAGAATCGCTGAAACCCATGAGTATCTCGCACGAGTAGATCGTTTCATTTCCCTTCCTCCTTGGTTTTTATACAGCGGATTTCATTGCTCCAGCCAGCGGGGATGCAGAAGCCGAAGTAACAGCCACATCGGTCTTCATTTCCACTTAATGTTGGCCGACATTGAAAAACGAGGTTCCCGAAGAAATCCTCGCCTATTCAAATAGTCAACCACTTAGGGTTCAACAAGACCGTAATATGTCTATAAATGCTGCTCCCTATTCATGTCAAGCCAATAATTGCCAATTCTATATATAAACTAATGTTCATCTGTTATTCTGTTGGTTTGGTCAAATTATAGCTATATTATTAAAAAACCAACGAGGGTACGAATAGTCTGTTGTAAATGACATTTTGGCAATCAACATATTAGACAAATAATTAGCTCAATTTCAATCATATCGATTTGATGCATTGATCTGGTAAAAAGGAGTGCGCATTGCTTATTTGCCTTTGTTTAAAACTAATTATCAAATCTTCGAAGTTTCATTTTTTATGCAAAATATTAAATCTCTTGAATTGGGCTTTGTACTTTTTGTCACAAACTTTAAAATTAGAGCGAATTTCGAAGGGTTTTATGAATTTCTATATTATTTAGTATCAACCGGTTTGATCATATTTGCTACAAAATAAAAAACCTTTCCCGGTGGAATGGAATGTGCTGAATCCAAAACCGGCAGGGAAATAAATGCCTGATTTGATAATTTTATCTGTGAGATTTTATTGCGATCGGGATCGTAAGGATTATTCCGATTGCATTGCAAACACTGATATCGAATTTTTCCAGACAGGACCATGTCAGATTCGCCCAAAAAAGAAAATAATATGTCCGATTCTCAAAAAATAAAGCCGGCCGCTTCCTCCTCCGAATTGCTGATTCAACAGAATTTCAGCTCTCTTGTCGGCAGGATGAATAAGCTGCTTGTTTTCTGGTCCTCAAGCCGTATTTTTCTGCATGATATGAAGAACCCGTTGGCTGGCATTTTTGGTACCACACAGGTTCTTTTGGATGAATTCGAAGAAAATACGCCGGAAAGGCGCCTTCTCAAGGAAATGTTGAAGCAAATGGCAAAAATGGACACCAAAATGAGCGTTTTTGCTTCTTCTTTAAAATCTTTCGGCCCTTCAGAGGAGCCTTGCCACTTGAACGATACCGCTGAAATGCTTCGCTTTTTAATCGCACCCCGGTTGAATGTGCCCGTAATCATCAATAAACTCAATGAAGCCGACCTTTGTTTTATAGATCCTCATCTTACTGTTCTTGCCCTTCAGAATCTGATAATTGAATATGCATATGGATCCAATCTGAGCAGACTTTCAATGAACATATGCTATGATGATTCCAGCCGGTTATTAAGGTTGGAGGTCGGCTTTGACGGGCAGCAAAAAGTCTCTATTCCCAATTCGATGTCCTTCACCAAGAAAACCGACATAACAAATATATCTTTGGACATATTGAACAGCCAGGGGGTAATAATAATCCCGCAAAACCGCAGCATCGATGGCGCGAGCTTCGCTTTCGTGTTTCCATCAGCAGAGAGGAACTAAAACAATGACCCGCGACAAAAGATCATTTTTCAAGCGTTCGGTGGATATTCTGACATCCATGCGCTTGACGATTTTCATTTTGATCATCCTCGCCGCAACTTCCATTTTTTCAATAGTATTCCAGGAATACCATCCGACTAATTTCTATAATTGGGAAAATCATTATGCAACCAATATGAACCCGGTGATATACAAGATTTCCGCGGCCTTCCAATTGTTCACTCCGTATCACTCCTGGTGGTTCATAGGGCTTCTTATGCTTTTATGTTTGAGCCTGCTTTTATGCTCGATCAATCGAATCAGAGGGGTCATCAAATTTATTGCCGGAAAAAGCGATTTCAGATCCAAAGATAAAATCTCCAGGCAAAAGAATTTCTATTCTTTTAAAATTAACGAAAACTCTTCGCTGGCATTAATCAGCCATGCCTTAAAACACAGATTTTACAATGTCTCTATCAAGAAAAAAGACAATGAAACGTTCGTATACGCCAAAAAGGGATCATTATCGAGGCTGGGACCCTTTCTCAGCCATGTTGGTCTTCTGGCTTTGTTCGTTGGAGGCCTTGTATCCGCATTTGCCGGTAAATCCGATATGCTTTGGGGAGCGGCGGGCGATACAATATCCGCTCCTTTTGCAGACCACCGGTTGAAAATCAATAATTTTAGCATCGTTTATAATGCCCGCGGAGAAATTAAGGATTATATAACTGATCTTAAGGTAATTGACGAAAACGACTCCGCTGTCGTGACAAAGCAAGTGGAAGTCAATCACCCCCTGCGCTATGCGGGGATAAGCTACTACCAGGCATCCTACAGGCTTCATCCGCGTAAGCTTAAAAGGGCCGTCCTCGCTCTGTCGTCGGGATCTTACGCGGATACACTGAACGTCGCATTCGGCGCCATTACTCCGGTCAAGGGCACAAATTATTCGCTCCTATTGAGCGACTTTACGGCTGATTTCCAGATAACTCAAAAAGGTGTTATTTCAAAATCCGAGCAGCTTGGGAATCCTGCGCTGCTTCTCAAGTATTATGAAAACGGCGAGGAACTTGGTCATGAGTGGCTTTTTGCGAATTTTCCCGCCGTTCACACCAGCAAGAATCTGCCTCTTAAATCCGACTTGATCGATTTTGAACCTCTTTATTATACAGGATTGCAGGCAGCAAAAAATCCCGGAAGTTATTTTATCTGGTCCGGCTTCTTGATAATGACCCTCGGTCTGGTACTCGTCTTTTATCTGAACCACCAGCAAATCTGGATTACAATACTTCATACACCCGGCGAAAGGGATAAAGCTTTTCTTGCAGGCACATCTCACAAATTTAAAGACCATTTCAAACGCGAAGTAAAGAAAATCGTCGAAAAAATAAAGAGCCAAAACCCCGACGTCGGAGGGAAAAAACAAACTAATAAAGTTGCCGTTTCAAATTGAAAGGAGCAATCGTGCAGTCGATTGATATAACTTTGTTCTGGTACAGTTTCTGGTTTTATCTCATCTCTTTTTTGGTTTTCACTTTGTACTTTGCTTTCAAGCACGCCGTACTGGGCAAGCTGGCAAACGTCCTTCTCCTGGTGGGATTTCTGCCCCAGACGGTTGGTTTGATTTACAGATGGAAAATATCCGGACATGTTCCCTTTTCGAATATGTTCGAATACGCATCCCTGATGTCCTGGATGGCCGTTGGGTCTTATGCCTACCTGCTTTATAAGTTTAAGAAGTTGATCCTGGGTGTTTTTGTTTCCTTCGTCGTTCTTATATTGATAGTATCCGCTTCCGTTCTTCCGAAGGAAATCAGCCAGCAGCTTGTCCCCGCCCTTCAAAGCAATTGGCTGGCCATTCACGTATCTCTGGCTGCACTGGGAGAAGGGGCCTTCGCCATAGCCTGCGCTGTCAGCATAATGTATATGATAAAATCCTGGTTTTCAAGACGCGGCAAAGAACTTTCGTTTTTTCCATCTTTGGGAGTCCTGGATGATATTAATTACAAAGCGGTTTCCATCGGTTATCCATTATTCACGCTTGGGGCGCTTTTCGCCGGCTCCATTTGGGCCTATAAGGCCTGGGGGACCTTCTGGGGATGGGATCCCAAAGAAGTCGGCTCGCTAATTATCTGGCTTTTTTATACCGGCTATCTGCATGCCCGCCTTCAGCGCGACTGGAAAGGAAATAAGGCAGCCGTTCTGTCAATCATTGGATTTGTTATGATTATGCTGTCTTTTTTCGGCAACATCATATTGAGCGGCCAACACGCTTACGGCTGATTCTATTCGCGAGCGGAAAAAGCTCCTCATAGGAGCTTTTTCCGTTCGGCCGCTTTGTCCTTTAAACCCAAACGCCATGATAGCAATTATTCATCAACTTAATATTTTGCTTCCCGTTTTATACGGGATAACTTCTTTTTTTTATATTATGCATTTCATAAATGGAAATGCTCGTTTCAGGGTTCATTCGCGCATGCTTCTGCTCTTCACGACCGCTTCCCATTTAACATACCTCGTCCTCAAAATGATCGGAGAGAATCATATTCCATTGGCTTCGCAGGGCGAAGCCCTTAGTTTTTTTGCCGCCGCATTGGCCCTCGTGTATATCTATTTGGAAATTCGTCTGAAATCCAGCACGATAGGCGCATTCATAATAATTATAGCCTGGCTGTTTCAACTGCTATCGACTTTGCGCTATTCGGGATTTACGCAGATAAAACCGGTTTTACAGAGCGCATGGTTTGCCCTCCACGCGGGCAGCGCCGTTTTGTCATTCGCGGCATTTGCCGTTGCTGCGCTTCTGTCCCTGCTATATCTGCTTCTTTTTCGTGAAATCAGAGGCAGGAAACCCGGTTATATATTTCAACGCATGCCGTCACTCGAAATACTGGACGATATGTCATACAAAGCAGTTACATTGGGATTTCTACTGCTGACCATAGGCATCGGCTCCGGGGCGATATGGGCGGACCAGGCCTGGGGCAAATTCTGGAGCTGGGATCCAAAGCAGGTATCTTCGCTTGTCGTTTGGCTCATATATGCCGCCTATCTTCATGCCCGTCTTCAAAAAGGATGGGAGGGTAAACGCGTAGCCTTGTTCGCTGCTTTCGGTTTTTGTTCGCTGGTATTCACTTTTGTTTTCGTAGACCTTCTATTTAAAACAGCACACCAATTCCTTTGAAACCATGAATATAATAGCCCTGGGACATAACCATTCAACCGCTTCAGTGGACATAAGGGAGCAAATCATTTTTACTCCCGAGCGCATTTCCAAAGCTCTTGATGTTCTGGCCGATTTAAATCTGTTCAAGGAATCGGTTGTGCTGTCCACATGCAATCGAAACGAGATTTATAGCGTCGCTCCTGATTTTAAAAGTGCCCGGGATGTCTTGACTCAGTTCCTTTATAATTTTCACCGTATCCCTCCGGGAACGCTTGACGGCACTCTATATTCTTATGAAGATGCCGAAGCCGTGGAACACTTATTTGCAGTTGCTTCCGGCGTCGACTCCCTGATAATCGGTGAAACTCAGGTCTTCAGCCAGGTAAAAGAGGCCTTCAGGATTGCATCTCAAGCGGGAAGCACAGGAATTATTCTCAATAAACTTTTTAATAAATGCTTTGAAACCAGCAAGAAGGTGCGCCATCTGACAAAGATTTCGCATGGGGCCGTTTCCGTCAGCTATGCGGCTGTGGAGCTTGCAAAAAAAATCTTTCAAAACCTAGAGGATAAAACCGTTCTTTTAGTAGGAGCCGGGGAAACCGGGGAGCTAACTGTTAAAAATTTATCCCGTCAGGGAGCAACAAATTTCATTATCGCCAACAGGACTTTTGAAAAAGCCGAACATCTTGCACGCGATATGGGAGGAAAAGCGATAACTCTGGAAAACCTTCAAGGATGCCTGGAAGAAGTGGATGTTTTAATTGCTTCGACATCCGCAGAAGGGTTCATCCTTAGTGCGGAATCCGCCGGCGAGTTAATGGAAAAACGCAGAAATTCCCCACTTTTTATAATTGATCTAGCCATTCCGCGCGACATCGATCCCAAAACGGGCAAATTGTACAACGTCTTTCTTTATAACATCGACGACCTTTCCTCCATTGCCAAAGCAAACAAGGTCAAAAGAGAAAAAGAAATCTGTGATGCCAATAAAATTATCAAAGAGTCGGCGGGTAATTTCATGGACTGGCGCAGATCGCTTGAAGCCGCTCCGGCTATAATTTCGCTTCGCCAACATTTTGAGCAAATACGCCGTTCCGAGCTCGACAGATATTCGCGAAGGATCCCTGAAAATGCCCGCGGGATCGTTGATGAAACCACAAAAGCCCTGATAAATAAGCTCCTGCACAATCCTACGGTCGAGATGAAAAGAGCATCCGAAAACGGAGGCGGGCATTCAATGATTCAATCAATCAGGCGTCTTTTCAAGCTGGGCGAAAGCAATGACCTCTAAAATCATAATTGGATCGAGAAAAAGTCTTTTGGCCTTGACCCAAAGCCGAATGATCAAATCAATGATTGAGGCCGGCGGCAAATACTCCTGCGAGATCATCAAATTAGAAACCAAAGGGGACAAAATTCTGAACCGATCGCTGCCGGAAATAGGCGATAAAGGGCTTTTCACAAAGGAGCTCGAAGATAACCTTCTAGGAGGCTCGATCGACCTTGCCGTTCATAGTCTCAAAGATCTGCCGACGGAACTTCCGGCCGGACTGACGCTAGGAGCCGTGCCCAGGCGCGAAGATGAAAGAGATGTTTTCATTTCTTCAAAACATTCCTCGTTCGCCGAAGTACCTTCCGGAGGAATTATAGCTTCAGGCAGTCTTCGGCGCCGGGTTCAGCTCAAACGAAAAAGACCGGATATCGTTCTGGAAGATCTGCGCGGAAATGTTCCCACTCGCATAGAAAAAATGAAAAGCAGAGGGTTTGACGGAATCATTCTGGCAAGCGCGGGTCTTAAGAGACTTGGATTGGAGAAAATCATCACTCAAGTATTCGATCCCTCATTTATGGTCCCCGCCGCCGGACAAGGGGCGCTGGGCATCGAAATACGGGAAGACGACGAACGCATGAACCAGATCATGGAGCGCTTGAACGATGAAACATCATCGATCGAAACCGGCGCGGAAAGAATAATCTTGAGCGCCCTCGGCGGAAGCTGCCAGATTCCAATCGGTATAACCGCCAGAGCCTATAATGGCAAGCTGTCAATCCTGGCTTTCGTTTCCGATCTCAACGCCCAAACGTTCATTGAATCCCGTGCCGAAGGCCCGGTGAAAGATGCCGACATCACCTCTTCGAAGATCATTGATGAGCTCATGAAACAGGGAGCGATGGAAATCGTTGAAAAAGGCAAAGCGGGGTAATATTGAATATGCGGCCGCCTCGATCAAAACACCTTGGTCAAACGGACTGCTCACTAGAGGGCAGGAGGATAGCTATAACGAGGGCCAAATCCCAGGCCGGTGTATTTGCTTTGCGTCTTGAGGAACTTGGGGCACATGTCATCGAAATTCCTGCTATCCGGATTGAAGATGTTGACGCCTCATTGGTAAGAAAAGCCATAGGGCATGTCGATGATTATGATATCATTCTTTTTACAAGCACGAATGCCGTATATAAATACTTTTCTTATGCGGGCGACACCAAGCTGCCGCTTGGATCGAAGAGCAAAACCCTCGGAGCTATCGGCGGCGCCACGGCCGATGCTCTTAGGAAACATGGTTTCGAGCCGAACCTGGTACCCGATACGGCCGTAGCAGAAAGTCTGGCAGCCGCGGTGATGGAATCCGGATTAGATATCAAAGGAACAAGGATTCTCCTTCCCAGGGCCTTGGAAGCCAGAAAGTTTCTCAAGGAAGCACTCGAGAAAAATGGCGCTCATGTTTCCGATGTACCGGTATACAAAACCGTTCCGGAGGATTTCAGCAAAAACAAAATATTGATGCGCGAACTTGAAAATCCCCCGGATGTAATAGCATTCACCAGTCCCTCCACGGTTAAATATCTAAAACTCGGAATGACTCAGAGAGTATTCTCAGGGATGGCCGGATCGAGCACTGCGGCCTGCATTGGACCGGTTACCGCCGAAGCCGCCCGCGCCTGCGGTTTCG
>CAZZKJ010000010.1:0-61333 GCA_964654695.1 uncultured bacterium | reverse complement strand
TCGAATATATACATCAGCATAAGAAATCCATCGTGAACCAGCGTGAAGTAAGGGCAGATACCGACAGTTTTCCTTCGGCCTTGAAACATGTGTTGCGGCAGGATCCCGACGTGATCCTGATAGGCGAGATGAGAGACCTGGAGACAATGGCCGCCGCCCTTACGATTGCAGAAACCGGCCATTTGGCCCTGGCTACTTTGCACACGAACTCTACATTCGAATCCATAAACAGGATCGTCGATACGTTCCCGGCTGCTCAGCAGGGGCAGGTAAGGGCCCAACTCGCGTTCGTGCTGGAAGGAGTTATTGCGCAGCAGCTCATACCTAAATCAAACGGAAGGGGACGCGCCATGGTTGCAGAGGTGATGGTTTGCACGCCGGCGATCAGGGCGACGATCAGGGACGATAAAATTCATCAGATATACGGCTTGATGCAGGCGGGCCAAAAACACGGCATGCAGACGATGAACCAGGCCCTTTTCAATGCCTACTTGAACCGGGAGGTATCCCGGGAAGAGGCCATGAGAAGAAGCTCCGATCCTCAGGAACTAGCCAACATGATCGGCGAGAAAGTCGACGCCTGGTAATCAGAAAAAGTTCGCTCAAGGGGGATTTTATGGCAACGACATTCGTATGGAAAGGCAGAAGCCCGAGTGGGGAAATACTCTCAGGCGAGTATGTCACAGATAATAAGCAGGAATTGGTCGGATATCTCCGAAAGCGCAAGATAATCGTAACTTCTTTGAAGGAAAAATCACGGCAGCTGTCATTAGCACTTCCGGGGAGGAACAAAATCTCCGTCAAGGACATGGGCATTTTCACCAGGCAGTTCGCTACTATGATAAACGCGGGGCTGCCAATGGTACAGTGCCTCGATATTCTATCCGCGCAGATGGATAAGGCGAATTTCCAAAAAATAATATCCACGGTAATGATTGATGTAGAAGGCGGAGCCACACTTGGCGAAGCGCTGGGCAAGCATCCGGTTTTCAGCCGCCTCTATGTCAATATGGTTGAAGCCGGGGAAGCCGGCGGTATTCTCGACCAGATTCTGAATCGGTTGGCGGTGTATCTCGAAAAAGCTGAAGCGCTGGCGAGAAAAGTCAAAAGCGCGCTCATGTATCCCACGGTGGTTTTTGTTGTTGCCGCCGGTGCTACCGTATTCATGCTGCTATTCATCATACCGACCTTCGCGAAGATGTTTTCGGATTTCGGAGGCGAACTGCCCCTGCCGACCAAAGTAGTTCTGGGAGTCAGTAATTTTCTGCGGCATCAATGGTATTTGCTTATTGGCGCAATATCCACGGCGGCGTTTTTATTCAGACGCTTTTATAAATCCGAGATTGGCCGCGGCAAAGTTGACAAATTTATGCTCAGGGTTCCGATTCTCGGAAATGTTCTCAGAAAATCCGCGGTTGCCAGATTTACCCGGACGCTTGGAACCCTGGTTTCCAGCGGAGTTCCCATCCTCAACGGTCTGGAAATAACCGCCCGAACGGCAGGGAACAAGGTTATCGAAGACGCTATATTCAAAACCCGTGAAAGCATAAGCCAGGGAAATACAATTGCAGAGCCGCTCAAGGAAAGCGGGGTTTTCCCGCCAATGGTCGTGCAGATGATCGGAGTAGGAGAAGAAACCGGAGCTCTCGATGAAATGCTAGAGAAAATCGCAAACTTCTACGACGATGAAGTCGATACCGCGGTTGAATCGATGACCTCGGTCATAGAACCAATAATGATTGTGGTTATGGGCGTGATTGTCGGCGGCATGCTTATCGCAATGTATCTACCTATGTTCAAACTCATAAACGTCATTGCCGGGGGATAAAACTTGGCAGCTGTTGCATCGATCAAGGGCTCAAGAAGTATAAGCACCTTTCTTGTCTTGAGGATGATTATTGCCGCCCTGGTATTCGGGACGGGAATCATGATTCTTCAACTCAGCCGCGATGGATTTCCGGTAAGGGCTTTATACGTTCTTCTGGTTATAAGCTATTTTACCGGAGGCCTGTTATACCCTGGTCTGCGGCTGGGAATTAAGCCCGCGTACGCGCTTTGGGGAATCATAATGTCGGATATCATTCTGGAGACCGCTATAATTCATTACAGCGGGGGAATGGCGAGCCAATTCTCGCTCATCTTCTGCCTGACGATCATATCCGCGGCCCTGCTGCTTCAAATACCCGGCGGCATTGGAGCGGCCGCCGCCGCGTCGGTCTGCTACATATTATACGGATTGGCTGCGGGAAGGGGTTATCTAGATCCTCCCGCCGGCGGCTTGGAATATGCGGATGCGGCCGGTATTCTTCAGAGCTATATGCATGTTTCAATATTCCTTCTCGTAGGCGCGGTGTCCGGATATATATCGGGAAAAATGAAGATAAAAGTTATACAGCTTGAAAATGCTGAAACCCGTCTCAAGAGGTTGAGAGTAGATACCGATAATATACTAAACCATATGAGCAGCGGTGTGTTGGTTGCGGATTCAGAAGGCAAGATCCTGACAATTAATCCCGCAGCCGAAGAAATACTTTCGATTGCGCGGCGGGATATAGTCTCCATGAATCTGCAGGATGCTTTTCAATACTCGATTCCCGAACTTGCCTTTGAGCTCAATTCGGCGCTAAAAGCCGGTAGAAGCCGGTTTAGACATGAAATAACCGTTCGTAGCGGCGGGAGAAAAGCGGTTCCAATGGGGATAAGTATTTCGCTTCTCAATGACGATGAAGGTATTCGCAGGGGGGTAATTGCTGTTTTCCAGGATCTTACGGAAGTACGCGAGATGCAAACTCGAATCAGGAAAGCCGACAGGCTTGCAGCTATCGGGCAACTGTCCGCCGGTATCGCCCATGAGCTGCGAAATCCCCTGGCTTCGATCAGCGGTTCAATCGAAATGCTCTATAACGATCTCAGATTGTCAGGGGAGCATAAGCACCTTATGGAGCTCATAATGAAGGAATCCGACAGGTTGGATCGCATAATAAATGATTTCCTCGAGTTTGCCAGGATCCGCATGCCTGCCGCAAGCAGGGTCAATTTGCAGAGCGTTCTTGAGGAGATGCTTACGCTGCTCAAGAACACCAGAATATTAAAACGGGGGATAAGAGCCGAAATCCTGGGCGATTGCGGTGATTTAGAGATAAAAGCCGATGAAGAGCAGATGAAGCAGGTGTTTCTGAATCTGGCGGTCAATGCCTGCGAAGCTATGGAATCAGGCGGAGAGCTTGTAATCACAATGGAACCTCACGATAACGAGCGCGTTAAAGTGGCGTTTATCGATGAGGGTCCCGGAATTAGCGATGATGAGAAAAGGAAACTTTTTGAGCCGTTCTTTACGACCAAGGAGGGTGGAACAGGTTTGGGACTGGCTATCGCAAACAAAATCATCACTGCTCATGGAGGGATTATCGAATTCAAGAACCGCGAAGAAGGTGGAGCGGAATTCTCAGTAGTAATGCCCATATACAGGGAAACCAGAGAGGCAGTATTTCAACGATCAGGAATGTAATCGACAATGATCAGGCAATAACCTGGGAGATATTGAATGGCAGGCGAAAAGATTCTTATTGTAGATGACGAAAAAAGCATGTGCCAGTTTCTGTCCATAATGCTTCGCAAGGAAGGCTATAAGATCACGACAGTTCACAGCGGTAGAAAGGCTTTGGAACGCATCAACAATGAAAAATTCGATGTGGTTCTGACCGATATAAAAATGTCCGGTATGGACGGCATAGAGGTGTTGACCGAGATTAAAAAAACCGATCCAGCCGTACCGGTCATTATCATGACCGCGTATGCTTCCCAGAAAACCGCTATAGATGCAGTTAATAAGGGAGCCTTTCATTATCTCATCAAGCATGCCAAGAATGATGAAATAAAAATGGTTGTGAGAAACGCGTTGGATATGAAGCGCGTCAAGGCAGAGAATAATTTTTTAAGAAGACAGTTGAAAAAATCCAGTGACTCCAAAACCATCATCGGCAAAAGTGAAGAAATAATGAAGGTTTTTAGAATGATAGATAAGGTTGCTAATACTGATAGTACGATTCTAATCTATGGAGAAAGCGGAACGGGCAAGGAACTTATTGCCAGGGCCATTCATTTCAGCTCTAAATGTGCCAACAATCCCTTTGTCAGTATTAACTGCGGAGCGCTTCCGGAGAGCCTCTTAGAGAGCGAATTGTTCGGACATGTCAAGGGATCTTTCACCGGATCCATAAAGGACAAGGAGGGGCTGTTTAAGGTTGCGCAGGGAGGAACGTTTTTTCTGGACGAAGTTGGAGAAACCTCCCCCACGATTCAGGTCAAGCTCCTGAGGGTTTTACAGGAAAAGGAAATTATTCCCGTCGGCGGCACCAATCCCATGAAAGTCGACGTAAGGCTAGTTGCAGCAACCAATGCCGATCTCGAGAATGCCGTACAGGAAAAGAGATTCAGAGCAGATCTTTTCTACCGACTGAACGTTATACCCATTCAATTACCGCCGTTGAGAAAACGCAGGGATGATATCCCGCTGCTCGCAGCGCATTTTCTCCAAAGGTTCAATAAGAATCTGAAACCGAATGATCAAAAGACAATTTCTAAAGAAGCGATGGAAGTATTGGTAAATTATAATTGGCCGGGCAACGTGAGAGAATTGGAAAATGTAATAGAGAGAGCCGTTATTCTCGAGGAGGCAAACGAAATAAGTGTGGACTCCCTGCCTGAAGGGTTGAGATACAAGAATAAAAGCAGCAGTCATCTGATCATGGATAGGACCCAAGTCACGCTGGAGGAATTGGAAAAAGAATACCTCATAAAGGTTCTCAACGACACCAGCTGGCAGAAGAAAAAAGCCAGCCAGGTCCTGGGTATAAATGCCTCCACCCTGTACAGAAAAATCCAGAGATACGGTCTGGAAAAGGAGGGCAAGAAGCAGCTCGTCGATTGATACTTAACGTGCCTTTTGCAAGCTCCTTCCCTCATTGCTCCCCTCTTGGCCCTACAGGCCGAAAGGGGAGTTTGCCGTTATCACATAAACGATTATTATATAATAGTTTATACATTTCCGCTGTTCGCGCTCTTTGGCATACTACTTGCGAAATAGCGTGCAGGATCGGGAGTTCGGTCCAGTGGTTAGTAACTTCAGCATCTATCTATAAGGTTGAGAGACCTGAGGTTAAACGAACTGAAGGGAGGTTCACAGATGCGCAACAAAGGTTTCACCCTCATCGAGCTTATGATTGTGGTCGTCATTATCGGTATTCTGGCGGCAATTGCAATCCCCAACTTTATTCGTATGCAGGCTCGTGCGAAAGAGGCCTCGACGAAATCGAACTGTCATACGGTACAGCTGGCTTCCGAGGATTTTGCAGTCCAGAACGATGGAGTCTATGCAGCGGATGTAGACACAGACGTAACACCGGGTAACGAGACGATTACCGACATGCTGCCCGGCGCCGCTCTTCTGGCTAATCCTTTTACCAAGATTGCCTCGGAGCCCAGAAACGGCGCGGCCGGCGCTGAAGGACAGACCGGCTATGTGCCGATAGTCCAGGCTACCGTAAACGTGGGGTATACGATTACCGGTGCAGGTAAGGGTGGTAACGTAATCCTTACGCTGTCGAGTGGTTCCTAAGCCACCTCTGAGCGTAAGATCCCGAAAAAGGGCGAAAGAGATCGGTTCTCTTTCGCCCTTATGCTTAGTGGTACGAATTGTGCAGTATACTAAGAAAATTCAAAAGTGGGAAAATACTTGCCATGCTTATACTTGAGCTGGAAAACATATCAAAATCCTTTCGTATCGGCATGCTCGGCAAAAAACGCCGAGTTTTGTCCGATTTATCCTTCAGCCTGAAAACCGGCGAGATTTTCGGATTTCTCGGTCATAACGGCGCCGGCAAAACTACCACCATTAAGATAATTCTGGGTTTCTTGAAACCCGATAAAGGCAAAGTATCGGTTTTAGGTTCAACCGGCATAACACCCCGATCTCTCAAGAGGATAGGCTTTTTGAGCGAAAACGTCGGGCTTTACGCCTATCTTACCGCGAAAGAAATGCTCGGTCTTACCGGAAGATTTTTCGGCATTCCAAAAGATGAACTCCGAATCAGAACCGGAGAGATGCTTCGACTGGCCGGCCTGGAGGAAACGGGCGGGCTCAAAATAAAAAAATTTTCAAAAGGGATGCGGCAGAGATTGGGCATCGCCATAGCACTTATAAACAATCCCGATATCCTGCTCCTGGATGAACCGTATTCCGGACTTGATCCCTTGGGAAGAAAAGACCTGAAGGAAGTTCTGCTGTCGCTCAAAAAAGAAGGAAAGACCATACTTCTCAGTTCACATATCGTTCCGGACGTTGAATCGGTTTGCGATCGGGTCGGAATATTGAAAAACGGCGGTATAGCCCGTTTTCTGGATATGCGGGATCTGTATGAAACCATTCCCGGCTGCACGGAAGTAACGGCCTCCGGTATATCCCCAGAGGAACTCTGCGCGGAGATGAAGGGAGTTGTGCTCGCGCAATCTCATAATGATGCTGCGGTTTTCAAATGCGAAAGAGAGGATATGCTAAAAACTCTTATCGACAGTATTTACTCCCAGGGAGGAGAAGTGATGGAGGTTCGCCGCGCGAAGGCAACGCTCGAGGATTATCTCATAAAAACGTTAAGAGATCAGGAAGCAGGCGATTCAGATGTGGATGGCGCCAAAACAAATAAAGACCGCACCCTTATTATGAGCGACGGGAGAGAAGAATGCCAATCCTGATAATAGCTCAGAACACTGTAAAAGGTTATATGAAAGAAAAAGTGCCGCTGGTTGTTCTGGTGTTTGCTTTTATTTTGATGGTTGCTTCTTACGTGTTATCTCCGCTGGCAGTCGGAGCTCAACAAAAAATCATAATCGATATCGGCCTGGCTTCGGTATCCATTCTGGCCGTGCTTTTGATTATTCTTCTGGGCGCGACGTCGTTTTACAGGGAAAAGGAAAAAGGTATTCTTTCGACCATCCTGTCCAAACCGGTCGGAAGGGTGGATTTCATAATAGGTAAATACCTCGGCACCATTACAACTATTTTGATTGTTATGGTTTTTATGGTAGCCGTGTTCTTGAGTATGATGTTTCTAAGCAAAACACCCGTTACAGGAGCCATATTGTGGTCGGTTTATTTGTCGGTTATTGAAATGATGTTGATAGCGGGCTTCATGGCTTTATTTTCATCTTTCAGCACTCCCGTTATGAGCGCATTTTTTACCCTTTGCATTTTCGCCGGTGGTCATCTCAGCAAGGACATATTAATTTTTGGACAAAGCATCGGTGACGGCGCATTCAAAATAATAAGCAGGGCGGCCTTTTATATACTTCCGGATTTATCACTTTTCAATATAAGGCAGGAGGCGGTTCATGGGCTCCCGCTACAGGACGGATTCCTGTATACGGTCACTATATACGGTCTGTTTTATACGCTGTTTCTTCTGCTTCTCAGCGCGCTTATTTTTCGGGTGAAAGAGATAAAATAATGCAAACAAGAATCGCCGGAATCGCGAAGATTGTATTATTAAGCTTGGTTATAATATCGGGTCTTGTGGTTTTCACCATCAGAGCGGGCGAATATAATTATAGACCGTATCTTCACGACGATCTCTATTTGCCTTCAGGAAAGCTGATAAATGAAATCTCCCTTGGATACAAGGAACTCGTGGCCGATATGGTTTGGCTGTCGGCCGTGCAGTACTACGGCGATTACAGGGCCGGCAATCACGATCTTGCTTATTTCAAGGGATTGACGGAAATCACCACTTCTCTCGATCCTCATTTCATTTTTGTGTACATATTCGGAGCGCTGGTCGTATGCGAGGATAGAGAAGCTTTCACAGAAGGAATGGAAATTCTTCGAACGGGAATGGCCAACAATCCCGATTCATGGGAGCTTCCTTTCGAGATAGGATTTCTTAATTACATTGATCGAGCCGATTTTGATATGGCTGCAAGATATTTTGATCTTGCATCGCGGATGCCCGGCAGGCCTGATTATGTCAAGCGTTTCGCAGCATTCTTATACGATAAGGCGGGCCATAATGAAACGTCCATAAAAATGTGGGAAGAGCTCAAAACGCAATCCGACGAGCAATATCTCAAGGATCTTGCGGACAGATATATCCAAAAGCTCAAAGTAAAATCCCGGACGAAAGAGAACCGGATTGATACCACTACACAGCTTTAATCTTATTTGCGCCGGGATTTTTGGCCTGATTTTCGGCAGTTTTTATAACGTCGTGATATACAGGCTTCCTCGGGGCAAGTCTCTTGTTAAACCGCGTTCATCGTGCCCGAAGTGCGGGAAAGTGATTTCATGGCATGACAATATTCCGCTGCTCAGCTATTTGTTATTGAGGGGCCGCTGCCGGGGATGTTCTTCAAGAATACCTTTGACTTATTTTGCAGTTGAACTGCTGTCGGGCGCTCTGGCTGTTTTCGCATTTCATCATTACGGAATCTCTCTGGAAGCCCTGTGGATATACGTCCTTCTTTCCATTCTTCTGATAATTACTTTCATAGATTGGTTTCATAAGATTATACCCGATGTCCTATCTCTTGGCGGCATAATCCTGGGTTGGGCGGGATCATATTTATATCTAGAAACTACGTTTTTGGAATCGATCCTGGGGTCAATATTGGGAGCGGGACTGCTCGTGCTGGTAGCGGTTGCTTACAGGGTGATTAGAAAAATCGACGGTCTGGGCGGAGGCGATATAAAGCTTATGGCTATGATTGGCGCTTTTTTGGGTTGGCAAATGGTTTTTCCGGTGTTGTTTCTGGCTTCCTTCATGGGCAGCATTTATGGGCTCTATCTGATCCGAAAGGGAGGTGGGGCGAAAACAGCGGTTGCTTTTGGATCATTTCTGTCCCCTGCTGCGTTCCTGGTTTTCTGTTTTGGACGAAGTATGTGGGAGTTTTACATGAAAATATATCCTCATTGACGGCCCATTGCGCAAGATGTACGGACTATGCACTTTGCAAGATGACCGTTAGGACGGCAGAGCGCCCCAACAGAGAAAATAGTGTAACCATATGTAACACACAAGGGTATGCAGGTATATGACCGGGGCATTACTGGCATATTTGTTGCGAAGAATCCCTCAGGCAAATCGCAAGTATTTTGACGAACCTGTTTAAACATACATATCCCGTGGATAAAAGAAGTCGGGTCAATTTCGAATCGAAGCTAAGGCTGGTGCACTAATGAATCTATTTACCAAGAAAGGCAAATCTTCAATCGGTCTGGATGTTGGTTCCAGTCTGATAAAAATGGTCGAGATCGATCATTTGAAAGAAGAGCCGGTTTTGATGAGATACGGCATCATTAAGATCCCTCCCGAAGCGATTGTCGAGGGAGAGATCATGGACAGAAGTCTCGTGGTGGAGGGCATCCAGGAATGCGCGGCCAAAGCGGGTATAAGTCGCAAAAACGTGGTAACGGCCGTTTCAGGGAGAGCCGTCATCGTCAAGAAAGTGGTCATGGATAAAATGAATCCGGATGATGCTAAAGAGGCTATTTTCTGGGAAGCCGAGCAGCATGTTCCTTTTGACATCGACGATGTTTGTCTCGATTTTCAGATCCTCAAAGAAGACGTTGGAGCCAACCAAATGGAAATTCTTTTGGTGGCGGCAAAAAAAGAAATGGTAAATACCCACGCAAATCTTGTAAGAGATGCAGGTCTGGCGCCGGTTGTCATCGATGTAGATTCATTTGCTATCCAGAATGCTTATGAACTGGCTTCAGGCGAAGACAATGGGCACGTTACCGGTTTGGTCAACATTGGTTCCGAGGTAACGAATATAAATATTATTCAAGGCGGGATTCCGCATTTTACAAGAGATTTGAGCCTGGGCAGCAATATTTTTCTGGAAGCCATGCAGCGAGATATGGAAATCGGCTTCGAGGAAGCGGAAGCCATGCTTACAGGCGAGCAGGATATTGAAGACGAAGATAAGTGTCGAAAAATAATCACCGAGGCATCGGAAGAGCTGTCGACCGGCATAGAAAGATCAATATCCTTTCTTAAAACCGCCGGCGACGCTGAAAGCATCGATAAAATTATTCTCAGCGGAGGCGGGGCTCGAATCCCCTGGCTGCAGGATATATTGTCTGAAAAGCATCAGATTGATTTTACGATCAATGATGCCGCCGATAAAATCAATCATTCCGAAGAGCTGGATGCCGAAGAAAATGGCTTTGACAGGGTATCGCCCCTTCTGGTCGTTTCCATTGGTTTGGCGCTCAGAAGGGAGGGGAACTAAATGATTAGGATCAACCTGCTCCCGCTGGAAGACAGGAAAACCTCCAGAAGCATCAAGCTGCCCTCCCTGTCGGGAGCCGCATTCGTGTGGCCGGTGGCGGTGATCGTGCTGTTCACCGTTATGGTTTTTGCAATCTCAACTCTGCAGTCGAAGAAAGTCAAAGACCTGGAGCAAAAAATAGCGGAAGCGAAACAGGAATCGGCCGCTCTTGCTCCGCAGCTCAAGAAAATCAGGCAGCTGACACATGAAAGAGAAGAAGTGAACAAACGGTTGAACATTATCGCGTCGCTGGACAAAGATAGATATCTGAGAGTGAAAATGCTCAATGATGTCAGCGAAAAGCTGCCGGCTAACTGCTGGTTGACTTCCTTGAAGGAACAAAATGGGTCTAGAGTAAGCATGGATTGCGTGACATTTTCGAACTACATAATTGCGGATTTCATGAATAACCTGGAGAGATCCGATCGTTTCGGCAAAATAAAATTGATGTTGGCCCAGGAAGGGCGGATTCTAAAGTACAATGTCGTAAAATTTTCACTCGAATCGACGTTGGCGCCCTAGTAACAAGCTGGTTATCGAGAGGAAGGTCTCGTGATGAATCTTAGAGATCCCAAAATACAGAGGTTGATTTTCATTGTACTCGCGGTTGGGATAGCAAGCTATGTTTACTTTGGTTCCAACCTGTTCTCGTTTTGTTACATGCCGAGAAAAGCCAGGATTAAAACAATGGAGAGCGAATATACCAAGCTCAGCGCAGAATTGGAGAAAGCGCGCAAAACCGTTGGGAATCTGGCAAGACTGGAAGCTGAGTATGAAAAACTGCACGATCAGTGGGTATCTGCGCAGGAACTTCTTCCTGAAGAAAAGGAAATGCCTGATCTGTTAAGAAAAGTCACAACGGCCGGCAATAAAGCGGGAGTGAATTTCATGTTATTTCAACCAATGCCGCAATCCCAAAGCGAATACTTTACAAGTCATCCTATAAAAGTACGGGTGAGGGGCGGCTATCATAACCTGGGCATATTCCTGAGCCGGCTGGCCAATATGAAAAGAATCGTTAATGTCACGAACCTGGCCTTATCAGCATCTTCCAAAGGCCGTATAAAAGACGATAAAACAAACGGCACTATTATGGCCGATTTTACCCTAACCGCGTACACATTACTGGGAGGAATTAACAATGATACCGTTGAATAGGAGCGGGAAAAGACATTTAACGGCGATTATAGCGGTTTTAGCGATATCACTTTTTGGTCCTCCTTCATCTTTTTCTAAAACGGCAAAAGCGGCGAAGCTGCGCGCAAATAATTATTATTACAGTGCGTTCAACCGCAGGGATCCGTTTTCTTCGTTGATCGTTGGAGAATTCGTAAAAAACAAAAAGATGTCGCCCGTGAACTTGAACAGTGTCGAGCTGGTTGGAATCGTAAAAGGCGACATGGACAGGTTCGCTCTTCTTGAGGATGAAAATGGATTCAGTTATATCCTCAGAGTCGGCAGTGAAGTTCGTAATGGGCGGGTGGTGGCAATAGGAGACAAATCCCTGGTCGCGCGCGTAACAAACTTTGGACAGACATCCAAGTTTACGCTGCATCTTTCTGAACGTAAAGAAGGAGATAAAAAATGAGAAAGGCATTCTCTGTCAAAGGCTGTTTTTACGCTATTCTTCTGGCAGGCGTCGTTGCGCTCGCCTCACCTGCTGATGATGACGCCCCGGTCGTCAATTCTATCAGGATGAACCGGGATAACGGAGTTACAAAATTCGTGATAGAAAAAGCCGGCGCCATGGAATGTCAGGACTTTTTCCTGAAAAATCCCAACAGGCTGGTGATAGATTTTATTGGGGCAAAACACGGTTTTAGCGCGCGCGAGTTTGAAGGTGACGGCAGGCTCGTAGAGAAAGTGCGAACAAGCCAGTTCATGAATGCTCCCGATGAGATTACAAGGGTGGTTTTTGATCTGAAAGATGAAAGCACTCACAAAATAAAAGAAGAAGGCGACAAGGTAGTAGTTGAATTCTACAACGAAAATGGTCTCAAACCGGCGGTAATGACCGGATCGGCGTTTGCGCCGGTGAATCCCACGGCCGCATCATGGGCGCCGATACAGAACCGGAACAAAGTTGAGTCTCCGGATGTTTCAACGGAAACAGTCAGAGAAATTGAAACTCCATCCGCGAATAAATCCGTACTGACCGGCGAGGACATGCAGCCAGCCGCAGGGGCGAATTCACTTGAAGGCCGGGAATCCACACCCTCAACCGCTGCCCTGGCATCGGCCTGGAAAAGCGCCCGGTTCTCGCACAACACTGCTCCGGATTTCATGCAGGAATCTGGCATGGGCCGGATGGCCGCTAACAACAAGAAAATCACTTTGGATGTACAAAACGCTGATATCAAAACCGTTCTCGAAAGCTTTGCCGAATTTTCCGGGGTCAATATTATATCCGGTCCCGAAGTATCCGGCGACGTGACAGCGCACATTAAGAATCTTCCGTGGCGAAAAGCTCTTGATATTCTTCTGAAAACCCACGGGTTCGGAAGCGAAGAGCAATACGGCGTGATACGCGTTTCCACGACTGAAAAGCTGACCAAGGAAGAATTGGAGAAGGAAGCGGCCAACAGGAAAAAGGACGACCTGCTGCCGCTTACGACCAGAATCGTACCGCTGGCTTTTGCCAACGCTGAAGAAATTCAAAAAGCGCTGAAAAGGATTGCCTCGCAAAGAGGGAATATCGAGGTTGAACCGGGAAGCAACGCTCTTATCGTTACTGATATATTAAAAAATGTAGATAAGATCGAAGAAATGGCCAGAAGCCTCGATCAGAAGCTCAAACAAGTGGAAATCATCGCAAAATTGGTCGATGTTGATATCAACGCCACTCGGGACTTGGGAATTCGCTGGGATTTTCTAAATCTGTCTCCGGCCAACGTCGGCGTGGTGGGCGATGCCGTCATAGATGTTCAATCTCCGGCTCCGGCGGGGACGTTCCGTCTGGGTACCGTGCGTTCCTGGGGAGAGCTCAGGACCGTTCTGGATATGCTGGAACAAACCAATAAAGCGAACATAATGTCAAACCCGCGTATTATAACTGCCGACAATCGCGAAGCGAACATACTGGTCGGCAAGGAAATTCCGCTTATTGTTGCGGACGAAGCCGGCAATCCCATTACCGAACTTACCAAAGTCGGCATAGGTCTTAAGGTTACTCCGCATATCAACCTGGACGGAACTATAACTTTGGATATCAATCCTCAAGTTAGCGAACTCAGTTCGCAGGCAACTGTCCAGGGTGGTGTAATCATTTCATTGAGTGAAGCCGATACACGCGTCATCGTTGATGACGGCGAGACTGCTGTTATCGGAGGATTGATGAGTGAAGTAACCAGTTCTCTCGAACGCGGACTTCCGATGATAAAAGATATTCCCTTCATCGGAAACCTTTTCAAGTATAAGAATACGACAAAAAAGAAGCGTGAATTGATAATCTTCATAACACCCAGGGTTGTAGAAAATTTGGCTGAACATTCTTCATAGGTGAAACCACGAGCACCCGATCCGCAGCTCAGGCGGTAAGGCAAGAACTTGCCTTACCGCCTTTTTTTTCTTACTCTATTTATAGAAATTCATTGCCGATAGTTCTATGTTCGGAGGGTGTGCCTCCTTACCTGCGGGGGCTCTTTCGAAAGGCCGCTATGGGTTCAAAAAAACGAAACTTTACATCGAGAATCGCCGACAGATGCTCATTACGCGTTGCATCAGGAGAGTTGAAGGGCAGAAAACTGGCTTATCCGGACAGCGGGCGTCTGCGCCCGACCATGCAACGGGCTAAAATATCTCTTTTCGATTCGATATGCGAACTGGTCAGGGGTTCGATATTTGTGGATCTTTTCGCGGGGGCGGGCGCCGTCGGAATTGAGGCGGCAAGCCGGGGCGCTGCTTTTATCCATTTTGTCGAAACCGACCGAAGGGCGCTCAAGTTTTTAGAAGTCAATCTGGAAGCCTGTGGATTGGGACGACAGAGGTCCGCGATTCACTGCCGTGACGCATATGAATTCATTAAAAGCGCAGATTCGCTGCGGATTAATCCCGATATTATTTATGCGGATCCTCCGTACTCAGATGAAAAACTGCCTTATCTGCTGGAGATTATCCGCAAAAAGAAGTATGATAATCTTAAATTGCTGATCATTGAACATGATAAAACCATTTCCATTGGAAATACCCCGGAGGCATACGAAAAAGAGGAGAAGAAATTCGGACAAACAGCCATGACCTACTTTAGAAATATCGGAGGTGACGCGAATGACTAAAGCCCTGTATCCAGGAACCTTCGACCCTATTACCCTAGGCCATCTCGACATAATAAAACGGGCCGGGCGCCTTTTCGATTCCTTGATAATATCCGTGGCCGTAGGGGTTCATAAAAACGCATCTTTCCCCATGTCCGCAAGAAAAAGGCTGGTGGGAGAATGCGTTAAAGACCTACCGAACGTGGATGTCGTTTCTTTCGACGGCCTTATGGCGGACCAATGCGAGCAGCTCTCTATTGACGTCGTCATTCGCGGGCTAAGAGCGGTATCGGATTTTGAGTACGAGCTCATGTTGGCCTTAATGAACAGAAAACTCAATCCAGATTTTGAAACAGTATTTCTCATGCCGAGTGAACAGTATATTTATCTGCATAGTTCTCTCGTCAAGGAGGTTTTCAGTCTCGGGGGAGATGTGTCCCACCTGGTTCCCGCTCCGGTTCTTGAAGCCTTGAAAAAACGGAAGCGCAGCCAGAGAAGCAAATAGTTGACGTGCGCCCGGAGTGACGCTATAATCACAGCGAATAGAATCTTCTATTTAATCCTCCCGTTCGGTTTGAACGCACTTAATGACTTCGCAGTGAGAATCCCGGAATAATTGCAAGTGTTACCACAGGGCAAATCATGTTCATAGATCACGTAATAATAGAAGTGGAAGCCGGAAAAGGCGGCAACGGCTGCGTGAGTTTCAGGAGGGAAAAATATGTCCCACGAGGCGGGCCGGACGGAGGCGACGGCGGGAACGGAGGAAGCATCATAATTGAAGCCGATAGAAGAGTGGCGACGCTTATTGATTTACATTATAGAAAATCGTACAAGGCTCCGTCAGGCGGCCATGGACAGGGGAGCAGCAAATCCGGGAAAGCCGGAGGGGAAGTGGTAATCCCCGTTCCTGCCGGCACTGTGATCAAAGATAACCAGAGCGGAGCGGAGCTCTGCGAACTCATGGAGAAAGGCGATCGTTTTACTGCCGCCGCCGGGGGGAGCGGAGGAAAAGGCAATGAAAAATTCAAAAGCGCCCGTAACCGGGCTCCGACAAAATCGACGAAGGGAAAACCCGGAGAAAAACGGTCCCTGGAGCTCACGCTCAAGCTGATTGCCGATGTAGGACTGGTGGGTAAGCCCAATAGCGGAAAATCTACGCTTTTAAGCGTATTGAGCGATGCAAAACCCAAGACGGCGCCCTATCCTTTTACGACCAGAACTCCGGTTCTGGGTATCGTCAAAGCCGACCGGTTCCAATCGTTCGTTATGGTGGATATTCCCGGCTTGATCGAAGGGGCCCATAAGGGCAGGGGAATGGGCAGGGAATTTCTTCGGCATGTGGAGCGGTGCAGGGTTTTGCTCTTCCTGGTAGATGTTACCGATCCCGATCCGCTCGGCAGTTATGAAACCGTTAGGAACGAGATCCTGCGTTACGACACCCGTCTGCTTGAAAAACCATGCCTCCTGGCTTTCACAAAATGCGACCTGCTGGGAGGCGGCATTGATACGATTCTGCCGGATATGCCCGGAAAGAGCCTGAGCATTTCAGCGGTCGGCAGGCAGGGCCTGGATGAACTCGTTGGAGCCCTTATAAATGCATTGGGATGATTTTTTTGGGGGGTGGTTGATGTGACGGAATCCTATTATCCTTACCTTGCTCTTATCTGCACGGAAGGCTTTGGCCGGGCGGACTGTTTTAAGCTTCCCGACGATTGGAACGAAGCTTTTTCGCTTCTCGAATCGAACCGCCGGCGTTTGGAATGCGGCCGAATCCTCGGCAAGAAATTCGACGGCGTAAATTGGCGGGTTTTTGAAAACCAGATTGAGGCGCTGAGCAAGAACGATGTTTGCGTCATTTGTTTTAATGACGACATCTACCCCTCTTACCTGAAAGATATTGCCCAGCCTCCTCCCATAATATTCGCAAAAGGAAATATCTCTTCGTTGCGCTCAAGGGGGGTTGCGATCGTGGGTTCGCGGACACCGACTGCAAGGGGGACGGCTTTCGCGAGGAGCCTGGCAGAGCATGCTGCGGGCGAAGGCATAATGACTGCAAGCGGCATGGCAAGGGGAATTGATACTGCTGCGCACGAGGGCTCTCTTGCGGTTCCGGGCATGTCCGTTGGAGTTTTGGGAACCGGTGTCGATATTTGCTATCCTCCCGAGAACAGGCCGTTGATGGAAAAATTAATATCCAGAGGGTGCGTTATCTCAGAGCAGCTGATGAAGACCGAACCCAGCCGGTTTGCCTTTCCGCGTAGAAACAGGCTGATAAGCGCTTTATCTAGAAGTGTGGTAGTTGTTGAAGCAGGTCCTCGAAGCGGCGCTTTGATTACCGTTCAATGGGCCCTTGAGCAGGGGCGCGATGTCGGCGCGGTGCCCGGAAGCCCGGGGGATTTCCGCAGCCGCGGAACGAATGAACTCTTGAAGAAAGGAGCATACGTAGTTGAGGGTCTGGAAGATATACTTGAAGCCGTCCCTCTTCTGCGTCCCCAGCGCAAAGAGGGGTTGGAAAACGGATGTACACGCCGATTGAAGCCAGGGGAAAAAAACAAAAGGGCCTCTTCGGTCGAAGAATCAGGAGTTGAACAAACCAAGCTCGGAAGGGTACTCTCGTCCGTGACGACTTCTCCCTGCGACCCCGATACTCTGGCCAGGGAAACCGGCGTGGAAATAGCGGAACTCGCTGAGATGCTCACGGCCCTCGAACTCAAAGGCTTGATAGCCGCCGATCTTCTTGGACGTTATTATAAACCATGAGCGACGGCACATCATTCTCGTAGAAAAAAGATGCTTCCCGACTATCATATATGATGAGCAGATGGAAGAGGATAAGACACCGAATAGAAATGGCCGGTGTTTCGCTGTTGAAATGGCTGGTGGGCATTGTTCCTATGGGTACGCTGAGAACCATGGGCTCTGGGTTGGGGTGGACGGCTTTCCACCTGATCAAGGTTAGAAGAAAGGTGCTCATAGAAAATCTTGTCGCTTCATTCGACGGTGAATTTACACGGAAACAAATCGAAGGGATTGGTTCGCGATCATTTCGCAATTTTGGAAAATCACTTGTTGAGTTTGCTTCTTTCGAAAAGCTCAGCGCCGGGAAGCTCATTGATATGGTCGAGTATCAGGGACTGGAAAACCTGGACGAGGCATTGAAGCACGGCAGGGGAATACTTTTTATAACAGGGCACTTCGATAATTGGGAACTGCTGGGCGCGGGAATGGCTCAAAATGGTTATCCGGTTCATTTTCTGGTTGGAGAACAAAGCAATAAAATGGTGGACGGCCTGATGAACAGACTGAGGCAGGCCCAGGGAATCAAGATTATTACCCGCAGCCTGGCATTGAGGAAGGTACTGAAAGTGCTCTCGGATAACCAGATTATCGCGTTGCTGGCCGACCAGGATGCCGGCCGAAACGGTATATTCGTTGATTTTTTCGGAAGACCGGCGTCCACTTTCAAAGGCCCGGCGACATTCGCCGTTAAACAGGGGTGCCCTATTGTATGCGGCGTTATTATCAGAAGACCGGGGCGGCAGCGCCATCTGGGAATAATCGAAAAGCCGATCTGGCCTCCCTCAGGCATTGATAAGAAAGAAGCCGTGCGTTTACTGACTCAAAACTATACCGAGCGTCTGGAGCATTACATACGCTTATACCCCGATCATTATTTCTGGGCTCACAAGAGATGGAAAACAAAGCCCCCCGCGTCTTGATTCTCAGGATCATTCTGCCTTATTAGAATCCTGCTCCAGGTTCGTTTGAAACCCTATGGGGCCTTTGCTTAAATCCTGGCCCGCTTCAGGAATCTTTCCGAAGTCATTTTCGAATTTCTTTATATTGTTTTCAAGCGTAAGAAGGAGTGCTCGGGCATGCTGAGGAGTCATTACTATGCGCGAAAATACCTTCGCCTTGTTTGCGCCCGGTAAAACTCGGGCGAAGTCGATTATGAATTCTGAGCTCGAGTGCGTTATTACGGCAAAGTTGGAATAGATCCCTTCCCATTCCTTATCGCTGATTTCTATATTCACGGTTTGTTCACGCTTCATCCTTATCCTCCGCGTAAGGGGATCGAGCAGTTACGGATTTGCGGGCAATATAACATACAAGCTCCGAGGCTTCAAGGACGGCTCAAATCAATGGAATGCGGTCTGCAAATCTCTTGACATTTCAAGCAGCCGTATGCTACTTTGCATGCAGAGGTGGAGCGGAAAACCTTGTAAACTCAAAGAGTTCTTGCTTCTTGCTCATAAAGGAACCCTCCTGGAGGGGCCTTTCTTTTTGGGCGCTATGCAAGTAAGCTGGTGTTGAAAATGCCCGGGATTCTCGCGAAAAATAAAGCCGAATCATATGTTCGGCGTTTTAGTTCAACACGTGCGGTTGTGCTGGGTGATGTGATGATCGACCGCTATTTCTGGGGAGCGGTCGACCGGATATCTCCTGAAGCGCCGGTTCCCGTGGTCAAAGTGTCGAGAAAAAGCACCCGGCCTGGCGGCGCAGCCAACGTTGCACTCAACCTGCGGGACCTGGGGGCTGATGTTCTCTTAATAGGAGTGATCGGGGATGACAGGGGCGGTTCGGAGCTAATAAATCTGCTTCAATCCAGGGAAATACCAAGCTCGGCCCTCAAAGTGGATCCGGGCAGGCCGACAACTGAGAAAGTACGGATAATAGCTCAGAGCCAGCAGATTGCGAGAACTGATTTTGAAAAGGACTTGCCGGTCGGCGAAGAGATATGGAATGAGTTCCTCGATCTTCTGATAAAAACTTCCAGAGAGCGGGATATACTTATCGTTTCCGATTACGGCAAAGGGGTTATCGAGCGCAGATACCTGCAGGAAGCGATTTCCGTATGGAGGGCAGAGGGTAAGCAGGTCTTGATAGATCCTCATATAGGTCATTTCGACTGGTACAAAAATGCTTCATTGATGACTCCCAATTTTAAAGAGGCCTGCAGTTTTTTTGCTCCTGCACCGGCGCACGAACTTGGATTGGATCAAATGGGCGGGGAAATCGTACGGGCTTTAAATTTGGATGCAGTTCTCATCACCAGAGGAGAAGCAGGCATGAATTTGTATACCGGAGACGGCCGTAGTTTGTATGCCCCCGCAGCAGCCAAAGAAGTATATGATGTCACCGGTGCCGGGGATACGGTCATAAGTGTTCTGGCCGCAGGTCTCGGCTCTGGTGTCGACGTGGAAGACTGCGTAGTGCTGGCCAACCAGGCTGCGGGGGAGGTAGTCAAGGAAATCGGCACTTCATCTCTGACAGGAGAGATGCTAATTAATGCTTTGTTATAAACTAGTTACGGTTATTATTTAAAGTGATACATTGCAAATTGTTTACAGAAATGACCTGGAAGATTTCTGCTCTGGATTGAAAGAGCGGGGGTTGAGCATCGTTTTTACCAACGGGTGTTTTGATCTCGTTCACCCGGGCCACATCGCCGTGCTCCAAGATGCCGCGCTCCTGGGTGATGTACTCCTCGTCGCGATAAACGATGACGATTCGGTACGGAGGCTGAAGGGCGGCTCCCGCCCTATTATGCCTGCAGCGGAACGCGCCGAAGTACTTCTCGCATTCAGATGCGTTGACAATGTTACATTGTTTGCGGAGGACACTCCTTTTGAGACTATCAGAATAGTCAAACCCGATGTGCTGGTCAAGGGCGCTGAATATGCGGAAGATGAGATCGTCGGTGCGGGATTTGTAAAAGATTATGGGGGTAGAGTAGTGAGAACTGAGATGAAAACCGGATATTCCACCAGGAATTTGTTGGATAGAATTCTCCGGAGTTAGAGGTTATAGAAGATATTCATCTATAGAAGGTCGCCTAATTCTCATAGGTGGAGGGGTTACTGAAAGGAAAGGAAAAGATATGGGAAAGGAAAGAATCATTATTCTCGGTGCGGCCGGGAGGGATTTTCATAATTTCAATACTCTTTACAGAAATAATGAAAAAGTCGATGTCATTGCATTCACCGCAACCCAGATTCCCGATATTGAAGGCAGAAGCTATCCTTCGGTGCTCGCGGGCAAGCTTTATCCGGGCGGCATACCTATTATAGCGGAGGGCTCGATTAAGGAATTCCTTTCCGAAAAACAGGCTGATACTGCTGTTTTCTCATACAGCGATGTGCCTTATGAACATGTCATGCAGTTATCAGCGCGTATGAATTCATTGGGTGTAAATTTTTCGCTCCTGAGCAGCAAGGCAACCATGCTTACAAGCATCAAGCCGGTAATTGCCGTATGCGCGGTGAGAACAGGCAGCGGCAAAAGCCAAACCACCAGAAAAGCTGCCCAGATCCTCCGAGACAAAGGATATAAAATCGCGGTGATCAGGCATCCCATGCCGTACGGCGATCTTACGAGACAGGTCGTACAGCGTTTCGGCAGCCTTGAGGATATGGATTCGCATGAATGCACCATAGAGGAACGCGAGGAATATGAACCTCATATCGTAAGCGGAACCGTGGTTTATGCCGGCGTTGATTACGCGCTCATATTGAAGGAAGCGGAAAAAGAAGCTGATGTGATTCTTTGGGACGGCGGCAACAATGATATGCCTTTCTACAAGCCCCATTTGTGGATAACCGTTGCAGACCCCCACCGGCCCGGCCATGAGATACGATATTATCCAGGAGAAGTGAACCTGTACCAGGCGGATGTTATCGTCATAAACAAAATGGACACGGCCGAAGAGAAAAATGTAGAAATTGTGATGAACAATATCAAGGACAGAAACCCGGGCGCGGTTGTTGTTAAAGCCGCTTCTCCGGTTTCGGTATCCGGCGATAAAGACATGATCAAAGGCAAGAAGGTGCTGTGCATCGAAGACGGCCCCACCGCCACTCATGGCGGCATGAGATATGGAGCCGCCGTGGTCGCGGCAAGAGATCATGGAGCGTCGGAAATAGTCGATCCCAGACCGTTTGCGGTAGGAAGAATCAAGGATACTTTTGACAAATATCCTGAGATCGGTTCGCTTCTTCCCGCAATGGGCTATGGACCTGAACAGGTCGGGGATCTGAAGAAAACCATCGATGCCGTTGATTGTGATCTTGTGATCGTAGGTACACCGATAGATCTAAGCAAGGTGATCGAAATCGGCAAACCCAATATGAGAGTAACTTATAATCTCGCAGAAATAGGAAGCCCGACATTGAACGAGCTGCTGGATCGATTCGAGCAAAACCATTTGATCCGGAAATAACGGAGTTGGTTTCGATAGGGCGGAACTGTCTCTCAGGGAGGATGTGACGGAAGCATGAAAAAAGGAGAGAATCATGAAAATTCATGAGTACCAGGCAAAGGAAATATTCAAGGAAGCGGGAATACCCGTTCCGCCCGGAGAGGTGGTCTCAACAGCGGAAGATGCTGTCAAAGCCGCCGGGGAGATCGGCAGGCCTGTTGTTGTAAAGGCCCAGGTACTGGTCGGCGGCAGGGGCAAAGCCGGCGGCGTTAAGCTTGCGGATAATCCTGCGGAAGCCGGTATAAAAGCCGGGAGAATCCTGGGAATGGATATAAAAGGACTAAAGGTCGACAGGGTATTGATAACTGAAGCCGTTGATATCAAGAGCGAGATATACGTTGGAGTAATAATGGACCGCAAGAATCAAAAACCACTCGTCATGGCTTCTTCCGAAGGCGGTGTCGAGATCGAGCAGGTTGCCAAGGAGAAACCGGAGGCAATTCACCGCATGGTTGTGGATCCTTTATTCGGGGCGCTGCCTTTTCAATGCCGATCAATGGCTTCGCGCCTTGCCGGCGATATCAAGGTGATAAGACAGATAAGCTTGATAATCGAAAAGCTCTACAAAGCTTTTGATGAATCCGACGCCAGCCTGGCTGAGATCAATCCGCTGGTGGTAACACCAGATGATGAGGTATTGGCCATCGACGCGAAAATCAATATAGACGACAGCTCTTTATTCAGGCATGAGGCTATTGAGAATCTCCGTGATCTATCAGCAGAGGAGCCCGGCGAGGCGGATGCCAGAAACGCTGGCCTTTCTTTTGTTAAACTCCAGGGCAATGTCGGTTGCATAGTAAATGGAGCGGGTCTGGCTATGGCCACCATGGATCTGGTCAAGAATTATGGAGGTCGCCCGGCCAATTTCCTGGATATCGGAGGAAGTTCCAATCCTGAAAAGGTAATAACCGCCCTCAAATTGATTTTGCGCGACTCGAACGTGAAGGCAATCTTTATAAATATATTCGGAGGCATAACCCGTTGCGATGATGTCGCCAAGGGATTGGTCACGGCTTTCAAAGAACTGGATTTGCAATTGCCTGTCGTAGTGAGACTTACTGGAACGAATGAGGATAAGGCCAGGGAGATACTCTCCCACGTCAAGCTGCAAAGCGCCTCCACGATGGATGACGGAGTTAAAAGGGCGATCGAACTGGCCGGATCATGAATCATTTCGATGGCAGCTCGGATTATGCGCCAATAATCTCTATTCTGCTCTATCAAACCGGTTTCACAGGCTAGCGGAAAATGCGAATACATAAGGTTTAAGGGAGGATATTGTGAGCATTCTTATAAATGATAAAACCAAAGTTATTGTTCAGGGAATAACAGGCAGGGACGGATCTTTTCACGCCGGCCAGATGATGGATTACGGAACCAACATAGCCGCCGGAGTTACGCCGGGAAAAGGCGGAGAAAAATTCCGCGGGCGCGTTCCTATATTCAACGATATGCAGCATGCGGTGGATGCGACCGGCGCCAACACGTCTGTAATATATGTTCGGGCGCCTTTTGCTCCCGATGCTGTTTGTGAAGCCGCCGATGCTGGAATATCTCTGGTTGTATGTATCACAGAAGGAGTACCCGTTCGAGACATGGCGAGAGTTCTGCCGTATATCCGAAGCAGGAACTGCAGGCTCATAGGTCCCAATTGCCCGGGAATAATAGCGCCGGGTAAGAAAACCAAGGTAGGGATCATTCCGGCAGACATCACGAGGGAGGGATTCGTTGGAGTGGTTTCCAGAAGCGGCACGCTGACATATGAGATTGTTTATCAATTGACCTCCTGCGATATGGGTCAATCGACATGTATTGGTATAGGAGGAGATCCGCTGATAGGAACGAATTTCATAGATGCGCTGGGTATGTTCGAGAACGACCAGGAGACAAAGGCTGTGGTTCTCATAGGAGAAATAGGCGGAAGCGACGAAGAAGAGGCTGCCGCTTACATTACTTCGAACATGTCGAAACCTGTGGTTGCGTTTATAGCAGGGCGGACCGCCCCTCCCGGCAAACGCATGGGCCACGCTGGTGCCATCGTTACGGGCGGCTCTGGAACGGCGGATGAAAAAATTGCCGCCTTCGAAAAAGCCGGAGTTCCCGTAGCGCGAATTCCTTCGGAAATTGCGGCTCTATTGGCCAAAACGGCTCAGGGGTTGGTATCTTGACATGCTGCCGTTTCAAGAAAGAAGAGGCTATGAGGACGCTGTTAATGATAAAACCGGATATTGTTGAGGAAGGCCTTTATCCTGAGATTATCTCTCTGGTCCTGAAGAACCGGTTTGAGATAAAACGCATGACGATGATGTCTTTTTCGCGCGAAAAAGCGGAACTTTTTTATGAAATTCACAAGGGCAAAGAATTTTTTCGTCCTCTTATCGATTATGTAACCAGCAATAAGGTTGTTGCCATGGAGCTGGAAGGTGATAGTATAATAGAGGAGATTAGAAGCTTCATAGGTGCGACTGATCCCGCGCTTGCGAGGCCGGGGACAATCAGGTACATGTACGGTAAAGATATTCAATGCAATGCGGTGCACGCGTCTGATTCCCCTGAGTCGGCAAAAAAAGAGATTGCAATCGCCTTCGGCGAATAATAGATTTCTTGCTTGGCATTCACCGGTCAGCAGTTTTCTTCCTGGAAAAGATGATGATAGTGGATCTGGACAAACTCAAGGGGAACGAGGATGTTCTCAGTGCCCGCGAAGTCATCGAATTTCGGGATTTTCGGAGCGAGGGAAGCCGCATTAACTGTTCCATCCGGCTGAATGTAACGAAGCGCGGCCGGATGTATTACATGAAAGCGGATTTAAAAGGCGACCTTGGTGCTTTTTGTCATAGATGTCTCGATCCCGTGGATTGCGTAATCGATGCTTTTTTTGACCTGATAGTACAAAGAGGCGGAACCGACAGGATCGCAGCCGAGGATGAATATGAGTATGTTCATTTAGGCATGAATGAACATGAGGTGTGCCTGGATTCGCAAATCTATGAGAGTCTTGTTGTAAATATACCCATGCAGATTTTGTGCACTGAAAACTGCAGAGGACTGTGTCCCAAATGCGGGATAAATCTCAATTCGGAAAAGTGTTCCTGCTCGAACGAAACGGATTCGCGCTGGAAAGACCTGAAAAAATTGAAAGACAAATTACCCCGATCAAACGCAGAATAAGGAGATGATCTAATGGCGGTTCCAAAGAGAAAAACTTCCAAAAGCCGAAAGAACAAGCGCCGGACACACTGGAAGTTGTCCTCGCCGGCTTTGACGCGGTGCTCCCACTGTCATCTGCTAAAGATGCCGCACAGCGTCTGTGCGAACTGCGGCTATTATGGAGGTCGCGAAATAATAAAGAGCGAAGAAGAACTCTAGGGAGCAAAAGCATGAGAATCGCGTTGGATGCGATGGGAGGCGACAGGGGGCCGGAGGTTATTACCCGAGGGGCCGTTTCGGCAGCCAGATTGAACCCTGCCGATCTCGAAATCATACTCGTTGGCGACGAAAAAATCATCAAACCCATTCTGGCGCAGCACTCTTTGGGCAATGCTCGTATCTCCATCGCCCACGCTTCTCAAGCCATTGACATGTCGGAATCTCCATCGAGCGCGGTAAGAAAGAAAAAAGATGCCTCAATACTGGTAGCAACCAGACTGTTAAAATCGGGTAAAGCTGAAGCCCTGGTAAGCGCGGGCAATACCGGGGCCGTTATAGCGAGCGGTCTGGTTACTTTGGGCCGCCTTCGCGGTGTGAGCAGACCTGCTATAGCCACTTTCATGCCGAACAAGAAACAAGGCGCCGTAGTGCTTGATGTCGGAGCCAATTCGGAGTGCACTCCCAAGAACCTGCTTCAATTCGCTGTAATGGGTACCGTATTTGCGGAGCACCAGTTGGAGGTTGTTAATCCTCGTGTCGGACTTCTCAATATCGGTGAAGAAAAATCAAAAGGAAACGAACTTCTCAGGGAAGCCCACAAGCTGCTTGAAAAAGAAGATATTAATTTCGTAGGGAATGTGGAGGGAAGAGACGTTTTTGGAGGAACTGTCGATGTAGTTGTATGCGATGGATTTGTAGGAAATGTAGTACTCAAGTTTTCGGAAAGCATAATTTCTTTTGTAACTCATATGCTCAAGGATCAAATTAAAAAAAGGATTTTCGCCAAAATAGGAGCTGCTATGATGGCAGGCGCTTTTAAGGAGCTAAGATCAAGGTTGGATTACGCCGAATACGGCGGAGCTCAACTGATCGGCGTAAAAGGCGTAATCGTCATTTCTCATGGAAGAAGTTCTCCTCGTGCGATAAAAAATGCGGTCCTGGTGGCTCAAAAGTTTGTTAAAGAGGGCATCAACGATAGAATCGAAGAAAAATTCGGCGGAAAGGTTGAAAACGTTGCCAAAATTACTTAGAAGCGCGCGGATAGCAGGCAGCGGTCATTACTGCCCTGATAAAATTTTGAGCAATTTCGATCTGGAAAAAATGGTGGACACTTCGGACGAGTGGATCGTTTCGCGGACCGGGATTCATGAACGAAGAATCGTCACCGACGACAAGGCGGCGTCCGACCTGGCTGCCGCTGCGGCTAAATCCGCTCTCGAGGATTCCGGTTTTGACGCTGAAGATCTCGATGCCGTGATCGTGTCAACGGTAACCTCGGATGTGCGGTTTCCCGCAACGGCGTGCTTCGTTCAAAATAAACTCGGCGCCTGGAACGCCGTTGCATTCGATCTTTGCGGCGCCTGCAGCGGATTTGTCTATGCTTTGAGTACCGCCCATGCATTTATTGCCTCAGGAAAGATGGAGAAAATAATGGTTATCGGCGTCGAAATCCTCAGCAAGTTCGTAGACTGGGAAGACAGGTCGACATGCGTTCTGTTCGGAGATGGAGCCGGCGCCGCCGTAATCGAAGCCTGCGGGCGGGACGAAGGGATTATGAGTACATATATGAAAAGCAATGGCTCGTTGACAGATCTTCTTTATATTCCCGCAGGTGGTTCTAGAATGCCTTTTGATGCGAAAAAGCAAGAAAAGAAAGACCATTGCATAAAAATGAAAGGCGATGGTGTTTTCAAGTATGCGGTAAGAGCTATGGCTGATGCCATAACGAAAGTCCTGGGCAATGCCGGGGCATCTCTTCAAGATGTGGATCTTTTCATTCCCCATCAGGCTAATATTCGAATCATAGATGCGATCGCTGAGAAGCTCTCGATTCCATCAGAGAAAGTCGTAGTAAATTTGGACCGTCTTGGCAACACATCCTCGGCAAGCATCCCCATCGCCTATGACGAAGCCGTTCGGGACGGCCGGTTGAAAAGGGGCGACCTGGTGCTTTTTGTAAGTTTCGGGGGCGGCCTGACGTGGGGTTCGGTTCTTCTTCGGTATTCATAATTATGCTTGGAGATCGCCCTCGGAGCAGGAGAGTTTTTCATTCCGGATCACGGCGCGATGCGAAAAAAGTATAGTCTCGCAAAAGCTCCGAAAGAATATTGAAGTGAGGTTGAAAATGCTGGCAAAAATGATCTTCCCGGGACAGGCCTCTCAGTTCATAGGTATGGGCAGGGATTATTATGATGAATTTCCCCTGGTCCGGGAATTATACAAAGAGGCCAATAACAAGCTTGGGTTTGATATAACTGGATTATCTTTTGCGGGCGATATTGAGGAATTGACCCAAACCAAGAACGCGCAGCCCGCTATCCTGCTTCACAGTATCGCAGTGCTCTCCGTGTTGCAGGGCCGGGGCATATATCCTTCAATTGCCGCCGGTCACAGCCTGGGCGAATTCTCGGCGCTGGTTGCCGCCGGATTCTTCAAAGCTATGGATGCTCTGATGATCGTCAGGAGAAGGGGAGAACTGATGTTCAATGCCGGATTGAAACGCCCCGGCGCCATGGCTGCGATTATCGGCCTTGAACAGAGCGCCGTTGAACAATGCGTGTCGGAAGCGTCCGGTGAAGGTATTGTTGTTATTGCTAATTATAATACAGACAAACAGTTAGCTGTGTCCGGAGAGGTGCAAGCCGTCGACAAGGTTGTTGAGCTCGCGCTGGATGCAGGAGCAAGGAGAGCTTTGAGGCTGCAGGTCAGCGGGGCTTTTCATTCTCCACTCATGCAGGAAGCTGCCGGGGAATTGATGGATTATATTTCAGGATTCAATCAGGGCAGGCTGCGTCTTCCCTGGGTATCCAACGTTTCCGGCGCGGCGGTCGAAGACAAGGAGCTTGTGCTGCCGCTGCTGGAAAAACAACTGACCAGTCCTGTGAAATGGATCGATTGCATGAACACGCTGATCGCTTTGAAAAGCGGGCATCTGCTGGAAGTCGGTCCCGGCAGAGTTCTCGCGGGTCTTGTAAAGCGGATCGCCGGCGATGTCTCTGTAACCTCTCTGTCCACTACAGAGGGACTTGAACAAACTGTATCACTGGAATGACAATTTTCCCCTTGAAGAAGGAAGGGATTTTGATATATTCAAATCCTTTTCAAAGTCGAATTCAACATAAACTGGCGGCCTAAATGGATTTCACAGGCAAAAATGCCGTAGTAACCGGAGCGGCGCGAGGTATAGGATTTGAAATTTCGCGGATGCTGGCATCAAAAGGTGCGTCGGTAGCCGTAGTTGATTTGAATAAGGAAGAATCTGCGGCGGCGGCCGAGCGAATTTCCGGTGTCTTCCCGGGAAGCAAATGCAGGGCCTACGGCTGCAATGTTGCTTCGTTCGATGAAACGTCCGCTGCGGGTGATAAAATTCTTAAAGATATGGATCATGTTGATTTTCTTATTAATAATGCCGGAATCGTGCGGGATAAGCTTCTCATAAGAATGAAGCCCGACGATTGGAATGCGGTAATAGCCGTCAACCTGACCGGTACTTTCAATATAACCAAGGCCCTTGCACCGCATATGCTCAAAAGACGGTATGGACGAATAGTCAGCATTGCTTCAGTGATAGGGCTCGTGGGCAACGCGGGGCAGGCAAACTACGCCGCAAGCAAGGCGGGCATAATAGGTTTCACCAAGTCCGCTGCCAAGGAATTCGCATCAAGAGGTATTACCGTAAACGCGGTTGCGCCCGGTTTTATCAACACTCCGATGACCGATGCCCTTAGCGATGAAGTCAGGAACAAGATGCTGGAAGCGATCCCGCTTACCCGCTTTGGTGAAACCAAAGATGTTACCAATGTTGTTTTATTTCTATTGTCCGACTTTGCCGGCTATGTCACCGGGCAGGTTCTGAACTGCGATGGTGGAATGGTAATGGCGGGCTGATGCTTTATTCTGCCAAGGAGGTGGCAACGAACAATGTCAACAGTTGAAGAGAAAGTTAAGAAAATTATTGAGGAAAAGTTATCTGTAAATGCCGACCAGATCACTAACGATGCCAAGTTTGCCGAAGATCTCAAGGCTGATTCCCTGGACACAGTGGAACTGGTTATGGCCCTCGAGGATGAGTTCGGATTGGATATTCCGGATGAAGAAGCGGATAAAATCAAGACGGTCCAAAATGCGATTGATTACATAATGTCAAAGCAGGGATGAGCCGTATTGCTCGGCCTGCATGTTTCAGGTGAATCAATGCAACAAATCCCCAGTTCAAGAAGAGTAGCGGTTACGGGAATCGGCTGTGTTACCTCGGCAGGCTTTACAACCCTGGAAACGTGGAAAAGTCTGACCGAAGGCAGAAGCGCGATAACCAGGATTGAATCTTTCGACGTAGCCGCATTTCCTGCCCGCATCGCAGGTGAGATCAAGCACTTCGATCCGACGAAATACATGGATCCGAGAGATGCCAGGCGAACCGACAGATCCGTTCACCTGGCGTGCGCCGCAGCGGCCCAATGTGTTGAGATGGTTGATATCGATAATCTCGATAAAGAATCCGTGGGGGTAATAATAGGTTCCGGCATCGGCGGCATCGGCACTTTTGAAAAGCAGCACACTAATTTGATGAACAAAGGGCCGGGTAAAATCAGCCCTTTTTTCATTCCAATGATGATCTCCGATATGTCCTCAGGACATATTTCAATCGTCTACGGATTCAAAGGGCCAAATTACGCCACGGTATCTGCTTGCGCCTCTGGAGGAAACGCCATAGCCGATGCGTGTCTTCTAATTCGATCGGGGATGGTGGACGCGGTCCTTACCGGCGGAACCGAAGCTACTATTACACCTATGGCCCTCGGCGGCTTCTCTTCGATGAAGGCCCTGTCCCGAAGAAATGATGAGCCTCAAAAAGCATCCAGGCCGTTCGACAGGGACCGTGATGGTTTTGTTATGGGTGAAGGATCGGGAATACTCTTTCTCGAAGAAATGGAACATGCCAGAAGCCGGGGCGCGGAAATACTGGCCGAAATCATCGGTGTAGGGCTGACCGGCGACGCGCATCATATGACCAGCCCCTCACCTGACGGGGAGGGCGCCGCCAGAGCGATGAAAAGCGCCCTTCGAGACGCAGCGATAGATCCATCCGAAGTCGATTACATCAATGCTCATGGCACCAGCACCCAGCTTAATGATGCGGCGGAGACGGGAGCCATAAAAAGCGTTTTCGGGGCCAACGCCTACAAGCTCAAAGTAAGTTCGACCAAGTCCATAGTGGGGCACCTTCTGGGGGCCGCGGCTGCGATCGAACTGATTTTCTGCATTTTGGCCTTGAAAGAGGGCCGGATTCCCCCGACGATCAATTTGGATAATCCGGACCCGGCCTGCGATCTGGATTATGTTCCGAATAAGTGCCTCGAACAGTCTATTGAAACCGCGCTGTCGAATTCTTTTGGATTTGGCGGTCATAATGTGGCGATTATCACACGAAAATTCACCGGTGCATGAAAAAACCCAAGCACTATGTTCTCGCTATTATCACGAATTGCACATTTCTTTAAACCGGGAACTGAACACTTCCGCAACGGGCTGATTGGCGAAGCGAAACTGAAAGAACTAGAGCGTTTACTGGGGCACGAATTCAAGAATGAGCGTATCCTTGTCGATTCACTGGTTCACCGATCCTATCTTCCGGATTCCGATCCTCAACTGAATATCACTATTTCAAACGAACGCAAGGAATTCCTTGGCGATGCAGTCCTGTCATTGGCTGTAAATCACCATCTGTTCAGGATTTATCCCCATAAAAGCGAAGGAGAGCTGACAAAAATGAAATCGATCATAGTCAGCAAACCCATTCTCGCCCATTATGCAAGGAGAATAAAACTGGGCACCTACATACTGATGAGCGACAATGCTTATAAAGCCGGAGTCAATGAAACGGACAGCGTTCTGGCGGATACCATGGAAGCCGTTTTTGGGGCGGTATTTCTGGATGGGGGCTTCGAAGCCGCGAATAGATGTATAGCCGGTCTGCTTCTGGCCGATCTCAAGGAGATTGTCTATAACGAAGAAAATATTAACTACAAGAGCCTCCTCCAGGAATACATACAGGCCCTTCATAAAACTTTTCCGCATTACCTGGTTCGGAGCACACGCGGTCCCGAACACGACAAGGAATTCAAAGTCGATGTGAGCGTTAAAAGCAGGGTGCTGGGTTCAGGATCCGGGAAAACCAAGAAGCAGGCCGAACAGGAAGCCGCCAGGGTCGCCTATAAAAAGCTTCTTAATTCACCCGATGCCCCAAACGGCGTGCCAATTGATGCATAGAGGCACAATTCATGCATATTATTTAATATAATGGGCAGTCCTGACATTGATATTCCATGTGTTTCTTTCATTTACGGCGGAGATCTGGAACCCCTTTGCCGCGAATGCGGTTTGCCCTGCAAGCTTACGGAGACGGGCGTCGATTGCCTGCGCCGATTTTTCCTACAGGGGCTGATCCAGTGCACGTATTTCATATACGGATATTGTTTTCTCGTCGATAAGCCGGGTTGCGTTTTCGATAATGATGGCGATCACGAGAGCTACTGGATGAACTTGTTGAATGATTATTTTCACAATGTGAAAGATGTCGAAACATCGGACCCGGATTTCATCAAGCGTTCAGAAGAATTGAAGAAGCTCGTATTCGAGCAAATATCCAACCGCCAGGTATCTTTGTGCCGTTATTTAGAGGAACTCTACAACAAAATTATGGAAACGGGAGGCGGGCTGAGCGAGGAAATGATGGAAAAACTCGATGAAGCATACATGTCTCTGCTCTCCGGAACCGCTCGCAAGAAGTAGGCTCGTGTTGACATTTCAAAAAATAAGATATCCTGCTCGAAAAATATTAGAACCTGTACGAAGCCGACAACAAAAAACGCTTTAACGTCTGATCGTATTTTAGGGTCGGTATGGATCTTTCCCCGGTAGTGTAGACGAAAGCGAAATCCATAGTCAAAACCTTGCCTATCAGGCTGCCAGCTCCCATCGAAAATAACTGCCGCTCGTTTTTTATAACCGCTTTTTGAATATCATTATTATCGATCCTGTCGGCCTGCAGATACTTTAGAGGATAGGGAAGGTAGGCATATCCTCCCCTCAGGCGCAGAGGCGTGTTGGGTATGGTTATTTCCACGCCCGCATTGAAGTTTACTATTTCTCTCAATACCGACTCGGGTGCGCGCGGGGTTCCGTTTTGCGATGACAGTTTTATCTGGCTCTTATCGATGGTCGCCTGCGACCAGTCCGCATAGGCGATATCCAGGCTTACCAGAAGCGCATTGAATGGAGAATAGCTTATACCTGCATTTATCTGGAAGGGCAGCCTGTAATCCGTGCTTATAAAACCCGTTTCCTCGAATGCCGAATCCGGAGCGTTCTGATAATAATCGATCTCCTCGGTTATGCCATCGCCGTCGATGCCAACCCATATTGGAGTCATCACCGCAAGTCCGAAGTACCATTCCTGCAAAGGATGAAACTGTACTCCCAGCCTGCCGCCGTATCCATCAAGGTCGGTTTCGACATCATCGTCAATGAAAACCTTATTGAGATCACCGTCTACCAGGGGCCCGGGAAAAATGTAACTGTACTGAGTGAGCGCTTTCAGGTTTCCATCGAGAACGAAGAAGGAGGCCCCCACCGACAAGCCCGGCGACAGGTCGACTCCGAAGCCGGCATTGTAGCTGAAAACGGAACCCGACTGTTGAAGCACATAATTGTCCAGCGTATTGGTCGAGGAATTGAATCCGCTGTAAAAAAGATCGAGATCACTGGTGTAATTCCTGTAAATGCCGAATGCTGCGACCACACTTCCCCGGTACGTCGGCATCGGGTAGGCCACCGCCAGATGTCCGAGGTTGGTAGAAGAAAAATCAGCACCGTTGGAGTTTCCGTAAAAAATGTTTTGATAGCTGCTCTTATCGTGTTGAAATCCGATGGCAGCATCGATGCGCCTGGTTCGGGCCAGGCCCGCGGGGTTGTAAAAAAGAGAATGCACATCGCCGCCGATTGCGGTGCAGGCGCCGGCCAGGCCTGCCGACCGGGCTCCTGAAAAAACAGGTGTTGTAAAACCCATATCTTCCAGGTCCGTTGCCTGGTTTATATCCTGTGAATAAAGGGAGCAGGGTAGAATAAAAAGAGCTGCAGCGAAAACGGCGGTTTCAATTATTCTTTTTCTTCTTTTTCCCTTTTTTTCGAAGAGATCTCTTGCTGTTTTTTTCCTTTTTGGAATCATCTTTTTTATCATCCTTCTTCTTTATCTTCATTTTAAGGCTAGAATCGCCGGACCGGCCCTTGCCGGTCGATTCGACAGGTGTTCCTCGAACTCGCGTCGTGCTTCCTTTGACTCCATCGGGCCGGAGAGACCGCTGGTGAAGCGGTACAGATTCGGATCCGTTTCCCCGGTCATAAAACCAGTAGGACTCGAACCACCACGGCATCTCGTAGTAGTAAAGCCACTCGTCATAGTATCCCCCACCGGGATAGTATGCATCTCTGGGATGATGGTATCCCCAAAGATCGGTCTCCGAATGGCATGAACCGCAGTTGTTGGTTTCAGCGCGGGAATAATCATCTTCCAACACGGTCGGGTGTTTTAGAAGCGTATAACAGGCGGGGATTGCAAAAACGACGGCCAGAGAGACCACAGCCGAAAACAGATGAACTTTTTGGGCCGCCCTGGAAGCGATTTTGCAAGCAAGCTTTCTCATGGCATCACCTTTCAAGTTAAATTATAATATATGATAAGCGATCGTACTACCAGCTATTTCACTTTGAACCATGAGGACGATAATGCTTCACGTTTTTAAAGCCTGTCAAATTAAGCTGCCGGCGTACGCGGCCGTGCTGGTAATGATGGTAATTACACTGTGCCCCAACCTGCCGGTTTACAGCCAAACATCTTCTGAAATAACAAATTACGAACCCAGGCTGCGGGGTGGTGACGAGGCGTTCTCGGCCTTCATGTTGGGGGTATTCCTCATGGACAGGGGAGCGGACCAGGCCGCGGTGAAATATCTTGAAAACTCGTGGCAGAAGAGCGGCTATAATACGCTAATTGGCGTAAAGCTGGCCGAAGCCTATTTCCGCCAGGGCCGGGTCAGCAGCTGCTCGAAGATCGTCGATGAAATACTTGGCCGGGAAAACTCCAATCATGATGCCCTGCTCTTGAAGGGCAAGGTTTTGTACCTGGAGGGCAATACCGGCGGGGCGTCGAATATGCTGGAAAAAGCCGCGCGCGTCGGCCCCGCCTCCTTTGAAGTGCAGCGCCTGCTGGGAAAGATTTATTATGAGCAGGGAGCATATTTAAAAGCGTTAAAAGCGTACGACAATGCCGTCATACTAGAAGGCAATTATCCGTACATGCATTTTAGACGCGGCCTGCTTCTGGAGCGATTCAAGCGTATCGCAGATGCGGAGATTGCTTTCTCCAAAGCGCTGGCTCTCAACCCTGCTTTCTCCGAGGCAGCGGTTGAACTGGCGTCGGTCTTCATAAGAACCGCGCGCCACGCGCGGGCCGACTCTTTGCTGAAGGGTGTCATCGCCCGCGATCAGGATAACCAACAGGCGCTTATCAAGCTATGCAGTATGTATCTTGAGGATGGAAGGTATGACGACGGTATAAAGCTGCTCGAACAGCGCGTCCGCAGCGTTTCCCTCAGCAAGGAAGGACGTATTTTGCTGGGACGGTTTTATTATGAAGCCAAGGAATTCAATGAAGCGCTCTCTGTTTTCGAAAAAGTATTTTTGGAGGAAGAGAGCAGCCAGGAATTAGCCCGCATACTGGGAGAAATTAACCTGCGGGCCGGCCGCCGGGACGAAGCATTATCGTATTACAAACGAGCGATTGAGATAGATCCGCAGGATTACCGGAGCTATTTGAGCCTTTTTTTCGCATCTTCTCCTAAGTTTGCCGGCAATGAAGCCGCGCCTATTAAGCTGGATGAAAAGGAAGCCCTGGGTCTTATCTCCAAAGCAGCGCGCTCTGTCAAGGAGGGCGATTACGAAGGATTCTATCTGGTTGGGGTCGCCTACCAGGGCGTGGATTCACTGGAAGCAGCCGGAAAAATGCTGTATGAAGCCTTCAAAGCAAAGTCCGATGATCCCAGAATCCTCCTGGCTCTGGCCGGAGTGGAAGAAAAGAACAGGCACTTTACGAAAGCGAAAAAATACCTGAACGCTCTTTACGAAATGAAGCCCGATGATCCCGATATCAATAATTTTTACGGCTATCTTCTGGCAGAAAGCGGAGGAAATCTGGAAAAAGCCGAATCGATGGTAAAGAAAGCTATGGCGGCCGATCCGGCAAATGGTTACTACATGGACAGTCTCGGATGGGTTTATTACATGCGGGGCGATTACGATAAGGCTCTTATCGAATTGGAAAAAGCAACGGAGATAATAAAGAACGATCCGATCATGCTCGAACATCTGGGAGATGCCTACCGCGCCCTCAAACGCTACCGCAAAGCTCTTGCAGCTTATGAACAATCGAAGAAACTTCAGGGATTGAACACCGAGCTGCTTCAAAAAATCGAATCTGCGAAAAAAGGGGCGAACTAATTGCCCGTTTCATTTGCTAATCATGAGCGGAGTATAGCAATAGCTGTTTTTCTGGCGCTGCTTTTTTTCGTTTTTGCCTGTTCCCGAACAGAACTGCGCGCCGGAAGACCGGAAGAAGACGCCTGTGCTGTTCTTGATTTCATTTATTCGAACAGCTTCCCTGCCGTGCCTTATGTATTTTCAGGAAAGGCCCGTCTCGATATCGAACAAAACCGCCTCGGCGGCGCTTATAAGCTCCTTGTGGTTCAAGAGACTGATGGATCCTCCGACCGGACGGCGGGGTCTTCCAAAGAATCCGGGCACACGGCCCGCCCGTTATCAGCGGTATTTGATTTTGCCAGTTCTTCAGTATTTGGCAGCCGCCATGAGGATTTATCCATCGTTATATCTCCCGGCTTCCTGAGAATCATAGATAGGGAAAGAGGGGAGTATTATGAAGGTGGCGAGGCCAGGTCGTTTATCTCGAAGAATTCGGGTCTTAGGAGCGATGCGGAATTGATTATGCGTATCATTTTAGGTACGGGTCAAGCATGCAAAATCCTGGAAAACTTGAACGTCGATGTTTCGTCCGAACGCGCAGTGCTCAAAGGTTTATTCGAGGGAAGGGAATTTCGTTGCGAGGCGGCCGGCAAGAAGCTCAAGCTGAGCCGTATTTCGATTCCGGTCGAATTCAACGAAGGCAAAATAGTGAATCTGGAAGCGTCCTATGAATGGTCGGGTAATTATAAATCCTTAAAGGGAATAACCATATCGGTTTTGGAGCGCGAATGGAGAGTTAAGCTGTCAATCGCATCTGCGGGCCCGGGGTGAGGGAACTTTATTATTGACTCGGAGTATAAGGACAAGAACAAAGGCGCCAGTATGAATCCTAACCTGTTTCGCGACAAGGATAAATGGAAGGACCTGAGCGACGAGGAGCTGATGCTGCTTGTCCAGAAAGGGAATAACGCCTGTTTCGATCTGCTAGTCGACAGGCACAGGGATCGGTTGTTCAATTATGTTTTTCGTATGTGCGGCAATTATGAGGAAGCGGAAGAAATTGCCCAGGAAGCATTCGTCAAGGCGTTCATACATGCTGAAAAATACAAGACGATCGCCAGATTTTCAACCTGGCTTTATACTATAGCGACGAATCTTTTTAGAAACAGTATCCGCTCGAAGAAAAGATCTCCCCATTTTTTCCCCATCAGGGAGCTGGCGGGAAGCAAAGAAGAAGAAATCCAGGCGGTAGACCTGGCTTCGGAAAAACGGGGGCCCGATGAAAAGTACAATGACAAGGAATTGAGTGCAATAATCAATTCAGCGATTCAGAAGATTCCGGAGAATTATAGAACGAGTTTTGTCTTAAGGGAAGTGAACGAACTGTCATATGAAGAGATTGCTGCTGCCACCGGATTGAAGCTGGGTACGGTTCGCTCCAGAATCAACAGAGCCCGGACCTGCTTCAGGAAAATCCTCGAACCTCTGCTGCAAAGAGGGGTCGACTTCTAAGGAGATACAACAATGCGGTGCAATAAAGCCAAAAAGCTGATTTTCGAATTCATCGATAAAAACCTGTCGGAGAGCAACAGGATTCTGCTGGAAACTCATCTCGCTGAGTGTCCCGGCTGTGAGCGGGATGCCTCGTCTCTAAAGCGAAGCCTTTCCATCCTGCGCGGACTTGATCCGGTAAAACCAGGCGGTGATTTCAACTGGCAGGTCCGCCTCCGCCTGGCTAGAGAGAAAAATACCGCCGGAAGAAAGCTCGCCGCTCAAGGCAGCTTGATAAAACATTGGAACATGCGGTTCGCTGCGGGAGCAGCCGCCGGCTTCGCAATCGTTTTGATAAGCGGCTATTTCATATTGAATTCTTTTCCGATATTCTCCGGCTTTTCCAAACAAAACCGCCGGCAGGCAGCGGATTATTCTTCGGCTCCCGCGAGCGCAGACGCATATATGCCGGATTCCTGGTCCCGCCCTTCCCCCGGCCTTTCATCATTCAGCGGGATCACCGGGCAATTGGTTTCCCAGGGCAATCCTGTCTCGCGTGATGAAGTCGATTCATACCATCCTATAGACAGCGACAGCTTCACAGGGGTTTTAAATCCTGATTCCCTCGTGTATTCCAAATTGAGAAACATGAGGTTGCGGCACCGGATGCACCGCATGGAGCAACAAATAGAGGTCCTGCAGCAATACCTCAGGCAGTGCCAGGAAGAAAGCCCCTGATCGCTGAGGCGATGAACCGTAAGAGCCCCCGTCTACAGTGACTTTTTTCTCTTTGCCGGATCTACGAAGGTTATAGTATGTTTTAGAATATGAAAAACCTTTCGATATTTTTTCTTGTTCTAACCACAAGTTTTCCATTTGCAAGCTGCCGTGAAACGGCTATTCCGCCCGTGGGATCTTATTCCGAGGTTCTCGTGGTTACCGAGGACGGCAGGAACAGCAGGTTTATGCCCCCGATTATGGCGGAGTTGGGCGGCGATATGGATTTCTACACGTCTCAAGAAAAGCAGTTCACTTTATCGGTTGTCAAAGCCGGGAACCTGCCGGATTTTCCCACTTTTAAAACTATAGTGATCCTCGGTGTTGCCGACCGGATGAACGACGTCGGCCAGTTAATTGCGAACCTTCTGGGAGATTCGGGTATCAAAAAGGTATCGGAAGGTTCTGCGTTCATCTTCAAGCGCGAGAATCGCCCGGCTCCAGGCCAGATGACGTTGATAATTACGGGGCGTTCTGATGATGAACTGTTGAATATCATTGAAGAGCGCGGAAAAGAACTACCCGATATCATCGAGTCAAGCTGTCGCAAGCGTCTTCGGCGGTTTTTTCATGAATACGCAGATAACAAGCTGGGAAGGGATCTTTTCAATAAATATGGATTCGTGATTGAAGTACCTACTCTATACAAGTTGATGAGCGATGCAAGCAGGCCTCCCGGAATAGAACTCATGCGCCAGGCTCCAACAAGGAGCCTGGGAATCTTTTGGAGCGAATGGAAGCGGCCACTCACGCAGGCTGATGAAAAGAAGCTGTTCGATATTAGGGCCAATTATGTTTATGAAAGATATGACGGAGATGCCATGGATTCGACGAGGGTCGTTTTTAGCGGTGCGAAGCTCGGGCCATATTCATGCATAAAGATGAGTGGATACTGGCTCAATACTCGTTCAACGGCCGGAGGGTGCTATAAGACTTTCTTTATTTTTGATGAAAAAAAGAATCTCCTATGGACGGTCGATCTACTGGTTTACGCGCCGGGAAGCGATAAGAATCCGCTGTTCAGAGAACTTCTTGCCCTGGCCGAAACCTTTAGATATGAATAATAATCTCTGTGAGATCCGGAGTATATCGAGATGCCTGTTTGGGTATAGGGTTAAAGCCCCCTGAGATCGGGCGCTCTGCCCCTTTATCCGTTGCTCAACACCGGTCCCTTGGCACAAGAAGTGCATAAATGGAAACGCTCACAATGCCCACAGCCGGAGCGAAACCATAGTGAGGCTTCTTCAAAGTATTTAACTGTTAAATGTTATGGCCGCCGTTTTGTAGAATCCGGATTCCGGACGGTTAGCATTGGGAGACGAGTGAAAATTGCGCTTGCATTTAGCATGATGCAACCCTAACAACGGCCAAAAGAGCCTGGAGCGACGGGAATCTGTAATGGGCGATAACAATATTGTTGACGAAACAGAAATAGACCGCCTTTTCGAGAGATACAGGCAAGCTCCGCAAAGCTGCGTTTTCGCGCCTTTGGCGGATGCCTGCCGGAAAATAGGCCGGAATGATGAAGCGATAGAGATATGCCGCAGGGGACTGTTGATTCATCCCGAATATGCCAGCGGGCATGTAGTTCTGGGTAAATGTCTTTATGATTCATCAAAGTTCGAAGAAGCCGAGGAATCCTTCGAATACGTACTCGGCCTGGATCCGGAGAATCTGGTTGCCTTGAAATACCTGGGTTTGATTCTATCCGCGAAAGGCGATCAGTCAAAGGCAGCAGCGTTTTTCAACCGGATTCTCGAGCTTGACCCGGAAAACAAGGAAATACTGGAAAAGACGGTTGAACTGGAAGATTTGGAGGATGAAGAGATTCTCGACCTTAAGCCCATCGTGGAAGATGGATTCGAAGGCAATGAAATCAATCTGCATTCAACCGGGGATGCGGCGACTTCGGATGAACTTGCGACGGTTACTCTGGCCGATATTTTTGCATCACAAGGCTACAAGGCCAAAGCGGCCAAGATCTTTAAAGAGGTCCTTAACAAAGATCCGGAAAACGAGATAATCAGAGAAAAGCTTAAAGAGTTGGGCATGGAAGAGGCTGGAAGCGATAAAGCCGGGAAAATTGCAGCTTCCGGTTCGACCGGCAGCGATCTGGATGACGATTCTTCACCCGATTCCCGCCGGAAGGGATGGACCGGAGACGGCGCCGGCGCACAATCGGGGGAGGAGCCCGGCACAATTGTACTCGACGAGATTCTTGAAACGGAAGCCGACAGTGCCGATAAAGATCCTCAGCAGAATGATGCGGCGTATAAATCTCAAGAATCCGAAAAAACCGGCGAAAAAAACTCCGATGCGGATACCGAACAATCCCATTCCGCGAAAAAGATCTTCAATGAACGGGGCAATCTTGAGATGTTCAAGAAATGGCTCAAAAGCACTGAAGAATAAAAGCGTTTTGACAAATACCTCCTGCCGTTGTAGTTTCCTTGAATAGCAAAAAAGTCGATTAATAGAACCGTTTTGATGATCGCCCGATTGCCGGCGAAATCAATAAAGCGGATGAGGAGAATGTTTATGGCGGATACCAGCAATTTTCGAAATGGAATGATTCTCAATATCGGCAGCGAGTATTGGATAATAGTCGAATTCCAGCATGTCAAACCCGGTAAAGGCGGCGCGTTCGTCAGGACCAAAATAAAAAACCTGCTGACCGGACAGGTCAAAGATAATACATTCAGAGCAGGCGAGAGGGTTGTAGAAGTCAGGGTGGAAAAAAGAGATTTTCAATACCTGTATAATAGCGGTGGCATGTTTTATATGATGAACAAAGAGACCTACGATCAGATCCCGTTGCCCCAATCGATGGTTGAGGAAATGAAAGGATATTTAAAAGAAAATATGGATATCACATTGCTGATGGAAAACGACAAGGTGCTTCTTATTGAACTTCCAAATTTCGTGGAATTGGAAGTTGAGCAAACCGATCCGGGAATCAAGGGAGACACCGCCCAGGGTGGCAGCAAACCGGCGACTTTAGAAACCGGGCTGACGGTGAACGTCCCGTTGTTTATTGAAGAGGGGGACATGTTGAGAATCGATACGAGAACCGGGAAATACGTTACCAGGGTTTGAAGATTCTCCAAGGAGGAATTTATGCGAAAAGAAGAGATTGAAGAGCTCATCCAGCTGGTCGAGAGCAGCTCTATAGCGGAGCTTGAAGTCTGGGAAGGCAAACGCAAGATAAGAATTACCAAGGATTTTCTAACGAGCGGTCACTCCATAGAACCCATCAGGGCGAATGCCTCCGGTCCACAGCGCAGCGGCCAGGAATCTTCTTTGCAGGAACCAAATTCCCCCGGGTCCGGCGATCTGGCATCAAACTTGAAACAGATCAAATCACCCATGGTGGGTACATTCTACCGCGCGCCCGCCCCCGACGCCGAACCGTTCATAGATGTCGGCCAGGGGGTTTCGGTGGGCCAGACGGTGTGCATCGTAGAGGCGATGAAGTTAATGAATGAGATCGGGTCGGATTTTAGCGGTATTATTCGCCAGGTGTACATTGAAAATGCCCAGCCCGTGGAATACGGTCAGCCGCTTTTTGCTGTTGAAACCAAATAAGTTATAAGGCAAGTCCATGAACATAAAGCTGTTGTTGGAAGAGATGATAGCCATTGGAGCCAGCGATCTCCATATAAAAGCAGGTATTCCACCGGTTTTCAGGGTAAACGGCAAGCTGCAGAGGTCGGATTTTCCTTTGCCGAACCCCCGCGAAATGGAAGAAGTAGCCAAACAGGTCCTAACCCCTCTTCAAAAGGAGAAATTCGAGAGCACGAGAGAGATTGATTTTGCATTCGGTGTGACCGGTCTTGCACGATTCCGGGCAAATTTCTATGTTCAGAGAAGCTCTATATCGATGGTTTTCAGACATGTGCCGGTCATAATCAAAGCTGTTGATGAACTGCAGCTTCCTCCAATAGTCAAGGATTTGGCCTTGAGACCACGCGGGCTGATTCTGGTTACGGGAACCGTGGGCAGTGGAAAATCAACGACACTGGCGGCGATGATACAGGAAATAAACCGCAATTTATGCGCATCGGTTATTACGATTGAAGACCCGGTCGAGTTCCTTCACCGGGACGAAAAGAGCATCATAAACCAAAGGGAAGTTGGAAGCGACACTGCATCTTTTAACGAGGCTCTCCGTCACATCCTCAGGCAGGATCCCAATGTCATAATGATCGGCGAGGTGAGAGATGCCGAAACCATGGAAATCGCTCTCAAAGCCGCGGACACCGGGCATCTCGTTCTAACCACCCTTCACACGGTAAATGCCATGCAAACGGTCAACAGAGTCATATCATTTTTCCCGCCCCACCAGCATCAGGATATTCGTTTTCTGCTGGCGTCAACGCTTCAATCTGTTATAAGCCAGCGTTTGGTTCCACGCAAAAACGGAACCTGGCGAGTGCCCGCCGTGGAAGTCATGATCTCAACCAGCACTATAAAAGATTGTCTGTTAGATCCGGAAAAAACCTCACTGATTCAGAAAGCGATGCGGGAAGGTGTTACCCAGCATAAAATGCAGACTTTTGATCAATCGCTTATGAAGCTGTACCAGGAAGATATAATCTCGCTGGAAGACGCTTTACAGGCGACTACAAATCCCCACGAATTCATGCTTAGACTCAAGGGCATACAGGCCACCACCGACCAGTCCTGGAAAGATTTCGAGAAAACCCAGAACGATCAGGAAACAGCCAAAGAACTCTAGGGTTTGCAAATCAACCTTCTCTATGATATCTTCTGATCCATGTTTACAAAGATACTCGTAGCAAACCGCGGCGAGATAGCCCTGCGGGTGATAAGAGCTTGCAAAGAAATGGGAATAGCTACCGTTGCCGTGCACAGCGAAGCTGATGAGGAATCGCTGCATGTAAAATTCGCGGACGAAGCCGTTTGCATTGGACCGCCGCCGCCTGCACAGAGCTATCTCAATTATAATGCTGTTATATCCGCAGCTGAAATCTCGGGGGCCGACGCGGTCCATCCCGGCTACGGTTTCCTGGCAGAGAATTCCGAGTTCGCGGAGATTTGCGAATCCAGTAATATCTCATGGATAGGGCCTTCCCCTGATATTATTGACCGAATGGGCAACAAATCAGCCGCAAAAGATCTGATGATGCAGGCAGGCATACCGGTTATACCTGGATCTAATGAACCGATCGGGGCCGAACAGGATGCCCTTGGTGCTGCGGAATCGATAGGATATCCGATCATGATAAAAGCGGCGGCCGGAGGAGGAGGCAAGGGTATGCGTATTGCCGAGAGCCCGGACGCTCTTGTGAACAACCTTCTAATAGCCAGGGCGGAGGCAGAAGGCTCCTTCGGAGATCCTTCGCTGTATCTGGAAAAGTATATCGATGCTCCGAGGCATATAGAGGTACAGCTCCTCGGCGATAAATACGGCAGTATTGTTCACTTCGGTGAAAGAGACTGCTCGATTCAGCGCAGGCATCAGAAACTTCTTGAAGAATCGCCGTGTGTGGCGCTGAGAGATGATCTTCGCGAAGCCATTTACGCATCTGCGATCAAGGGAGCGCAAAGCATTGGCTATCACTCAGCAGGAACCATGGAATTCCTTGTTGAAGGCGATCAATTTTTCTTTATGGAAATGAACACAAGAATACAAGTAGAGCACCCGGTCTCCGAAATGGTTACCGGCAGAGATCTCATAAAAGAACAGATTTCCGTCGCCGCCGGTGAGCATTTGTCCTTCGAGCAAAAAGATATCATCTCCAGTGGGCATGCATTGGAATGCAGAATCAATGCCGAAGACCCCGAGCAGAGTTTTCTGCCATGTCCGGGACGCATAAGTTTTTTCCACCTCCCGGGAGGGCCGGGAGTGAGGGTCGATTCGCATGTATATCAGGGATATGAGATAACATCTTTCTACGATTCAATGATTGCAAAAATCATTTGCCACGGCCTCAACCGCGAAGAGGCGATATCCAAAATGAATAGGGCTCTTGAAGAATGTGTCATAGAGGGAGTAAAAAGTACTCTGGGATTTCAAAGAACCATACTTCGTGATAAAAGATTTATCGAAGGGGATATCAGCACCAGGTTTCTCGAAACCCATCATAGTTCATAAATGCGGGACTCCATTTTCAAACTGAAGAAGTAGAGAGGCCGGTTATCCTCAGCACCAATTGAACGATGCCATGAAACCTGATCCGAGAAAAAGCTTTTTGGTTGTAGCGCTTTTGGCTCTTGCCGTTTTCTGGGGCGTAGCCCTGATTACGAAAAGCGCGCTTGATTGGCCGTTCGCCGCGGGCGCGCATTTGAAAAACATCCGCAATTACTCCGGGCCCCTAGGCTCCTTTCTCGCCTGGCTCTCATGCGCCGGTCTGGGAAGTTATTTCGCATACTTTCTTCCGATAGCGGTCATAATGGCTGCAGCCGCATGCGTCCTCGATAAGGTGCGCGTGCTCATTCACGAACTCCTGAAAATATCGGTGATAGTAATTCTTCTGAACGCCTTTTTCGCGATCACTCCCTATACCAGAGAATCCACAGGTTTGAGCGGATGGATCGGCAGCATTTGTTCATCGGCGCTTGAATCGGTTTTAGGCGAGATCGGAACCACGATATTCCTGATCGCCCTGCTTCTTATACTTTTGCTGAACAGGGCCGGATTTCTTACCCGAGCTCTAGTGGATGCTGTTAAAAAGTTTGGCGGCATAAGGAAGGCCTTCCTTTTCTCTCTGAGCTTGATCGTAAAACTGCTTTCAGGTGTCTATTCAGGCTTTGTATCGGTGCTTTCTATTATAAAGCGGCCCGATTCCGGTTTGGATTCTTTTGAAAATACTACTGGGGATCTGATGAATCAGGACGCCGCTAAGCAGATTGCCCGCAAGGAGATACCAATAATAGCAAAGGGAGTGGGAAAAAAGACGAACAGCGGTTGCCCGGACAGCGGAAATTCAAGCGAAATCGGCAGCGAAAAGAGAAAATCCTCGGTTAAGAATCAAGTTGAAAGCGCGGTCGTCGAAGATAAAATCCCCATCGAAGAGGCGAGCCTGCCGGAGACAGGTTTATTGGAAGAATTTGTTGATCGAGGAGTGTCTTTCCCCCGCGAAGAATTGAGGTCGTGGGCGGGCATATTGGAAAATAAACTCGCAAATTATAATATTGCTGGAAAAGTAACGGCGATAAATCACGGTCCCTTGATCACTACTTTCGAATTCGAACCTGCGCCCGGCGTGAAAATCAAGGACATCGTAAGCAGGGCCGATGATATTTCACTGGCCATGAAAGCTAGAAGCCTGAGATTGATAGCACCCATTCCGGGCAGATCCGTGGTGGGCATTGAAATTCCCAATCCCAAGGGGGCGACAGTATATCTTCGCATGATACTGGAAGAGATTCCGGAAAAGCTCCGGCTCTCGGGCATCGCGGTCGGATTGGGCGTCGATGTTATGGGCAAACCCTTTTTTATGAATCTTTGCGATGCGCCGCATTTATTGATAGCCGGGACCACGGGAAGCGGAAAAAGCGTCAGCCTTCATGGGATCATTTCCAGCATTTTGATGCATTACAGGCCCTCTGATGTACGTCTGTTAATTATTGATCCGAAGATGGTTGAAATGAACATGTATAACGGCATCCCGCATCTTCTCCATCCCGTCACCAATGACCCAAGGGAAACGGTTCGGGTTTTCCAGTTTTTAATCAATGAGATGGAACAAAGAAAAGAACTATTCAAGGAGCATGGTGTAAAAAATATTGAGAGTTTCAATTCAAAGGCTTCCATGACCGGCTCGGGTGAAGAAACTGCCGGCAGGCTGCCGTATATCGTTCTGATTGTGGATGAGCTGGGAGACCTGGTTTTATCTAAAGGCACCGATCTCGAAACGCTTCTGTCGAAGCTGTCGAATATGGCAAGGGCGGTAGGGATTCATATGGTTGTTGCGACTCAGAGACCTTCCGTCGATGTCATAGTCGGCAAGACAAAAGCTAATTTCCCGACGAGAATCGCATTTCGCGTAGCGTCGAAAGTTGATTCGAGGACGATTCTTGACTGCGTGGGGGCAGAAAGGCTGCTGGGCCGAGGCGATATGCTTTATATGGATACCAAACACAGCGATGTGCTGCGGCTTCATGGTGCTCTTATTTCAGAAGCCGAGGTCGAAAAAATTGTAACGCACTGGCAAGGTTATCGTTTCGAGCCTTCCTATTTAAAGGCCGCCGAGGAAAAACAGGGATCCGGATATGATGATGATTTTGATCCTCTGTATAATCAATCAAAAAACATCGTTCTCCACTACCGCCAGGGATCCACATCATTGCTGCAGAGAAAACTGCATGTCGGTTACGCGCGCGCCGCTCGCCTTCTGGATCATCTTGAAGAAGACGGTATCGTCGGACCGCCCGATGGCAGCAAGCCGCGGGAAGTACTCGTACCCGAGGACGGTTACCCCGATCAATAATGCGCGTTCCTGAAATGGCTTGCCTATGAAAGCTTATTATGTATCTCTGGGCTGTGCGAAAAACACGGTAGACATGGAGGCGGCCCTGTCGCTCCTCAAGATAAACGGCCACGAAATCACGAATGATTCCCGGTCCGCCGATATATATATTGTCAATGCCTGCTCCTTTCTGAAATCCGCATGGGAAGAAACCGTTCAGGAAGTGGACAGGCTGGCCCGATTGAAGAGTTCGGATTTGAGGAAAAAAATAATAGTCATGGGATGCCTGCCCCCTTCCGCAGATAAAATCCTACTGGAGTCCCTGACCGCAGTGGATCACTTTCTGCATCCAGGTCGACATGGGGAGCTGCCGACATTACTGCACGGATGGGAAAAAGGCGCGAATCCTTCCGAACCAGAGCTTTCTTCCCCCAACGGCGTCGGCTTGTTCGCTGGATTTGAAAGAAGGGAATTACTCACTCCCGGCCATACTGCCTACTTGAAAATTTCCGATGGATGCAGCCACCTGTGCGAATTCTGTTCTATTCCTCGAATCAGGGGGGCAATGATCTCCAGAGATTTTAAATCAATTCTACGCGAGGTGCGTTTTCTTGCAGACAGCGGAGTCAGGGAAATATCAATAATAGCCCAGGACCCGGCCGCTTATAACTTCGAAGGTGTTCGACTGCCCGACTTGGTGGAAAAAATAGCCGCTACCGGCATAGAATGGTTGAGAATTCTTTATATCCATCCTGTTTCCATGAGAATCGAGGACTTCAAGCGAATTCTTGAAATACCGGCGGTATGCAGGTACATGGATGTTCCAATACAGCATGTTTCAGATCGAATACTCGAACGCATGAACCGGGGATATGATTCTGTTCATGTGCTCAGACTTCTGAATGAACTGCGGGAGTTCTCCCCCGATTTAGAAATAAGGAGCGAAGTAATCGTTGGCTATCCAGGAGAAAGCGAAGAGGATTTTGATAAGCTTTCCGAGCTCGTTTCCGGCGCAGGTTTTGCCGCCCTGGGCATATTCCCATTCTCGCCAGAAGAGGGGACGGCCGCCGCATTGCGCCCCGACAGGGTAGATTCCGATATCGTTTCGGCCCGATGCAGAGAACTTGCATCGATCCAGGAAGTATCGGCTTATAACAGGAACTCCAGGAAAATAGGGAAAATCTTTGATGTTCTTGTCGATAACATGGCTTTTTCGCCTGCAGAGGGCGCCAGAAATATTTTTTCGGCAAGATATTACGGCCAGGCATATGAAATCGACGGGACGGTCAATCTTGCAGGCAAAAATCTGCATGCCGGAGATTTTGTCCGGGCGCTTATAACCGGCGCGGACGCCTGTGATCTGGAGGGCAGGGTCGAGGGCGATGAAATACCTTGATTTTAACGGGCATATAAGCTATCGATATACAATCTTAATCATTGGAGGCAGGATGACTTTACGTTCCGGCTTATTCTGTTCAGTCGCGGTCTTGATCGCCCTTTTGGGAGGAGAAAAATCTTCGGCTGCGCAAACCAACGTTAAAAGCAATTTGGATATAGTATCTCAGCTCGCATCCGAAATAGCCGAGGAAATCATGACCCATTTCCCAATCGGGACGGTGGAAAAAGGAGTGGTTCTGGCTCCTTATGAAAAAGATGAAACTTACCGTTTTCTGAGCAATATCCTAACGCAGGTTATAAGCTCCAAGGGGCATAAGGTTTATTCTCCCCCCGGCGCCCAAGCGAATTCGCCTGGAGACAGCCTGGAAATCAATTCCGCGGTGAACGCGCTGCGAGTCGAATTCCAAGCGCTGCAATTTGGCATTCAGTACCCAAAAATTTACAGGAGCCACCTTGTCGGCGGCAAACGTGTCTTGCGCCGCGCCGGTCTGAGAGTGTTCGTTAAAATCCTGGATCCGGCTGATGATTCAGTTGTGTGGGTTGGCGAATCAGGCAGGGAATACAATGATAAGTTTCCTTTTCGCCTGATTTCCCAGGTAGAAGAAGGATTGTTCAAATTTGCCAAACCCGCCCACCAGGGAACCAAGTGGGGCAGGATTATCGAGCCGGTCGTTGTCAGCGGCATTATTGTTGGCTTGATTTATTTATTCTATTCAAATCAGAGCAGTGATTGACTTTTCCTGCAGCAGAAACGTCTTTGGCCATTTCCTGAAAAATAGGCATGTGTTGGCGGCAGCATTTATTTCAGCCCTGGTGGTTCCCGGCGGGTGCTCGAAAGAAAGCGTAGCTGAGAAAAGCATTCGAAGGCATTTCGAAGAAAAGGACTACACTGAAACTGTTGCTATGTGCAAGAAAGCACTGGGCGAAGGTGTCCATTCGGGAAAGATAGAGTATTATTATGGAATGTCTCTGGTTTATATAGGCAGGGATTATGAGGGGTTCAATCATCTCCAAAAACTTTATCCAGGCAGCGCTCTTCTGGCAGGGAAGGCTGCGGGCCGGCTCCTGGATTTAAGCAGAGAGGACTTAAGGAACGACAAGAAAATCAGGGCATCCACCCGTCTCTTGCAGGCATCGAAACTCAACGCTTCGCTCGATTTTGGAGCATTGTTTTACTTGGTTGCTCAAAGGTATTATCGAGAAAGGGAGTATTCCAGCGCTGTTCATTACTTCAAAAAGGCTCTGGAGGCATTTCCGGATACGAGCGCCGCTCCTGCAGCGGTCATGGCAATGGCCGAAGCTTATACGCGCCTGGCCATGAATCAAAGCGCTAAAGCATCTTACCGCGAATTTTTGAATAACTATAGCGGACATAAAGATGCTGGTTCGGCAGCATGGAAGCTGGCAGAACTTCTGCTCAATGAAGGAAAAAAATCCAACAGGCTCGGCAACTTTGAGGAAGCGGTCGAGTCGATGAAAGAGCTGATGGATTTAACCGATAACATAAATATGATTCAAAATGCCCATTTCATCATGGGAGAAGCCTACGAAGGGTTGGCTGAATTCTCATCGGCATACGATCAATACAAAGCCGTCGTATCTTTCGACAGGGGATCATCAGGCGCTATAATCAAAAAAGCGGTTGCCAAAATAGAAGAATTCAGACAGGCCGGCTTGGATCGCGATTGATCACGTTATGAAAATGCGTAATAAAAAGAATGCCTGGTTTTTATCTCTTCAAATGGAAACGCTTCTATGCGCGGTGCTGCTTTTTGCCGCAGCGCTTCAAAGTGGAGGGTGCGCGGGTGGCCTTCCTTCGATTCCGAATTCTCCTGAGGATATCATGGCCAAGGGAGACCATTATTTCAGCAGGGGCAAATACTTTCAGGCAAAAGAGCTCTATAGGGCATTCATGGCCAAATACCCTGGGCATGATTGGAGCGACAAGGCCCAGTTCTTCCTGGCCGAAAGCGAATTCAACGACAAACAATACCCCCTCGCGGCGGTGGAATACAGGGTGCTGGTAAGCAATTACGGATACAGCGAATATGTTGATGACGCGTTTTTCAAAACCGCCATGTGCGCATTGAGACAATCACCAAAATCAGTTCTGGACCAATCCAAGTCTTTCGAAGCGCTGTCCCTATTTGATCAATTTATCCGAACCTTTCCCAACAGTTCCCTGATTGAAGAAGCGAATACACATATAGGCGACATTCATAAGAAGCTTGCAGAGAAAGATTTCGATAATGCAATGTTTTATTACCATCAAAAGAATTTTAAATCGACGGCAATATACCTGGATAAAATAATAACCAATTATCCGGGTAATGTATTTTGGCTGAAGTCATTGTATTACCACGGAACAATCCTGCTGAAGACCGGAGACAAAGAGGAGGCCAGAAAGGAGTTCGAGCGGGTTATCAAATATCCGGGTGACCTCCCGGTCAAGAAGCAGGCGGAAGAAGCCCTGAAATCGATTGGAGCTGAATGAACCGGATCGGTTTGCTTGGCGGAACGTTTAACCCACCCCACAATGCGCATGTAGAAATGGCGGAGCGGGCGATAAAAGGGACGCCCCTGGATAAAGTCATTTTCCTGCCGGCGCCGAGTCCTCCTCATAAAGAAACGGCTGTTCAATATTCTCTCCGTTTTAAAATGGCGGAACTTGCGGTCTCGGGAAGCACCGGAGTGGAAGTGTCGCGATTGGAAGAGTTCCATGAAGGTCCATCCTATACGGTGGAACTGCTGGAGTTCTATCGCGGAAGCTGCAGCGGCGATATCTATTTCATTATGGGTTCGGACAGCCTGGCCGATTTGGCTTCTTGGAAGGATCCGAGTAGAATACTTGAATTAGCAACCCTGGTGGTTTTTAAAAGACCGGGTTTCGATCCGATCGTTCCTTGTGGATCCGAAGCGTCAATAGTTCTCTTCGAGGAACCAATGATAGAAGTTTCTTCGAGCAATATTAGAAGCATGGTTCGCCGGGGCCTTCCGATAGATAATTTCGTTCCGAAAAACGTTCAAAAGTTTATTTTAGACAATTCGCTTTATTCCTGATAATTTGTACTTTAAACCGATCATTACCGGGAGATGCCGGAATGGCTTTGTACATCGTTGATGGGCACGCTCTTGCATATCGCGCATATTACGCATTTATAAACCGCCCCCTGGTAAATTTAAAAGGCGAAGAAACCAGCGCGGTTTTTGGTTTTGCATCAACGATTTTGAGCCTGTTAAAAAAATTCGACCCCGGTTATATATTGATAGCTTTCGACAGCCCCGAGAAAACATTTCGCCACCGGGCGTTTGCGGATTACAAATCGAACCGCAAAGAAATGCCTGAATCTCTGATATCACAGATGAGCCGGATTCAAGCATTTCTGGATGCCATGTCTATTGTGAGTTTCTCGCTTCCTGGTTATGAAGCCGATGATATAATCGCAACTATTGCAACCAGGATGCAGTCAAAAGTCCCGGTGAGAATTATTTCCGGGGACAAGGACTTGTATCAGCTCATAAATGAGCGAACTCATGTTTTGAGACCTACAAAAGCGGGACAATTCGAGGAAGAGGTGGATGAGCGGGCCCTGATTGAAAAAACCGGCCTGGAAGCACGGCAGTTCGGAGATTATTTGGCGCTCATGGGGGATGTTTCGGACAACATCCCCGGAGTAAGAGGTGTCGGCGAAAAAACCGCTCTTAAATTGATAAAAGAATTCGATAATCTGGAGCATCTTTATGCCTGTATTCAAGCCATCAAACCTCCTTCCCTGCAAAAGAAGCTGGTCGAAGGGCGCGAGAGCGCGTTCATGTCCAGATCGCTGGTAGAACTTGAGCGTGGTGTCCCGATGGAAGTAGCGCTGGAAGATTTGGCAGCTACAAAACCCGATATGCAAAAGTTGGAAGCACTGCTGGGGAATCTGGAATTCAATAAAATGCTCGACTCTGTAAAAAAGAATACCGGTACTCCCGGGCCTAACCCGTCTGCATACAAACTGGTGGCGAGCGAAGACGCCTTGGCCGAACTCGCAGATGCCCTGTTCGGGGTGAAAGAGTTCGCGGTTGATGTCGAAGCCAGCGATATTGATTCAATGAGGGCCGTGCTGGCTGGGATCTCGATTGCCTGGATACCGGGAGAGGCATTCTACGTGCCTGTATCCAGCATGATCGAAGACGGCAAACCGGCCCTTGATCTCGCAAGCGAAGCGCACGGGTTGAAAATCGAAACCGTAAGGAATTTCCTCGGGCCTGTTTTCAAGGACCCGGCAGTCAGAAAAATCGGACAGAATATAAAGTATGATGCCATCGTATTGGCCAATGCCGGGATGCCACTCGCGGGAATTGCCTTCGACACTATGCTGGCGTCGTATTCTCTCAATCCATCCCGGAGAAGCCACAGCCTGGACAGCCTGGCCTCTGAGTTCATTGGACATGAGATGATACCATTCAAGTCGCTGTTTGATTCCAGATCAAAGAAAAAGGATATCCGCCGGGTGGGTCTGGAAAAAGTATGCGAGTACGCCTGCGAGGATGCGGATATGACTCTTCGGTTGAAGAAAATATTCGACCCGTTGATAGGCTCTTCGCAGGTAGAAAAGCTTTTTTTTGAAGTGGAGATGCCTCTGTCGGCTGTTCTTACCGAGATGGAGCAGTCCGGAGTGAAAATCGATACCGGCCGGCTCAGCAATCTCTCTGTTGAAATAGAGGGCAAACTTGAAACCATTCAGAAAGCCGTCTTCGATGAAGCGGGGGAAAAATTCAACATCAATTCCACCCAGAAGCTGAGCGAAATATTATTCGGAAAGTTGGGATTAAAACCGGTAAGAAAAACCAAGACGGGTTTTTCCACCGACATGGATGTCTTGAAGACTCTTGCCGATGAGCATGAACTTCCCAAGCTTCTTTTGGAATATAGGACTCTTTCTAAATTGAAAAATACATACGTAGATGCCCTGCCGGCACTGATTAATCCCGCAACTCGCAGAATCCACACCTCCTACAACCAGGCAGTAACGCATACGGGGCGGCTTTCGAGCTCCAATCCCAATTTACAGAATATTCCCATAAGGACACCTATGGGCAGAAGAATCAGGCAGGCTTTTACTGCCGGCGGGAAAGATTGGATCCTTCTCGATGCGGATTATTCCCAGGTGGAATTAAGAATCCTCGCCCACCTGTCGCGTGACGTGGAATTGATAAAAGCGTTCCAGGAAGACGGCGATGTGCACAGCAGGACTGCGGCTTTAATTCACCATATTTCCCCTCAAAAAGTGACGCCGGATATGCGCTCGAGGGCCAAGACTGTTAATTTCGGTATAATTTACGGTATGGGTCCCAGGGGGCTCGCTCAGGCGTTGAAAATGGATTTCAAGGAAGCCAGGGATTTTATCAATAATTACTTTGAATGCTATCCCGGGGTGAAGAGATTTATCGACTCCACGATAGTACGTGCCCGGGAGGAAAAAGCTATAAGCACGTTAATGGGCAGAATAAGACAGCTTCCAGATATAGACAGTGCCGACAACCGTACCCGCGCTTTTGCAGAAAGGGTAGCGGTCAACACTCCCGTCCAAGGCACCGCCGCCGATATTATTAAAGTGGCAATGGTCCGAATCGCCTCTGAATTCAAGCGCCGGAATCTGCAGGCCCGCATGATACTCCAGGTTCATGACGAACTTCTGTTCGATCTTCCCCTGGACGAACTGGAAGAAGTGCGTAAATTAATAACAGACATGATGGAAAGCGCTATTGAGCTGGATGTTCCGCTAAAGGTGGATACGGGTATCGGCCCGGATTGGCTGGAAGCTCACGGCTGATTAAGAAGTATGCAGTTGCAGCGTGCGGTCTGAATAAAGGATTATGAAATGAAAGTTATCGCTCTTGCCGGAGGAACCGGTACGGGAAAATCGACGATTGCCGCTTATTTGGAGGCGAAAGGGGCTGCAATTCTGGATGCCGATAAAATCGGTCACGATTTATTGAACGGCGACGAGGCGGTTCGAGCCAAGGTTCTGGACGGTTTCGGAAAATCGATATTAAACAGCGCGGGAGAAATCGACAGGTTCAAACTCGGCGAATTGGTTTTCAAAGATGAGAAATCCCTGTGTTTATTGAACTCGATTCTTCATCCGGCTATAATCGAAAGAACATCGCTTCTGCTCGATGAGCTGCGTTTGAAAGAAACGCCCCTTGCTGTTATAGACGCTGCTTTAATACTAGATGTCGAAACGCCTTTTCCTCTGGACTGCACGATCGCCCTTCGCTGTGGTCGGGAGGAGCAGGCAAGGAGGATCAGGGATGAAAAGGGTTTGAACGAGAAGACTATTGCGTTAAGACTTGAGAGCCAGAGGGGTATAGAAAAATCATTTCACAAAGCCGATGTCATATTGGATACTGCCAAAGGACGAGACGAGGTTTTCAAAGAAGTGGACGTAATTGTTGCGAATTTGATAGGCGGGCCGCTCTAGCCGTGCATGTTTTGTATTTTTCAGCCGAGCGGTAGGCCCGCGGGAGGCCGTGGATATGGAAATCGGAGTATTGCTGACAGAAATTGAGAGATTAAGAGCCAGGTTTGAGAAACTAAAGGAGTTTCTTTGAACTGGATAAACTGAGAGAACGTCTGGAATCCTTGAACGGACGAATCAATTCCCAGGACTTTTGGGAAGACAAAAATCGTTCCGAGGAAACGCTCAAGGAGATCAGCTCGATAAAATCGAGAATCAAATCGATGGAAGGGATCGATTCCGGCCTGAACGATTGCGTTACGCTTCTGGAAATGGCGAAGGAGGAAAACGATGACGGACTGGTGGAAGAAGCGTCCGCAGAAATAAAAATAATCGACGAAGCAATCAAGTCCAGCGAAGTGTCATTGCTTTTTTCAGGTCCCGAGGATGACCGCAATGTTATCCTGTCGATTCATCCGGGCGCCGGAGGCGTTGAATCGATGGATTGGGCGGAAATGCTTCTCAGAATGTACCGGCGCTACTGCGAGGATAATGATTTCGCCGTTAGTATTCTTGAATTTACTCCCGGCGAAGAAGCCGGTTTGAAAAGCGCCACGTTGGAAGTAAAGGGCGACAAAGCATTCGGTCACCTGAAGGCCGAGAGCGGGGTGCACCGGCTGGTCAGGCTTTCACCTTTCGACGCCAACCACAGACGGCATACTTCCTTCGCCTCAGTCTTCGTGTACCCGGAAATCGAAAGCAATCTCGAAGTCAAGATCAAGGACGAAGATCTGCAGATTGATACCTACCGAGCAAGCGGCGCAGGCGGCCAGCATGTCAACAAGACCGACAGCGCTGTCAGAATCACCCACTTACAGACGAGGATAGTAGTCCAGTGCCAGAGCGAACGATCTCAATTTCGCAACAAGGAAAATGCGCTTAAGATCTTAAGGGCCAGGTTGTACCATAAGAAAATGGAAGAATCAAGAAGCAAGCTGTCAAAGATGATGGAATCTCAGAAAGACATCGCTTGGGGAAGCCAAATCCGTTCTTATGTTCTTCATCCCTACAACATGGTTAAAGACCACAGGACCGAAGTGCAAACATCCAATGTACAAGCGGTTTTGGATGGGAATTTGGGAGAATTCATTGAAGAGTATCTGAGGAAGTTCGCGCAGTAACATTGACTTGACAATATAAGAAGCTTTCTCCTAGCTTATCAAGGATTTAGCCTGGAAGCCACTGGAGATTTGGAGGTTAGAAATGGAGAGTCTTGAAAAACTGAGGCAGGCGCGGATCGCCAAACTCAATTCCATGCGGGAAGCGGGGATAAATCCGTACCCGTACCGCTTTGAGGTCGGATCCTCGATCGCGGATGTCAGGGTGAGGGGGGAGGATGCAGCTTCCGAGCTTCCAGATGATGAGTTTTCTGTGGCCGGGCGAATCATGGCTATAAGGGGTCACGGAGGTTCCGCGTTCGGCAGAATTGAAGATTTTTCGGGACAGATACAATTCTATATCAAGAAAGACCTAGTCGGTGAAGACGGTTACAAACTTTTCAAACTTCTCGAAGTTGGAGATCTTATTGGTATTACGGGTGGAGTGTTTCGAACCAGGACCGGAGAGCTGACAATCAAGGTCCGGCTGTTCGAAGCCCTGGCGAAATCGATAAGACCCCTGCCTGAAAAATGGCACGGTCTTACAGATAAAGAAATCAGGTACCGCCAGCGTTATGTGGATCTTGTCATGAATTCAGATGTCAGGGAGACATTCCGCAGACGCTCGCTGCTGATCGAGGAAATAAGGCGCTTCTTGATAAACAGGGGATTCCTGGAAGTTGAAACGCCCATACTTCAGCCGATCTACGGCGGGGCTGCTGCGAGACCGTTCGTTACGCATCACAATGCATTGGATATGCAGCTTTACTTGCGTATAGCCGATGAACTGTACTTGAAAAAACTCCTGGTAGGAGGATTCGAAAAGGTTTTTGAATTCGCCAAGGATTTCAGGAACGAGGGCATAGATAAATCACATAATCCTGAATTCACGATGATGGAATGCTATGCCGCCTACCATGATTACAACGATTTCATGTCCATGGTGGAGGAGATGTTTTCATCTCTTGCGGAGGTTTTGACAGATGATGGAACTTTGGAGTATAACGGCGCGTCGATAGATTTCAACAAGCCCTGGCGAAAAAAGACATTCTATGATGCTATTCTTGAGGGAACGGGAGTCGATTTCAGGGGCATGGGCGAAGAATCCATGAGAAAAAAAGCCGGCGAACTTGGCATTGAACTCGAACCCGGCACTCCCAAGGCAAAAGTTCTGGACGAGATATTCAGCGAAAAAGTCGAACGTTACCTGCTGGATCCTACGTTTATTTATGATTATCCAAAAGAACTTTCCCCGCTCGCCAAAGATCACAGGTCCGAAAGCGGGCTGGTCGAGAGATTTGAACCCTTCGTTGCGGGTTTCGAGATAGGCAATGCGTTCTCCGAGCTCAACGATCCTATCGAACAGCGCAGGCGATTCGAGCATCAAGCATCGCTTCGTTCGCGAGGCGACGATGAAGCACACCAGCTCGATGAAGATTTTATACGCGCACTTGAATACGGTATGCCTCCGGCCGCGGGACTTGGGCTTGGAATTGATAGAATCGCTATGCTTTTCACCGGCGCACGTTCTATTCGCGACGTTCTGTTCTTTCCTCAGATGCGGCCTGAAGACGGTTTTAGCTGATGAACTATTCCTTTTTTATTGCCAGAAGATACCTGAAAACCAAGAAGCGGTCGAAGTTGGTTTCGCGCATAACGTCGATAGCTGTTGGCGGAGTTTTTGTTGGAGTGATGACGCTGATAATCGTACTTTCGGTAATAAACGGTTTCGAGACCGAACTCAGGCAGAGGATAGTCTCCTTCAATACCAATGTGCTCGTATTCATGCGCGACCGTCCTTCCTGGCGGGCCGCCGACAGCTTGATGTCAGAGTTAAATAAACGTGAACATGTAAACGCCGTAGCTCCTTTCGTGCGTTCAGAAGCGTTGGCCGTGTATGAAGCTGTTCCAGGTAGAATGACCCGTTCGCGGGGGGTTATAATCAAGGGAGTTGACTTCGAACGCGAAAGAGGGGTGTCTTCCGTTATTGACAGCATACAACCGCCGTTTGATTCCTTTGACACCGCTATGTTCGATGATGAGGAATATCACATCGGTTTGGTGATGGGTCTTGACCTGGCGGATGAGATGAGGATCGGGTTCGGAGACGAGCTGGCCGTTATTACCGTTCCCTCGTCTATAACTGAGGCAAAAATAAAACCCAGGGTAAAAAAATGCCGTGCCATTGGATTTTTCAGAAGCGGTATGTACGATTTTGATTCGCAGTTCGTTTTTATGGATATCCGGGACGCCGATGAGTTTTTCGATTTCGAGATGGGCCTGAGAGGAATTGGCATAAAGCTCGATGATATCTTCAAAGCCCAACATGTTGACCGAGAACTGAGAGATGCTCTGCCTCTCGGTCATTACGGAGTCAACAACTGGATCAATATGAACCGCAATCTTTTTACATACATGAAGATAGAGAAAATACTGATGTTCCTCATGTTGACGCTGATAATAATGGTTGCCGCCTTCAATCTTGTCGGTATGCTTACGATGGTTATAATGGAAAAACGCAAGGAGATTGGCATTCTCAAATCCATGGGCGCCGCTTCAGGGGATATAATGGGGATTTTCATGGTTGAGGGAACCGTAATCGGAATCCTTGGTACTCTTGGGGGGCTCATTTCGGGCTGGATTATTTGTATTATACTGGATCATATAAATCTGCATCTTCCCGGTGATGTTTATTTCATAGAAACCCTGCCCGTCCTCGTGCAGTGGCAGGATCTGGCGGCCATTTGCGCATGTGCTATTGTAATATGTATGTTTGCAACTGTTTATCCAAGCTGGGAAGCCAGCAAACTTTTACCGGTTGATGCGATAAGAAATGATTAGCCGGCGCTTTCGGACGCGTCCTCGCGCTCGAAGGCTCCTTTTTGGCAAGCTTGTTTTTTTGCATGGCGGGGTTATATTTATGGTGAAAGCACCGGTTCTGGAGGCCAATAACGTTTGGAAGGCTTTTCAGGGGACAGAAGGGGAAATCGAAGTATTAAAGGGACTGAACCTCACCGCCTTTCCCGGCGAAGTCGTAGTAATTTTCGGTTCGTCGGGAGTAGGCAAGAGCACCTTGCTAAATATATTGGGAACTCTGGATATTCCGGACCGGGGGACAATCGAGCTGAAGGGGCGCGAGGTTTCGTTATATAAAGGAGGCGAACTTAACAGGCTGCGGAACGAGGTGATAGGCTTCGTTTTTCAATTCCACCACCTTCTTCCGGATTTTACTGCATTCGAGAATGTAATGATGCCTTCGCTGGTCGGCAAAAAAGCGAATGCGGGCTCCGAAGAAAAAGCAAGAATGCTGCTTGAAGAGGTAGGCTTATCGAACCGGATGTCGCACAAACCCGGAGAACTATCGGGAGGCGAGCAGCAGCGCGTCGCGGTTGCCAGAGCTTTTGCAAATGATCCTGATTTAATTTTGGCGGACGAGCCCACGGGAAACCTCGATGATAATGCGAGCGCGGAATTGAGCAGGCTCATTTTGAGGCTTGCCAGGCAAGAAGGCAAGGCTTTCGTTGTGGTTACACATAAGAAGGAATTTACCAAATTCGCCAGCAGGGCGTTTTTAATGGAAGATGGACGGTTGAACGAGGTGAATATCTAAGGTGTCGATATTTTGCAAAGTATGCGGTTCGAGGCCCGCCAGGATCCACTACACGGAAATAGTGAACAACAGTGTGGTCAATCTTGATCTCTGTATGGAATGCGCCCAGGAACGGGGAATAGACGTTCCCAAGAGCGGTTCATACGAAATGGGGGATCTGGCTGCGGGCCTGATAGACACTCTGGTAGACAGCAAGTCGGAGCAGATAGGACGCGTGCACTGCTCTTTATGCGGGTATGCATATTCGAATTTCCGTCAGGTAGGGAGGTTCGGTTGTCCCGAATGCTATACCTCGTTCAAATCGCAGGTTCTGCCTCTGTTAAGGCAGATTCACGGTAGCACGGATCACAGGGGAAAGGTCCCCCTGGATCTCGGACCCAAGGCGGCTCTGAAGAAAAAACTCATGTGCCTCAAGGAAGATCTGACGCGCATGATCGAACTGGAAGAATATGAAAAAGCAGCTCTGGTAAGAGATAAAATAAAAGAAATGGAAAAGAAAATGGAGGGCGTGTAAGTGCTGGATCAGATGGTGAAGAAGCCGGCAGCGTGGTTGAGTGGAGAAGGCCCTGAAAGCGAAATCGTCCTTTCCAGCAGGATACGTCTGGCCAGAAATCTTCGCAACCACCGCTTTACACACAACGCCGATCAGGATGAACTTGTTGCTATTTTAAACCAAACGCAGTCCGCAGCCCGCAATGCGGAGGTTTTCAAGGAAAGCACTTTATTTCCAATGGGCAAAATTTCCGCATTGGATAGGCAGTTTCTTGCAGAAAGGCATTTGGTGAGCCGCGAGTTTTTATTCAATTCGACAAACAGGGGATTGATCGTAGGCAACAAGGAAAACATATGCCTTATGATCAATGAAGAGGATCATCTGCGGATGCAGGCATTCAGCCCCGGACTGTCTCTAGCTCAGGCATTGGGGGCCGTCGACCGGTTGGATGATGAGCTGTCTCCGGGACTGCCCTACGCATTCAGCGAAAAACTGGGTTTTCTTACTGCATGTCCAACTAATGTTGGAACGGGAATGAGGTCGTCCGTACTCATTCATCTCCCGGGCCTGGTTCACAGCAAGGAAATTCATAAGCTTCTGGACTCCCTGCGCAAACTGAATCATTCCATCAGGGGGCTTTATGGGGAAGGAACGGATGTGATGGGGAACTTCTTCCAGTTGTCAAATGCAGTAACCCTGGGCAACCCGGAAAAGGCTATAATCGGAAACTTGAATGAGGTCGTTGTGAAAGTCATCGGATATGAGAAAAAAGCGCGGGATTTGCTTTTCCGTAAGGCACGAAGCTTGCTTGAAGACAAAGTATGGCGCGCTTACGGCTTGCTGGCGTATTCCAGAAGCGTCAGCACGAAAGAAGCTCTGAGCCTGATATCCGCCGTTCGCCTGGGCGTCGGAATGGGAATCACAAATAGAATTGATTTACAGAAGCTAAACGAAATGTTGATTTATATCCAGGGCGCCCACCTGCAGAGAATAGCCGGACGTAAAATGGAAGCTGCGGAGAGGGACGAAGCGAGGGCGGATTATATTCGCAGAACGCTGACGGACTGAATTTATTTCAGGAGGAGTGATCGATGCAGGACCGCTTTACTGATCGAGTAAGAAGAGTGATATATTTTGCGCGCGATGAAGCCAACAGGCTTCAGCACGATTATATTGGAACCGAGCATCTGCTTCTTGGAATAGTCAGGGAAGGCGAGGGAATAGCGGCAAAAGTGCTGGGTAAGCTCGATCTCGATTTCGAGCAAATACAGAGCGCCGTGGAAAGCATGGTCAGCCCGACCGGAGGGACGCTTACAATAGGTGAGATTCCTTTTACGCCTCGGGCTAAAAGAGTATTGGAATTGGCCATCGAAGAAGCGCGTCTGCTCGGACACAATTATGTCGGAACCGAACACCTGCTGTTGGGTTTAATACGCGAGGGAGAAGGAGTAGCCGCGCGGGTGCTCTCGGAATTGGGAGTGGACAGGAAAAGAGTCAGAGAAGAGGTGCTAAAACTCTTGGGACCGGCATCCAATATTAAGAACCGGAAGAGCAAAAAGGAAAAAACTGAAACTCCAAACCTGGACCAGTTCGGCAGGGATTTGACTCAAATGGCCCGCGAAAACAAGCTGGATCCCATTATAGGCAGGGAAAAAGAAATAGAACGCGTGGTCCAGGTGTTGAGTCGTCGCAAGAAGAACAATCCTATTCTGATCGGCGAGCCCGGGGTCGGCAAGACCGCCATCGCCGAAGGATTGGCGCAGGAAATCGTGGAGAACAAGGGTGCA
>CAZZKJ010000009.1:0-62354 GCA_964654695.1 uncultured bacterium | reverse complement strand
TTACATGTTCTATTAATCGGGGTGCATTGCGCGCCCGTGTTTAATTATGGCAGCTGCACGAGACTGAAATAAGACGGCATAAACCCGGATGAATCCGTACGTATTGACATCGAGATAGCGGTTTGCTAATTTGAGCCGGGTTGTCCGGCCAGGTTGATTTAGAGACGGGAGGATCACTATGGATATATATAAAAATTTCATTGCTGGACAGTGGGCGGCCTCTGATTCCGGAAGAACTTTTGAGAACAAAAATCCGGCCGATAGGAATGACATTATAGGCCTTTTCCCACAGTCGACTCCCGCTGATGTCGATAGAGCCGTTTGCGCGGCCAAGGAGGCTTATAAATCATGGCGCCTGGTTCCCGCGCCCAAACGCGGTGAGATCTTATATCGTGTGGGAATGCTGCTCGCGGAACGCAAGGAAGAATTAGCGCAAACCATGACGAGGGAAATGGGGAAAATTATCGCAGAAACCAGAGGGGACGTTCAAGAAGGAATAGACACGGCTTTTTATGCGGCGGGTGAAGGAAGACGTATGAATGGAGATCGGGTTCCGGCCGAACTGCCGAACAAGAGCGCGTGGTCGGAACGGCATCCCGTTGGAGTATGCGCATTGATCACTCCCTGGAATTTTCCCATGGCTATTCCTACATGGAAGATGTTTCCCGCACTTATATGCGGAAATACCGTTGTGTTCAAACCTGCCACGGATACTCCGCTGTCGGCGCTCAAGCTCGTCGAAATCGTAAAAGAAGCCGGAGTACCGGATGGAGCAGTGAATCTGGTATTCGGTTCGGGCGGCGAAGTGGGGCGCAGGCTGGTTGAGCATGATGATGTCCGGTTGATCTCTTTTACGGGATCTTCGGTAGTCGGCAGAAGCATCGCAGCAACCTGCGGCGCCGGCCTCAAGAGACTCTCCCTCGAACTCGGGGGAAAGAACGCGCAGATAGTCATGGAAGATGCAAACCTGGACCTGGCCCTGGAGGGCGTGCTGTGGGGGGCTTTCGGAACGACCGGCCAGAGATGCACCGCGACAAGCCGGCTTATATTGCATAAACCGATTAAAGAAAAATTTACCTCCATGCTGCTCGACAGGACCGGAACGCTGAAAATAGGCAGCGGACTTGATGAAAAAACCGATGTCGGTCCTCTCGTCAACGAAGAGCAGCAAAAGACCGTGCAAAGTTATGTTGATATCGGCAGGCATGAGGGTGCAGATATGGTATGCGGGGGGACGATTCCAGGCGGAAGCGGTCTGGATATGGGCTGGTTTTATTCGCCTACCATTTTTACGAACGTCAACAGGAATATGAGAATAGCCCGTGAGGAGATCTTCGGTCCCGTCCTGTCGGTGCTGGAGGCGTCCGATCTGGATGAGGCGGTCGGTATCCTCAATGATACTCCCTACGGACTGTCCAGTTCGATATATACTCAGGATATTAATAACGCCTTCATGGCCGTCCGGGATATCGAAGCGGGAATAACTTATGTCAACGGACCGACGATAGGCGCCGAGGTCCAGCTTCCGTTCGGAGGAGTGAAGGACACCGGAAACGGACACAGAGAGGCCAGTCATACCGTGTTGGATATTTTCAGTGAATGGAAATCCGTTTATATAGATTTCAGCGGCAGGCTGCAGCGCGCTCAGATTGACACATAGAGGAGAATTCCGGAGAGTTACAAATGAGGCTTTACGAATACGAAGTAAAAAGCATTTTCGCAAATGAAGGAGTGCCCTGCCAGGCAGGCCATCTGATACGCAGCAAGGATGAAATTGAACCGGCGCTCAAGAAAGTTTCATTTCCCGCCGTCCTGAAAGCTCAGGTTCTTACCGGCGGAAGAGGCAAGGCCGGAGGAATCATCATGGTTGATTCTTATGAAGCGGCCCCGGCGCAGGCGGCCAGTTTGTTCGATAAAAAGATCAGAGGATTCGATGTAAACTCAATACTGGTCGAGCAAAAGATTGATATTGCCGAAGAGTTTTATCTGGGCCTGGCTATAGACAGAACCTTGTACAAAATTACACTGATGGCAAGCGCTTCAGGCGGAGTGGATATTGAGGAAGCTGCGCAAAACGACCCCGGAAGTGTTATAAGATGCGACCTGGATGTCGATCAGAAATTCTACGGTTTCCTGGGCGTTTCCCTGGCCGGGGCGGTCGGACTCAAAGGGAAGACTTTGAAGTCTTTTGCCGCTGTGGCCGGAAAGCTGGTTGATATTTTTAAAAGCCATGACGCCAAACTGCTCGAAATCAACCCTCTGGTTTTAACATCGAGCGGAGATCTTCTTGCCGCGGACGCCCGCATGAGCGTCGATGATGACGCTTTGTTCCGCCAGAAAAATCTGGGACCGCTCAAACTCGAAAACCGCCACGAAGAGGGCGAACTGACGGAGCGGGAAATGCAGGCCAGGGCAATGGGAATACCGTATTTGGATCTGGACGGAGATATAGGTATGTTTCCGGGAGGTGCGGGATTCGGAATAATGGGGAACGATTTTATAGTTCATTACGGAGGCAGGCCGGCGAATTTCATGGACAGCGGCGGCGGGCCAGCTCCCGAAAGGATCGCCAACATGCTGGTCCTTCTTGATGAGAATCCCAAAGTCAAAGCTATTTTCGGCGCCCGTTTCGGCGGGATATCGAGATGCGATGATTTTGCCCGCGGGGTAGTTATGTTTCTCAAGAATCACGGGCTTTCGAAACCAATGGTAATGAGAATGACAGGAAACATGTGGCGCGAGGGCTTGGAAATTTTTAAGAAAGAAAAACAGGCTCGCCCGGACCTGTTCGAAAACATCGAAATTCACGGTATTGAAACCCCGATAGAAGAAATTGCTGAAAAAGTTGTTGAAATAACCGGAACAATCAATAGCTGACTCCTTGCAGAACGGCTAAGTATTCAGGATGTTTCAGCGGCCAAAAGCGAATGATTCTTCGCTATATTATTTGCAATAAGGAAGGCAGCACAAGATGTCTATTCTGATCGACGATGAATCAAAAGTGCTCGTCCAGGGTATTACCGGGGCTGCCGGGAAATTTCACACGAGCAGAATGCTCAAATACGGCACCAGAATAGTAAGCGGAACATCTCCAGGCAAGGGTGGGGAGCAGGTGGAAGATGTCAGGGTTTATAATACCGTGGTTGATGCCGTGAAAGAGACCGGAGCGGATGTATCGGTGATTTTTCTTCCCGCCCGGGCCGTGCTCGACGCGGCGGTAGAAGCGATTCATGCAGGTATCAAGCTCGTTGTCGTCGTTCCCGAGCATGTTCCAATTCAGGATATGCTCCTGGTCCGCGCCGAAGCCAGGCGCGGAGGAACCGTTGTGATAGGCGGGAACACTGCGGGAATTATCAGCCCCGGAAAAGCCAACGTCGGGATTATTCCCGATGTGGCTTTTTCTCCCGGGAAAATAGGCACGGTTTCTCGTTCGGGGAGTTTGACTTATTATGTTGCTGATACGCTTACGCGAACCGGTTTCGGCGAGACGACGTGCGTAGGACTCGGCGGGGATCCGGTGCTGGGGAGCACGTTCGCTGAAATCCTGAAATTATTCGATGAAGACGACGAAACCAAAGCCGTCGTGATGATTGGAGAAATCGGAGGAGTTTACGAGGAACAAGCCGCGGCGGCGGTAGAGCAGATGAGCAAACCGGTAATAACCATGGTCGGAGGACTTCACGCTCCCGAGGGCAAAAGAATGGGGCATGCGGGAGCCATAATCGAAGGCAGCATGGGATCGGCAAGATCCAAACTGGCCGTGCTCGAACGGGCGGGAGCCGCGGTCGCCGGGGTGTTCCTGGAAATACCCGAGCTGTTGGCTGCAAGGGGAATCAAGCCCGAAAATTAACCAGCTGGTTGCCGATTGCGGAGATGAATGCAGTCGGCTTCCTATGGAGGTTTTATGTCAAAATATAAAATTGCAATGCTGCCCGGCGACGGTATCGGCGCGGATGTGATGGAAGCGGGACGAATCGTTCTTAAAGCACTGGATATTGACGCTGAATATATAGACGGGGAAATTGGATGGAAATGCTGGGAACGCTATGGTGATGCCCTGCCGCCCGCGACTATTGAACTGCTTCGCAATGTAAACTGTGCGCTCTTCGGAGCCATTACATCAAAACCGCATGTGAAAGGATACAGAAGCCCCATCGTGCGGCTGCGCCGGCTTTTCGATCTTTATACGAACCTGAGGCCGTGCCGGGCTTTTAAGGGTAATCCGCTTAATTATCGCGATGATATAGACCTGGTTGTTTTCCGGGAAAACACCGAGGGACTGTATGCCGGAGTGGAATTCTATCCGCTGCCGGATTCCATCAAGTCCCTGGAAGGCATGGACACTTTCGCCGGTGAAGACAGCGCCGCGTCGATGAGGGTTTTTACACGCAGAGGATGCAGGCGGATAATCGAAGCCGCTTTCAAGTTCGCCAAAGATCACAAGCGCAAGAAAGTGACGGTTGTGCATAAAGCCAACGTCGTACGAAAAACCTGCGGTATGTTCCTGGAAGAAGCGGAAAAAGTCGCTGAAAACTATCCGGATATAAACTGGGAAACCGCCAATGTCGATGCGGTGGCCATGTGGCTTATAAAGAATCCTCAGGATTTCGATGTTTTGGTTACTACCAACCTGTTCGGCGACATTATCTCCGATGAGGCCGCCCAACTGGTCGGGGGCCTGGGATTCGCATCCAGCGGCAATATAGGCGATGACATGGCCGTTTTCGAACCGACCCACGGGTCCGCGCCCAAATACGAGGGAATGTATAAGGTCAATCCCATGGCCATGTTGCTGGCCGTATCCCTGATGCTGCGCTGGCTGGGCGAAAAAGACGCCGCTGCGAGCCTGGATAAATCCATATCTACGGTAATCAGCAGCGGAGAGCGCCGTACTTACGATATGGGCGGCAAGGACACCACTCTCGAAGTCGCCGATGCCGTGGCTTCCGGCCTGTAAGCAGCGTAATCTATTTAGGTGCTTGCGCTTAATTGCCAGCTCTGTTATACTTTGTTATACGGAGGGCCTTTTCCACTGCTGAATACGGGCACGTATTGGATATGAAAAAAATCTTTCCTATGTTATCGATTCTGCTCTTGATGCACGCCGCTTCTTTTGCGAGTTCTCCGGTCTCCTCCTTTAAAACGTCGAAAATTTCCCCGCAGGTCCGCGCTATACTGGGATCCAAAGCAAAGACTCCCGTAAAAATCTGGGTTTATTTCAAAGATCATGGTGAGACGAACGCGCAAGAACTGGTCTCCGGAATTAGTGAAGCGGGTATAAGCCCGAGGTCCCTCAAGAGGAGGATCAACCGCTCCCGCGGTCCGGTGACGGATATTCATGACATTCTACCCAGCGGACGGTATATCGAAAGGCTGCGGGAAACCGGATCGATATTAAAAAAAATAAGCAAGTATTTTAACGCCGTAAGCGCAATTGCCACTCCCGAACAAATCAAAGCTATCAGCAAACTGGAGTTCGTAAAGAAAATCGATAAGGTTCATTCTTTTCGAAGAAGAAAACAACCTGATAATCCCATTATGGAAGGAGCGTCCAAGCTCGGCGGAACTTTTGATTCCGGCGCGGCATCGATGCAGGGGTATACCGGCGCCCCCGGAATTGCTTCAACCTTCTACGGCGGCAGCTTCAAACAGCTCGATCTCATAAACGTAATACCTCTGCACGACAGCGGCGTACATGGACAGGGTATTCTTGTGGGTATGCTCGACACCGGGTTCAACCGGCACCATGTGTCATTGAATCATCTCGATATAATTGCCGAGTATGATTTTGTCAATAATGACAGTATTACCGAGAACCAGAGCGGAGATCCATCGAGCCAGCACAACCACGGTACATATACCCTGTCGGCCCTCGGTGGATACGCGCCCGGAACCCTGATCGGACCGGCCTGGGAAGCGAGCTTCGCTTTGGGTAAAACCGAGCAGGTTGACCGGGAAATCCAGGTTGAAGAAGACGACTGGGTTCGCGGCATCGAATGGATGGACAGCCTGGGAGCGGACGTTGTCAGCAGCTCGCTGGGTTATTTGGACTGGTACCAGTATTCGGACATGGACGGCAACACGGCGGTGACGACCATAGCAGCAGATATAGCCGCCGCCAAGGGAATAACCGTGGTTACCGCAGTGGGCAACGAAGGGCCGCTGCCTTGGCCGGGGATCATAGCGCCGTCCGACGGCGACAGCGTAATAGCCGTCGGAGCGGTGGATTCCAACGGAGTTATCGCTTATTTCAGTTCCGAAGGACCGTCGTATGACGGCAGGTTCAAACCGGAAGTGTGCGGCCAGGGGGTGGCGGTTCTCTGCGCTTCGCCTTTTGATTCTTTGAGCTTTAACAGGGTCAGTGGCACCAGCCTGTCGACGCCATTGGTTGGCGGCGCATGCGCCCTGCTCTTGCAGATGCATCCATACTGGACTCCCATCGATGTTCGCGATGCGCTTACTTCGTCCGCGAGCCGGTCTTCATCTCCCGATAATTTCTACGGATGGGGTGTTATCAATACCTATATATCGGCCCTGAACGGCTCAACGGGCGTAGAAGCGGTGCCCTGGAAGCTGGCCCTGCCACAAAACGATCCCAATCCATTCAGCCCGTCGATCTCCGGAATTACAAATATTCGGTTCAATCTGGACGGAAGGCCCGTAAGCCCCGGCAGGGAAATCGATATCAATGCCTACAAGAACGTGTCGCTGGATATTTTCAGCGTGACGGGCGCTCGTATAAAAAGCCTGTTTACGGGCATTCTAACCCCCGGTCCCCATTCGATACCATGGGACGGAACCAATGATCGGGGGGAGCGGCTGGCTTCCGGGGTTTATTTTTTCAGGCTGAATTCGGACGGCGTATCCCTGAACAGGAAAATCGTACTCATAAATCCTTGAGCCCGTGAATCCGGGGCCTCCAGGCCTCATAATCATCAAAATAATCGACTGGTAAAACTCGAAAAGAAAAATAGCTTGCCGGTATTTTTTTTATGCGGTATTTCTTGCCCGTGAACGCGAAAATTCAAGAAGAAAGGAACGCAGCATGGCTGGGAAATTTGTCTATTTTTTCGGCGGCGGCAGGACCGAGGGCGGAGCTGAAATGCGGGACAAACTTGGCGGCAAGGGAGCGAACGTTGCGGAAATGACAAACATCGGCGTCCCCGTTCCCGCCGGTTTCACCATAACCACGGAAGCGTGTGTTTATTTCATGGAACACGGCGGCCTTTTCCCCGAGGGCCTGACGGATGAGGTCAAAACCAATCTGGCCCAACTTGAAAATGTCATGGGTGCCGGCTTGGGAAATGCTGATAAGCCTCTGTTGGTGTCGGTGCGCTCCGGGGCAAGGGTATCCATGCCGGGCATGATGGATACGGTTCTCAATCTAGGGTTGAACGACAAGACGGTGGCAGGCCTGATTGCAGAACCGGATAAGGCGCGCTTCGCTTATGACAGCTACCGGCGATTCATCCAGATGTATGGAAATGTTGTTATGGACCTGGATTCTGAGATTTTTGAAAATATTCTCAGCGCGAAAAAGAAGACGTTGGGTGTGGAGATGGATTTCGAGCTCGATGCCGGCGCGCTGAAAGAACTGGTGCGGGAATACAAACAAGTAGTTGAAAAAGAGCACGGGGAACCATTTCCCGAAAATCCCGAGGAACAGCTCTGGGGTGCGGTTTCAGCCGTGTTTGAATCATGGAACAACAAGAGAGCGATCGCCTACAGGAGAATGAACAAGATTCCCGATCATTGGGGAACAGCCGTGAATGTGCAGGCAATGGTCTTCGGCAACATGGGCGACGACTGCGCCACCGGTGTGGCGTTTACGCGTGATCCCGCTACGGGGGAAAAGAAATTTTTTGGCGAATACTTGTGCAATGCCCAGGGAGAAGATGTCGTTGCAGGAATCAGGACGCCCCTGCCGGTAAACTCGATTTCCGGATCGCCAAATGCCGGGCAGAGTCTGGAGAAAAAAATGCCCGAGCTGTACACACAGCTCGAAGATATATATAAAAAACTTGAGAAGCATTACCGCGATATGCAGGACATCGAATTTACAATTCAAAAAGGCAAGCTCTGGCTCCTGCAAACACGAAACGGCAAGCGAACCGGAAATGCCGCCGTAAGGATAGCAGTGGACATGGTGAACGAAGGGTTGATAGATGAAGAAACCGCCGTCGGCAGGGTAGATCCCTCACAGCTCGAACAGCTCCTGCATCCCACCATCGATCCTAATGTTAAAGCCGTTCCCATTGCCAGGGGGCTGCCCGCCTCTCCAGGCGCCGCCGCAGGCAAAGCGGCTTTTTCGGTAGAGGACGCGTTGGAGGCAGCCGGGCGCGGAGATAAAGTCATTCTGGTAAGGATGGAGACATCCCCCGAAGATATAGAAGGGATGAAAGCCGCCGAAGCGATATTAACCGCGCGCGGCGGAATGACATCTCATGCTGCCGTAGTGGCGAGGGGCATGGGAAAATGCTGTGTAGTAGGCTGCAGCGGTATTGCAGTCGACGGCGAAGCCGGCCTGTTCAAAACCGGTGAGACAACCGTACACGCGGGAGATTATATTGCCCTGAACGGAAGCGACGGCAGCGTTTACCTGGGAGAGATTCCCACAGTCGATCCCGTATTGGATGACTATTACGAAACATTTATGAAGTGGGCCGACAAGTTCAGGGAACTGGGAGTAAGGGCCAATGCCGATACGCCGGAGGATGCAGTGAACGCGAGGAGATTTGGAGCTGAAGGTATCGGTCTGGCGAGAACCGAACACATGTTCTTCAAAGAGGACCGCATACCCGTGGTACGCAAAATGATCATGGCTTCCTCCCGCGAGGAACGGATCGCCGCCCTCGCAAAGATATTGCCTATGCAGCGGGAGGATTTCACTGGAGTTTTCGAGGCCATGGACGGACTACCGGTAACAATCCGCCTGCTCGATCCGCCCCTGCACGAGTTCCTGCCGAAGAGCGGCGAGGAGACATCCCAAGCGGCAAAACAGCTGGGAATGGATGAAGAGGTTTTGAAGAAAAAAGTGGAAGCCCTTCATGAATTCAATCCTATGCTCGGACACAGGGGCTGCAGGCTCGGAATCACATTTCCGGAGATTTACGAAATGCAGGTTCAAGCTATTATCGAAGCCGCCTGCGCGGCTGTGAGAAAAGGCATCCGGGTCCTACCGGAGATCATGATCCCGCTGGTCGGTACGAGGGAGGAACTCGCATCGCTGCGAAGCCTGACGGAGAAAATCGCGGATGATCTCCTGGGCGTGGAAAAAATTGAACTGCCTTACCTGGTTGGAACCATGATCGAGGTTCCCCGCGCCGCGCTAGTGGCCGGGGACATTGCTGAAGTAGCTGATTTTTTCAGTTTCGGTACCAATGATCTGACGCAAATGACCTTCGGCTACAGCAGGGATGATTCGGGGAAATTTCTGAATGATTATCTATCAAAGGGAATTTTGCGCAGGGATCCTTTCGAATCTCTGGATACCGACGGCGTGGGTCAACTGGTCAAAATGGCGGCATCAGAGGGACGAAAAACAAACGCGAAGCTTAAACTTGGTATTTGCGGGGAACACGGCGGTGATCCGGATTCTATACATTTCTGCAAAGAAGCCGGTTTGAATTATGTAAGCTGCTCTCCTTTCAGGGTGCCCGTTGCGAGGCTGGCCGCGGCACAGGCATCCTTGAAATTTTGAAACCGGGGTTAAGAGTTGTTCGGAGGAAAAGCACATGCTTTCACAAAAAGCATTAGCAAGGCTCCGCACGGAAAAAATAACTGCCGGTTCCTGTCTTGAATATGTTCTTAACTGCTTCAAAGAATCGTTATTCAATATATTACGTTTCAGAAAACTTGCTGTTTCAATTACCAGGAGCATTCTAATCTTTTGGTGCCTGTCGACGGTCGGCATCGTATCGGCGGTGTATGGATTTGAATCCGGGGAATGGGTTTTTTACACGGTCATAAACTCGCTTTCGTCGGTAGCAGTGCTGTTTTTTGCTCTCATGCACATCAGCCTGATGAGAGACGCTGCGGGAATCGTAAACAAAACCCTGGGTGTGCCTAATATGCTGTCGTTGTCCAGACTTTTGCTCATCGCTCCGGTCGTCATCTTTTTGCATCAGGACAGAATTGCTCCGGCAATTATTTGCTATATCGCGGGGGCGGCTACGGATATCATAGATGGAGCAGCCGCCAGGGCCAGAAACGAGATTACCAGGTTCGGCGTTATGGTCGATCCTGCAGCGGATGTGACTGCCACGGCTTCTATATTCATTCTGCTGACCTATAAGCATGTGATTCCGGGTTGGGTCCTGTTTATTCTTCTTTTACGATATATTCACCTGGTGGTGGGGTCCGTATTGATATTTTTTGCCGCCGGGCCGATCAACTTCAGAGCTACCGCCGCCGGAAAAATTGTTGGCATACTCCAAGCATCTGCTGTTATTATCATCCTGCTTTCAATGTTGGGGGGAGGATTGTTGCTATCCGCCATAGGGAAGGTTCTTTTTCCTGCATTAGGAATGGGGTTTTTCATGGTAATTGTATTGCAGACTTTGATAGGCTGGAAACTGTTAAAAACGAAAGCAGGTTGATTTGGATCTGAGCGGCAATCTCAAAGTGTTCGAGCCGATATTCGTTCTGCAGATATTGAATCTGGCGATGTCCACGGGCAAACTGAAACTCGAAATAGATAATAATTCCGCCTCAATATATTTTGATCAAGGCAGGCTTACTTTCGCGGAAATTGCAGACAGACCGATTAGACTGGGAGAATATCTTGTTAAAGAAAAATATATAACTCGAAAACAGCTTGATAAAGCCTTAAAGAAAAAAATTGAAGGCAAGAGATTGGGAAGAATACTCATAGAGAACAAGATATTAAATGAAGCTAATCTAAGCAAAGCCATAGAGGAACAGATTAAGGAAGTCGTATATGAAGTAGTGAAGTGGAGGGACGGAAATTTCGATTTTAGCAGCGGCGGGAAACCGCATGCCCAGGACGTTTTTATTGATATACCCCTGGATCACTTAATGCTGGAGGGTTTGAAAAGATTGGACGAAGCAGACGAAAAGAAATAGTGATGCGAATTCGCATTCTCTTTATCCTCCTTGTCCTCTTTCCCCTTGAGTCGCCATCTCAAACCGCGCATGATCTTCGCGGAAGGATCGCCGTCGACGGCGGATTGGATGATTACAATTTTGCAGAATGGATTATAGATCAATCCACGTCTCCGTACGAACCCGAAGGAGATTCGCGGTGGGGACGCGACAATGATATCCGCCGCATTGCGCTCACTTGGGATGATTCTAATTTGTATATCGCCGTGGACTGCTCGGTTAGCGATGCAAGTTTGGTTTTGCTGATAGATACTGCCTGCGGAGGTCCAGACAGGCTCCAGGATTTCACGCCCTTCAGAAGAAACATTGAATTCTCCGGGTTTTCTCCAAATATCCTGGTTTGGAGCTCAAGAGAATCCGACCGGCCGACCGCTGTGTTCGAAGACTGCCGGCAGCCGGCCCGGCGGATCGATAACGGAGCCATAAACGCTATTATGAAACGCTCCTTGCCCGGATCAGGCGCGTTCGAGGCGGCGGTTCCATGGGCATTTTTCGGTAAAACCACCGCTGATTCCGCCGGCCTGCGTCTGCCCGAAACGAACATGATTTTAAAAATGTCCACCGTCATAACAGGCGGAACCGCAAGCGGTGCAGGCGATGCGGCGCCGGATCCCACGGTAAATCTCGATAACGATTCCACGAGAACCGCCGTGCTAGACAACTTCGCTATAATCGTGCTTGACGGAAACGGCGACGGTGTACTGGACGCGGGCGTCGAGCCGAGGTCGGCGGTCGACTTCAGATATAAAACGGGATTCCGTACGCAACCCATTCCCGAACTGCGCCTGGTCGTAGAGACCAAACTATTTTCTCCCGAAACGGGCGAAAAACTTCGCTTTCGTCCTCTTCTACCTTCAGGATCTTATGATTCGCCTCTGCGCATGAGCGCCTCTATTTACGATTCATCCGGAAAGATAATCCGCACTATATTCAGGAACAGATTGAGAAATATCTCGGGCCCCGGCCAGGCCCAGTGGGAGGAATGGGATGGGACGGATTCCAATGGAAAAATAGTGCGGGGAGGTATTTACATGCTGCTGGTAAGCGCGTCATCCGAAACTTCCGGCGGCAAAACTTCAACAGTGGAATCTTTCGCGGTGATTCGTTGAAACGAGTAAAATGTGAATAGAATAATCGTTGCATTGAACATCTCTTTAGCGGTTCTTCTGTTGATCTCCACAGGGGCACAGGCCTATTTCGAGAGACTTTACATGTCATCAAGAGTAATTGCTATGGGAGGAGCTTTCGCGGGGATTGCCGACGACCCGTCGGCCGTTATGATCAACCCGGCCGGGATAACCGGCATTTCCGGGTACTCGTGTTTACTTACGGGATTGAAGCCGTACGGCCTCCGGGATTTGGATGAATCCTCCATTTCTGTTGTATTCCCGGCAGGTATCGGAACCGGCGGATTTGCATGGCACCGCTTGGCGCTGCGCGGGATTGCGGCCGAGAATGTGTTCTCCTTCGGATTCGCGCGCGATTATATCAGAACCAGCCAGGATGCTTCACTGGCTTTCGGCGGCACTATAGATATTGCAAGAGCGTCCTACTCGTCAAATTATAAATTATCCAAAACACTGGTGACGGGTTCTTTGGGAATGCTTCTCAGGCCTTTTCCGATAATCGGCCTCGGTTATACCGTCAAGAATATCATACCGCGGTCGGTTGATTTCTTGCCCGGAAACGGCGGCACGCGCCTTGAAAGAACCCACACCTGGAGTCTCGCTTATCACTGGAACCGAACGGTAACATTCGTTTACGACCGGACGCGGGACCAGGACAAGATATGGAAAGATCATTTCGGCATGGAAGCGGAAGTAAAAAATGGACTGGTTCTGCGTTCCGGGTTCGACGCGGGCGGTGTCAGCGGCGGCGTTGGGCTGGACCTCGACAATATCAATATTGATATCGGCGCCGTTTCTGCGGACGCAACCGGAATCACTTATTTTGTTTCCATGGGGTTCAAAATCATTCCTGAAAAAAAATGAAAACATTTCAAGCTGCAATTAGCATAATAATTTTGTCTCTGCCCTTACTCTCCGCCAAAAGAGTTTCAGCGGTCGGCGTAAAAGGTTTGCAGTTTGATTTGTCCGGACGTTTCGAATACACGGCGGAAATAGCCAGGAACACTGAGCTGGACGGCTGGGATTATGATTCCACTTCCCCCGCCGATGCGTCGAGGTTGATGCTGAATCTCGGTACCGATATTAACCATTTCGGACGCTTATACTTGAAAGGATCGACTCCGCGGCGGAAGGAAATCTCGAAAAGCGGCAGTAAGTTCTTTGAGATTGAGCAGGGCGATGTCGAGTGGAAACGCGAACGCGGGGGTTATGAACTGATAGCCGGTTTGTTCAAAACGGAAAGAAGATATTTTACCGGAGCAATGGTTGCTCCCTTGATGCAGGATGACATGGTGGATGATTACAGAGACCATTTCGGCCTGCGTGTGGATGCATCCCGCGAAAGAAATGTATTCCTTACGACTGTTCTCTCATCGCTCGGCGAGGTTTGGAACGAATCGCGAAAAGTATTTTTTACGAGGACTGGCTTGGATACCAGGTTGTTTCTTTTATCTTTCTCGTATCTATATGAGGGATCGGGCAGGGGAGAGGTTTTGAAGCACGCGGTTTTCAAATCCGAGTTGACGTGGTTCTATAAACGTGCGGCTTTGATAATGTCTTTTGAACAATCCGGAAGCGGAAAGAACGGCCTTATTTTTCCAAAGAGCGATTTTCATTTTGATAAATTTTTAGGTGATAATTTCAGCTCCGCTCTTCCCCGCTCCGGCGCTTTCTTCAGCGAACTGAGAATTCGTTCCATACCCTTAAAGTCCGCCGCGATCGTGGACATCGTTCACAGTTATTTTGCCGTGGGTCCGAGATTCGAAAGCAATCTGGGTTCACGCGGGAGCGACAAGGTGGGATATGTTTTTGGAGCATATGCAAAAAGCAGAGAAAAAGCGTTGGATGCGAGAATTCAAATCGGCAAAAGTGTTCGCTCGACCTTCGAAAACGAACGCACTGAATTCATGGAAGGAAGTATCCGCGGCGATTTCATCGGCGGGGTCGAGCTTGGCCTGCGCGGCGGAATGACTAAAACTACAGTCGCGGGAGCTTTTGTTTCGAGACAAAACCGGCTTCTGGGAACTGTGGCTTTTCGCGGTAAAAAGATGAGAAACGAGATCCACGCCATGATGAAGAATATTGACACAGATTTCCGGGAGAACAGTTTTGCATGGAGTTCAAGGTATTTTTTCAATCCCGATTTCGCAGTTAACTTGAGAACGGTATTGTCTGAGAGGATCAATATAGCCGACGCAGTATTCGCACGCCTGGAGTTCAGGCCCGCGCCGCGTTTCTATGCTTATTTGTCCTACGGTAGAAAATACATCGGAGATGCTCCGGTCTTATTGGAAGATTTTGATGTCTATTCTTCGCACCATGATCATGGTTCGGGCGTCTATACTATTTCAGTGCGGGGTGATTTTTGATTCCGCGCATATTCTGCATAGTGTCTTTTCTGTTATGTACTGGATTTTCTGTCCGTCCTTCCTTCTGTGAAGTTTATGTGAGTAATGATGAAGTTATTTTCAGTATTAAAGTTCCCGGAGCCCGCCGTGTATTCCTGGTGGGCGATTTTAATAACTGGAATCCAACTGTGGAGATGATGCAGAAAAGGGGAGATAAATTTACGAGCGCCCTTTTCCTCGTGACCGGGGATTACAGGTATAAATTCGTTGTAGACGGTAAGTGGACCGCCGATCCCGACGATGCTTCGGCCGATCCCAAAATGGGTTCGATGCTGCGTTTGGCCGAACAGGGCGGCATGCTCATCCTGAGAAGATCGGAAATGAACAAAAAAGCCGGCGAGATACTTTTGATGCCCTCCGCAAGATATACGGGCCGAATAATGGAAGACGAAGGCGATGAATTATCCAGCCAGGAAATAGATTTGTACCTGCATGTTGATGAGAAAATCGCGTCGGCATGGGTGGCTTTGAAGACACGGGACAACAGCTGGACGTCATCACATTTCGATCCGCAGATTCATTTCGATAGAGGAAATCTGCAGTTGAAAATTGCAAACGGGATTGTGTCCGGTTTTGAAAACGATTCCATTTGGGATTCGACCGATCCCTTCCATCTTTTCAGTAATGTCGGTATTTTCAATCGAAATTTCGGATACGGCCGCAGAGGAATATATCTGGATCAAGAAATTTTAAAATTAAAAATTCGGGCGATTTACAGCGACAGGTTTGAAGAGGGGTCTCCGCCGCCCGCCCGCATAGACGGCTCATCAATAACCGCTTTTGCATCATCGAATAAAAGCACGACAATTCTCTATGAACGCTCGCAATTGCTGGATGGAGAAGACGTGTTCGGCTGGGAACTGTTCTTGGATGTGAATGGAATTAAGCTCGGTTATGCCGGCCGTAAAAACAGGGGAATGAACCGGGGGATCGCTGCCGCGCTTTCAAAAACGGGACAGGAGATATCGGCCGAAGTTTTCGGTACAAGGGAATACTGGCGCGCATCCGATTTCTGGGCCGGCCTGGTCCTTCCCCGTGGATTTTCGGGAATAATTGGAGCAGGCTGGTCTTCCGCTTTCATCAAGAGATCGGCAGGAGACAGCATGACAGTTGATCCGAATCGCGGTGTCAGTATTCCGATAGGATCGCGCCTGCCGGGGGCGAGAATGAAGTTTCAAAAAAGCCTCCTCTTCAAGGCCGGGCTCGAACGGGGCGGCGCCGGACCGGTGGATATTGCTATCGGATATAACTGGGCGAAATTCGAATATATGGGACCGGTTTTTGACGATGCCCGGGCTTTGATAAATACGGGATATATGGATATGAAGTGGAATCGAACTTCCTGGCGGGTTTCCGCGAGGTTCAGATATGTAAATCAGGAATACGGCGGCACGCCGGATGATTTCCATTATTATACGCATAGAGGCAATTTCTGGCTGGATTACGAAGATAAACTGGACGTGGAAGATATCGTCGGCTTCGATATGGAGAATTATGCCGCTTTGGGGTTGTCGGCCGTCCGGATGCGGAACGCTGGCGGTTCGGATTCATATTCCGAGTTATTTTCACGCAAGCCGCCGGTTCTTTTGAAAATGGGAGGTCTCGTGGATCCTTCCGCGGGAGGTGGGGTCCGGTATGTTTTTGCGCGGACGGCCGTAGAAAAATATTTGGGAGACCATGCATATTTCCAGATAGACAGCCGGGCCTCGTACTATCCTCGCGAAGATTGGAACTCAAGGAAATCTTTTATAAGCACCTATGTTGAAGCCGGCTGGAGAACCCGGTATATGGAATTAAGCCTGGGATTTGGATTCGACCCTGTCGTTTTCGATCGGGCAAGCAACGATTATGCGGATATTGGAAGAAAGGAAATGCTTCGCGGTGCGGTGGCTGGAGCGGACCGGCGCAGAGCCCTGGCACAAGAGGTTAACAACGATCCCGGAGCACCCTCGGACTTGGGGGCCATGAAATATAATCTTCTTCAAATCGAACGGCGCCTTCAGCGGATTAATACATTGAAATTCGAGTGGATAGTGGTATTTTGATTATTGACGGAGGTTTCGATGAAGTACCATGCAGCCCGTGCATATTTATTGCTCATGGTTTTATTTTTTTCATGTTCGTACCTGGCTCCGCGCAAGCTGGCGGTTGGGCCGGTTGCGGGAAAAAAAGAAGTCATGTTCAGCTTCTATGCTCCATCGGCCGGGCGCGTGCAGTTGGGCGGAGATTGGGCACAGAACAACTGGACGCGCGGCGACGGCTCCGCCGGCGAAACGAACATCGGGCTCATGTCTGATGAAGGAGGAAATGGCGTATGGGAGATAAAAATAGAACTGCCTCCCGGGCGCTATAAATATTTATTTCTGGTGGACGAACAGAAATGGTATCTGGATCCGGGCAACGCCGAAGAAACAGATGGCGGACCGGTGAACAGATGTTCACAAATAGTTTTAATGAAGAGAGACGGCCGCCTGGTTTTGAAATAACATGCAGTTCGATCATACCTCCGGGAAAAACCAGAATCTCAGGCTCCGGTTTTCAGGGAGGAAGAGCGATTATGATTTTATTCCGCAGTTTTTTAACGAGTTTTTATGCCGCGATGATTTTGCCGGGCCTGCTGGTGTCCTGTGCTTCAATGGAGGGTGGGGGGCATGCTGCAGCGGGCGGCTATGATATAGTCGAAGACGGGGTGATTTTCAAATATGTAGATCCCGATGCCCAAAAAGTAAACCTCATAGGAGATTTCAATAACTGGATGCCGGCAGCGGATCCCATGAATGATAAGAACGGCGATGGGGAGTGGACATTGTTCTATCCGCTCACACCGGGACGGTATGAATACAAATTCGTTATAGACGGCAGGCATTGGATTCCCGATCCGCGAAACCCCTTGACCGTGTCCGACGGTTTTAATGGGGAAAACTCGGTAGTCGTGGTCCCTCCACGTTGATCTGCGGTACGTATAAAAATCTCGATTCTGAAAAACCGCGGGCTCAGATGTACTCCGTGGCTGAAATCAGCCCATGGAGCTGGGGCAAATTCATCTGTTTCTAACCTCTTACATGTTATTGACTTATTAAGTGGTTTCTGTTTATATGATGAAATACCCGCAAAAGCCCGGCATAGGCTTTTTTCCTTGAGAGGATTTAATAAGAATGTGCATGTTATAACAACGAGTTAGGGGAGCATGCTCCGGAGGCCTGGGGGCATGGGACTTGCAGCCACAAGGGGGATTTACCTACTGAGGAGGATCAATCCTTGTGATTGCGAGTGATTGAACGGCCGGAAGTCTATGCATTTCAATAGAAAAACAGTCATATTGGTCCTTTTTGCGGCTCTATGCGGAACCGCTTCATCTGCCGCAGCGGATACGCCGGGCAGTGGAACCGCTGTAATAGCGCCTTCCACCGATGTCACTGCGGGAACGCAGGGCACATGGACCCTTACATATACCGCGGCGGAGCCGTTCAGCAGCGGTCTCGTCAAATACACTATTCCAACGGGATGGACAACTCCGCAGAATTCGTCTTCGACATCGGCCGGCTATATAACCGCCACAAGCGATGATCCCTCGGCTGTGCTGGGTATATCCGTAGCCGGGCAGATCGTATCGGTTACAACTACGGTTCTGGCCACCGGAAAAACTATATCGCTCCTTTACGGCGATACCGGAGGCGGCGCAAATCCGACCGCAAAGGCATCGGCTCCGACCGCGCCGGCAAGCGGCGTGACCTTCCTGGTCGAAAGTGATTCGCAGTCGGGAAATAATCCGGCGCCTATCGCCTCCTCTCCGTCGGTAAACATAGTAGCGGGTTCTCCTTTCAGTCTCGACTTGAGTCCGGCCGATACCACCGCGACCGCAGGGGATTTCATAAGGCTTACAATTGCATCCGTAGATATATACGGCAACCGAACGGCCGTTTCGGCTACAAGAACTTTCCTCCTGTCATCCGCTCCTTCCGGGCAGTTTTTTGCGACTTCGAATCATTCCACCCCCATAACTTCAACGACAATTACCGCTGGCCAGGAATCGACGCTGGTGGATTACAGGAATACCGATGCCAACGGCGGCAGTTCGCATCTTATAATAGTGCTCAACACAGACATCCTGTCACCAAGCCTGTTCGGAACGACCACTATAACGATCACCTCGGCATCCGCAAGCCTCACGCAATCGACGATAATTTCAACGACGCCGGTGACGGCCGACGGCACATCGGTGAGCACGGCGACGGTAACGGCTTTGGATGCCTACTCGAATCCTGTAAGCGGAGTGACGGTGACGTTGAGTGTGGGGGGTAGTGCGGTAAAGACGGATCCCGGGAGTGTTACGGGTTCAGACGGTGTTGCCCAGGGGACGTTGACGGACACGGCAGCGGAGAGTGTATGGGTAAAGGCGAAGCTCGATGGGGCGTGGCTAGCCGACAGCACTCAGGTGGTTTTTGCGGCGGGCGCGGTGGATGCGGGCACGAGCGTGGTTTCAGCGACGAGTCCGGTAACGGCGGACGGTGCGAGTGCGAGCGTAGTAACGGTGACGGCGAAAGATGCGCAGGGCAATGTGGTAAGCGGCAAGAGTGTTGTTTTGAGTGTGAGTCCGGCGGTAAGCGGGGATATTTTAACGCAACCCGGCGGGTTGACGGATGGGAGCGGGCAGGCATTTGGGAGTCTGTTGGGAGTGGTGAGTGGGACGCGGGTGATACATGCGGTGATAGGGGGGGTGAGCGTAACGGACAGTGCGTTGGTGGTGATGGATGCGGGCGCGGCTGCGAGTTTTGTATGGAGCCATGACGGGTCCGGAGTAGCGGGGGTGAACGAGGATGTGACACTGGAGGTAAAGGACACCCAGGGCAACCGGGTGACGGGCTATACGGGGGCGGCATATTTAACGACGACTACCGGGGGCACGGGGGATACGGTGGTGGAGTGGGCATTGGGAGCGGGAGCGGGCGGGGTGCTGACGAATTTAAGTGCGGACAGTGCATCGTATGTATTCAACGCGAGCGATCAGGGGCTTGTGAGTTTACGTGTCAAGGATGAGCGCAAGGAAATCATAACGCTTAAAGCACAGGATGGCGGTGCGGTGGGAACGAGCGGGTCGCTGGACATAGATCATGGGGGCGCTGACCAGTTGGTTCTGGTATCCGGGAACACGCAGAGCGCGGTAGTCGGCACGGCTGTTGGAAGCAGTCTTGTGGTCCGCGTTGAAGACAGCTACGGGAACACGGTGGATTTGGAAGACGTGACGTTTACGGTTCTAACGGGCGGGGGCGGCGTGGATGTAGTAAGCGGGGCTCCGGTTGACAGTACGGCGGCGAGTGGGGTGGACGGGACGGCGGTGTGCGAGCAGTGGACGCTGGGGACGGTGAGTGGTACGAACACACTGCGTGCGCACATGGCCGGCGGGAGCGTACCGAGCGTCGACTTCAGCGCTACGGGGACGGCGGGTACTGGGGTGAGCATAACGCTTACGCCGGCGAGCCAGGGGGTGACGGTAAACACGAACACTACGGTGGTAACGGCGCAGCTAAAGGACACGTACGGCAACGTGGTAGGCGGCAAGCGGGTGGACGTGCTTATAGGGAACGTTCCTGCGAACGGGACATTGGAGGCCAACTCCGCGGATGCGAATGCGACGTACGCGGTAACGAGCACGGCGCGCTATGGGATGACTGATACGAGCGGGAAGATAACGGTTTTATACCATGCGCCGAGCACGGCGAGCCAGGTTGACAGCGTGGACGCGTTTGGCGACGGGGCGGTTCGCTCGAGCGTAACGGACGCGGTATATACGAGTGTAGCGAGCGGGGCGACGAATCTTGAGATAGTGTGGGTATCGTCCGGGAGCGGGCCTGCGGGTCAGACGTTCACGTTCAAGGTGCGGGCGGTGGACGGCAACGGCAACCTTGACGGCACGAACGGGAGCGTTGTGAACCTGGGTGCGGACGCGGGCGGAGTGATAACGTTCAGTGAGACGGATTTTGGGAGCGCGGTTACGCAGATAATATTGGCAAACGGCGAGAAGGTGGTCTATGGGCGGGCGGAGAAGACGGGGACATGGAACCTGAGCGCGGTTGATAACGGCGGGGTTTTGGGGAGCGGGAGCGAGCAGGTGGTAATAAGCGATTCCGGGGTGGTGGATCATTATATAGTGACGGCGGTGGACAGCGTTGTGGCGGGAGTGAGCTTCAACGTAACGGTTGAGGCGAGGGACGTGTATGAGAACCGGGTAACGGGTGCGACGAACAATGTAGCTCTGGTAGCGGTAAACGGAGCGGACAGCCTGGTGGTCGAGGCGGACACGCTGCTCGTCGGCAGCGCGGCGCTTTCGGGCGGGCAGGTGGTGGTGGGCGAGAGCTACACGGCTGCGGGGACGATACGGGTTCGGGCCCGCTACGGATCGTTAAAAGAAGGTTACAGTTCTGTGGTAAAGATCAAGCCGTCGGGCGCGTACCGCCTGGTTAAGGTAAGCGGGGACACGACGGGAGTGGTGACGGGCGGCAGCGTGACGTTGGTATCGAAGGTGTTGGATATATATGGCAACACGGTCAGCGGGGAGTTGGTGTCGTACGGTGTTCTTTCCGGCGGCGGCAGCGTTAGTCCGGGATCGAGTTCGAGCGGGAGCGACGGGCGGGTGAGCGTTGTTCACACCACGGGGCTTTCGGCCGGGGATAATCAGGTGAGGGGGACGATAGGGGACGGCAATCCGGCGAGTCTCGAGAGCGTGGAGTATTTAGTGACGACGGTGGCGTCTTCGATAGATCATTATACTGTGACTCCGGTGAAGACGAGTGTAAGCGCCGGGGAAGTGATGAATGTTACTGTACGGGCGTACGATGTAAACAACAATCTTGTAAGCGGGGATAACACGACGAACGTGGTGCTCTCGAGCAGCACCGGGCACGCGGTGTACGGTTCGGCGGTAGGGACGTTGAGTGCTGGGGAATATACGACGACTGTAACGGATACGATCACCGAGAGCGTGGTTCTTTTGGTGCAGACACAGGGAGGTGGGGCGAGCGGGAGCAGTTCGGTGGTGACGGTGTCGAGCGCTGCGGCCTACGAAGTGGTAAAGGTGAGCGGAGACACGACGGGAGTGACGGTGGGCACGCGCAGGCGGATGAAGGTGCGTGTCAAGGATGTCTACGGCAATGCGGTAAGCGGTCAGGTGGTTATCTTTTCGGTTGTGGGCGTGCCCGGCGGGACCGCGCTCATCAAGGATGCGGTGGGAGACACCACCGACGGCATAACCAATACCGATGCGGGCGGCATGGCGTACGCCGATGTGATCACGTCGCTCCAATCCGGGGACAATCAGGTGAAATCCAGCATACTCGACGGAACCCCCGCCGCGCTCGAAACCAAAACTTTCACCGTGACGACGACTGCTTCTACGGTGGATCTCACGCAATCGACGATAATTTCGACGACGCCGGTGACGGCCGACGGCACATCGGTGAGCACGGCGACGGTAACGGCTTTGGATGCCTACTCGAATCCTGTAAGCGGAGTGACGGTGACGTTGAGTGTGGGGGGTAGTGCGGTAAAGACGGATCCCGGGAGTGTTACGGGTTCAGACGGTGTTGCCCAGGGGACGTTGACGGACACGGCAGCGGAGAGTGTATGGGTAAAGGCGAAGCTCGATGGGGCGTGGCTAGCCGACAGCACTCAGGTGGTTTTTGCGGCGGGCGCGGTGGATGCGGGCACGAGCGTGGTTTCAGCGACGAGTCCGGTAACGGCGGACGGTGCGAGTGCGAGCGTAGTAACGGTGACGGCGAAAGATGCGCAGGGCAATGTGGTAAGCGGCAAGAGTGTTGTTTTGAGTGTGAGTCCGGCGGTAAGCGGGGATATTTTAACGCAACCCGGCGGGTTGACGGATGGGAGCGGGCAGGCATTTGGGAGTCTGTTGGGAGTGGTGAGTGGGACGCGGGTGATACATGCGGTGATAGGGGGGGTGAGCGTAACGGACAGTGCGTTGGTGGTGATGGATGCGGGCGCGGCTGCGAGTTTTGTATGGAGCCATGACGGGTCCGGAGTAGCGGGGGTGAACGAGGATGTGACACTGGAGGTAAAGGACACCCAGGGCAACCGGGTGACGGGCTATACGGGGGCGGCATATTTAACGACGACTACCGGGGGCACGGGGGATACGGTGGTGGAGTGGGCATTGGGAGCGGGAGCGGGCGGGGTGCTGACGAATTTAAGTGCGGACAGTGCATCGTATGTATTCAACGCGAGCGATCAGGGGCTTGTGAGTTTACGTGTCAAGGATGAGCGCAAGGAAATCATAACGCTTAAAGCACAGGATGGCGGTGCGGTGGGAACGAGCGGGTCGCTGGACATAGATCATGGGGGCGCTGACCAGTTGGTTCTGGTATCCGGGAACACGCAGAGCGCGGTAGTCGGCACGGCTGTTGGAAGCAGTCTTGTGGTCCGCGTTGAAGACAGCTACGGGAACACGGTGGATTTGGAAGACGTGACGTTTACGGTTCTAACGGGCGGGGGCGGCGTGGATGTAGTAAGCGGGGCTCCGGTTGACAGTACGGCGGCGAGTGGGGTGGACGGGACGGCGGTGTGCGAGCAGTGGACGCTGGGGACGGTGAGTGGTACGAACACACTGCGTGCGCACATGGCCGGCGGGAGCGTACCGAGCGTCGACTTCAGCGCTACGGGGACGGCGGGTACTGGGGTGAGCATAACGCTTACGCCGGCGAGCCAGGGGGTGACGGTAAACACGAACACTACGGTGGTAACGGCGCAGCTAAAGGACACGTACGGCAACGTGGTAGGCGGCAAGCGGGTGGACGTGCTTATAGGGAACGTTCCTGCGAACGGGACATTGGAGGCCAACTCCGCGGATGCGAATGCGACGTACGCGGTAACGAGCACGGCGCGCTATGGGATGACTGATACGAGCGGGAAGATAACGGTTTTATACCATGCGCCGAGCACGGCGAGCCAGGTTGACAGCGTGGACGCGTTTGGCGACGGGGCGGTTCGCTCGAGCGTAACGGACGCGGTATATACGAGTGTAGCGAGCGGGGCGACGAATCTTGAGATAGTGTGGGTATCGTCCGGGAGCGGGCCTGCGGGTCAGACGTTCACGTTCAAGGTGCGGGCGGTGGACGGCAACGGCAACCTTGACGGCACGAACGGGAGCGTTGTGAACCTGGGTGCGGACGCGGGCGGAGTGATAACGTTCAGTGAGACGGATTTTGGGAGCGCGGTTACGCAGATAATATTGGCAAACGGCGAGAAGGTGGTCTATGGGCGGGCGGAGAAGACGGGGACATGGAACCTGAGCGCGGTTGATAACGGCGGGGTTTTGGGGAGCGGGAGCGAGCAGGTGGTAATAAGCGATTCCGGGGTGGTGGATCATTATATAGTGACGGCGGTGGACAGCGTTGTGGCGGGAGTGAGCTTCAACGTAACGGTTGAGGCGAGGGACGTGTATGAGAACCGGGTAACGGGTGCGACGAACAATGTAGCTCTGGTAGCGGTAAACGGAGCGGACAGCCTGGTGGTCGAGGCGGACACGCTGCTCGTCGGCAGCGCGGCGCTTTCGGGCGGGCAGGTGGTGGTGGGCGAGAGCTACACGGCTGCGGGGACGATACGGGTTCGGGCCCGCTACGGATCGTTAAAAGAAGGTTACAGTTCTGTGGTAAAGATCAAGCCGTCGGGCGCGTACCGCCTGGTTAAGGTAAGCGGGGACACGACGGGAGTGGTGACGGGCGGCAGCGTGACGTTGGTATCGAAGGTGTTGGATATATATGGCAACACGGTCAGCGGGGAGTTGGTGTCGTACGGTGTTCTTTCCGGCGGCGGCAGCGTTAGTCCGGGATCGAGTTCGAGCGGGAGCGACGGGCGGGTGAGCGTTGTTCACACCACGGGGCTTTCGGCCGGGGATAATCAGGTGAGGGGGACGATAGGGGACGGCAATCCGGCGAGTCTCGAGAGCGTGGAGTATTTAGTGACGACGGTGGCGTCTTCGATAGATCATTATACTGTGACTCCGGTGAAGACGAGTGTAAGCGCCGGGGAAGTGATGAATGTTACTGTACGGGCGTACGATGTAAACAACAATCTTGTAAGCGGGGATAACACGACGAACGTGGTGCTCTCGAGCAGCACCGGGCACGCGGTGTACGGTTCGGCGGTAGGGACGTTGAGTGCTGGGGAATATACGACGACTGTAACGGATACGATCACCGAGAGCGTGGTTCTTTTGGTGCAGACACAGGGAGGTGGGGCGAGCGGGAGCAGTTCGGTGGTGACGGTGTCGAGCGCTGCGGCCTACGAAGTGGTAAAGGTGAGCGGAGACACGACGGGAGTGACGGTGGGCACGCGCAGGCGGATGAAGGTGCGTGTCAAGGATGTCTACGGCAATGCGGTAAGCGGTCAGGTGGTTATCTTTTCGGTTGTGGGCGTGCCCGGCGGGACCGCGCTCATCAAGGATGCGGTGGGAGACACCACCGACGGCATAACCAATACCGATGCGGGCGGCATGGCGTACGCCGATGTGATCACGTCGCTCCAATCCGGGGACAATCAGGTGAAATCCAGCATACTCGACGGAACCCCCGCCGCGCTCGAAACCAAAACTTTCACCGTGACGACGACTGCTGGAGCAATATCATATTATACCGTCATCCCGCAGGTGTCCCAGGCGGCGGCGGGCGTACCCGTAAACATAACCATCAAGGCTTTCGATGCGAGCGATAACCTGGTTCCCGACAATTCCACATTGGTTATTCTTTCCATGGACATGGGAAGCGGAAGTTTCCCGCTCAATCCGGCTACATTGACTGCAGGATCCCTTTTAACCGCAGTAACGGATACCATAGCCGAAACCATCAAGGTAAGGGCCACCACTCAGGGCGGCTCCGCAACCGGTCTCAGCCCGCCGGTGGTGATTATTCCTAATCTACCTGCAGGTATTATTACTGCGACCGCCACCGCCGATACCATCACCGCCAACGGCCTCGCCACCACCGATCTGACATCGAGCATTATTACTGATCAATACGGCAATACCGTCGCTTCCGGAACCATGATCAGAATATCAACCGACAGGGGTGTTATAACCACTCCGGACCACGATCCTTCATCTCCATCTACGAATGAGCAGATCACAAACGGCGGCGCCACAGTAAGTTTTCAGATACGCTCGGGAACCGTGCCGGGGTCGGCCGCAGCGAGCATGAGCAGCGTTTCCGGATCAGCGAGCGGTTCCAAGAATTTGTTCTTCGCGGCTGTTCCGACTTTTGCATGTCCCAGCAACCCCATGCCCAATTCAGTTGTCCCCGGCGATTCGATTGCGTTCAAGGTTTTCGTGCAAAACACTTCATCGACCGCCGTGTACTTGTCGACATCGACTACATTTGATTTCAATGACGGGACAGATTACTTCTCGGCAAGTCTCGCTGCTCCGTTGTTTATCGGTGCTTCATCCAGCGACACGCTGCGTTTTGCGAAAGAACTGATAAGCGCGGCCCTGGATCCGAGCACATATCAACCGATCGTGAATTTAAGAGGAACCGATATATATGCAGGCGCATTCGACAAGGCGTGCCTGCTGCCTTCAGGCAGCCTGCTGTTGTCGACCGTCGAGATTGTATCCATAACAGCCAACACTGTGGTAAGCCGCGGGCGGACCGAAAATATCATTGTAGGCGTAAAAAATAACAGTTCGTTATCAGCGTCGATAACCAGCATAAGCTTGTCTATTCCGTTCGGCAGTTATTCATTTGGCACTCCCATTACGATTCCGGCCGCGGCCAACCCCGGCCAGACGGTATATATAACCGTGCCGGTTACCATAGAGCCAACTTCGTCACTTGGCTCATCCACGATCGATGCGCAGGTTACCGCATCCGTCGGCGGCAATACCGTAATAGACAATTCGCTTGCGCCCCATTTGCCGATTCCCCAGTGGACCGTTCAGGCGGCGGCTTCCCTGAGCTACGTAGCGGGTTCGCTCAATCCGGGAGTCGTATCCACGGGACAGAGCCATTCGTTCTCGGTAAGCATTACCAATAACGGTACCGCGACCGTAACACTCGATACTTTGAGTACGAAGTTGTGGTTCAACGACGGGGTGGATACGGTAAAGGCGTCCTTGCAGCAGACCGCCGCTATTGCCGGGAGCAGCACGCAGAGTATTGCATTTAAGACAGCGCAGATTTCTCCGGCATTTGCCACGGTCAGCTATGATGTAAATCTGCATTTCGAAGGCGTGGAAAACGGCGGGGCTTTCACCAAAGATCTGAAAACGTCTTCGGGAGGAGATTTCCTCAGCGTCGTTTCGCCCGCAGTGCTCGTTTATTCCGCGGGTACGCTCAATCCTTCGCAGGTGAGCAAATCGACGAGCGTGAGTTTCGAAGCGCAGGTATTGAATTCGGGCGGAGCGAACATCGTATTGAATACTGATTCGACCAGGTTCTCCTTTGCTTCCGGAGCCTATTCGACGGCGTTGGATGCGAATTTTACAACCACGATTATCCCCGGTACCAATACGCTCAATTTTATGAGTGGAGCGATAGATACTGCGATAAATGCACAGGGATATCTGCCCCAATTAAGAATAGTGGGAACGGAGAACGGTATAGCATTCGCCAAAACTCTGATTGTTACTGATACGATGCTGGTGCAGAATGCTCCGGTTATAAACATTACCGCCATAAACAATAGTCCTGCAGGCCTTAAATTTACCGCCGATCAGTCGAAGTCCGTGAATATTTGGATGAATGTGACGAACGGCGGTCAGGCAACAGTACAGCTGGACAGCGCCAGGGTAAGATTCATCCTCAGCGGAACCGACAGGACGTCCGATTTCTCGATCGTTAACCCAACCGGATTCTCCGGTGGAGCGGTCCTGGGTGGCGGCTTGACGGATTCCCTGTTGTTTGTCATTTCCGACAATACCGCCAACAGTATGCACACGGGACCGTTCACCATTGAAGGCGATCTCTGGGTTCAGGATTTGAATAACAGCCAGCATATCCATACCAATACGGACCAGGGTGGTAAGGGCGGTCTTATCGTAGAAAGCCCGACCGACCTGGCGGTGCTTTCGATAATCCCGAGCCAGGGCGCGGTTACGGCGGGTCAAACCCGGGCTTTCCAAATAAGAATGGCTGTCAAGAATAATGGCGTATCCGACGCCGGTATCCTTCTCGATCCGGCCGTTACGAATTTGAGCTTTTCCCAGGGGACAACGTGGAATTGGACGGTTCGGCCGCTGCTCGCAGGAGGAGACACCACGATTGTTGGAGGAGAAACCGATACGGTGATTTTTGATTTTTCACAGGCGGGTAATATCGCCGCTCCTGTGCCCGTGCGTATTGATGGCGTTGTTTCGGGAGTGGAGCTGAACAGCGGACGAATCGATTTTGATAATACTACCGACTTCGGATCGGGATCGATTCTGGTACAAACGCAGGCGGTTATAAATATAACCGGTGTTGCCGTGTCGCAGTCCCATGTAACCCAGGGATCAGGGCTGGATTGGACGATAAATGTCGGGCTTGAGAACACCGGAGATTCCGATGTCGACCTGGTGCTTCCGGACAGCCTGGGTATCTCGTTTCAGGATGATCTGGGCGGTTTTATTCTGTTGAAGCCGGTCCAAGTCGTGTCCGGAGGAACCTTGCTTGCGGGCGGCGCGACAGAAACCTTGTCAATTATAGTGGATAGTACGGGCTCCGTTGCCGCTCCGGGTCTGAAGACCATTACCATAAGCCTGGACGGTGTAGAGGTTAACAGCTCCAGGATGGTAACCGGGGGCGGATTGGGTTCGGTGTCCGTCGAGCTTCCCCCCAGCATATCCTACGAAGCGGCCACGCTCAGCCCGGACACGGTATCGAGCGGGGCGACGGTCGGGTTCACGCTTCAGGTACGCAACACCGTGATCGGAGGGTCGACGGTCCATGTCGACCGTGCGTTATCACACCTTCGCTTTGGCGGGGGCTTGTTCGATGCGGTTCTGGACGCTGCGAGCGTGGATACGGTATCTGCGGGACAGGCTGCGCTGCTGCGCTTTATCGCATCGGAAGTGGATACGAATATAACGCCCGGATCTCAGAATGTTTTTGTCGATGTCGTGGGCAGCGAGAACGGCAACGTGTACTCTGCGCCGCTGGCCCTGCCCGCGGGCGAGCTGGTGGTGGAAGCGGCGCCGCGTCTTAATATACTGAGCATCGTTCCGGACCAGGCGACGGTTACTCAGGGACAGACGCAGCAGTGGCGGGCGCGCATGGTGGTGGAGAACAACGGCCAGGCCGGGGTCGACCTGGATTTGAGCGCTCTGGGGAGCTACCTGGGATTCGAGGCGGCGGGTGTTGGGGATGTCTCGGGCGAATACACGGTTTTGCAGCCGGCCGGCCTGTCCATAGCGGGCGGCACGATACTTCCCGGGACGAGCGTGGACACGCTTGTATACCGCGTAACGCAGACGGGGACGACTTTGGGGACGGTTCTGGTGACGGGGCGTTTGTCGGGCACGGATGTAAACTCGAGCCAGCCGGTGTCGGACGACACGTTTGACGGCGGCAACGGGAGCATATCGGTACAGTCTCCGGGAGTTCTGGAGATACTGAGCATAACACCGGACCAGGCGACGGTTACGGCGGGTCAGTCCCAGTCCTGGCTGGCGAAAGTGGCGGTGAGAAACAGCGGGGGTTCGGATCTGGATATAGACCTTGCAGGTGCGAACCTGGGTTTCAGCGGAGGCGGGAGCGGCTGGACGGTGATAAACCCGATCTCGCTCAACGGCACGGGCAGCGTGCTCGAAGGCGGGAGTACGGACAGCCTGTTTTTCGTGATAGATTCGACGGGTACGGCGGGGAGTTTCCGCATGGACTGTGGTCTCGCGTCGGTCGAACTGAACAGCGTCCGCGCGGTCGGCGACACGACCGACACCTCCGGATGGGGTAACATACTCGTCCAAACACCGGCAAATCTGGTAATAGTCTCCGTCAACCCGTCCAGGCAGTTCATTACCGCCGGAAGCTCGCTCCAGTGGACGGTAGCGGTTGATCTTGTCAATCAAGGAGAGAGCGACCTCCTTGTCGATTTTGCTTCACCCTTTACACTGCTGGATTTTCCATTCGCCCTTAACGGACCGAGCGGATTCGGTATCGTAAAACCGAGCGCTTTTACCGACGGATCAACCCTGCTGCAGCAGGGAGTTGGTAAAACTGCGAAATTTACCATTACCTATACGGACTCTCTGACAACAATGGGGTTGACTCCCATCATGCCTTCTTTCAGGTACGTGGAAATCAACAGTTCGAGAATCGCCGACGCCAATCCGTTCGGAGGATTGGTTACGGTTCAATACCGTCCCAGCATATCCTACGAAGCGGCCACGCTCAGCCCGGACACGGTATCGAGCGGGGCGACGGTCGGGTTCACGCTTCAGGTACGCAACACCGTGATCGGAGGGTCGACGGTCCATGTCGACCGTGCGTTATCACACCTTCGCTTTGGCGGGGGCTTGTTCGATGCGGTTCTGGACGCTGCGAGCGTGGATACGGTATCTGCGGGACAGGCTGCGCTGCTGCGCTTTATCGCATCGGAAGTGGATACGAATATAACGCCCGGATCTCAGAATGTTTTTGTCGATGTCGTGGGCAGCGAGAACGGCAACGTGTACTCTGCGCCGCTGGCCCTGCCCGCGGGCGAGCTGGTGGTGGAAGCGGCGCCGCGTCTTAATATACTGAGCATCGTTCCGGACCAGGCGACGGTTACTCAGGGACAGACGCAGCAGTGGCGGGCGCGCATGGTGGTGGAGAACAACGGCCAGGCCGGGGTCGACCTGGATTTGAGCGCTCTGGGGAGCTACCTGGGATTCGAGGCGGCGGGTGTTGGGGATGTCTCGGGCGAATACACGGTTTTGCAGCCGGCCGGCCTGTCCATAGCGGGCGGCACGATACTTCCCGGGACGAGCGTGGACACGCTTGTATACCGCGTAACGCAGACGGGGACGACTTTGGGGACGGTTCTGGTGACGGGGCGTTTGTCGGGCACGGATGTAAACTCGAGCCAGCCGGTGTCGGACGACACGTTTGACGGCGGCAACGGGAGCATATCGGTACAGTCTCCGGGAGTTCTGGAGATACTGAGCATAACACCGGACCAGGCGACGGTTACGGCGGGTCAGTCCCAGTCCTGGCTGGCGAAAGTGGCGGTGAGAAACAGCGGGGGTTCGGATCTGGATATAGACCTTGCAGGTGCGAACCTGGGTTTCAGCGGAGGCGGGAGCGGCTGGACGGTGATAAACCCGATCTCGCTCAACGGCACGGGCAGCGTGCTCGAAGGCGGGAGTACGGACAGCCTGTTTTTCGTGATAGATTCGACGGGTACGGCGGGGAGTTTCCGCATGGACTGTGGTCTCGCGTCGGTCGAACTGAACAGCGTCCGCGCGGTCGGCGACACGACCGACACCTCCGGATGGGGTAACATACTCGTCCAAACACCGGCCGTGCTCAGCATCACTCAGATAACCGCATCACAGCCCCGCATTACCATGGGCCAGGCCGCGCCCTGGATTATTTATGTAACACTCGCAAACAGCGGAGAATCGGATGTGATTTTGAGTTTTCTCACCGCCGATACAAAGCTGGATTTCCCCGAAGCGGTGTCTCCGTACGTTATATCGCAGCCTGTCGGAAGTACTTTTCTTCCCGGCGATTCAACCCGTACACTGGCGTTCAATGTTTCACCGACACCGTCTTTTGCAGGCGCGGGATGGGATTCTTTGACCGGAAAGATATCCGGCGAGCATGTAAATGACAAGGCTCAGGTAAGTGCCGGTTTGATAGACAGCCTCTATTTTGAATTTTCGCCAAATCCGGTATATATTGATACATCGCTCTCGCCGCGCATAGTCAGTAAAGGTTCCAATGTTGGTTTTTCGCTTGATGTGGTTTCAGGAGCCGGTGAAGCGACTGTCGCTTTGAATTCCAATACAAAATTCGTTATTTCCGATCAATCCGGACATGTGCTTCAGGCCGCTTTAAGTCCTTTGAGTCCGGATTCATTGAAGCCGCTGGTGCCGGCGCACCTTTTGTTCAGCCAGATTCCTGTCGATACGGCTTTTGTGCCGGGTATGTATCTGCCGGATGTAATTCTCGAAGGAAGTGAAAACGGCAATCAATTCTTGATCTCAATTCAGACAGGCTTGGATTCGGTGTCGGTCCAGGGCGCCTCGGCGGTGTCGATCGAAAAGATAATAGTATCCCAGAACCGCGTTACGACCGGCCAGACATATCAATGGACGGCGGGGATGAAAGTGAGCAACAACGGCGACGCGCCGGTGCGTTTGAACTCTCAGGGAACTTATCTGGATTTCAATATTTTCGCCGCAGGTGATGTGAGCGCCGAGTACACCGTTGTTCCCGACACGGTCTTCTCGGGATCGGGCACTTCGCTTCTCAACGGACATTCCAGCGATACCGTTTTCTTTGCGATCGATAAAACCGGCAGTACCCGCGGGCCGCTGACGCTGCACGGAATATTCCTGGGCAAGGATATAAACTCGCAGATAGATGTCGGCGCGAATACGTTCAGCGGCGGTTATGCGACGATGGTCGTCGAGAATCCGGGTATCCTGAACGTCGGATCGATAGCTCCGTCGCAGGGCGCTGCTACAAGAGGGCAGACCGCCGACTGGCACGCGGTAGCTCTGGTTGAGAACCTGGGCGAAGCCGCCATCAAACTTTCGTTCAATGATTCCGTTCCTTTAATAAGAGCGGTTCATGATTCGGGCTTTTCATGGATCCTCCCGCAGGCGACTTTGAGTGGGGACAGCATTCTTTCCGCGGGGGAAATAGACAGCGTCAAGTTCACAGCCGATACCACCGGATCGTGGACGGGACTCGATACGCTTCACGTCCGAGCGGAAGGCATCGAAGAGAACAGCAGAACGTCGAAAAGCTATGACACAGAGACCGGCGGAGGCGGAAGCGGATCTATACTCATCCAGACCGAACCTGACATCGTGATCAGTTCCACCGCGGTAGTGTCAAACAACTCTCCGCAGGTCAATACTTCGCAGACATTCAAAGTGGCCGTCGACGTAAGCAATACCGGCGAAGCTTCGGCAAAAGATATCGTTGTAAGCCTGCTGGATTCGGCGCTGAGGAGCACGATTCTGCCTCCATCATCAAAAACGATTCCTTTCATTCCCGGCGGCGGTGCCAGCGTTTCGGATACTTTCTTCGTGCGGGCGGATACAATCCCCGGAGCCGATACTCTTGTTGGTTACGTAAAAAGAGCCGTCGACGCCAACTCATCGGATACTTCTCTTGTCGTTATCGGACCCAACGTTCAAGACAGCGCATACGCGCAGATACAGATGCCTGCCGCATTGACCATCGCCACCCTGCGCACGAGCCAGCCGCGTGTGACCCAGCAGCAGACGCAACATTGGTATATCAACGTTATCCTCGGCAACAGCGGCGAGGCTTCTTTGGCGTTAGCTCCTCCGGCCGCAGGAGATATCTCATTCTTCATCGGAATGAATCAATTGATCGATTATGTTGTTCTTCCTCCGGATACGTTTTTATCCGGCAAGAAATCATGGCTGCTGGCCGGGGGTGAAACCGACAGCCTAATGTATACCGTCTCGACCACGGGCAGCGACACCGGCACAGTGGACATCAGATCGTCCCTCAGCGCTGTGGATACTAACGACCTCCGTACAAGAGCCGATACCGGGCGGACTTCGATCATTGTCGAAAAGCAGTCAGGCTTGAGAATAGTAAGCGCTTCGGCTGACGCTCCCAATAAACCCCAGCCGGATCTGGCGATCGTGAACACAAATCAGCATTTTGCCATAAACATCACCGTTCAAAATTCCGGCGAATCGGTCGACAGCGTGAGCGTGCGGCTCCTGAGCGACGGCCTGTCCTTGGTTGTGCCACCCGCGGATTCGCTGCGCAGCATACCTCGGGATTCGACTTCTACATATGCATTCGATATCACCGCCGCCGGTCTCACGAATATTCAGGAGCTTTTTACAAGCACGATCACACACGCGGTGTCTGCAAACTCGGGCAATCCCGTTACTCCCAAACCTCCGGTTGATAATACAGAAGTAGTGACAATTCAAAAACCTGCGGACATGAATGTGGGAGCCGGAATCACCGGCCCCGCAGGCGCCGCGGATGATACTTTGAGCACAAATCAACTTTTCGATATAACGGCTTTAGTAAGCAATCAGGGTGACGCGGCCGTCGATAATCTGGGAAGGATAACCTTGGCCCTTCCTGCAGGGTTTGCTCTCGAACCGCTCGGCCAGAGTGCAGATACCAGTTTCGTTCCCTCGGCGCCGATAGTATGGCATGTGAAGGCTCCTGCGGCCGCTTCGGCAGGGCCGGTGCCTCTCGTAGTATGGAATTCCGTGAAACCCCTGGATATAAATGCGGGTGATTCGGCCCTGGTTTCGATTCCCAGGGATACGATAATGGTAATCGTTCTCGATCAAGCTTCCCTCGCCGTGCCGGCTCTAAGAATTACCTCGCCTTCCGGAGCGGTGGATAATGTTTTGTCCACGGAACAGGATTTCACCGTCGAAGTCTCGATCGATGCAAATGAGACGGCGGAAAATATAAAAGCATTTCTGCAGTTCGAGCCGGGGTCCGGTTTCAACGCTCCCGATTCTACTGTTGCACGCATGGGAATGGGAACCGGCGGCACGAAGACGGCGAAATTCAAAGTAACCGCTCCGGTGGATTCCACGAACGGTTTTGAAAATATCACGGTTCGTTTTACATCCCTGGATGAAAACTCGGGGGACAGCACCCAAAGCTCAATGCAGGCCCTTGCGGTCAGGGTCGTTCCCAAGGCTCTGCTGTCGCTTAGCGCATGGATAGATTCGCCGCCGGAGGCACAGGATTCGGTGGTTTCCTTCAACCTGCCGTTCGTAATAAAGGCGAGAATGATGAATGATGCGGCGAGAGCTCATATCGATACGACGACCGCCAAACCTCGTCTTCTCATTTCAAATTTTGGATCGTTTACCGTGTCATCTTCGCGCCGGCAGGCATTCGGTATTGGGCAGGATGTATCTTGGGATATTACCGCGCCGCCCGTGTCTACTCCTCCGGTGGCCATCAGGATCGGCATCGACAATCTTCCCCTGGACGAAAACAGCATGACCCCTGCGACAGTTGCGGGCGGTATCAATGCTATTATTATACCCATGCAAACCGAGGGTACTTTCGTTACCGCGCAAAATGTAACTTCCGAAGTCGGGTTCGAAACGGTTACGAGACCGACTTCACAGGGAAGACGGGATATCGGACTGCTGGCGGTGGAGCTGGCCAATCCGTCCGCATCCGCAGATGCCGCCGTAGTGAAGTGGATCGACGTATCCGTTATGAATGGAAACAAGCAGCTGGTTGCTGATCCATCAAGATATCTGAGCGAAGTTTATGTTGAGCTTTCTTCGGGCGCCCGTTTCGACGGCACTATCGGTGCGAACCAGGTCAGGATAGACTTTGGCCCATCTTTCACGATACTTGCGCAGCAGGCGGACACAGTATCTATTTATGCCAGCGTTAGCCCTTCCGCTCCCGAGGGGAAGATTTTCGCGGCGGTTCCCGATACCGGAGCCGTCAGGATCGTGGACCAGCTCTCGGGCGCCGGTATGCCGCTGGTCGATAAAAACACCGAACAGCCTGATCTTGCAGACAAGCTCTGGTCGAGGGGTCTCGTCCTCGGCAGCAGCAATTTCAATGAATACGTTCGGAGCTATCCCAACCCATTCGGGGCGGGATGGGAGGTTGCCAGGATTACTTATTTCATGGACAGTCCGGGCGCGGTTTCGATAAGAGTCTATTCGCTTGCCGGGGAGTTGGTTTATGAGAAAAGCTACTCATCCGGACAGCCGGAAACGCTTCCCGGTGATCATGAAGCGATTTGGGACGGCCGTAATATGATGGGGGACATCGTAAGAAACGGCATTTACATTTGCAAAATACAGGCGGGGAAAAACTCTGCGTCAGTCAAGATCGCGGTTGCCAAGTAATGAAAAATTTCAATAAGCATATTTGGATATTTGGGCTTGCGTTTATTATTATACTCGGTCCGCGGGTTCGGGTCTTTGCCCAGGGAGACGGAGGCACAAGGAGCATTTTCTCTCTCGGGGCAGGTTCGCGTGCGATTTCGCTGGGCAGATCCTACGTCAGCCTGGCCGACGATGCCAGTGCGCTTTACTGGAATCCGGCGGCACTCAGGAATGTAGAGGACAAGCAGCTAATGATAATGTACATGCCCCTGTTCGGAGGCTTTTCCGACGCCACGTATTCCTTTTTTGGAGCGGTTTACCCCACGCTCGAAGCGGGGGCTTTTGGACTCGGATTCATGCGGATCTCGGATAAGTTCCAGGGTTATGACCGTGTGGGACTACCCACGCAGGAAGGGGAATACTCCGAGAGCCAGTTTATCATTTCCTATGCGGCTCAGAGAAAGAGCAGGTATTTCATGGGAACCATCGCCCTCGGCGCCTCTTTCAAAATCGCCAACGTAAAGCTGTCTCCGTACTCCAGCACTTCCCCCGGAATCGATATCGGCTTTCGTTTCATTCCCGATTTTGCCCGTTCGATTTCGATAGGGATCAATCTCCAGGATATTTCCGGACCGAAGCATAAGCTCGTCCAAACCACGGACAGGACATACAAGACAATCATGGCCGGGCTCGGCTATCAGAAGAATTTCGAAAACGGCTCCGCCCTTAGATTGATGGTTCAAACAGATATGCCCGAGAAAGCCGATCGAACACTGCACACGGGGGCTGAATATATATTCGCGAAATACCTGGCCCTCCGCCTGGGGACGGACGACGGGGGATTCACATTCGGATTTGGAGTTAATGCATATGGGTTCGGACTGGATTATGCTTCCTTCTCAAAGGATGGTGCCGGATCGTCAAGGCCGATGTCTTTTACAACGCATTATGGTAAAACGCTTTATGAGCAGCGGCGGATCATCGCCGAACAAAGGGCGGTTGAAGAACAAGAACTGATCAAGGAGGCATTTTTTACGAGGATACAATCCCACCGGGAGAAGGCCTTAGGCCTGGAAAAAGGCGGGAACATACCCAGGGCGCTGGATGAATGGAAAATTGTCCTGGAATACATGCCGGGCGACAGCCAGGCGGTGGATCACATGGAGAGCAACCAGCAGAAGCTCATAGAAGACCAGGAAAAAGCGGAACGCAATCTGGAAATCCAGGCCAGGATCAGCACTCATTTTTCCCAGGGTTTGAAATTTTATTCCGATAACGACTACCCGAGGGCGAGAGATGAATGGCGGGAGATTTTGAAAATGGATCCTAGGCACCTTCAGGCCAAAGAATATTTCAGCAAAACCCAGTCGAAGATCGATGAACTTATTTCGAGGCACAGAAATAAAGCCCGGGAATACGAGCAAAACGGTAGACTTACGGAGGCCATCGGTGAATGGAACAATGTTTCACTGCTTGACCCGGGAAACGAAAAAGCGGATATGGAATCCGCCCGTATTCGCGCCAGGATCGATCTCCAGAGCAAGGACTACAGGGCGGCGGAAAGAAAACTCAGAATCGTAAATCTGTACAATAATGCACTGCAAGAATTCAACAAGGGCGAGTATGACAAGGCTTTTGCCAATCTTAATGAACTGCTTCGGCTGGATCCGGGTCATATAGAAGCCAAGGGCCTCAGGATAATGGCCAAGAGAAAACTTACCCCCCTCACCAAGGATGAAGAAGCCAAAATCAGACAGTATTACCTCAAGGGAATGCAGTTCTTCTCCAAGGATCTCTATAAGGAAGCCATTTTGGAATGGGAAAAGATTCTCAAAATCGATCCCGGTAACGAAAGCGTAAAGAGAAATATTCAGGAAGCCGATGAGCGGCTTAAGAAACTGAAAAACCAACATTAGCTGGAAAAATGGCCGCTGAAACCACAAAAATGCTCGGTGGCGATGCCGCGGTTAAAACCCTCGAAATACCTGCCGATGAAAGCCAACTAAGCAGGGTGAGGGATTTTATCGCTGATATCTGTATATCCGCAAATTTCTCCCCAAGAGAAGCCAATAATTCTAAATTGGCAGTTGATGAAGCCTGCACCAACATCATCAAACATGCTTATGACAGCGGGCCCGGAAGCATCAAGATCCGGGCTGTAATCAAACCCGGCTGGGTCGATATTTCCCTTCTCGATCAGGGCAAAAAGTTTGATTTCGGAAGCGTCAAGGATCCGGATCTTGATCAATATGTTGAATCGGGCAAAAAGGGCGGCCTGGGAATATTCCTTATAAACCGATTGATGGACGATGTTGATTACCGGACGACTTCCGAAGGCAACGAACTGCTGCTTACCAAAAAGAGCCACACGGCCGTCGCCCGCGCTCTTCCACGGCAAATCGCCAGGCGAAGTTCGCTGAAGTACAAATTTACGCTCCGGGCCAGCATGGGCCTTCTGTTGTTAATTGTTCTTATCGGGGCTTTTACGATGGTGCGGCAGACCGGAAGCATTCGCGAACAAAAAACCTCGCAGTGGATGGAACGAAGAAGGGTGGCGGGAAATCTTGCCAACAAGAGCCGGGATTTGCTGTTGAATCCGAATTCTTACTCAATTGAACAAACGAATTTGAGTTCTTACCTGTCCAAGCTCCAGGATTCCAGCGATGATGTGTCTTACGCAAGGGTTGTAGATAAAACGAACAAAATAATATCCTCTTCGATAATTAGCGAGATTTTTTCCGATTATTCGGAACCCGAAAGCATTGTTCTCTCAAAAGAGAGAAACGGAATTGTCTGGAAAAGAATGACTCTTGCCGGCCGGAATATCCGCGATATTGAACACCCCGTTCAAATAAGAGAATCGGACTCGAACCGGCTGCTAATACTTGGAACGGTTCACCTGGGTGTTTACGAAGACATCGTCGAATCCGGCGTCAAAGATCCCAGGATTGTGACTATTGGAATCCTTCTTGGAGTATTCCTTTTGGGCATCCTCTTGATTATGCTTCTTGTCTCTATTTTCGTAAAACCCATTCAGGTTCTTACCGATGGAGTGCGGGCCATAGGCGAGGGAACGATGGACGGCAAGATCTCCGTCGATGGTCCGGCCGAGATCGGGGCAATCGCAGCCGTGTTTAATGAAATAACTCAAAAATTCAAGAAAGCCCAGGACAGCATTCTGGAACAAGAGAAACTTCAGAAGGAAATGGAAGTGGCCAAGCAGATTCAACATTCCCTGCTTCCAAGAACCATGCCCGACATAAGCGGATACGATATCTCGACGCTTTATCAGGCAGCCGCGGAAGTCGGCGGTGATTATTTCGATTTTGTCGAGGTGGATGATGAAACTATCGGTGTGGTCGTGGCCGACGTTTCGGGCAAGGGCGTTCCGGGCTCGCTCGTTATGACCATGATCAGGACAGCCCTGCGCATGGAAGCGAGGGGCAACAAGAATGCATCCGATGTTATGGCGAGAATGAACGAGTTTGTGACGGACGACATGAAAAAAGGAATGTTCGTTACGATGTTTTACGTGATCCTTGATTCCAAGAACCGAATTATCAGCTATGCCAGCGCCGGTCACAATCCGATGATTCTTTACAGGTATGAAACGAACGAAACTTATTTCCTCAATCCCAAGGGTTTCCCTGTCGGTATTAATCTTCCGGACCAGGCGCTTTTCAGAAAGTCCATCAATGTTGAGAAAATAAAACTTAAAAAAGATGACATGCTGATCATCTATACCGACGGCGTAACAGAGGCTATGAATGAAACCCGAGACCAATACGGTGAAGAACGCCTTTTGGAAGTAATAAAAAAATACGGGCATCAGCACCCCGAAGATTTCATAGCAAATCTGGAGCGCGATATTAAGAAGTTCACAGGCGGCAATCCTCAAAATGATGATATCACCATCGTTGCCGTAAAGGAGAAATTGACCGCTGATGATGTTTTATTCGGAATAAGGAAAAAGTTGATTGATATGGTGGATGTAGAGGGTCTGAGCGTTCATGAAGCCTGTGCGAAGATGAAAGTATCCCCCGCCACTTATTACAGGTATAAGAAACGACTAGAACTTATGGGTGAGAGGGGACTGAAAAATAAAGTTCTTAGAAAAGATCTGGAGCTCAAGCGCGTCAGTCTCGAGGATAGAAAGGAGATGCTCAGGATTATCAGGGAGCATCCGGATATGGGCGCAAAGAGAATCACGAAAGAAATGAATAAGGACCGGGAACCTTCCAAAATGTTGAAGGAAAAAGTCATGTACGATGAGTTGAAAAGGCTCAATCTGAATAACAAGGAACTGAGATTGGATTACTTGAAGAGATTCAAGCTCATCGCCCAGGATGAAGAAAAAAAGCCGGACGAAAAGACGACCAGAAAGCGAATTGTCGAGGAATTCCTCGAGGAAGTGTCCCGCGGAGATATCCCTGCGGTTACGGAGTCGGAGGAAACTTTGACTACGAGCCGCGGTTCGCCCGAGAGCCTCGAACATGATTTGATCGATTTCAAGGCGCTCGAAGATGCCGGAGTCGCGATGGAAAAAGCCGAGGGCGGTGTTACGGTGCTTCATGTCAAGGGGCACCTGGATTCGGTTTCGACATCCAGCTTTGAGAGAAACATATCACAGGTGATCGCTTCCGGCTCGTACAAAATCGTCGTTGATTTATCGGATGTTTCGTATATATCCAGTGGAGGATGGGGAATCTTCACGGGCGAGGTGAAGAAGCTTCGCGAGAAGGGAGGGGATGTTGTTCTGGTCGGTATGGCGGCCGAAGTCTATGACGTTTTCGAACTCCTCGGTTTCGGGGAGATACTGATGGCGCTGCACACGGTCGAAGAGGCTGTGGCCTATTTCAGTAAATCCCCAGAAGAAAGACTCGCTTTAAAAGCAAGCAAACCCCCCGCACCGGCCGGTTCCGAGCCGCCGACGGACTTTATCGGCGGCGACATCGAAGATTCTATCCCCGATGAGAGCTATGCCTTAGACTGGGAAAGCCTGAGCATCGAAGCCGCGACTGTTGGTGATAAAGGGGATGCAGCCGTGCTATCCCTTAAAGGCATAATAGATACGGTGAGTGCCGAAATTCTCCGTAATTCACTCGAAAAAATTATTTCCGAGAAGATCTTCAAGATTGTAGTCGATATGTCGCAGGTTGAATATGTCAGCAGCGGCGGCTGGGGAGCATTCACGGAAAGACTGCGTGAAGTAAGGCGCGGTGGAGGAGATATCAAGCTGTTCGGAATGGACCCCGATGTTTACTATATTTTTACGATGCTTGGTTTCAATATAGTTTTATCGTCATTTGATATTCTGGCGGATGCCATCGAGGATTTTTCCAGTGTCTCCCAACCTGAACCTCATCGCGAAACCGCCCATTTTCATCCTGAATCGCCGGCCGGCGCCGGGGGGATGGAAGATGCGCCGGAAATAGTACAAGATGATCTCACTGCGGATGGAGTAGAAAACGTGCGGGAACCCTCGCCTCCTCATGCGCAAGGCAAGTTTATTTCCTGGCATCAAGCCGGCGACGATGTTCTGATTGCCCGGCTGTCGGGTTCTATAGATGCCACAACCGTAGAGCAGTTGGATTTGGAAATCTCAGCGAATATCAAAAATCGTCCCATTCTGCTGCTTTTCAATCTCAAGAATACTACATATATATCAAGTTCGGGCTGGGGAATCTTTGCCAAGTACTATGAGAAGTGCAGTATTTACGGCGGACGAACGGCGCTTTGCTGCATGAACCAATCTCTTTTCGAGGTTTACGGCTGCCTGGAATTTCACTCATTTATCAAAGCATTTTCATCCGAACGGGAAGCTCTCGTTGATTTCGAATCCGTGAGACAACACGGCGGAATTAAAGCCGGGCCGCGAACGGGACCCAGCAAGTTTAGCAGTGAAAGCGAATCCGCGGTATCTCCTCTTGCCGATTCCGCCGGTGAACCGGATGAATTGGAAGACGAGATTCAGTCGATTGATGACATATTGGGCCTGGATAATGCTTTTACCGAATCGACGCGCGGCTCCGATGAGCATGGTGCCGGAGAAAACTCCGCCGCCGAAAAGGAAGATGTTATCCTCTGGCCCCAAGAGTCGAAGCCGGCTCCTGAGGATACGCCGACCGAGAGTTCGGTGGAACGCGTGGAAAGCCCCCGGGAGCCGGAAAAGAAGTCCTATAAGGAGAAGCCTTTCAAGAATGAACCGTTATCTCCACTCGCCGAAGGGGGCGAAGTGGATGTGGACAGCGCAAAACCGGATGAGAAGATCGGCGTAGATGCCAAGTTGAGGATAATAGGTTGGCAGAGTTATGGGGAAAAACTCCGTAAAAAGGCAGGAAAATTGATCAAGAAAAGCAAGCCCGAAGATTCAGAAGAATCATGAAAAAGATATCCATCATAACTTCCAAGGGTGGAACCGGCAAAACCACTACATCTATCAACTTGGCGCATGGCTTGGCGTTGTGTGGCAAGAAGGTGCTTATTATCGATTGCGACGCCCAACGCAATGTTGCCATAGCTTTTGATGCGAAAGGCGATAAAACCCTATGCGACCTGCTCCAATATGGAGATGTCGATGTTATGGAAATCAGGAAGAATCTTTATTTAATCGACTCGGGCGGAAGAGATCTGGCCGAAATAGAAATGGTGCTGTCCGGCCAAACCAACCGCGAAAAGCGGCTCGAGAAAGCCCTGAAGAACGTCAAGGGATGCGATATCGTAATTTGTGATTGCTCGCCGACCATCAATCTTATTAATATCAATGCTATCGTATATTCCGACCAGGTTATCATACCTGTCAGCATGGATTACCTGGCCCAGGCCGGTGCAAGCCAAACGATGCAGATAATAGACGAAGTGAATATGCTGTCTGATAACCAAACGACTATTATGGGAATATTACCGACATTCTATGATACACGGACGAAATTATCGCGGGAAGTCCTCGAAACATTGAACGAGCATTTCAACGAAATGATGTTTGAAACGGTAATACGCACGAATATATCACTGCGCGAAGCGCCGAGTTTCAACAGGACCATTTTCGAATATTCTCCTATGTCCCACGGAGCAGTTGATTATTACAAGTTCACAGAGGAGTTTCTGAATCGTGCCTAAACCGAAAAAATCTCTGGGGCGGGATCCTTTCAAAGAACCTGTTGAAAAGGAACCTTCCAGAGCTCTTAAGAAACTTATTACCGGAAAAGCCCTGAAAGCTGAGTCCGATACGAAGGAAGTGGAAGTCAGGGTAAAACTGACAGCATCTAATATAAAGCACTTGGATACCTTAAGGAGGCAGCTCTCCAGCGGCGGAAAAGGCAGCTTTTCCAGAAGCCGGCTTATTCGTATTGCAATAGCTCTTTTGTCCCTTGAGGATATTTAACAGTGCAGGCATAAACGAGAACACGAGCAATAGAGGAAAAAAATTATCTCATGGATAGTTTTGAGCACAGAAGCGAGCTTATAGCACATGGACGCAAGTATTACATCCAGACGAACCTGGTTCCCGCCCAGCGTTCGGTTATAACCTCACTGTTTCACGAAGGCGAACTCCTTTCGAAACAGGTTGAACAATATGATCCTGCGATGTCTCCGGAGCAGATCAGAAGTTTTGTCAGGGAATGCCACGACGAACGAAAGAGCCGCATCAATTCGCTCCTGGAAATCCGTGAGAAGCTCAAAAAGATGGAAGATCCCCGCGCACATCTCAAGCTCGGCGAAGCCCTATATCATCAAAACCTTTTCAAGGAAGCCATGGCCGAGATCGTTAGGGCCGTAAAGCTTGGAGTGCAGGAATCCAAGGCGTTCTCTATTCTGGGTAACTGCCTGGGGGCCGTGGGAGATCATGAAAAAGCCATCAAATCCTTTAAAAGAGGGATAGAGCTTTCTCCCAAGTATCCTGATCTTTATAACGACCTGGGGTGCACACACCTGAGAATAAAAAAATGTAGTGACGCGGTGCAGTCCTATGAAAAAGCCATAGAACTCAATAAATATTACCAGGAAGCATTCATGAACCTGGCTATAGCGTTATGCTTGAACGTCGTGGAGAAAGAAAATTTTGAATTATCCCGCGGATTGAGGGAAAGATTGGAGAAAATACTGGATATGACTTTGCAGCTGAAACCTTCGCTGGATACCTCCGATTTTCAAGAAGCTCGAAAAGCAATTGCCATCGAGCAATTCGATAAAGCTTATGAGTTATTGAACCGAATAAAAGAGGAGAATGCCAAGGTTACAACCAGCAATCTTTCGCTTGACCTCTATTTGATTTTGAAGTTCAATTCTGAAAACATCACGGAGGAAGAGATAGACAGGTACATAGAAAAAACCGCCAGGGATCTTGAGTCAAATCCCGGATATGCGGACCGGCAAAACGATCTGGGCATTTTGTATACTGCAAAATGCAAACTGTTCATCGATAAAGCCAACAGCTCTTTCAAAAAAGCCTTGGCAATTAACAAGAATTTCAGGAAAGCGGAGAAGAATCTTAAACTTGCGGTCAACGATAAGCAGGGCATACATTTCCTGCTGAAAGCTCTTTTGGACTGACTTTTGCTAACGTGGGAGTAGGGATAGTCTATGGAAAAGCTAATCATATCTGAAGAAAAACTGGATGGCGGTAAATCTAAAATCCTCATATCGTTGAAGGGGACCATTGAGACCACGAATGCTTCCACGCTCGAAGAGGCTCTGGAGAGGATAATCAATGACAGCTGCTATCAAATCGCCGTGGATCTTAGCGATGTAACCTACATTAGTTCAGCTGGTTGGGGGATTTTTATAAGTGAAATCAAAAGGATCCGGAATAACGGAGGCGATATCAAGCTGGCCGCCATGATGCCCGAAGTGCGTGAAGTCTTTGAACTGCTGGAGTTCAACAATATTTTGAAGCCGTATTCATCAAAGGAAGAGGCAATCCAGGCATTTGATTCAGCCGGCAGTACCGCATCGGCCGAACCGGAAAGTCCTTCCGGTAGATAGAGTTATCCAAACATACTCAAACTGAAGGCGAACAAGGGAAAGCATGGCAGTACAAGGAATCGTTGTCAGCGTTATAACCGCAAAAGAGAATAAAAATGTGACAATTCTCAAAGTAAGCGGATATTTGGATACTACTACTGCAGGCGAATTGGAAAATGCTCTCTATGGTCTTTTAGAAAACGGCAAATACAAGATCGTAGTGGATCTTGGGGGCGTTACGTATATCAGCTCGGCGGGGTGGGGTATTTTCATTGGAGAAATCAAGGATATTCGATCGCACGGAGGTGATTTGAAACTTGCCGGCATGATTCCAGATGTGTACGAAGTTTTCCAGCTGCTGGAATTTCAATCTATTCTGGATTCTTACAGGATGGCCGAAGAAGCCGTAAATGCATTTTCATCGGATATACACACGAAAGACCGTTCGGAAGACGGTATTACCAGCTAATTGATCTCCTCCTTCTTTTCCCTTTTTCTCTGCAAAATATTATATTATTGTTACCCTGCATGCCGTTTCAGGGCTCCTTACTGTTTTGCGCCCTGATCTGATCACAAAGGTTCAAGATAACTAAGCATACTTCAATGGGCGGAAAATGTCAGCTTTTATTGCAGGAGCTTCCATCCTGGTCCTTGCCGCGGCATTCTGGGCCTACCACAATACCATCCCTTCCATATCAGGCAGGTTGAGGGTCGCGCTTACCGTCGCAAGATCGGCCGTTCTCCTCTTTCTGATAATTCTTGTCTTGGATCCTCGCTGCGTTCGCAATGATGAGATAATCGAAAAGCCTGTTGTAGTATCTTTGATAGACAAATCAACCAGCATGAATCTTACTTCCGGCAGATGGAATGAAGAGATGCGTATGAGCAGATTTAAACTCGCCAGGGAATTGTCGCAGCGCCTCAAACAAGAAGTTGAAACAAGAGGAGGGGAAATCCGCGAATTTTCTTTCGCAGATGATCTTTATGGATCGCTTGGTGATAGCGCTCAAATCGATGGCCAGGGAACCAACATACGCAGATCGCTTCTCAGCGCGGCCGGAAAACTCGAAGGCCGCAACCTTCGGGCGATTGTACTCTTCTCCGACGGTATCGAGACCGGATCGCCGATCAAGCGGACCGATCTTCCCGACGTGCCGGTATTCTCGATCGGGCTTGGTGATACGGATGAACCCGAAGATGTGCGCATCAAGTCCGTAGATTATAATTCCATAGTACGCATACCATCTCGCGCGCGTTTGCGGGCAGTGATCGAGGGCAAAGGAAAAAGATCCAAACGCGCAATTCTTAAATTGAAAGAAGGCCGGAATGTCTTGTTCGAAGATAATATACTAATCGATCCTGCCGGCGGCGAAATAGCTCGGGATATAATGATCGATGTTCCCGAACCCGGTAGAAGGCGGATGGTTTTGACCGTGGATATTGATGAAAATGATACGGAGCCTGAAAACAACCGCCGCGATATCGTAATCGATGCCGTTAAAAGTGATGTCAAGATTCTTATTATTGATATGTTTCCGGGATGGGATCTGCATTTTATCACGGATCTGCTTCGAGATCAGAAAACATACTCTTTCGATTTAATAAGAGGAAGAGGCCTTGCTCTTAGGGAGCCGGAAGAAAAAAGATCTGCTTCACTGGAGACAATTTTGAAGGACTATGATGCGCTCATCCTGTTGTCTTTTGATGACAAAATTCTGGATAAGAAAGCCGCAGAATCGGTAATCGACTTCGTTGAAAAAGATGGAAAGGGCTTGATGGTTTTCCCCGGGAGGCATTCGCTTTTTGATCGATCTGATTTATGGCGGGAAATGCAGGAGATACTGCCGCTGCGGCTGGGTGCGGGGGCCAGGTTCAATTTTTCATATACGGCGGTTGTGCCGGGCAGACAAACATCGCCGGACTTTATTATCTCGGGAATGATTCCGATCCTATCCCAGGTTCAGTGGCAGGAAAGAGCTCCGCTTTTGGGCTATTATGCACCTATAACGGCCCTGGAAAAATCTCAAGTGCTTCTTGAGGTAAAAAACACCGGCGTGCCCGCGCTGGCTTATAAGAACGCGGGCAGGGGAAGGACTGCAGTCCTGGCTGCTGGCCCCATATGGCGGTGGCGTTTCTTGACTGATGGCAGCGGGGTTTACGAAACGCTGATGTTGAAGATGCTGGATATAATTTCTCGGGGTGAATCTGCTGGCCGGTTCTCGCTGGTTTTCAAGAAAAACGTGTTCCAGACCGGCGAAAAGATTGATATCAGCGCGGAGGTCTTCGACGACAAAATGCTGCCGGTCGCCGGTGTACCCGTCAGCGTGGAAGTTTCCCGTTACGGACGCAACGGCGAAGAGCTGCCCCTCGAGGAGATCAGTTTGAAAAGAGAGAGGGAACGCACCTCGGCTTTCAAGGCATCGCTTCCTTCCCTGGCGCCGGGCGTATACAAAATTAGAGGCAAAGCACTTCTGGCCGGAGGCGAACTGCTCTCGACCCCAGCCGAGATAACCGTATCCGAAATATCCGTTGAATTTCGCAGCACTGCTCAAGACATGGAAAACCTGGCCGCAATCGCCGCCGCCACCGGTGGAGCCTATGCGGACGCATCGGGTATGCGCGAGGTGACCGGCGAGCTTCCTCTATATGAACGGCGCAGCACCGTTCAAAGTGAATTGCGATATCGCACCAGTGCCGCGATATTTGTATTGGTTCTGCTGCTGCTGAGTATCGAATGGATAGCCAGAAAAAGAGCGGGCATGATTTGATATCAGCCCTGTAATCGATCACAATGCTGCTTCTCGGGCCGATTTACATGCAGCGGATGATTCCTCTTGCATTGATTTACCCTCTTCTGTAGAATGCGTCCATGGGAGGTGGTGTGGATGCGGCGATTCAACGTTCTAACCGGCGGGCGCCGGTATAGGTTCCTCTTTATAGTATCGATTATCTTCATCTTTTTATTCCCGCCCGAGATCCGTTCTCAAATTCTATTGAATGAAGTGTACTACGATCATCCGGGCGCAGATACCGGGTATGAATTCATTGAAATTATCAACATAACCACCGCCATGGCCGGCCTGTCTGGTTACTCGCTGGAGTTTCACAATGGGGCGTCCGACGGTTGGACCTTGTTGTGGACCGCTTCTCCGGACGATTCGATTAAACCGGGCGGCTTGAGAACAATAGGCGGAGCAAACGTCAGCCCGTTGCCGGATTATATAGTGGAACTCGGGCTCCAGAACGGCCCCGACGCGGTCAGGATAATCCGAAACGGTTCCCAAGCGGATCTGCTCGGCTACGGTGCGGTTGCAGAGGGTGTTTACTGCGAAGGCGAAAGCGCCGGCTCGGCGCCGCCCGGTTTCAGCCTGGGAAGGAATCCCGACGGCTTGGACACCGATGATAACCGCAGCGATTTCGAGGTTCGTCTTCCCAGCCCGGGGATGCTCAATATTCCGAAAAAAGATCTCAGGCCGTCGCTGTTGACTCCTTTCCGAAAAACAGTAGAGCCCGGACGGGGATTTTTGCAGGCCTTTTATATTCATAATGATGGTATCGAGTTTACGGCGGAGGATGATTACCGGGTAAGCGTTTTGGATTCGATTGGAGGTGATAACAAGCTCCTGTACAGTACTGCCTCGGCAGGCGGCATCGATGCCGGAGACAGTCTTCTCCTCGAGCCGGAAATATTCCTGGCCGCCGGATATCACCTTATCCGTATAAGCGTAGAGATGAACGGGGACGAGCGGCCCGGGAATAATAATCTATTATTTGCAGTTAGATCCGGCGTTCCAGAACTGCTCATAAGCGAAGTAATGAGTTATCCACGAAGTGGATCTCCGCAGTATGTGGAGCTGTTCAATGCGGGGCGTGAAGACATAGATATATCCGGTTGGAAACTGAGGGATTCCGCCCACTCGTACTCGCTTATAACTTCTTCACAATTCAATATTCCTCCCGGCGGGTACGCTGTATTAACAAAAGACAGGAACGGTCTTGTTCGCAGTTTCGCATCGCTCGAGCCACAGTCGGTTGCGCAACTGGAGGGATCATGGCCGGTGTTCAATCACGCAGGCGGCGGAACTCTGGCGGATTCGGTTTGCCTGGCTGATTACATGACTCTGGCGGTGGATGAAACCGCATATCCTTCTCAAGAGCGGGATACACAAGGCAAAAGTCTGGAAAGAGGGGATTTGTTTGCGGGCCGGAGGCCCCACGCATGGTTTTTATCATCGAGCATCGAGGGAGGATCGCCCGGACGGGGAAACGGTTTTGCAATCGGACGGCCGGCACAGAGCCGGAGTATCACGCTTCATCCCAATCCTTTTTCTCCTTACGCGGGAGAGAAGCTGGTTATTGAAGTTGCATGCGCCGCAGGTGCCGGAAGGGCCGTTGTTTCCGTATATGATACAAACGGAATCAAGGTAAATGATATCGGTTCGACTGATTATTTGCCGAATGTGTTTTTTTGGGATGGCATATCGAACGATGGGTCTATCGCAGGAAGCGGAATATATATTCTGGCCTGCGAAATATTCGATAATTCCGGCAGGAAGTTACGCACGGAAAGGGTGGTGGTTGGGTGTGGAAGGCGTAAACATTGAAAAAGTATTGAAATATTTTTATTCGTGTCTTGGAAATCCTTTATTTGAAAGATTCAAAAAAAGCGTTCTATTGACATCTCTGACCGGAATGGTTATAAATCCTGCGCCCGCCTGGAGCTTCACCGAGCTTGCACCTATCAGAGAATACAGCCTCGGATACGGACTATTTCTTCCCTCCGATTATTTATCGCCGCCGCTCGCTAATTCGCCAAAACGGTTTTTCATGCAGATCGGAGAACTCGACTTCGCCGATCCGGGTGGTTTGAGAATGGACTCGGCCGAGATTTCTGCATTAGGCGCTGGATTTATTTTAAATTTGTTCTCCGCCTGCATGCATTCGCCTGTAGGAAAAGACATTCGTTTTCGAGTCGAGCCGCAGTTTATTTCAGGCAGGCGGATGGTATTTGCTGTGTCCGTTTCCGGAGGCTTGTTGGAGCTGGATGATATGAAAAGAGAGCCGGATCTTAGCATGCGCGTGAAAATGATTTTCCGCTTCTCGAGTAATTACCAATGCGGATATGCAATCGGGATGTCGAGAATACTCGAGGGATGGCGGCATGGAATGTCATCATCAGGTTTTATTGGTCTTAACACGAGTTCGAAAACAGGCTTGTTCGGAGCGGTCTATTTCGAAGAGTTCGGTACATTCGGGTTCAGCTTTACGGGCACGGCTGTTTTCAATACCGCTGGTTTTATTGCCAGCTACGACGCCGGAAGCGGCTTCCTCAAAGGATCCGTGGAACTAAAAGCGCATCGCTTGAGCTGTATGTTTGTGATGGGCCTGCATCCGGTCTTGGGGGCAACGCGGGGGGTGGTCGTTGGCTGGAACCTGCAGCAATAATATGAGAGCGGCGCTGGGTATTATGCTGGCCGCCGCACTGACGGCTTTCGCGGCAATAGAAACCTTACCGGAAAAAGCTTTTTCCAAACCGGCTTTGCCTAGGTTTGAATTGGAAACCATCCGTGGATATGCCGGGGAAAGCACCGGTTCGATTGCGATTCCCGGAATCGCGGAGGCCGGCTTCAGGTTGAAGAATTCCGGGTCCAGGGGTTTTATACAATTGACCAGCATCGGATTGTTGAACCGGGCCGTACTGGGAAATTTCAAACTCTATGTCGGGGAAGGATGGCTATCGGGCGGAGCCGCGCGGTTTTTTTATGCCGGCCGGCCTAGACTTTCCAACCGCCCGTTGATAAGGCTGTCTCCCTCACTGTCACAGTGGAACGCGGGTTTAGGAGGTGCCTTTTCAGCCAGCCTCGGCGGTGCCCAGGCGGTCGCGGCGGTTTTTAAGCGGGATGCCAGGTCGGCTGCCTTTATTAGAAGTATGGACGTTTTCCTGGGCGCTGCTTATCGATTCGATCGTGCAAATGTTGGATGCGGCATCTTTCTCGGCCCCGGGATCCGGAATTCTCAAGAACCGGGAAAATCATCCATGAGAGCTTTCAACATGTTCGGAAGCTTTGCCGCCGGCAGTCTTGAGGCTTCATCTGAAGTTGATTTTGCGGGAGGCATGTTCGGATCCTTCGAGATATATTTAAGGAATCCTGCACGCTTATCTGTCCGTTTTTTTCACCTGCCCGATTTATATGCTGTCGGAGATTGGAAAAAATTTGCAGCTGGATCGGGAGATTCAGCTAGGGGGATCAAGATTGCGCTATGGACCGAAATATCGCGTCCGCGGTTGGATCTGTCAACGACCGTTCGCCGAAAAAACAGCGGGCAATATTCGAATTATCGCTGCGAGCTTTCCGTGTCCGGCCGCGGCGCCGCTTTTTATAAATGGAAAGCCGTTTTGCAGCTCCAAAGAAAACAGGATGTTGTTTACCGGCGGGGGGCATTTGCGCTGCCGCCGATCGAAAAAGCCTACGGAGAAGTACGTGTAAAAACCAAAACCTCCATGAGGGGAAGGGTATTCAGCCAGTCGATTGGTCTCGATTTGTTTATAAACGGAGAAAAAGAGCCTCAACCCGGAGCTATCCTGGCGATCGGTTTGGGTTGCAGCAAATTCGGATTTGATACTGCTTTCAAGATAACCAGGTATGCGCTCCCGGCCGGCAAGACGGCGCTCCTTACCAGGCCTTCGATTGCGGCGAGCGAAACCTTCCATATCGTAAGCGGCAGGGGTATCGATATGTCTCTTCGTGTGAGAGCGAATTTGGGAAAAATCCTGAGGGCGGAGTGTTACTATGGAGTCCCGGCCGAAGGCGAAACCAGGTTTTACGCCGGGTTGAGGTGCCGGTATTGAGATTCGGTTATTGTATCCAATGTCATTTATGACAGCAGGTTTACGGTTTTCAGCTCGTATTGAGATGGTTTGACAAAAAGAGATGCCCCTGTTATTCTGGCGCATGGATCCGGCGGCCTGAGGCGGCCGGATTAGTGGAAAGAATTGGATTCAACGAGAAGAGGGTTAGTGATGTTTGCAAAAAGCATGGCCAGACTGGGCACGGAAACCGCCTTCGAAGTGCTTGCCAAAGCCAAGGCGCTGGAAGCTCAAGGCAAGGAAATAATTCATCTGGAAATCGGCGAACCGGATTTCGATACTCCCGGTAATATTATAGATGCCGCCGCGGAAGCCCTTCGCCAAGGTTTCACGCATTACGGTCCTTCGGCGGGCCTTCCCCAGGCGAAAGAGGTATTTGCTGAACACATCGCCAGCGACCGCGGCATAGAAGTTTCGCCGGAGGAGGTTATTATTACACCAGGAGCCAAGCCCATTATATTTTTTAGCATACTGGCACTGGTCGATCCCGGTGACGAAGTGATCTATCCCAATCCCGGTTTCCCCATATATGAGAGCATGATCAATTATGTTGGGGCCAAGGCCGTCCCGGTTCCATTGGAGGAGGAACGCGGGTTCGCTTTTGACCTGGATAAATTTGCGGCGCTTGTCTCGGATAAAACCAAACTCTGCATAATCAATTCCCCTCAAAACCCAACCGGCGGCGTGCTGGATGAGGAAATTCTCAAGGGCATTGCGGAATTGGCCTGCAAGCATGATTTCGTTGTGCTGTCTGATGAAGTTTATTCCAAGATTATTTACGAGGGCAGCCATAAGAGCATCATTACCCATCCCGGCATGAAGGAGAGGACGATCCTTATTGAAGGGCATTCCAAAACCTACGCCATGACCGGATGGCGTCTGGGTTTTGGAGTCATGCCGGCGGCCGTTGCCGAACGGATATCCCGTCTTCAAACCAATTCCAACAGCTGTACATGCAGCTTTACCCAAATGGCCGGTATAGAAGCGTTTCGGGGCCCCCAAGATGGAGTGAGCGCTATGGTAAATGAATTCAAAACGAGGAGAAATCTAATCGTGGATGGATTGAACGATATTCCCGGTATCAAGTGCCACCGGCCTTCCGGAGCTTTTTATGTTTTTCCAAATATAAAAGAATTGAAAATAAGTTCCAAGGATCTTGAAAAAATCCTTATGGAAAAGGCCGGAGTTGCAGCTCTCAGCGGAACATCTTTCGGGTCGTTCGGCGAAGGATATATCCGCTTGTCTTACGCAAATTCACAGGACAATATTCGCAAAGCACTGGAAAGGATAGCCGCCGTCCTCAATTAATGCCTATCTCTTCTCTGGGCGCTGCCTTGGCATCAGGCAATAAAATCTGAAAATGCTTTCGTTTTTCGGTTTTTTTACGAGGCGGATCGTATCCAAACACTACAGCGACGTCGGCCGGTATATTTGGAGTCATGATTACATGAAAAATATCGATGTTATTGCCCTGGGAGGAAATGCAATTCTTCCCATAGGTAAAACCGGGACAATCGGGGAACAATTCGATGTCACCAGGCTGACAATGAAACAGATCGTTACTCTGATCGATCAAGGAAGAACTATTGTGCTCACACACGGCAACGGTCCAATCGTAGGCAATATTCTCCTTCGAAACGAAGCCGCAAGTGACAAGATACCGCCTATGCCCCTCGACGTTTGCGGTGCCGATTCTCAGGGAGGCATTGGTTATATGATCCAGCAAACCATGCGCAACCTTCTCGAACAAAGCGGTTTCAAGAAAGAAGTGGTTTCTTTGGTAACGCAGGTGCTGGTGGATGCCGACGACCCGGCTTTCGATAATCCGTTGAAACCTATTGGACCATTTTATACGGCCGAAGCGGCGGAGCGTCTCAAGCGCGAAAAATCATGGAATATTACTCAGGACAGCAACCGCGGTTTCAGGCGTGTTGTGCCCAGTCCGCATCCGGTGGAAATAATAGAGAGAAGGGCAATAGAGTATCTGATCGAACAGGGCGGCGTAGTCATAACGGTTGGCGGCGGGGGGGTGCCGGTCATTCGCGATAAGGGAGAACTGAGGGGAGTGGAGGCAGTTATCGATAAAGACCTGGCTTCTTCAGTGCTGGCCGCCGATCTTGGTGCCGAGCGCCTGATCATACTTACCAACGTAGAAGCGGTCTACAAGGGATTCGGAACCCCCTCAGCCGAACCGCTTCGAAGATTGAGAGCGCGGGAAGCTCAAGGACTTCTGGAGAACGGGGAATTCCCCCCGGGAAGCATGGGGTCCAAAATCGAAGCAGCGCTTCTGTTCCTGGAATCGGGAGGAAAACTTGCATTAATCGCCCATCCCAAAGACCTTCTGCGGTCCATTGACGGCAAATCAGGCACTACTATTACAAAAGATTGAATCCATGAATATAAGTCTTCCATACGGCAGAGGTGGAGTTTCGCTTAAGATACCGGACGATGTCCACGTTGATTTTATTTCTCCTCGGGAAGTGCCCGCGCTTTCCAACTTGGGTCAATCTTTCGCCGAAACCTGCCTTGCTGCGGACGGTTTTCCAATGGAAAAGCTGCATCAAAAAGATGCTAAAATTCTGATCCTGGTAGCAGATGCCACGCGAGACAAAGCTACTTCACTTGTACTGCCGTGCTGCGTCAGGTTTTTGAAAGACAACGGTGCGTCCGCGGGCGGAATAAAGATAATGATAGCGAGAGGAACGCACAGGAAGCTCGCCAAGGAAGAGAAACAGTTTTTCAAAGAGGGCGAATTAAAGGCCACAATCTTTGCTCAGCACGACTGCGACGATGCCGGCAGCATGGAAGCCCTGCTTTTAACTACGAGGGGTACTCCCGTACGCATAAACAGGGAGGTGAAAAAGGCCGATGTAGTCATTCTCCTCTCCCCGGTGTCCTTTCATTATTTTGCAGGTTTTGGAGGCTGCCGCAAGCTGGTGCTTCCCGGTGTTGCGGACAGGGCATCCATTACTGCTAACCATCGTTTGAGTCTTGTGGATTCGAATCCGGTTACTCTAAATCCACTGTGCAGCGCGGGCTCCTTGGAAGGCAACCCCGTTCATGAAGACATGTGCGAAGCGGTCAAAGCCCTTGATAATGTTTTTGCCGTCAATTATTTCAGCGATTCATCAGGCCGTGTAATTTTCATGAACTCAGGCCCTCCTCTGGTGTCCCATATGCAGGCCTGCGAGGCCTACCGCGGTATTTTTGCCGTACCTTCCAGAGGGAGTTATAACACGGTTGTTGCAAGTGCGGGGGGATACCCCTTCGATATTAATTTCCTGCAAACCCATAAAGCTCTGCGGCATTCCGCCCGGACATTAAAGGCCGGCGGCTCTCTTCTTCTCGCGGCCGAGTGCGGAGAAGGCGTGGGATCCAAGGATTTTGAGAGGGCTTTGAGCAAGCAAAAAGAAATTTTTCTGAAAGAAGCTTTGTCGGATTATCATTTGAATAATCAAACGGCGGTTTCCATACATGCGCTCTCGGGTAAATACAACATAGGTATGATTACGAGCCTGGAAGGAAAGTATTTAAGTTCAACTGATATTAACAAGTGTGATAATGCAGAAACGTTTCTTGCCGGTGCACTTTCGGGATCGTCCAGTTCCCGAGTAGCGGTGATCAAGCACGCCGGTAAAACGCTTCCTGTAATAACCGGGGAGGCCTCTTTATGAAAGTGCTTATAGTTGGAAGCGGCGGCAGGGAGCATGCCTTGGCCTGGGGTATCAGCCGTTCTCCCGACTTAACCAAGCTTTTTGTGGCTCCTGGGAACGGTGGCACCGGAACGCTGGGTGAAAATGTCGAAATATCTGCAGACGATATCGATGGTCTCAGGAATTTCTCTCGCAGCCGCACCGTTGATCTCACGATCGTGGGGCCCGAGGCTCCGCTTGCCGCCGGTATCGCAGATGCTTTCGAGGAATCTGGTCTGCTCTGTTTCGGGCCATCCCGGAATGCTGCGAAACTCGAGGGGAGCAAAGTATTCTGTAAGGAGTTTATGAAACGACGCGGCATTCCTACCGCGGATTTTGCCGTATTCGTTTCCCCGGACGATGCCAAGGAACATATACGCCGTCGCGGATCTCCCATGGTGATCAAAGCCGACGGCCTTGCGCAGGGCAAAGGAGTATACGTGGTCGACTGCGCTGAAGAAGCGGTAGCGGCCGTGGACGAAATAATGCTTGCGAAGAGATTCGGCGACAGCGGCAGCGCTATTGTGATCGAAGACCGGCTCGAAGGTGAAGAAATTTCAGTCCATGCCGTTTGCAGCGGTGAAAAAGCAGCTCTTCTTCCGGCATCCCAGGATCATAAGAGAGTTTTTGACGGCGATAAAGGTCCCAATACTGGAGGGATGGGGGCATATGCGCCTGTTCCATTTGTAACTGCCGCGATGAAAGACACGATCATGGAGCAGGTAATAAAGCCCGCCCTCAAGGGAATGGTGGAAGAAGGCGCTCCCTATAAAGGTGTTTTGTATGCAGGCCTGATGATGACAGAATCCGGTCCCAAGGTTCTGGAATTCAACGTGAGGTTCGGTGATCCCGAGACGCAGGTATTGATTCCGCTTCTGCAGTCTGATCTTTTGGGAGTGCTGTATTCCACCGCAAAAGGCGCTCTGCGGGAGAAAATCTCTGTTCTGCCCGGAACCAGCGCGGCTGCTGTAGTTGTTGCTTCCAGGGGATATCCCGGTTCTTATGAAAAAGGTTTCGAAATATCAGGCTTGGATGACGCGGTTGACGACCGGCGCATGGTCTTCCATGCCGGAACCGCGGTGCGGAATTCGCAGTCGGTGACCGCCGGGGGAAGGGTGTTGTCCGTAGCGGCGCTGGGAAGCAGCTTGTCTGGTGCACTGGAATATGCTTATGATGGAATATCGAAAATATCTTTCGAAGGAGCCTTCTACAGACGGGATATCGGCAGAAGGGCGCTGGCCCGATAGGCGCCGTCCAGCTATCATAATGAGTGGAGGAAATGATGACTAAAACAATCGCCGTTGCGCTGATTATAGGCAGCAAGAGCGACTTGGATTTTATGCAGCCAGGGTTCAATACTCTGGATAAGCTGGGCATATCCTGGGAAAAAACCGTCCTTTCCGCGCACCGCCAGGCGGACAAATTGAAAGAATATGTCGAGGATGCGGCCAAGCGCGGTGTGAAAATATTTATCGCCGCTGCGGGATTGAGCGCCGCTTTGCCCGGCGCTGTTGCTTCATTGACAACCCTGCCGGTTGTCGGAGTCCCCGTTCCCGGTGGAACTCTCAAAGGTCTGGATGCGCTGCTTGCCATAGTCCAAATGCCGTCGGGGGTGCCGGTCGCTGCCGTCGGTCTGGGTTCCCAGGGTCCTAAAAATGCCGCCGTACTAGCCGCTGAAATTCTAGCTTTGAATGATCAAGAACTCTCGCTTCGCCTCGTGGGATATAAAGAGGAGTTAAAACGCGGCTAGTCGATTAAACATGGAGGTGTTGGACCAGGAGAAGCCCAACTGGCCGAGTACCGCTTATGAAAACAACGAATGATTTTATCGAAAGCGATGATTTTCGGAGTAAAATAGTTGATGTTCTTTTGAAAGACGGCGTTGCCGTCCTTCCTACGGATACCATCTATGGTTTGAGCGCCATGATGAGCAGCAGGATCGGCTATGATAGAATCATTGCCTTGAAACAGTGCGAACAAGGACGAAGTTTTCTGCTCCTGGCCTCGAATACTAAGATGGTTGAAAAATATATCGAATCATGGGGAAGCGCTAAAGGAGATATACTGAAGCAAGCCTGGCCCGCACCCCTGACGGCCATTCTTCCGGCGAACGATCTCTGCCCGCGGTGGATGGGACCGAACATTGCGTTTCGGGTGCCTGATTTCAAGCCGCTGCGGCGGCTGGTGTCGGATCTGGATGAGCCTGCTGTATCCACCAGCGTTAACATGAGCGGCGGTCCGCCGTTTCATCGATTAGAGGAGATAAGCAAGGTTTTTGGAGGCTCCGTGGATATAATTGCTCGATCCAGGAGGACAACACAGGATCTGCCCTCGACGATAGTGGATTTTACACGGAGCAAACCCTGTGTGCTGCGTCAGGGCAGCTATCCGTGGTGAACCGGTCTGGGAAATCCATCGAAAGCTCTGTCCTTGTAGGCCTCGCATTTCGAGCAGAGCAGGATTTGATCCCTTTGGCCGAGGGCCAGGAGATCCCTGTATTTCTGGTTAACGGCTCCATTCCATATATCCAGAGTATTGGTTTTGTTTACATCCCCGGTGACGGCGCGTTCATGCGTGTCCCAGCAGCATAATGTAGCTCTGCCGTCGACATAAAAAAACATCTCATTAAGAATCTTCAGGCAGGGCAGCTGGACTCCGGCAACGCCCGGTTCCCACGGCCATCTGTAGAGAGAGGTAATAACCGGAACCGCCCCGTGGTCCATCCAGAATTTCTTGAATGCATCCTGTTCGTGTCTGTTCGTCTCCAGGCCGATCATTCTAACTTCGACCTTCAAAGAGGAGTTCTTTTGGGAGGCAAGTTCTATGAAGCGCAAGGTTCTTTCAACCGTAAGGTTATAGTTGAGACCGACTCTGGATGCACTGAAAGTCTCTTCGGAAAATCCATCGATGCTGAATCGGATCGAATCTATGCCCGCATCCAGGATGGCTTCCGCCGTTTCCGATGTCATCAGGGCCCCGTTTGTGTTGAGTTCGGTTCTGGCGGAATCATCTTTCTTTATGTAACGGATTATTTTGGCCATCCTTTTGTCGGTAAGAGGCTCATTGATCAGGAATGGCCTGTAAGTAATACCCAGATTCCTGGTTTCGTCTATTATTTTGCGCCACACCTCGTCTTTCATGATGCCCGGCTTTCTTTTTACTTCTTTCTGGGGGCAAAACGGGCAATTCGCGTTGCAGGCGATATTCGTTTCTATTTGTATAAAACTCGGATGATTTGATTTTTGCAATGTCGATCCTTTTTTTTGCTAATCGGTTATTAATTCGGAAATCACCTTTGAGCATCTAAAAGCAGCTCCCTGCATTGAATTTACGAGTTCGCCCGCAATGGAACCGGCGTGTTTTCTTTTTTCTTCATCTTCAAGCAGCCGTGTTAGAATATTGAAAATATCATCTGCGGTTTCGATCAAAAAGGCGCCTCCTTTTTTCAGAAGTTCCGCCGCTTCGAAAGAATTCCGGTACACCGGTCCGAACAGAACGGGAATTTCCATAATCGCCGGCTCTATGACATTGTGAACTCCGCTGGAAAAGCTTCCGCCCACGTATGCCGCCTCGCCGCAGCAGTAAAGTTCAGCGAGCTTTCCAACCGAGTCTACTATCACCACCCGCTGCGAGCTTCCTTCTTCAATCATCGACAGGGCTTCAGCGTCAAACCCTTCGCGCGTTGCCCAGCTCCTGAGTCCTATCATCCTGGCCGGCGAAGGTTCATGAGGAGCTATCAGCATTATCAATTCCGGATGTTCCCTGAGAAGTCTGGCTGCGGCCGGGAGGAGCCGTTCTTCATCCGGAGGCCACGTGCTTCCGGCGATAAAAACTCTTTTTTGACGCAGCAGCCCGGGTATGTCGATGCGGTTTTTTTTTCTTTGGACGACACGGTCGAAACGCGTATCACCGGTTGTTTCAATATGGATCTGCCCCGGGCAGCAGTCACGAAATCTGTCGGCATCTTTATCGGAAATTGCCAGGATTCTGCTTAAATTTCCGTACAATTCGCTGTAAAAGAAACGGCCGGGAGCCGTAAGCCTCCATGATGATGAACTCAATGTGGCATCTATCAGGATCGATGGAATATTTAGTTTGAATGCATGCCATATGAGGTTCGGCCACAGATCGAATTTTGTGAAAATTAACAGCTTGGGCTTCAAACATGCAATACAAAACCTTGCGTTCCAGGGAAAATCGAGGGGAAGGTATTCAACAAAATCGATTGCCGCCGGTTTTGCGCCGGTTTTCGAAAAAGCGTATTCATACCCGGACGGCGAAAAAAAAGTTAGTGCAATAGGCACCCCCGGATGAGCTTCCTTCAAGTTGTCGATTACCGGCAGGGCCTGTTCGAATTCGCCTACGCTGCATACATGGAACCAGACTCCCCCCTTTTTTACTTCGGCGGCTTGCATTTTCCATCTGCCGGCCAGTCCAAACCTGGCCAGAAGAGATTTTCGGATTTTTTTATGAAACAAGCAGGCGGTCGCGGCCGCTCCGGTTCCCAGCGGTAAAATGATGAAATTATATGCAAATCTAACCAGCCAAAATTTAATTGATATCATGGCAGCGTGTATCTCCCTATTCCTGCGCCGTCCATCATATCTTTGAACACTTCCGCCACTGAGTCTGTTCTGATTTCGGCCAGGCAGGAGTGCGTTCCCATAAAGCAAGGGCGGGAGCCGTTTCGAGAGCACGGCCTGCATGGAAGCCGTCTTTCACATACTTTGCTTTTTGCATGCGCCGGATAGTAACCAAAATGCTCGGTGGTCGGTCCAAAAATAGACAGAACCGGTGTTCCCACGGCTTCGGCGAGATGCAGCAGGCCTGAATCATTACAGATGAGGGCCTTGCAAGATTTCAAAAGCGCGGCCGTTTCGATTATTCCGGTTCTGCCGGTGAAATCGAATATGCGCTCGCGCGATTGGGAACAAATGACGCCCGCTGCAGCCGCATCCCGGTCGTCTCCGAGAAGTATGACCGAATAATCGAATCTATTGATAATAATCCTGACCAGACGCGCATATTTTAGAGCCTCCCACCTTTTGGCAGGCCAGCGGGCGCCGGGAGCGACGGCTATTATACGCTTGCCTGCCTTGTCGAGTCGCTGTTTGGCGCTGATTGCGGCGGATTCCGGCAGTATCATATCGCCGCCCGGGGCCGGAGAGCGTGCCTGTCTTGGATACAGTCCTTCCGCCAGATCGAAGTATCTTTCTATCATGGACGGAAGCCCCGGATTCTTTTTAAAGACGATTACACCCAATCTCGCAATGTGATGCTTTTTCAAACGCGGGCCGCCCTCGCGCATCAGCGCGGTTATGAGCCTGCTTCTTAAGGTGTTATGAGCGTCTATAACCAGATATTGTTTATCCCTCAAAGAGGCTGCGATCTTATAAGCGGTTGCCGCAGATGAATTTTCTGCCAGCAGGATCATTCGGTCCACTCCTCGGGCACAGGCGAATATTTCCTTGTATCGGTTCTTGGTGAGAACCGCGACTTCCTTAGCTCCGCTTTCTTTTAGATGGGTCAACAATGGAAGGAGCAATACGCAGTCACCTAGTGAACTGAACCGTATAACTAATATTTTCATACGATTAAAGCGTTGATGACGGTTTGGGCCGGTGATCCCGATTTTATAAAGTAATTAACCATAGACTTTTCAAGCAGTTGCCGATCATAATTGATGATAATCTTATTAAATCGGCTTGAAAAGGTAAGTTTATCTAATGCAGTGTAATAAACCATTGTAGATTATTCCTCTGTGAAAATTAAGCCGTATTATGAAAATAAATATTGCATGAAATCCCCAGCATGCATATTATTCAAAAGCTTCGGACGCCTCGGCATCCGAGAGTACTAATTTACATATAGTTTCAACTTTTGCGCGGAGGATGCACAAATGCCGAGTAAAAAAGAACTTGGCCAGCGAATCAAAAGATTTCGCTTGGAGAGAAACCTTACATTAAAAGAGGTTGAACTCAAAGCAAAAGTTTCTGCAACCCATGTTTCTGAAATCGAAAGGGGGATGACGTCTCCAACTGTGGGAGCTCTTGCGAAAATTGCGCACGCCATGGGGACCGAGCCTTCCTTTTTCCTGCAGAATAATTCTTACCCGAATGTTTCGGTAGTCAGAAAAGGCAGCAGGCGTGTTCTCAATTTTGAAGATTGGGGAGCGAAGATAAATTGTCTATCTCGAGGCATCAACAGGGCGAAACTCTCCTTCGTCGAGATGGTTCTTGAGCCTGGAGCCGGTAAGAAAATTGAGCCTATTAAGCATACCGGCGAAACGCTTTTGCATGTGCTCAAAGGCGTGGTTGAAATTTATCTGGGCCTGGAAAGACACCTGCTAAAAGAAGGCGACACCATTCATTTCAAGTCGCAGGAGCCGCATACGGTGCGTGACATAGGTGACGGGCAGGCCAAGATTCTTGTGGCCGCGCTACCTCCTTTTTACCTGTAGGCAGCTGGATTATCAAAGGAGTATCAAGATGCTTGACAAAGCCGAACTCGGAAAAAGAATCAAAAAAGTAAGGGAAAGCAAGCACTTTACTTTGAAAAATATAGAAGCAGAAGCGGGGATATCGGCCACCCATATTTCCGAAATAGAGAGAGGAAAAACCTCTCCGACTTTAGGAGCTTTGCTTCGAATTTCGCGAGCTCTCAAGAAGGATCCTTCTTTTTTCATAGAAGAGGATGAACTCAATGATATCTCGCTGGTTACCCTGGAAAACAGGCTTCAGGAAAATCTCAAGGGCGGTTCCGGAACTCGGGAGAAACTTACGACGACTATTCCCGGAGGCCGGCTGCAGGCCAGTATCGTGACCCTGAATGGAAGCAAATCCCACAGGAGCGAACCTCACTCTCATCACGGCAACGAAGCGGCCCTCGTGCTCCATGGCAAGTTCCTATTCACGGTCGCCGGCGAAAAGTACGAATTGGGAGAGGGCGACTCGGTTTATTACAGCGCCAGGGAGGATCATGCCTACGAGAACTGTTCCAATAAAGAGCCATCTTCCATGATATGGATTTCCACTGAAAGAAGATTCGACTAATTTCTGGTTGTCTTTGTTGAATCCAAGCCCTGTCCGGTATTCGGACGGGGCTTTTTTTCTTTGACAACAATCTTCCGATAGTTGTTTTACCTGCGCATCTAAAACCGAT
>CAZZKJ010000008.1:0-85836 GCA_964654695.1 uncultured bacterium | reverse complement strand
ATTGATTGTGATTTGACGGAGGGTGAGATTAGGGCTTCGATTTCCCGGTTGAAGGATGTTTCTATTTTATAGGCATTGCCCTCGCCGGCTATCTCATCTTCGCTCCGGGCAAATTCCGACAACAGCGAAACACCCGCCGCCGATCCTTTTGCGCTGAATCCGTACAGACTGTACCCTCTTCCCTCTCCCTCTTTTTTGACGGCTGATAAATGGATATTCGCCGCGCCGCCTCTTGCAATGCTTCCACTCACGCCGTATAAGTACCGCGGTCTCTCCTGCGTATCCCTCCCACGTATTTCATAGATAGCAACTATGTAAACAGGATTGAAACCGCGGTCGAAAACCGGAATCGGTTCTTTGAACAACAAAGAACCGTCGAAATAGTTCATGGTATAATCGCGATTTTGAATCAAAGGCCTGACATCGATGATGTGCTCGGGCTGGTAGCGATCGCGCGTCTCCAAAACGATTTTTTCAGAATTTTCAACAAGAGGCGATTTTCGTAAATAATAATAACCGCTGGTTCCGTCCGCCTGGATTTCGTCTTTGCATGTAATAAAATCGGTTTTTGTTACAAATCCTTTGAAAGCCTTATGTGCATTTACCAGGGCGGCATCCACTCCATTCACTGCTCTTGAATAACGCAGGAATTCGCCGGTCGATAAACTCGTCTTGAAATCGCCGTAGCGCACAAAGGATTCATTTTTTTCCAAAGCGACATAATTGCCTCCTACGGCAGGAGCTGCAAAATTCAACTGCGACGCGTCGCCGTAAAAGGAATATCCCCTGTCGGGATTGATCGATTTCAGAAGTTGATCTTCGTAGCGCTTGTGCGAATCCATCCTGAGGGTCAGATTCATTCCGCCGTAAGTCGTTCCCTGCAGAAACAGGCGCGATTGTCCGCCGGCGGCCGGACCGTCGGCATAATTCTCAATTCCCAATACCTTATCGGGACCGGTTTTATTGAAAACCCCGGCGTGGGCTTGTACGATCCCGGACATTAACATCAGCCTGCGGGCGGGAATATATGATACCGGGCAGCCTGCGGCGAGACCGCCGAGTTCAAGCACCAGGTTGCTTCTGCCGGTAACGGAGGAGCTTTTAAGACCAATCTCGAAATGCCCGTTCGAACTCATTACTTGCAGTCCCTGCATATCCGGACAGGCGTCAGCATTGCTCGCCAGGGAGTCTCCCTTTATAATAGTCGCAATCATTCCATCCGCAGGAGGCAGTCCGAGTCGATCCTTAACCGCGAAGCGAACTAATGCGCCGGAACGCCCGTCTGCCGGTATAAGCACTCTTTTCGAAAGACATTCGAGAACGGCGGGTCTTCCGCTGAGGGCGACATTTATTGAATCAGACACGATTCGTCCATCGGCGGCAGCGGCATTTAAAACCAGTCGATTCCATCCTTTTCTGATTTTAACCCCATACCAAATTATATTTTTCTTTCTCTGGTGTGTGTCTATTATTTTCTTGCCGATGATCTTTTCAGAAACTTCTTCTCCATTGCACCACAATGAATAAACGTCCCCCAACGGAACTGCTGCTTCCACGGTGATACGGTCTCTCTTCGAATATACTCTATTCTCATGCGGTCTAATCAGCACCGCGCCTTTTGCATCTCCGTCATAAGAATTTGCGGGCGGTTCTATCGAAACGGAACCGGGTACATCCGCGGACGCAGCTGTTGGAGTGTTCAGTTCCTCGCGCCATTCGATTATTGAAAAAACTCTTGTTGAAACCTTGCTGTTTTCAAATGTTAAGGGACTGAGAACGGCATTTCTGAAATCAAGTGGTCTCCCGGAACCGGTTTTCGATCTGCGTGATAATACCGGGCTCTTAAGAGTGAAATTTGCTTTGATCTTATCAATGAACAAAGTATCGGCGGCGGCGGCTAAAAATTCCATGCGGACATCAAGACCGGAAGATCGCCTGAAACCGTTTATAATAAATGCGGTTTCGTCTTCCTCTACCGGCATCCCGTCTCTAAAAACCTCCACTCTAGGAGCGGAAAAGCGCTCGGGAATTGTCAACGCCAGACGCAAATCCATAGGATGCGGCGAATCGGATGAAAAGTTCCATATGAGATTGACCTTACAGGTATCCGTGGAAACGGGTATCGAATTCATCTCCATTTTTACCCGCTCCAATTCCTTTGCATCATCCTTGGAAATCCCCGGAGGAACCAATAAAAGCTCAACGCGCCGGTTTATGGCCCTTCCTTCAGCTGCGGCGTTGGACGCCAGGGGTCTTTCGCTTCCGCAGCCGCGAATCGAGATCCTGCCCGGAGGAACACCGTTGGCGGTGAGAAAATTCTTTACAGACCCCGCCCTCGCGAGTGAGAGCTCATAATTTGAAGGAAATTCGCGCGTGTGGATTGGAATACTGTCGGTATGGCCTTCAAGGAGAATGCGCCAGCCGGGATGAGACAGGATAAACGGGGTTGCGCTCCGCAGCTTATCTATTGGATAACTCTTAAGATAGGATTTGCCGGTTTCGAAATGAGAACTCGGGACTGACAGGGTTTGATACAACATCCGTGATTTTTTTTGGATGCTTACTTTTTCCTGACACGTTATTTGTCTCTTTACAAGCGCCGCTTCAGGTTTGGAATCGAGGCACTCGACAAACGGGAACAAGAGCGCCGCATTACCTCCCTCTAGCAGGTGAACCAGCCGGGTCATAGAGAATGCTTTTTGATCTTCTTCGGCCGGCTCCTTCGAAACAAAAACCGCCGGGATTGTCGACTCGTCAAGCCTGACAACCCTGTATCCGGAAAACGCCCTTGGAAGCGTGAATTTGCCGAGGGAATCCGTCAGCGCATATTCTCCGCTGTCAAGGTAGACCGCAGCGCCGGCTATTCCCTCTTCATTTACGTTGCGAATTCCATCCTCGTTGCGATCGACGAACACGTCGCCGAATATTATTCCCTCGGCGGCAAAAATATCATTATCGATTCCCAGGATGCTAACGGCAGGTCCGGCGGAAACATTGTCGCTGAATTCCGTTATACCTCGGACTTTTCCGGAAGCTTTTACTTTGCCTCGGGATAATCTGCCGGCGCACAAGAATTTTATACTCGCTGACTTTTTCTCCCCGCCATCAAGAAAACCCGCGCTCCAAGCAAGACCGCTGCCGGCTTTTTGAAAATTCGGACTGCTTAAGAATTCGAGTTCATCTTGATAAGATTCCGAAACGACAATGTTATCCACCCGTACGCTATCGCTTAAATTGCAAATGTCGATGAGAAGAGTCACAATATCCCCCGCCGCCGCCGTCTGTTGTTTGAAAGTCTGCTTTATTGAAATAACCGCCGAAAGAGATGCTTCGCTTGCCGCATCTATGCGGTCTACAGTTGTGTTCTCTCGGGTTGAATCAATAAGAGAAACGGCCTTTACGGGTATGGATAAGGATTGGTCGATTATCCTGGATATGGGTTCTCCGGAACCCGACACGTTAACAAGTACTTTTTTAATTTCATTTCCGCCTACAATCCCCAAGAGAAAGTTGTCGCCGCCCAGCGGAGACCGGGGAATAAGCGCTCCCGATGTGTCAAGAAAAGTAATCGAAAGCTGCGGCGCGGCTCCGGCGCCCTGAGGAATATTGAGGGTGACGACATCGGGCACCGAGCTTTTGTTAAATATTTCATTTACGAATGTAACGCTTGTCTGATGAATAAAGGGTCTTATTACAGTAACATCGTCCGAACTGTTATCACCTCCCGGCAGGGCCAAGGGATTGCCGGCCGGACCGATAAAAATCGAGCTCGAAAGCGGCCCAAGGAAATTCATTTTTATTGTGCTCTCATCCGACGCGGAGACATCTGAAAGGGACACGGCCTCAATCTTATCGAAAGAAACTCGTGAATCGGCGCTGTCGGGAAAAATCACAGCGGCAGCGGCGGCGGCACTGTCACCGCTCGGAATAACGAAATATGGCGGAAAGGATTCGCCGCCGTCTAAAAAACCGTTTGAATTCAAATCGTGAAAAAAAACAATATTCTTCGGTGCAAAACCGGAGGGCGGCACTGCGCTGTAATTCAAACTCAGCGAATCACGAGCATTACCGTAATTTCGCAATATAAAATTGCAGTAGACGGTATCGCCCGCATACCCCTGAAGATCATAAGCCGGAGAGTAAATGCTGCCGGGAGGAACAATCGATATGTCGTAAACGGGAGAAACGGTTGTAGAAACCTGGTTGGAAAATGAAACGCTTTGAGCCGCATTCAGCACATACTCCGCTTGGGATCGGCTTAATATATCAAATCCCGCGGGCGGCACGGAGGCCGAGGTTCCCCCGGCTGCCAGCAATAATCCCAGCAAGGCAAAACTGAGGATTTTCGTCATCACAGAACCACATAACTTGTTCATTTGCAAGATATTTGCTATTTGGTACTAAATTGACCGGATGAAAAGCGGAGGGGCGGATTCATAGAATCCCGCCCTTCCACTTTACGATCCTTTTTTTCTTTCCCAAAGTCGGTCAATTACTCTGCAATGATTCTTACTACAAAGGCCACACCGGACACGGACGCGTCTCCGGCGGCTATATTTCCCGTCATAACGAAACGAATGTTGGTTACATTAGCATCGAAGCCGGCGGGCGCCCCGCCCCCACCGCTGACAGGCGCGTATGCCCAGGAGGCGCCGCCATCATTCGAATACTCGGGGGTAATGAGCGTTATAGTTGCCGGAGGAACTCCTACGTTTGCAGAGCCGACTTTGAACTGGGTGAAAGCCGGCAGAGCATCATAGACAACAACCGTCGTCAGACCGTCGGTGCCGATATTCTGGTAATCGGTCGTATACGTCAGCTCGGTTCCAGGAACCTGATTGCCGACCGGAGCAACCGACTTGGCAAGCTGGAGGTTGCCCGCGACTACAACCGTTACATCGACAGCAATATCGGATACCAGGGTTACCGATCCCGTTGCCGTTAACGTGCCCGTTTCAACCATTCCTATTGTTGCGCCGGCGGGCACCGAAAGGCGGACGGAGATGTTTGCGCTGGTCCCGGCGGCAAGCACCACACTGTTGATCGGGTTGTTCAGCGCATCATAGAAGACATAGTTCCAGCCCTGGGTTGATACGAACGTCAGGTCAAAAGTGTCGTTGACATTGCCGGTATTGGTTATTGTATGCGCATACTGAATCGTTCCACCCGGAGTCGTACTGCCGTTTCTGTCGGGCGCAAAGTCAACCGCAGCCAAGGCGTTGACCGTCACGGTATTCGCAATTACGTCCGAAATCGTTCCGTTGTTTGTGGAAGTAGCAGTAAAGCTTACCGGATTTACACCGGGAATGGTTCCCGCGGGTACGTCCACGCGGGCAATAATATTGACTTCCGTAGAAGCGGCAACGGGGCCAATGGAAGCTATAGGCGCCATTTCACCGCCTTCGAGAACGCCGTTTCCATTGAGATCTTCATAGAATGTCGCGGTCCACCCGCCGGGAACGCTCGAAGTCAGAGAATACGTATCGCCCGAACCTCCGGTGTTGATAACATCCAGAGGAAAATCCACGGATATCCCGGGGTTAACAGGCATATCCACGGAAGCGTCGTTGGTTCCGACCCCTCCATTGTAGTTACCAATATCCACTCCGGCCGGAAGCACCTGCAAAATCCGGTCGGTGGTGAGGTTGGAAACTAAGGGATCGTTGGTCGATTGAGCCGTGATGACGGCATCGAAAGGACCTCCGGCCAATTGGCTTCCGGGAATAATCAAACGGACAACGATATTCTTTGTTTCCCCTGGGTTCATCGGTCCAGCATCGGGCAAACCGTCCGCTCCATTATCAACCAAAGGGGTTATACCGTCCGATTGAAAAAACAGAACGGACCAACCGCCCGGAATTGTCGACGAGCCGTCAAGAATAACATTCATCTGATCGGTGGTGTTGCCGTCGTTGCGGATGGTATTTACGAAATCAACCGATGTATTTGCATAAGCTGTAGCCACCGTTGTTACATCGTCATTATAATTGGGGGGCGTGCCTGCACCCGGATTTCCGGAAGGACCTACCAGCACATCGGCTAAAGCGCCTATTGTTACTACCGCATTGTTCGAAACAACGATAGACGGATCGGGAGTAGCGGGGCTGTTATCCACGTATGCAATTGACGCGGTATTGCCGAGCAAGCCGGCGCTCATACCGACAGGAACCGTTACCTGATAGCTGAATGAATAACTCTGGCCGGATACAATACCCGCCCCTGTAACATAGCCGACTGCAATGTCGCCTGGACCGGGAACCGTGTTCCAGTTCCATGTCTCCGGGCTGCCCGCGGTTGGATTGCCCGCGTTCAAATATAAAATGGTTCCCCCTACCGGCGACGCGGAAGGAGCGCCGAACAGAGGAAGAGGATTGGATGTCGATGGATCGACCGGGATCACATCATAAAGCAGAACGCCGGTGAGACCTACCGAAGCGATGGTTACGCCGTTGGCCTGGTTGTTACCGGTATTGGTGCCGGTTAGATTGTAAGTAATCTGGTTGCCTTCATAAACTACCGGCGGAAGTCCGCTCAGATTGGCCGTCATTACGGCATCGTTGACCACGGTGGTCAGGTGATAGTTGCGAGTATCTACCTGGAGGGGGTCTCCGGCCGAAGTTCCATCGACTCCAACATAGGCAACTTCACCCGCGACCGCACCTGCGGGAACGGTGTAGGAAATAATTAAACTCGCGGTCTGGCCGCTAGTAAGGGGTCCTATATTTCCCGGCACCCCGCCGCTGCTGATCAGCGGTTCTCCGACGTCTATAACGCCGTTGACGTTTTGATCATAGTAGATCATCACATTAGCAGCACCAACGGCCATAGTCGTATTGACCGCATCCACTATGGGCACCAACGAAAAGCTGTCATTATCGTTTCCGGTGTTTGTCAAATCGTAGCGGTAGTAAACTGTAAGACCGGGCAGAGCGTTTTGGCTCATTGCCGGAGTGACGGGCGGAGTTTCGCCGGAATCATCCGGCATTATGGATAGACCATAAACCGGAAGAACGACCGTTACGACTTCATTCGAAGTGGTTGTATAAGTATTGCCCGAAAGATCTTCATAAGTCGCTGATGACCTGTTCCGAATCTGAGTGCCGGCCGGCGTTACAGCGGCCAGGGCTGTGGACACTGCGATCACCGCCAGCAGTATCAGAATCAAAGGTATCATCATGAATTCTTTTCTTCTCATTTATTCACCTTCCTACTTTACTGTGGCCCTGTAGCTGACAGTAACCACGGATTCCGGAACAAGCATACCCTCGAGAACCCAACGAACGTGGGTAATCATGTCCGGAGTCGCTTCGTGCATCTTCTCTTTGCCGTCGCTGTCTTTAATGAGGACTTTAACCGGCCATTGGTGATAACTTTTTCCCTTATCGATGCTGAATTCGACAAGCCCCCCCGCGGGAGCCGATGCTGAGACGGGAATGTATTTCATGCCATAAGGAACGGGATCGACCAGCGAGATGTTCTTCACTGGCGTTTCGCCGGAATTTAAGTAAGTCAACCTGTATTCAATGACATCATCAGGGTGGGCGGTTGCCGCCGCTTTAAAGTCTTCTTGTCCTGCGTCGTTCTTGACGACCAGATAAGCCTCGACGCTGCCGGTAAGATCATCGTTTCCCGCAGCTGTGAAACCGGCGCAGAGAGAAAGAGCCGTAAGCAGCATGAATACGCACCCCAAGCGCTTCAGCACCATTGGAGCCTCCTTTTCGTGCTCAAGTCCCAAAAAAAAACTAAAGTTTTTATGCGAGGAAACCGATGATATGGAAGGGAAATAATTTCCTCGCTCCCCAAACATTTTTTCCGATGGCAAGGAGCATTCCAGAATCCAGCATGGGAAATACAAAGGCATCTTGAGACACAATAAAGGGCGCGGAAGCACTGATGAGAATCAAACAAACCCGTGCTTTTACCTGCCGGTATTTCTATTCATTTGTCGCTCGTAAAACCGTTTCACAGTTTCTGGATTTCTTTTTATGGAAGCATGCCCATTGCAAAATGCATCGGATTGCAATTTGGAATATGCCCTGGATGGCAATCTTTTTGATAATCATCGCGCCCGCCCGTCCCGGCTGGAGGCCGAAGGCTGAAATCCCATCCGGCCTCATAGGCTCATATTCCCCATAACAATTACCGCCTTTCAGTGTTGCTTAGGAATGAGGTTTGCGGATGAAAAAGAAGAAGAAACCCAAAAAGAAAAATAAACCAGCCAATATTAGATAAATAAAGGACTTACATAACAAGCGGGAATTGGCTGTCGATGGGGATGGCAATAAATTGTTGAATATTGCACAGGTAGTATAGAATATTGTCCATATGAAAGCCGGTTTTTCGAATAAGATGAGGGTGGCCATTCTGGCTTTGACGGTCGCTGCAACGGTGTCTTTCCACTACGGCTTCATAATAAGACCATGGCATGAACCCGGGGCGCTCTTTCACGCTCTCCACGGACGGCTCTGTTATATCCCGATCATACTCGGAGCAATCTGGTTCGGAGTCAGGGGCGGGCTGTCTACAGCCCTTAGTATTATCCTTCTCACACTTCCCTACGGCAAATACCGCGGTCTCGATGGGGACTCGCTGCTAATGAACGAATATATTGAGATGGTTTTTTATGTGGCTATAGGCTTGACATCCGGAATCCTGATCGAACTGCAGCGGAGTGAGAGAAGCAAAAGTGAAGCCTTGCAGAGGGAACTTTCCATCAAAGAGCATCTCTCTTCGCTCGGAGAAATGGCCGCCGGGCTGGCCCATGAGATCAAGAACCCATTGGGCTCGATAAGGGGATCGGCCGAAATCTTGAGCGATGATTATCCTCCCGGTTCAAAGAAATATGAGCTTCTTCAGGTGCTCGCTAAAGAAATATCCAGGCTCAACCGCGTGGTCGAAGAATTCCTGAGTTTCGCCCGTCCCAGGCCCCTGCGGCTTCAAAAAACGGATATCAACAAGACTCTGGATACAGTGGTCTCACAGATAGAAATCGAAGCCGGAGAAAGCGGCTTGGAGATAAAAAAGAATTTTGATACTTCAATCAGGGAGGCTTTTTTTGACGAAGAAAAACTCCACCAGGTTTTTCTAAATATTGCAATGAACGCGGCCTCGTGCATGAACCGTAACGGACGGCTGGAAATTACCACCGGCCGCAGGACCTTTCAAGGCAAGAGTTCGATTACCGTCACCTTCCGGGACACGGGGCCCGGCATTCCCAAAGAGAATATCGAAAAGATTTTCAACCCGTTTTTTTCGACAAAGGCCAGGGGAACAGGCCTGGGATTATCGATTTCCCATATTATTGTACAAAGCCACGGAGGACACATGGAAGTCGACAGCAAACCGGGGAAAGGATCCGTGTTCACGGTGATACTGCCGGCAAAACAGGTGAATTGACATGCAAAGATACAGGGTATTACTCATTGATGATGAGGAGAGCATACGCAAGGTTCTTGGATTCATGCTTGAAGAAGCAGGCTACCAGGTAGAAACGGCAGATTCAGGCAGTGGAGGCATAGAAGCGGCGGGCAGGATCAAGCCTGATATCGTATTGACCGATATTAAAATGCCCGATGGAGATGGAATTTCCGTTTTGCGGGCCGTCAGGAAATTGGACCCCGACATCCCGGTAATACTGCTCACTGCGTTTGGGAGCGTCGAGACGGCGGTGGAGGCAATGAAGATGGGAGCAGCGGATTACTTGACAAAACCAATCAGCAGGGATGAATTGAAGATTACTGTTGAAAAAGCCCTCAAACTCAGCAATCTCGAAAAAGAAAACGAAGATCTTAAAAAATCAATCAAGGACAAGTACCGTTTTAAGAATATTATCGGCTTGTCTCCGGCTATAACCAGGGTATTCGAGATCATTTCAAAAATCGCCGCAACGGATGCTTCGGTCTTGATTACCGGCGAAAGCGGAACAGGCAAGGAATTGGTTGCCAAGGCCCTGCATTACAACAGCGGCCGCAGAAACGCTCGCCTGGTCGCAATCAACTGCGCCGCCATTCCGGCGGAACTTCTCGAGAGCGAGCTGTTTGGGCACGTCAAAGGAGCCTTCACGGGAGCCATAAGAAACAAAGAGGGCAAATTCCAACTCGCAAGCGGCGGAACAATATTTCTTGATGAAATAGGTTCAATGCCTATCACGCTGCAGGCCAAACTCTTGAGAGCGCTCCAGGAGAAGGAAATCGAGAAAATAGGAGATGATAAGCCGACATCAATAGATGTGCGTGTCATTGCGGCCACCAATGAATCCCTGCAGGAATTAATTATTTCGGGACGTTTCAGGGAGGATCTTTTTTATAGACTTAACGTTGTACCGGTCATTCTACCGCCCCTGCGCGAAAGAGTTTCCGATATTCCCCTGCTGGTTAAACATTTCACCGCCAAATATGCTCCCGGCGAAGATGTTGTTTTTCATAAAAGCGCCGTGGACGCTCTTGCGTCTTACCATTGGCCGGGAAACGTGCGCGAGCTGGAAAACTTCTGCGAAAGATTGATTCTTATGCGCTCGAAAAAAGAGATCGCTGAGCAGGAAGTAAAAACCCATCTGGCATCGATAATGCGTGAACAATCATTGAAACCCACAGGGAGTTCCATCACCCTGCCGGAACTGGAGCGCATGGCGATCATAAATTCGCTGGAAAGCTGCGGCTGGAATCAGTCGCAGGCGGCGCGCTCCCTGGGAATCCCAAGACACGTCTTGATTTACAGAATGAAGAAATTCGATATTATTCCTCCGGCAAACAGCTAAAGCCATATATCAACTTTTTCACCGCTCGATGTTTATTACAGGAGGCAAAAATGACGAGAAAGATCGCTTTGTGTACGGGAGGAGGAGACGCCCCCGGCTTGAACGCGGTGATCCGGGCGGTTGTACGCTCGGCCCTGAAAAAACGCGGCTGGTCCGTTTACGGCGTTCAGGATGGATTCGACGGGCTCATCAATCCATCCAGGACACAGAAGCTCACTATGAAAGATGTTAGAGGTATTTTGCCGAAAGGCGGAACTATCCTCGGAACTACGAACCGGGGAAATCCCTTCAAGTATCCGGTCGAAACAGAATCTAAAAAGGTATTGAAGGATGTGTCCGATAAATTGATAAGGAATTTCAAGAAGCTCGATCTCGACGGGTTGATAGCGATCGGCGGAGACGGCACACTGACCATCGCCCGGAAGCTTTTCGAAAAAGGACTTCCCGTAGTGGGGGTGCCTAAGACAATTGATAATGATATCAGTGCTACAGATGTAACATTTGGTTTCGACACTGCTGTGGAAACAGTCACGGATGCGCTGGATAAACTGCACACGACCGCCGAATCGCATCACCGCGTGATGGTCGTCGAGGTCATGGGCCGTGAAGCCGGATGGATAGCCCTGGAGGCCGGCATAGCCGGTGGCGCGGACGTGATTGTCATTCCGGAGATTCAATTCGACCTCGGCTTGATTTGCGATCATTTAAAACGAAGAAAAGCGGGGGGCAGCATGTTCAGTATAGTCGTCGCAGCCGAGGGGGCGGCCCCCGTCGGAGGTGAATGCATTTACATGGACACATCCGGACTGGAATCCGGAGGCAGCGCAAGGTTGGGAGGTATAGGTTTCTGGCTCGCCCGCCAGTTGAGCCTTTGCTCGGGATTGGAATCAAGGGTCGTCGTGCTGGGACATCTGCAGCGCGGAGGCTCGCCGACAACTTTCGACCGTTTTTTAGCCACTCGTTTCGGGGTCGGAGCCGTTCACCTGATAGCGGAAGAAAAGTATGGTTCAATGGTCTGCTTGAAAGGACGGCACGTAACTTCAGTATCGCTCAAAAGCGCGACCAAAAGGCTCAAACGCGTCAAGCCTAACAGCGAACTGGTTACAGTAGCCGAGGAGTTGGGCATCACGATGGGAAGATAAACTCAACGCGGCGGCTGCCGGATTTTGCGAATCAGGAACCGGGCTACCTTATGTATCCCAGGCTTTTCAATTTCTCATTCAACTTTTCGTCTATCTTTATTTCCCTCGACTTGTTTCTCTCTTTTCTAGAATGTTCATCGAGCAACCCGAGCAGTTCCACCGCTTTAGGATTGGACACGGAATAAAGATTTTTCCGTTCATTGGGATCTTTGGATAGATCATAGAGGTAAATACCCGGTTTCACATTCGTAACTTTTACATACGTTCCCCTGCTCTCCGGCGGGATCGCCGCCGTGTCCGCCATTTCCACGACAATCAACTTGTAATGATCAAGCAGAACCCCTCTTTGCCGGTATGGTGGAGGACGGTCTCTCTCCATGAATACCGGTCTGGCGCTGGAAGTCTCCGCCAACAGATTTCTTCCCGGAAGTACGGCTTCAACTTCAATTCCGGCAAGAGACAGTACCGTCGGCAGAATATCGATTTGTTCCGCCGCCGCGAGTTTTACGGAATGACCGATCCCGAGCGCTTTGATTATTAAGGGAACTCTCATAACTTCCTCATGCAGGGTATAGTGAAAAACCCCGCCGTGTTCTCCAAACTCTTCTCCATGGTCTGAGGTAAGTATTATTATCGCATCGTCATAGTAACGCTTTTTTTTCAAGTATCTGAACAGCCTGGAGATTTGAAAATCAGTGTAGGCGATTTCCTGATCATAACGGTCGATATCGCTATTTCCAAAACCGGTCCACCCGGCGTGGCGTAAATATTCGAAATGAGGGTCGAAGTAATGCACCCATAGAAAGAACGGTTCTTCGACCGTACGCATCTCCCGGGTCACAAGATCTGTGAGCTGGCCGGCGGTGGATACATCATGGGGATGGCCGTATTTGATAACGGAATAATCATAAGACGCAAACCCGTTGGCGATTCCAAACATCGGCTGGAGCACCACATGGCTTACGTAACCTCTCGTATCATATCCTGCATTTCTAAGGATACCGGCCATCGTGAGGATGTTTTCATCGAGCGGCCAGTGAAAATCCGTGGCTCCATGATCTCCGGGATACCTTCCTGTAAGAATGGATGCTATTGCCGGGAGGGTCCACCCCGCCGAGCTGTAGGAGTTCTCAAAAACAACTCCCTCCGATGCAAAAGCGTCAATGGCCGGGCTTGTGTTTCTCGTGTGCCCCTCGAACTTCAGCCGATTGGGCACCAGGGTATCTATAGTAATTAGAATTACATTGGGGTGCCTGCCGCCGCGTTTTGTGCAGCTTATCAACTGCGCGATCCCTGCATAAGCGGCGAGGCCAAGGAATATGATAATAACTTTTTTCATCAAATGAGGATGCTTCTCGGCGCTTCAATTAGTTTGCGGAATCCAAAACTCTAAGTTCCCTCATCAGAGAATTATCCAATGGGTACCTGTTACGCATCAAGTTTATATAAGTACTGAGATCATTCTCTTTGCCGAGTTTCTTGCACATCCACGCCGCACCTAGAAAGGCCTCCTTCTGCAAAGAAGGATCGTCGGCTGCGGCTTGATAGAATCCGAGCGCGCCCTGCTGGTCTCCCTTCGCGGCAAGAGTGTGGGCGAGTTCCAGGTAGACCCGGGTATTGTATGAATGAGGCTGTTGAGACATGCCGCGCAGTATCTTCTCCGAGATTTCAAGCTTATCGGAATCTCCCATTATTCTGTAAGCTTCAGCAATACCCAAGCGGCTTTGCACATTATCCGGATCGAGTTTTAAAATCTGCGCATAAGTGTCTACGGCCCGGTCCAGCATATTCTTTTTTGCGAAACAACCGGCCAGCAATATTCTGGCCTGCAGAGTCAATGCCTTGCTTCGCCGTACCTTTTGGAGCGATTCGATCGCCCGGGAATACAGCCCCTGTTCAAAATAAAGCGAACCAATGCTATATTCGATGTCGTCCGAAAAATCGGCGTAACCGCGGGAAGGATATTTTTCCTGTATAGAGCGGGCATTTTCGAATTCAGCAAGGGCGCTGCTTTTATCGCCCCTTTTCATGAACGCCTCCGCCAGCTCGTAGCGCGTAATAATTTCATCCATGGCCCTGACACCTTGCATGCTTATGAAATCGTAATTCACGAACAGCGCAAAACCCAGAAAGAGAAGAAGTGCTTTGCCGAAATAATAACCTCTCGAGCGCAGGGCATGATATGCATACAGGATTGCAAAAGCCGCAAAAATCGCCAGAATCGGCATCACAGGCAAACGAAAACGTGCGTTGACAAAGAACAGAACGACACCGGCCATGTAGCTTAAAACAAATGAATAAAAGATAATAAATTCTCTGCGCCTGGACCAAAGCAGCACCCCGCCCAAAAGCGCAAAAGGTCCCAACAGCCAGAAACCCGGCAGCCGAAAACGTCCCAAACCATAGTTGCGCCAAAAAAATTGAATGTATTTGCTGTTGGAACGCTCGACCCCTCCCCAAAAGAAGTAGAATTTTTTTAGCAGCAGTTTGCCCGCCTCAGCAGGGCGGCTCGATATAAAATCCAGGCCCTTGAGCAAATAGTAATTGGAAACCTCCGAAGGTTTCATTGCCCTGCCTGTATCTTTTTCCGCAAGATCGATCGCCCCCTGAAAAGTACCGTACAGATCTTTTGAAGCTCCCGGCAAAAAAGCTCTGCTTCCATTCGCCTCCGGGTTGTTACCGATATAAAAATTCACTCCCCCCTGGGAGGCAATAGGCACAAAGTCCCTGCCAACCACATAGTTCCTGACAATCACCGGGAGTATTATCATCAATCCGCCTGCGAATACAATTGATGTATTCCTTAACCATTTGCCGGGCACAGGAACCGTTTTATCGGCCTTTCTCTCCGAAAAGCGAAAGGCGATGGGAATAAAAGGGGCGAACACCAGGATACTCGGCCGGGACAGCGCCGACAGACCCAAAAATACTCCGGAAACAAACAGCATCCGCCGGCTTCCCGATTGAACGGCCGTAACCAGCGCAAGAATAAAAATTAAATCCAGGAATACCACCAGCGTTACTGCAAGAAGGTCGCCTTCAAAATAAATGAGGGGCCAGTAAAGCGCAGTAATCAACGAGGCTAAGAGAGACACATGTTCGACAAAAAATCTGCGTGACAAAAAATAAACCAGGACCACCCCCACCGCACCCATGACATGCTGGATCAGGATTGCGAAGGCCGCGCTGGATGAACCGATTTTATAAAGAAGGGCAAGAAAATAGGGATAAAGCGGGGCCTTGAAAAACACGTCATCTCCCCAAAAATTTCCATTGAGGATATCCAACGCCTGCTCGTGATGGAAAAGAGGATCAAGTATTGGATGATAAAAAAGAGGATTTCCGTCTTTGTTTATAAAAAAATAAACCAGCCTGATGCCGAGCGCCGAAACGAATACGGCTAAGAACCTGTACCAATGCGCCGGGCACATCGGATCGACGCCGATAAGCAGTGATCCGGGATCCGGAGATTTTTGGACCGGTCTTTTCTCTTGAAGTCCCGGTGTTTTCCTTTTTCGGTTTTTTTTTGACATATCTATTTTATTGTTTTTTTTTTGAGTCTATCCGTGAAAGGCTTCTAACATCTCAGAGGCCCGCCGTCGACCCTGTGGGATTGATTTCCGGGATTCCAATATCCTCGAAGCATAACACACCACGTCTTGCGCAAATAGTGGAAAAAGCCGCTGCCATGAGTCCGGCGGTATCACTTTTTCAATGCTATTCGCTATCATAGCGGATTGACACAAGAAATCTTGGAACATACGTCCATTAATTACGTCTATTATTGATATCAAATTGCCGGAACAAATCCGGATAATACGGGCTGAGAAATCAATCGGAGCAAATACATTTTGATCACTTCGTCCCCCAGTTCCTCTCTTCGAAAATCGTATCGAAACGGGGGGATAGCCTTTTCCCGGCTGCTGGGATTTGTCTTCATCGGTATGTTCCTGATCTCGAGCATGGATACCACTCAAAGCCGGGCAAAAAACCCATCGAACCATGACAAGAATCCTCTGGACCAGGCGCCCGCAGACTCGGGGGCGGGTGTTTTTTCTCCCAACAGGAATCTTACTGTTTCTATTCCCAGGATATCCGGAAAACCTAATATCGATGGCTTGCTAACAGAAGATTTCTGGCAAAGCGCCGCAACCCTGGATAATTTCTGTGAAATATCACCCGGAGATAACGAGCGTCCGAAAGTAAAAACAAAAGCCCTATTTGCATATGATGATCAAAATTTCTACATAGGTTTTATATGTTACGACAGCTCTGCCCATAAAATTAGAGCCTCGGTTACGGACAGGGATGAAATATTCGATGACGACTTTGCCGGGATCATTCTGGACACTTTTCTCGACCGGCAAAACGCATGGGAATTCTTTATAAATCCTTATGGAATCCAGGCCGACCTGAGACGCTCTCATGATAATGAAGACCTGAGCTTTGATACCGTTTGGGAATCCGCAGGCAGGCTGAATGCCGAGGGATGGATGGCAGAAGCGGCTATCCCTTTTAGGAGTCTTCGTTTCCCCGACAAGGAAGAACAGGTTTGGGGAATTCACATTTTGCGAATACGGCCCCGAGACAGCCGCGAGCAGCTGTCATGGTCCCCGCTTTCCAGGGATAACGCCTGCTTTCTCTGTCAGGCGGGAACCCTGAAAGGGATAAAGGGGATCAACGGCAGCAGGAACCTGGAGATTCTCCCATTCGCTATCGCCAAGCAAAACGCCGGTCTCAGCGATGGGGACGATAACCGCTCCGCACTCGTCAACGGAAAAATCAAAGGCGAAAGCGGGATTGGGTTGAAGTACGGCATCACTCCGAATCTGACACTGGATTTTACCGTTAACCCCGATTTCAGCCAGGTGGAATCCGACGCCGCGCAAATTGACGTCAATACGACTTTCGCGCTGTTTTTCCCGGAAAAAAGACCTTTCTTTCTCGAAGGGGGAGATATATTCAGAACGGAAACTGAAGCCGTGTACACGCGCTCCATCCTGGATCCGGCGGCAGCGGCCAAGCTTACCGGCAAAGTCGGCAAATACACTTTGGGATACTTGTTCGCCCTTGATGAGTCTTCTCCATTTACAGTTCCGTTCGAAGATCACACGGAGCGCGATCTCGGAGGAAGATCCACCACCAATGTGTTGAGGCTTAAACGCGATATATTATCGGATTCTTTTCTCGGGTTCCTGGCCACGGACAGGCACCTGGCCGACGGATACAACTCAACAGCCGGGATCGACGCCAATGTCAGGTTCAAAGATAACTACCGCTTGTCAGGACAGGTTCTCGTTACCCGCACGCTCGAACCCAACGATTCGGTATTATCGTCTGAATTCAATTCCGGCACTTTTGACAAGGGCAGGCACACCTTAATTTTTGACGGAGAAAAATTCGACGGTTCAAGCATAAAAGCGAATCTCGGACGCGAAGCCCGGCATTTCAACTTCTCGATTTACTACGAGGACCTCTCCCCGACCTTCAGGGCCGCCAACGGTTTTATCAGGAGAAATGATTTCAGGATGGGCGGCGTTTGGACCGGCGTATTGTTCCAACCGAATAACCGCATACTGGAAGCGATCCAGCCGCAGTTCAATTACGGGCGTAAAAAGAATTATGAAGGCAGGCTGAAGGACAAGTGGATAAGTCCGCAGATCTTTATTCGTTTCAAAAAACAGACCTATTTATGGATCAGCTACCTGTGGAGCGAAGAGCTATTCAAAGGCGCCTTTGTAGATGGAATCAGAAGATGCGAAGGCGATATTAGTTCGCAGTTCACACGTATTCTATCGAGCGGCGCGCATTGGAGTATCGGAAGATCGGTAGTCAGGGATGGCGATGCTCCTTTCACTCCGTTCCTGGGAGGGGAGATGACTTATCGACTATGGAACACCTTCAGACCCACATCTCAATTGGCCCTGAGCAGCAGCTTCACATATTCGAGAATGAGCGACCTGGATACCAGGGAAGATATATTTAACGGCTATATATTGAGAAGCCGCATGACGTATCAATTTACAAAACGTTTTTATTTCAGGCTTATCGCTCAATATAATGATTTCTCGCGTGAATTCGAGTTGGATCCCCTTTTCAGCTATAAACTCAATCCATTCTCCGTATTTTTTATAGGTTCGACGCACAGCGTGTCCGATTTCGGCACGTTGGAACAGTTCCGGCAGACGAACCGGCAGTTTTTCATAAAATTCCAGTATTTATTCAGGATTTGACGGATTTTCACTGAAAAAGTGGGAAATATTTTCCCTCCCCACCTTCCTCCAAATAAGCGCTCAAGTTTCTTGACAGTGTGTCGATTATCTGCATGTAACATATTATTATCGGCCCCGATATTGCAAATATGTGTGGCAACTCGGGCGGCGGAATTTACCTTCTCTTATATAATAGGGAGAGACCAAAATGGCGCCCAACCCATCTCAAAAAAAAGAGCAGACATGCATGAATATTAAGGAGCAAAAAACTTTAGAAAAACGTTCATGGCGAAACTGGTTCATGCTTTCCGGCGTAGCGCTCATTACCACGATCGGTCTCATCACTGCGATTCCTCCGTTGGTCGGCGGGTCATCGATCCAGATATGGCCGTGGGCCAAAACCGACCTGGCGCTCCTGGTGGGATTATCGTTAACCGTTCTCGTCTTTATAGGATATCTTACCCAGCAGCAGCGCTACGTAGTCGCTATGAGAAAACAACTGGTGGAATTGGAAGAATCTACGACAAAGGATTCCCAAAAATACGCGGCAAGGCTTTACGCCCTTCTCAACGTGAGCCGCGTAATGAGTACGGAAACGGATCCGCGCGGCATTTTTAACTGCATGACGCGGATGTGCGCGGAAATCTTCGACTGCAACCGGGCTTCGCTTATGCTCTTCGACTCCAAGAAGCATGAGTTGGTAGTGCGTTCGACCAGCGACAAGGCCAGCGATGAACTGCTGCTCAATAAACGCCAAAAAATAGGCTCGGGGATCGCAGGATGGGTTGCCCAACACCGAAAACCTCTTTTGCTCGCGGATGAAAGTGATCTTAAGAAATACCCGGGACTGGAGTTCAAGGACCATGATATAGAGGCCGCAATGGTTGTGCCGATAATTTTGAGGAATGAACTCGTTGGAGTTTTGAATATAAGCACTCACGCCGCGAAAGTGAAATATGAAATGGAAGATCTTCAGGCCCTCCAGGTCTTCGCCGAAAACGCCGGAGCCTATATTCGCCACACCGAGCAGGCCGTCTGGATGAGGCAGACAATCAACAACCTGCAGAAAACCATTTCCACCAAAAGCTGAGAGGTTGAATCATTTTCCGGCCTGCGCGGCCGCTTCATCCATCTTTCCCGTTTCTTTTTTCTTCGCAAGTACGTACTTGAGCGCCACCGGTCCTATTAACTGATTAATGGCTACAACTGCGAGAATGATGGTTTTTATTTCTGCACCCCAAATGAACCTTTTTTCCACAATCGATGCGATCCCAATTGTTACGCCGGCTTGAGGCAGGAAACCAAGCCACATACTGCGCGCAAACGGCTTTATGCCTGACACCGTGCACGCCGCCAGAAGACCGCCGCAAAAGAAAACTAACATGCGCATACCGACAAAAACCAGGGCAAGCTGCCACATAATACGCAGAGCATCGAGATTGATAGAGGAACCGGAAATCGCGAAAAAAACTACATAGACCGGAAATGCGCTTTTCTCCAACGCTTTGATCAAATCTTCGCCCATGTACGAGAAGTTCTCAACGAAGAACCCCGCGATCATGAAAGCAAGAAGCGGCTCCAGGTGATAGAACCTGCAGATCATGCTGCCGAGGAAACCGATTCCAACCAGGAACAATGGCAGCTTTTCCTTTACCCAGCGTATGTAAGAACCGATAATCAGACCGAACAGAATCCCCGCCCCAATTGAACCGAATATCTCGATGGAGAGGTCCGCCGCAAAAGCGAATGAAAAAGACTGCCCAGGATTGGAAAGCGATCCGGCCAGCGGAACCACCAGGGCCACCATGACAAGAATGATCACGTCCAGAATAACCGTAACCCCGATCAGAAGCTCGGTGAGCGGACCTTTGGCTCTGGTTTCAGCGACAACGCCAATAGTCGTAGCGGGAGAACGGGCGGCCGTAACAACGCCGAGCAGCAAGGCAACAGCCAGGACGGAACCGAAAGATGCGCCGGAAAGAAACGGGATCTTGTTTCTCGCGAGATAAACGACTCCCAGAGCTCCTACGAATGACAAGATCACCTGCGCTGAAATCACGCTGAAAAAAGCCTTCTTCCTGGATCTGACCACGGCCATTTTCATTTCGCCCCCGGCGATCAAAGCTATTATCGCAAGCGCGATATCATCGAATACCTGCAGCTTTGAAACCACGCCATGTGACAGGAGATTGATCATGTAAGGACCGCAAATTACCCCTGCGAGGATGTAACTGGAAATGACTGGAAGCCTGATTTCTTTGAGTATTGCCGCCAGGTAATATGCAAAAAGCAGAATGAATCCAAGGCAGAAAGCCGCTTCGGCCCCGCTTACTCCGAAGGAAGATACCGGGGAGAGAATAACCACCGCGGCAAGCCCCAGGAGGAGGGCGAGGGTGAGCAAAAGGTTGATGGCTTTGCCGGCCAGCATCAGGTCTCCTCCCGGACGCCGCCTGCACGCGCGGTTTTCTCCATACCGGCACTCAGTCCTTTCCGGGTTAAGTAATAGCCCGAAAGTTCGTTGAAAACCACGGCGAACACAACAGCCGTGGTTACTTTGCCCGATAATGCGCCGCCCGCAGACAATCCATAGTCGAGGGCCATGGCCAGAGCCATCCCTCCCTGGGCGCCGAATATCAGTCCGCGGACGCCCCGGGAGTCTACGATTTCCGGAAAACATCTTCTGAAGATTTCTCCCGATAAAGCGAGTTTTAACAGGATCCTCAAGACGTAATAAAAACCCAGCAGAACAAGAAAATCAACAGAACTGAAACTGATCATCGCTCCAACCAAGACCAGAAACATTATATAAATAGTTTTTTCGAGCCGGATGAGTTGTTTGAAAATCTGCTCCTTGCGGCGTGAAAAATTGCCGACAACAAATCCCATGAGCATAGAAGTATAAAGCGATGACAAGCGGAAGAAATAGCTGAGTCCTCCCACTACAAGTATCAATCCGATTATGAGCAGCATTCTTTCATCCTCGCCGCATTTTTGTGCGGTGAGAAGCACCATAACGAATCCCAACAAGATGCCTGCCATGTTTGCGAAGACCCACCACACCGCCCAATTGGAGACTCCAAGAATTTCGTAAGTAGCCGGGCGAACGATAATGAAATAAAGGCCGAATAGCAGCAGGGGAACCAGGGCATATAAAGAGGTCACGAGTTTTGCGGCGCTTATAAACCCGCCCCTCCCCTTCAGTCCCTTGGTAAGCATGGCTATGAATGTCGGCGAATTGATGGAAGCCGTCAATGCCAGGATAATGCTGACTTTGAAGAGTTCAAAAGCATCCTGAATGGATAAAACGAAATAAAGAAAGGGAAATGAGATCACGGTGAACGCCGCCGTGAAAAGCAGCGAGTCCGCTGTAATCATCTTGAAAACGGATGAAGAAACCCGCTTGAGCTGCAGCCATGAAAACTGCATTCCAAACAGCAGGCCGATCCATCCCAGGGCCAGGTACACTAAGGGCTTCAATTCCTCCTGGGCTCCAGGTGAGATCAGGTTTAAAAATGCCGGGCCGAGGACGATACCCAGGAAAAAAAACTCCATCCCCGTGGAGAAAATCCTCGCAGCAAAAAATTTCGACCGGCCGCGGGACACCCATCCTTTGGATCCCAGAAAGCCAATCGTCATGAAAAGGATCAGAGCAAGAATTGTTTTCATTAATGTGTTTGCAGGTAACGGGGGCAATGAGAGATTTTATTCAAGCTCCGGCATCAGGCCCCTGATTTCATCCACGGGAAGTGAAAATGCTATCCCGGTCCCGGGCTCATTCAATGAACCGCAAATTTCTTCCACAAGGTTGAAAGCTTCCTTGAGCTTATCCGGCTCTTTGATTATCGAAAGCAAGGTTTTATTGTAAGCGCTGGCTCCGCTCAGCAGCGAACGAAAGCCGGCAAAAATCGGAACATCGGTAGAAAGAATGTGCCCCATCCCGAGGCTATCTATAATCGTGGCTCCCGTTATTCCGATCTCGAGAAATCCTTCCAGAATCTCATCGAGTTTATCAGGCTCGTTTATTATGAGCACAAAAAGTTTCATCCAGCCCTTATCGCTTAGCGGTTTTGAAAAAACCTTAACCGCACAAGATCAATTAGTCAAGATCAAGGTAACTGCTCTCCGGCGCTCCGGGAGGATACAAAGATGATGACTTTCTCGTTTCATGCTGATATTATGGGTGCATACGAGTGTCACTCAAACTTTGAGCAGACCGCCGGACGGGAGGATGTTTTTATAATGTCAAAACAATTCTACACATCTGAATCGGTGACGGAGGGTCATCCAGATAAAATATGCGATACTTTAGCCGACACCATTTTGGATGCTTTCCTGGAAAAAGATAAATTCGCAAGAGTCGACTGCAGCGCCCTGGCCACTCATGGAATTGTTGTCATTTCGGGCGAGGTGACCACAAAAGGTTATATCGATTTGCACACCTTGGTCCGGGGAACCATAAAAAGAATCGGGTACGATTCGGCGGAATTGGGGTTCGATTACCGTTCCCTGGGCATCCTGGCTCTGATAAGAGAACAGTCCGAGCAATTGGGAAGGATTGTGGACCTGCGAATGGCGGGCGACCAGGGGATGATGGTCGGATACGCTACAGACGAAGCCCGCCACCTGGGATGCTTCTTGGAATACATGCCGGTACCAATTATGATCGCCCACATGATAATGAAAAAACTGTCTGATGTTCGAAAGGAAGGGATATTTCCTTTTCTAAGACCCGACGGCAAGGGGTACGTAACCATGCTTTACGAAAACGGCATGCCGCGGGATTTCGCCGCCATTGGAATTTCGGCCCAGCATAGTGCTGAGATTTCTCTTGAAGGCTTGAGAACGTCCGTAATGGATCAAGTTATTAAACCGGTATTCAACTCCCTCAATCTGTCCCCTGATGAAAAAACCATTCAAATCAATCCAGGAGGGCCTTTCATAGATGGAGGCCCTTTAATAGATACCGGTGAAAGCGGCAGAAAAATTATAGTCGACTCCTACGGGGGCGCGGCCCGGCACGGTGGATCCTCTTTTTCGGGGAAGGATCCAACAAAGCTGGACAGGTCCGGAGCATATTTTGCCCGCTATTTGGCCAAGAATATTGTAGCCGCCGGCGCCGCATCGAAATGCGAGGTACATCTAGCGTACTTTACCGGCAGCCCCGAGCCGGTCTCCGTGGCGGTAAACACCTATGGATCCGGCGAAATCGCCGACGATCGTATAACGGACTTCATAACCGACAACTTCGATCTTACTCCTGCCGGAATCCTGGAAAAACTCGATCTGCGCAGGCCGATTTATAAATCTACGTCCGCATACGGTCATTTTGGAAGAAGCGATTATGATTACCCCTGGGAGAAATGCGATCTAAAGGATCTCTTTACAAGTATGGGCGGAGGAGGCAATTGAAATGAAAAACAAGGTGCTGCGTTTCTCGACTATTGCCGTTCACGGCAGGAAGCATCTGGACAAGCATGAAATAGAAGGGCCGGTGCGGTCGATCTCGACTCCAATTTTTCAAAGCTCAACATTCGCTTTCGAATCCGCTGAACAGGGAGCACAAATTTTCGCCGGAGAGAAAGAGGGCTATTTCTACACTCGTTTGGGCAATCCGACTACAAGGGCGCTGGAACTCGAAATGGCTTATTTGGAGAAGGGAGAAGATGCGGCGGCATTCGCCTCCGGCATGGCTGCAACATCAGTGGGCGCACTGGCGCTGGTTAAGCAGGGCGAAGAGATCGTCGCTTCGAATACGCTTTATGGCGGAACCCACAATTTTTTCAGTGAAACGCTCCCCCGATTAGGCATTAAAGTTCATGAAATCGATGGAACCGACGCTCGCAATTTCAAAAAAATCATCAATAAGAACACCCGCTTGATCTTCATCGAGACGCCCGCTAACCCGACTTTGACTATCATCGATATCGCAGCTGTTGCTGAAACAGCCCATAAACATGGCATTCCTCTGATGGTGGATAATACTTTTGCTACCCCGTACTACCAACGGCCGATGGAACTTGGTGCGGATATCGTGATTCATAGCGCCACCAAGTATATCGGAGGCCACGGTGACACCGTTGCTGGAATACTGATTGGATCGCGCGATTTTATCAAGAATGTTAAAATGAACGTCCTTAGAGACCTGGGAGGGGTAATCAGCCCTTTCAATTCCTGGCTGCTGCTCAGGGGGCTGAAAACCCTGCCCGTGCGCATGGATAAGCATTCCGAAAACGCACTGGAGATAGCGAAATACCTGTCTTACCACCCAAAAGTGGAAAAGATTTTTTACCCGGGATTGAGAACTCATCCCCAGCATGACCTTGCCGGCCGGCAAATGTCTGGATTCGGCGGAATTGTCTCATTCGAAATCAAAGGGGGCAGGGACGCAGGGCGCATGCTTATGAACAATATAAAACTTTGGACGCTTGCAGTCAGCCTGGGGGACGTAGACAGCCTGATAGAGCATCCCGCTTCCATGACACATTCGACCTATTCAGCCGAAGAACTGCAAAAAGCCTCGATATCAGAAGGTCTGGTTCGGCTTTCGGTCGGATTGGAAGACGTTAATGATCTTATAGACGACCTGAAAGATTCACTTAAACCGATTCCCTCGTGATTCTCCCCGAATCCGACGGGAAAAAGCATCCAGGGGAGCAATAATAAACATGCTGCACCCAAAGCTCATTAAATTCCGGCCGGAAAGAATAGATCCGGCCTCTCCGCTGCTCTTCCGTTTTGATATCGCCTGCCGCCCGCGTGAGGATTCAACCGCAGCGACCGGAAACGGGCGCGGGAAAAACGAACGGTTCACAGCAGCGGCGGATTCTGCGTGCCCTGATTTGATCAAGCCCATCCTCTTATACGGAGCATCCGGTGGAGACGTAATAATAGACGGGCATCTACGAGCGGAGAACGCCTTTCTTGCCAATATAAAAGAAATACCCGCGCTCTTATACCCAGGTACTATATCCGCAAGCGCCGCCGGCCGGCTCGCCCTCATTTCGTTTATGGAATCGGCAAATGGTTCCGGTCTGGAAAAACTCCTGGCGGTATATAAAAGTTCCCGCTTCGCGCTCGGCCTGCCCGGCGGTGCCGCCCTGCCCTTTTGCGGGATTGAACTCGGCTGCATACCAGCTGATATTCACAGCCTAACCCCACATTTATTCGGCAGGAATCTTTCCGAGGCGTTTCTTCTTAAATGTTTCAAAGTTTTTACATTGGGTACGGATGAAATCGAATTTATACACAATCTCAACATTCCGGCCGAGAGTATTCCGGTATTACTCGATTTGAAACGACAGGAAAGATTGTGGCTTCTGCGAAACAAAGTATCGCTGCCGTTGACTTTTGCCGAAACACGGAAACTATCCCGCCTCCTTTCGCTTGCCCGTTCGAGAAAAAAATTCGATTTGAAGAAATTCACCGGGAAGCTTCCCAAATCGGCGGCGGCGGGCAGCGGATCCGCCTTGATAGGCGCGCTTCGAAGAGAAATATTCCCGGAACTCAGCGGCCGAGAACAAAAAGTCACGGAGCATATAAAGAAAATGCGGCTCCCCAATGCCATCAAACTCAAAATACCGGAAAACCTGGAAGGCAACGCCGTTTCATGTTATTTTACTTTCTCGTCTTCCAGGGAATTCAGGAGATATATTAACCTGCTGAACTGGGCAGGAGGAGACGGCAAAATAAAAGATCTTCTGAACGATTTGAACCCGCCTTGCGAAAACAGCGAATGACCGCTCAATGGGGAAAACGCCAATATAATGATAAAAAGGAGTTGATGCAATGAAGCGTGTTCTGTCAAGCCTGGGAGCCCTGATGCTGGCTGTTGGAGCGATATCCGCGTACGGATCCGAGCAACCGCAGTACTTCCAGCAGTTTGTTCATTACACAATCAAAGCGAAATTAAACACCGAAGAGCACACGCTGTCCGGAACCGAAACGATTTTGTACAGGAACGAATCACCAGATACTCTTTCACACCTATATCTCCATTTATATCCCAACGCTTACAAATCCAAGAACACGGCGCTATCAAAAAGCTACAGGAGACAATTCAATTTGACCGTCCTTGATATTCCCGGAAAATATAGAGCGTCCCTGGATATAGAGAATGTATCCATCGACGGGAACAAAATCGATCCTGGGATAGACGATACTATCGCCACCTTGAAACTTCCTTCACCGATGCTGCCCGGAGACAGTATCACCGTCGAGATGACTTTTTCCGAAAAAATCAGGCAGCACATAGGCCGCGCCGGCCGCAAAGGAAAACATTATGATTTCGCCCAGTGGTACCCCAAAGTGGTTGTATACGACGAAAACGGATATCACCCGGACAAATTCAGCATCGGCGAATTCTACGGCGAGTTCGGCACTTTTGACGTGTTCATGGAAATCCCGGAGGAATATGTCGTTGCCGCAACTGGAATCATTCTTAACGGCGATCCAGGATGGAATTTGAACCCCGGCGGGAAAGAAGATGAAAAATCCGATGGGCAAGTCTCCGGACTCTACAAAACAGTACATTTCCACGCCGACAACGTTCACGATTTCGCATGGTCGGCCGACCCGGACTTCGTCGTCCAGGATACGACATGGAACGGAGTTGAGATCCGGAGCTTTTACAGAAAGCAGCATGCCAAGACCTGGCGGGATACCACGCTGGCCCATGGAATTCGCGCGATAAAATGGCTCTCGGATCGCATCGGACAATATCCTTATCCTCAGGTAAGCATAGTGGACGCACTTCTCGGCGGCGGCATGGAATACCCCATGCTGGTTATGGATGGAAGGGCCAATGAGGGGCTCGTGATCCATGAAGTCGGGCACATATATTTTTATGGAATCTTTGGAAACGACGAACGAGCTGAAGCATGGCTGGACGAAGGATTTACGACTTTTCAGACAATTTGGTACATGAACGAGAAATACGGCCCATGGGGCAAAACGGACAAAAGGAACTTTTACGAGCGAATTACCCCACAATATAAAATCCTGGACCGCAGAAGACTCCCGGTCTTCGACCTGCAAAGACGAAAATACGGTGAGAGAATTGCTACGAGAGCGGAAGAATTCGTTCACTCTTACCGTATTAACGTCTATAACAAGGCCGCCCTGGTTTTTAACGCCCTCTGGTATGTTGTCGGGGATGACAAGTTCGATGAAATTCTTCATGAGTACTTCCGCAGATGGAAGCTGCGGCATGTAAACGAAAGCCGCTTCCGCAAGGTTTGCGAAGATGTCAGCGGATTGAATCTGGATTGGTTTTTCCAGGAATGGCTTCATTCCACGAAAATATGCGATTACAAGCTCGATGAAATGCGAATCACGAAGAGCGCAAATTCATACGATGCCGGACTGACCATTAAAAGGCTCGGCGAAATCATTATGCCTTTAAAACTGGAATTCGTTTTTGAAGACGGCTCCAAAGAAACATTCAGAATAAAGGGCCGCCTCCGCACGATGACCCAGGTCTTCAAGCTGGATCGAAAACCGGTTGAAGCCCGGCTGAATGCCGAAAATGAAATCCTCGACATAAATATGTCCGATAATTTTCTCCCGCGGCGCCATTCGTTGAGTTTTGACTGGCCGGGGAATAATTATTTCTCCACAGATGGTTACTCAATCAAGTACAGGCCGTCGGCATGGTACAACGACTTAGATGGATTGAAGACAGGTCTTCACATTAAAGGCAGCCGCGCGGGATGGGCGCGAAAAATTAATCTCGGTGTCTATTACGGCTTCGAAAGCAAGAGGCTGGATTTTTCGGCCGGAGCATCCAGGAATTTCAGATTCTTCGGCGGCAGCGGCATCATGAACCTGTCGGGCTATAAGATGGAGGGCAGACAGGACGGGAGATTGACCTTCTCCATCAAGCGGAGAAAGCGCCTGCTCACCCCGCCGGACCATGATATTTTCATGGAAGTCCAGTACCATGAACTGGCCGACCCGCGGTTCATTACCGACCCGGAAACATACCAGCGCGGAAGCGATCTGGGATTCTCCTTCGGTTACCGGATCGCCCCGCAGTTGGACATCGCCGCCACTCAAGCGAACGCACGAATCCGGTTCGGCAGAGAATGGTTCGGTGGCAAGTACCATTATGAAAAATTCCGAAGCTCCGTTGTTCTAAAATCGCGAAAATCAATAATTCCCATAAGCGTTCGATTTAGATTTTTTCTCGGACTGGCCGGAGGTGAGATCCCGTACCAGCAGAAATTCTATTTGTCCGGGGGAGGGCCCCTGGCATCCGAAACTCATTTCTTCTTGAGAAGCCCGGGCGCCCTGCCCAAAGACCTGAATTATCATCAAAGCGGAGGCGGAAATCTGCGCGGTTATCTGGCTGGGAATTTTGGCGTCAATAAAATGTTTGCCGCGAATTTCGAACTGGATGTTCCACTCCCACTCATAGGCCGCTTAACTTCGCCGTTTTTGGGCAAGCTCCACGGAGTCGGATTCATAGACGCGGGAAGGGTGTTCGATAAAACAAACCCTATAGAAACAAGTTCGCGCACCGCATACATAACCGACCATGGATATCTGGACAAAACACTGCTGGACGCCGGAGTGGGTTTAAGATCCGCCAGGCGTTTTCCTTTTTATAACATGCAGCTCAGGTTGGATATTCCGTTTTTTGTGAACACGCCTGAAATCAACTCCGAAACCGAGAAGACGGATTTCCGTTATGTTTTCAGCCTCGGCTGCACTTTTTGAGATTGGGATCCGGCGAAAAAAACTTTTCTGCGGCGATCTGGACAAGTGTTTCCAGCTTTCAGACGGCGGCGAGAACCGCTTCCGCGATGCTTTTAACCATATCATCCGTTAATTCAGGATAAATAGGCAGCGACAAGATCTCTTTCGCGGCTTTCTCAGCATTCGGACAGGCGCCTTCGGTAATGCCCAGGTGCTCGTAGGCTTTTAAAAGGTGAAGAGGGATGGGATAATGAATACCCGAAGCTATCCCGGCATCGGCGAGTACTTTTCTGACTTCATCCCGGTTCTTTATTCTTACCACGTATAAATGATATACATGGTATCGTCCGTCCACTTCCTTGACGGGCACGACTTCGCTCCCGGAGAAAATCGAATCGTAAAGCGCGGCGCGGCTTCGCCGTTGTTCCGTCCATTGGGTTATATGCTTGAGCTTGACATCCAGAACCGCGGCCTGCAGGCCGTCAAGCCTGTAGTTATACCCCGCCACTTCATGAACATATTTATCCGACCGGCCGTGATTCGCCAATACCCTTATACGGCCGGCAATATCGGCGTCATCGGTTACGACCATTCCCCCATCGCCGTAGGCACCGAGATTCTTGCCCGGATAAAAACTGAAGCATGTTACATCACCGAGAATATTGGGCGCATTTCCGTCCAGGCGGCTGCCGTGGGCTTGCGCGGCGTCGGCCACCAGGGCCAGGCCGTGTTTCGAAGCGATGCCTCTTGCGGCTCCCATATCCGCAGCCTGTCCAAAAAGATGAACCGGTATAACCGCCTTGGTCCTTGGTGTTACGGCGCTTTCCATGAGGTCCGGATCTGCCAGGAGGCCGTCCTCGAGGACATCCACAAAAACAGGTGTCGCCCCCGTCAGGCTTACAGCCTCCGCAGTAGCGATGAACGTATTGCAGGGCATGATTACTTCATCCCCCGGACCTACTCCAAGAGCATCCAATGCCAGATGGAGCGCCGAAGTGCCGCTGCTCACTCCCACAGCGAACTCGGCTCCTGCGTACGCGGCAAAGTTATTTTCAAAATCCGCAACATACCGGCCGCCGATAAACTGTGTTGAATCTATGACCCCGGCGATAGCAGCATCGATTTCTTTTTTGATTCTCGAATACTGGGTTTTCAAATCTACAAAAGGTATTCTCATCCATTTTGCCTTTCTCTGGAAGCCGCTGCCCGCTTCGAGGCCGCCGAAAAAGCGGCTGCACCAAAAAATTTCCGCCACCCGGACCGAACGGGGAAATAATCGATGCATACTAACATAACAGCACGTAAACCTGCAATACACTACTCAAGAATGAATAATTTATCAATCTTGTCATAAAAATGGCTAAAAATAACCACTAAATTATTTTTTTCCTTTGACATATTTTTCACAATCGCTATAACATGCCCATTGAAATTTTTTTGTGGTCCCACCGAGGCTTTCGAACCAGGAGGGAACGATTGCTGCTGGATTCGGACCATGGTTTTTCCATTAACCCTTTCAAAGGAGGCTGCAATGAAAAAGAGCTTGTGTTTTTGGCTGTCAGGGGCTCTTCTTTTATTCTGCGTCTTTCCGATGGTAATGGACGAAGCTTCAGCTGTCCCCGGTTTCGCACGGCAGAACCAAATGCAGTGCAGCAACTGCCACACAACCTGGTCGCAGTTAACCGAATACGGAAGACAATTCAAGGAAGCCGGTTACACCGGAACCGGGCCCACACAGGATATTTCCGATAATCTTTCATGGGCCCAGACACTGCCCATTTCTGGACGTCTGAACATGCGTCTTGTGGATATGAGGCATTCCAAGACCACGACCAACGATAAGATTACGGACAAGGACAAGCAGATCAAGATGCGGGCCATGCATGAATTCGAATTGTTTTTCGCCGGAATGCTCAGCGAGAATTTCTCTTTCTTTGCCGAGATAGAGGGAGAGGATGAAGGAAAGGTGAACGTCGGGCATGACCGCGGATTCGACATGTGGTTCGCCATGGGAGCGGTAGGTTTTCATCCCAAGCCCGAAGCCAACATCCATTTGGGATGGGGCTCGCCGTATTTCGCCGATCCCTATAATACTCTTCATGCCAGGGGCACAAACAGGTACGGCCGCGTTATCGACGGTTTTTTGCCGGGCGATACGCAGTTCGCGAGTTTCAGCGGCCGCTACCAGAATCTTTTTTACCTGGCCGCCGTTCATGATCATCCCGACGCCGGAGCTCTCGATCTTGAAGGACACGATCCCTATGATGTAAGCTTCAGGGCCGCTTATGATGTAGTCGCTGAAGACGACGGCATGCCCCATGTGGCCGTCGGCGGGTTCTTCACAAGGACTCACGCCACTCATTATAAAGCGGATAAGTCCAAAGACACCGGTTTCGATTGGAATCTTTTCGGCGGCGATGTCCAGGTCGATTACCAGGGCGCCCATCTGAACGTAATCATCGCATCCGCGCAGGATTCCGTGGACAGCGATGGAGACGGCATCGGCGATAAAACTACCAGTGATTACTGCTTCACCGTCGAAGGCCATTACTTCATGATCGAAGACGATGCCCCGGTGTTCGGGCCTTCCATCATATTCGAGAAATATACTGAAAGCGACGGAAAAGACGACTGGGCCAGGCTCGGTGTTTTCGCCACTTATTTCGCCCGCGAAAACGTCAAGGCTCAGATCGGCTGGGAAGGCGATGTTTCCGCTCCCGCGGCCTACAAAAACAAGGAAGGAAGAATCACGGTCGTGCTTGATCTGGGTTTCTAGAATGACCGCACCGGCCTGCATCTTCGAGCGGGTGCTGTTATTGCAAAAGCGCAAGAGAACGGCGGTATTTTACCGCCGTTCTTTCTTTGTCGGATGCGCCCTCGGAGCTTGATAATCATTTGACACAAAACCTCCGCGGGCTGTAAAATCTTTGATAATCGTCCCTTATTAAAAAACAAATGTCATCTGAAAGAAGAATACTCCTCGCAGTTTTCTCCATAGCCTTTGGTGTAAGAATTTTATACGCCGCCCTCGCCGGGATGGATCCATCCATCAATCCCGATCCGGTAACGCCGGCGGCGGTTTATGGTTTCGAAATCGCTTCCGGAATATCATGGATAACCACTCCTTTTTCGCCGGAGGCGCCGGCTTATCCCTTTATGCTGGGGATGGTTTTTCTTCTTGCAGGCAAACACATATGGGCCGCGATAATTCTCCAGGCCCTTCTGGGGGGAGTGTTGGCCGTTATCGCATTGAAACTCGGCCAACGGGTTGCCGGTTTCGGAGCAGGGCTTTTTGCCGCTATGTGGCTGGCGCTGTACGTACACCATATTTATTTTTCCGGCATTCTGGTGCGGGACGCCTTTTCGTGCCTGATCCTGACGGCGCTCGTGTACAGGCTGGCCCTGCCGTTCAAGAAAATGCGCTACTCCCTTCTGGCCGGGTTCCTTTACGCCGTGCTCGTCCATACCGATCCGCAGTACATGCTGCTTTTGCCGGTTTTTATATTATTCATTTTGCTTTCGAAAACCCGGCATCTTGTCATAAACATTCAGTTCCTGATGCTTTTTCTGAGCGCCATATTTGTAATCTCCATTCCCTGGACGGTGCGCAATTATTATGTTTACAAACAGTTCATACCCGTCGGTTTGGAATCCGAGCGCTACATATCTCCGGTTAAAACGAGAATTCCCCAAAAAATAAAGGAGATGACCGCAAGCCAGGGAACCCCGGTTTCGCGCTCGCGGCTAAACCGCATACGGGAGAATGCTGTTGAATTCTGGAGAATAACGAGTTTTCATCCGCGAAAACCCGGCGGCAGGCAAGGATCATCGAGCGCGAAGCTGCCGCCCTGGTCGCTCAGGCACAACCTGATTAGTATAGTCAGTTTTGGCATTCTCCTGCCTTTTTTCATAATCGGAACCATAAGGGCGTTGATGAAAAAGCAAAGGGAGGCCCTGCTCCTGGTTTTCGTTACACTGTTTTATTTTCTAATAAGAATTTTCTACGGAGGAAGCGAAAGAATTCGGCTGCAAATCGAACCTCTAATAATAATTCTTGCATTTTACGCGCTTTTCTACATGACTGCCGCGGGGCACAGGAAGTCTTCCGTCGGACAGCCTGAGGATTATGAGATCTGAAAGATTTTCCCCGGGATTGTCAGCGCTTGTCGCGGCGAAGGTCGGAGCCCGTCATCTCCTCGGGAACCGGGATACCAAGATAGCCGCACATGGTGGGGCTTATGTCGCGAAGAGAGCCTCCCTCGATCAACCGCCCCGCGTATGCCCCGTCGACTAAAATCAAAGGCACCTTGTTTGTGGTATGGGCGGTATGGGGTCCGCCGTTATCGTAATCTATCATCTGTTCGGAATTACCGTGATCCGATGTTATGATGACGACATCTTTTTGAGAATCCAATACCGACATTACTCTGTCCAGGCATTCATCCACAGTTTCTACCGCCTTCACGGCGGCTTTCATAACGCCGGTATGACCCACCATATCGGGATTGGCAAAATTGCAGATGACAAAATCATGGGTGCCGGTCCGGAGCTCTTTTACAAGGCTGGATGCGACATCGAACGCGCTCATTTCGGGCTCGAGATCATAAGTCGCCACCTGCGGAGAAGGTATGAGTATTCTTTTTTCTCCCGGGTATTCCCGTTCGCGGCCACCGTTGAAAAAGAATGTGACATGCGCGTACTTTTCGGTTTCAGCGATCCGCAGGTTCTGCAATCCCGCCTCCGCCGCGGCTTCAGCAAGTATATTCGAGAGATGTTCGGGCGGAAAAGCCGTCTCCAATGGAAAACGGTGGTCATACTCCGTCATGCACAAAAAATTGACATTGGGGCATGCCTGCCTGTCGAACTCAGCAAAGTCTTTCTGCGTCAATGCACGTGTAATCTCCCTGGCACGGTCGGCCCTGAAGTTGAAGAAAATTATTGAATCCCCGTCTTTAATCAAGTCGACTGGATTGTTCTCGGCGTCCACCGCCACTATAGGCTGTACAAATTCATCGGTAATATCCCTATCATAAGAATGCCGCAGCGCTTCCAGGTAATCGGTTGTTTTTTCGCCCGCGCCCATGGTCATTGCATTGAAAGCCTTTTCTATGCGGTCCCACCTGTTGTCCCTGTCCATGCAGTAATAGCGTCCCATCACCGTGGCCACCCTGCCCAGGCTCCGGGTTTCAAGATGATCTTTGAGCTCCCGTAAAAATGACAGGCCGCTCCGGGGGGGTGTATCCCTGCCGTCCAGTATGGCATGAATACCAACACTCTTTACGCCTCTGCTCTTGGCAAGATCGATCAAGGCGTACAAGTGTTTTTGCAGACTGTGCACCCCGCCGGGAGATAGAAGTCCCATCAGGTGCAAAGAACCCTTCATCTTAACTTTATCGAGTGCTTTTATAAGAAACGGATTTTTGAAAAAAGAACCGTCATCGATGGATTTTGAAATCCTCATTATATCCTGGTAAACCACCCGCCCCGCGCCCAGATTGAGATGCCCCACCTCGCTGTTTCCCATTTGCTTTTTGGGCAGACCGACGTATTCACCGGAAGCATTTATGAGTGTGTGAGGAAAACCTTTCCAAAGTTTGTCCAGATTGGGAGTAGCTGCGGCTTTGACAGCGTTTCCGTCGGCCCCGTCTCTCATTCCCAGTCCATCGAGAATCAGCAGAAGCGTTCTTCTTTTCATGTCCCGGCATCCTTTCGCGAACAGCGCCGACAATCACCCGCGGGTAAAGGCTGAAAACGAGCCTTCTCCGTTGCATCTTGCATAAATCAAATAAAATCAATTCCCGCCGGATATCAAACGGAGTTTTTCAAGGTTGTTCAGCGCGGATTTATTGCCTGGATCGAGTTCAAGCACCCTCTCAAAACTCTTTTTGGCTTTTCCGATGTCCCTCATTGTCGCGTAGACGGCGCCGAGGGTTATGAGAGCGTTGACATAATTGGGTTCAAAATCGATCGCGCGTTCCGCAGCGGCGCGTGCCTTTTCCATACGGCCGTTTTCCATATACATAACGGCAAGATTGTTCATGGCATAGGCATCGCGCGGATTTATCGACAGGGCGCTTTTGAATGCCCTTTCGGCATCGGCGTACATTTTTAGCCTGCCGTAGCATACTCCGAGGTTATTGAGTACGGCCGGAAAATCGGGATTTATTTCGAGCGCTTTTTTGTATTCAATTATCGCTTTTTCGAATTCACCGTTCTTCTGATACCGCTGGCCGAGATTATTCAGTGCATCCGGATTCTCGGGGGTTATATACCCCAGAGCTTCCAGTTTTTTCAAAGTTTGTTCCGTTGCTTGGTTCAATTCCTGTCTCCCCTCTTTTATCCGGCTATGACTCCTGTCGAGGCTGGGAACCGATCCGGGGGCAAAATCATCGGCCAGGTTCCGCTCGAACGCGCCGGATAGGATCCTGCCGGACATGTCATCCGCCGAAGGCAGCCCCTCGACGGCAAGTATGGTCGGAGCTATATCCATGATCGACGCATCTTTGATTTTATATCCCTTTTTTATACCTCTGCCGTACATTCCCAGTATGCCGTAGAGCTTGTGCCACATGGCCGCTTTTCCCGCCCAGAAGTCGGCTCTTCCCTTCAGCCGAGTGTTTCCGCTTTTGAAACCATGATCGGAAAGAATCATTAATATGGTACTGTCATCCATATTGTCGATAAACTCTCCGATCACCGCATCCTGGTAAATATATGCCTGCTCCACCGCTGATTTGTAGCGATCATAATCTCGTTTATCGATTTCCGGCCTCATGGGCGGAGCATAGGGCATAAACAAATGTCCCGCCGCATCGACGATCTCGAAATAAACCGCCAGAAAGTCGGGCCGGTCCTTTTGCAAAAGATGAAGGCCTATATTCTTGTAGGTTTGGCTGGAGGCGTAAAGATAGATCATATTGTTGACGGGATCGCGAGGGTCGAATTCAGCTTTTCTGGCTTTTGCGAATTCATCCCTGCCGACGGCGATAAAATTTTTGATTTCAGAAAAAGTGACAGCTTCCCTTTTGCACACCAACGAAGAAATCTCTTCCCGTCTCGCAGCAGGAGATATCTTGCCCTTATCGCCCTGTTCATCCGGAACGGCAAAAGCCAGGTACCCAACCTTGTCCGTCACCATAACACCGTTAATATCTTCGGCGGGGAAAGTGGCCAACCACCCGACAATATCGACCTTTCTTCCAAAATCGCCCAGGAAGTTCCAGATCGTATCCACCTTCCTGTGATACCTGGTTATGGGGGTTTTTCGATCCGAACCGGGTTCGGCAACGGTGAAGCTCAGGATTCCATGTTCCTCAGGGAGCTTGCCCGTGGCGATGGTCGTCCACAGCAAAGGGGACAGTATCGGTTCAATGGTTTTAAGAGGACCGGTTGCGCCTTCATCCTTGATCTTCTTGAAATTCGGGAGTCTGCCGGCAGCGATTAAGGGATCGATTATGCTCCAATCTCCCCCGTCGACTCCTATCAGTATTATCTTTGAGAGCGGGCGGGTGGAAACAGGGGCGTTGCCGTCCCCGTTTTTTCCTCTTTTCAACAGGAACAAGGATAAAACCGCGGATAGGACAATCAGCATCGATATTATGAATAGCGCTTTTCTGTTCAATTCTGGAGGCTCCCGGTTCCGGAGTTCTATCGGCAGGGGCGCCGGCGGCCGGCAAGAATCTTGATAACCTGATAGCTGTCTCAAGCTACAGCATTTCCCGGGGGTCGTCAAGGCGAAGACCCCCGCAAAATCATCGGCTGATCGCAAGTATTCATTCTGGAATATTAACAACGCTATGAAGTATAATCTGCACAGGCTTTATAGAAATCCGTATGCTGATATTCCATAATATTTCCAGCTTATTATGCCCAACCATCAACCCCCTCTTCCTATCTCAAACCTGCCGCGAGTGGCGGTTATAGTCCTCACCTGGAACGGCAGGATGCTTACCATGGAGTGCCTGCAGTCTTTGGTTAACATGAACTACCCGGAAAAGGAAATTATACTAGTCGATAACGGTTCAAATGATGGAACGGAAGATGCGGTTCGAAGCAAGTATGGAGATGCCGTGACCGTCATTCAAAACGGACACAACCTTGGATTCTCCCGCGGCAATAACCGCGGAATCGAATATGCCCGCAGGCGCGGTGCCGGCTTGATACTTCTTCTTAACAATGATACTGCGGTCGATCCGGATATCGTCGGCCGGCTGGTCGACGCCATAGGATCGGCTCCGAATATCGGCATAGCGGGGCCCAAGATCTATTATCACGATCCTCCCGATTGCATATGGTTCGCCGGCGGCAAAATCTCCTTATGGAAAGGTACGGCCAGGCACAGGGGAATCCGCGAAAAAGATTCGGGACAGTATGACTCGCCCTGCGAGATCGATTATGTCACCGGATGCGCAATGATGATAAAAACCGGCGTGATTGCGGAGATCGGGCTTCTCGATCCGGCCTTTGAAGCATATTTCGAAGACACTGATTTGTGCATGCGGGCCCGGGCCGCCGGTTACAGGATTGTTTACGCCCCAAAGGCAAAGGTTTGGCATAAGATTTCGCAAAGCACGGGCGGACAGTTGAGCCGCAAAAAAATAGCGATGAAGCTCAGAAGCAGTTTTTTGTTTTTCAAGCGTTACGCGAAGCCTTATCATTGGCTTGTAATACCCATTTTCTTTTTTATCGATGCAGTGAGGATCCTTTGCCTGGTATCTGCAGGCAGAATCAAGGACGCGGAAGAAAGGCAGGCATGAAGATAGCAATCATCGGCGCCGACGGCCAATTGGGAAGGGATATTGAAGAAAAACTCTCCGGCCACGATCTAATATCCTTGACACAGAATGATATGGAGATTACGGATCCGGATGCAGTGGACGATGTCCTCGAAAAACATTCTCCGGAACTGGTTATCAACGCCGCCGCCTTTACGGATGTCGACAGATGTGAAGAGGAGGCCGCGCTCGCATTCGATGTCAACGCCCTGGGTGCCAGGAATGCCGCCAATGCCTGTCTCCGCATAGGATCCATGCTTATGCACATCAGTACGGATTACGTTTTCAATGGGCATGCGGCCCGGCCTTATGTCGAGAATGATCCGCCCGGGCCGCTGAATGTTTACGGTGTCACCAAACTCGCGGGCGAATTCTTCTCCAGGAGCATTTGCAGCCATCACTACATAATAAGAACCAGCGGGCTCTACGGACTCAATCCGTGTATTGGCAAAGGCAATAATTTCGTCGACACCATGCTGCATTTGGGATCCCCGGGAAAAACCATAAAAGTTGTCGGCGATGAGGTTCTAACACCTACATTCACCGAGGATCTTGCCGAACAGATCAGGCTGCTCCTGGAAAAACCGCCCCCGTTCGGAATATATCACGCAACGAATTCGGGCGAATGCTCATGGTACGATTTCGCGAAGGCTGTTTTCGACTTCACTAAAAAAGAAGTCGAACTGGTTAAAATAACTTCCAAAGAATGGAACGCGCCGGCACGGCGGCCGCGGTATTCCGTCCTGGAAAACGCCGGGCTCAAAAAAAATAACTGCGATTCCATGCCCGGTTGGAAAGATGCTCTAGGCAGGTATCTATCGAAGAAGGGGATTGAATAACCCCTGCCGTGGTGCGGGCAGAAAGCTCATCCAGCCGGCCTTTATCCACATTACATCAAAACTCTCATACGGAGGATTAATCATGCATCTATCTGGCAATAAAACCGCATCCCGCGCACTGCTGAAGTCATGTAAATCGTCCGCACCGCCGAAGATTCTTTGGTGGAGGCGTCAGGGATTAATATTAACGATCACTATGATAATTGCAGCCTTCTCCAGCTCTTATTGCGGAGCCCACCCGATTAAACCCGACCCGCCGGCCTATGTCGCCCCCAACCTGGATTTTGACGTGCTTCATACAGTTCTCAACCTGGATCTGGATTTAGCCGGCGGGAGTATTGCAGGCGAAGTAAGTCACTCGCTGATTCCGCTGCGGAGCGGAACCCGCTCGATCCGTCTCAACGCAGTTGATATCGAAATAGAAAAAGTATTTATCGACGGTTCGGAAGTTGATTTCGATTACCCCGTTCCGGGCGGACATGAAACTTCCTGGCTCGAAAAAGCTCCGATCACCGATGCCGACGATCATTTGGTGGTACACGGCAGCGCACCGTTTGCTCCCGGCAAACCCCTGGAGCTCAAGATCGTATACAAGTGCAAACCCGCGCAGGGTCTTTATTTTATCGCCCCGGAAAAGGGCCTGCCTTCGCAGAGATATGAAGTCTGGTCCCAGGGCGAAGGAGAAGACAACCGTTTCTGGATACCCTGCTTTGATTATCCCAATGATAAAGCGACATTCGAAGGAATCTTCCGCGTAAAAAAAGGTTTCTATGTACTGTCTAATGGGGTGCTTAAATCCAAAAAGGACCTTGGAGATAAAACCGAGTACCATTGGCATCTGGATACTCCGCAGTCGAGCTACCTGATTATGATGGCCGCCGGCAAGTATGATGTTATTCGCGATCACTGGCAGGATGTGGAGCTTTTATACATCGTACCCCCGGGAACGAAAAAGAGCGTCGTCGATTCGGCATTCGGTCTTACACCGGACATGATAGGTTTCTTTTCCAGAACTACGGGAATACGTTATCCTTTCAAGAAGTACGGCCAGGTTGTAGTTCAAAATTTTCTTTACGGCGGCATGGAGAACACAACCGCAACGGTTATGAATAAACGTTTATTGCGGGACGAAAAATCGCTTATGACCAGGACCAGCCGGGGCCTGGTAGCGCACGAACTCGCCCACATGTGGTGGGGCGACATGGTAACGTGCCGCGAATGGACGCAGATGTGGTTGAATGAAGGTTTCGCAACTTATTTTCAAAGCTTGTACGAGGAATACCACAGCGGCGACGATGCGTTTCGATACCGCATGGATGAAATCCACAGGGGAGTCGTCAAGAGAGATCAAATGGACCCGCGCCCGGTAGTCGTAGATTTTTTCAACCGCAGGGACGAACGCAACAGCAGCAATGTGTATATAAAAGGAGCAAGCTTCCTGCATATGCTGCGGTTCGTACTCGGCGACACGTTGTTTTTCGCAGCCGTCAAGGAATACGGCACAGAGCGAAAGTACCGGTCTGCCGAAACCAGAGATCTCGAAGCAGCGGTACGAAAAGTTTCCGGTTTCAACCTGGAATGGCTTTTTGAACAGTGGCTATATTGCGCCGGCCATCCCGAATACGAAGTATCCTCGTCATATGATGGCGGCACGGAACTTCTACATCTCAGCGTGATCCAAAAGCAGAAAACAGGCGACCTTGTACCGGTTTTTCGAATGCCGGTGGACATTGAAATCACGTGCGAAAACGAGAAAAAATTGTACCGCATCATGGTGGATAAAGTCTCTCAGGAATATTATTTCAAGACCGAATCGAAACCGGATATGGTGATCTTCGATAAGGGTGATTGGATTTTGAAAACCCTGGACTTCAACAAATCCATTCAAGAACTTGCCTTCCAGCTCAAAAACGGCGAAGCCATTGAAAGAATCCGCGCTGCAAAAAGCCTGGGCGCAAAAGGACATGCTTCAGAAGTTGTGCCCGAGCTCGAACGGGCGCTTCTCGGTGATGAGTTTTGGGGGGTTCAAAGAGAAGCCGCGTATTCGCTGGCGAAAATCAAGAGCGCCGCAGCGGTAAAAGCGGTTCTCAAGGGAATGGAATCAGGCAACCCGAAGGTTCGGCTGGCATGTGTTGAATCCCTGGGACGCATGGAAAAAACCGGCCGCATTGAAAAGCTGTTGATTTCAATTTTCAAGAACGAAGCGTCTTACGAGATTCGTGCGGCGGCCTTGAACGATCTCGTCGAATTGCGTTCAGAAAAAGCCGCTGAACTTTGCCTGGCCGCCCTATCCATCGATTCGCACGAGGAACTCATACGCAACGCGGGAATCGCAGGATTAAAGAAACTCGAAGTGACCTCGGCCCTAAAGAAGATCGGGGTCCTCGCCGCCCCCGGCAACGAGAGAAAGTACCGTCATGAAGCAATCAGTGCATATGCGGCGCTGGCAAAAAAACTGGAGAACCCGAAAAACCGTGAAAAAGCCTCGAAGTTTCTATCCGCCATGCTCGATGACTGGTACATAAGAACCAGGACTGCGGCCGCAGCCGCGCTGGCAGATCTGGGTGAAGAAAGCGCGCTTCGGGCCCTGGATAGAACGTCCGTCTCGGATCCCTCGGAAATAGTCCGAACCCGCGCCAAAAGAGCCGCGGCGAAGATCAAGGCCCGAAACTCCAATAAGAAATCCGATGAGGAGCTGATCGCGGATACCAAAGAGTTAAAAGAAAAAATCGAGTATTTAGAAAAGAAATTAAGAAAACTCGAATTGAAAACAGGGGCTTCCATAAATAAGAGCGGCAGCAAGAGTGTTGACCATTGATTTTTTAGCCGCAGGCGATTTATTTGCACCTATAATCTATATTTATGTTAAACTTTCAGCTGTTTATCGGAAAGGATCTCACAGAGTGAACCAACATTTGAAACCCGCATCTATCTCCGGAACGATCTCGTTACTTGCGGCAGCCGGTGTTTTTTTTGCGACGCTTTTTTTCGTCCGGACTCCGGATGCCGCTACGATCGATCTTCAGCTCAACGAACAGGACATCAAGATAACAGGCGTTAATTCCAGCGATTACACCGGGGATGCAGTAGTTTTCGGCGATATCAACGGCGATAATCTCGATGATATTATGATCGCCGCTCCCGGCTTCGATTACCAGGGCCGCTCGAACTGCGGTCTAGTATACGCGATCATGGCCGGCGGAACCCTGCCCGGAGTGATCGATCTCTCGTCAAATGCTCCTTACATAAAACGTATCATCGGCCCCGCTTCTACTTCGAATGTCGGCGCGGTGCTTGCCGCGGGAGATATAAACGGCGATTCTAAGGATGATATAATTTGGGGTATGCCCTGGGCATCTCCCAGCGGGCGCTTTTTTGCCGGTGAAGTCATAGTCGTTCTGGGAGGAGCCTCTTTACCCGACACATTGGACATGGCCTTGTCTCCTCCGGGTACGGCTGCATTCACGGGCGCAAATGTTTTCGATAAGCTCGGAAGCTCCCTCGCAACGGGAAACATAGACAACGATTTATACGATGATATCCTCGTCGGAGCTCCCCTTTCATCGCCCCCGACAGGAGCATCGGCAGGATCGCTGATCGTCATATACGGATCCGCTTCCCCCGCAGACATAGACATGGCAGGAGCGCAGGCGGGGATTTCAAGGATTTTCGGAGCCCGCCCGGCGGACACCTTCGGCAATTCCTGTTTTGCTTTCGACTTTAATAATGATAATTATGACGATCTCTTAGTCGGCGCACCCCAGGCCACCCGCATGGGCCGGAGCACTTCAGGCGCCGCTTTCATTATTTACGGCGGCCCGTCACTGCCGGACACCGTGGATATTTCTGTAGATCTCCCAGGCATCAAGCGTTTTTTTGGAGCCGCCGCCAGCGCACTCACCGGATCGGCCGTCTGCGCGGGAGATGTAACCGGAAACGGGTTTCCCGAAGCGGTTATTTCCGCTGTTGACTATACGCCCCCCGGCAGGAGTAAGGCCGGCGGAGTATACATTATAGGCGGGGTTAGTTCGCTGCCCGATACGATCGACATGGCGCTTTCGAGCCCCAGCATTTCCCTGTTCTGGGGGAGGGATTTGAACACCCACATAGGCATGTCCCTCGCGGTCGGAGATTTCAATTCCGACAGCAAAAAAGACATAGTAATAGGATCTCCCCAGGCCAGCCCCAGTGCACGATCGGGAGCAGGAGAAGTCATCATAGCATTCGGTAGATCTTTATTCGCTCCGGTAATCGACCTGGCTTTGGTTCAAACAGGCCTTACGACCATCTTGGGTGCATCAAGCGGCGATTATACCGGCGGATCGATTGCGGCGGGCGATATGAACAACGATGGCTTCAATGATCTGATCGTTGCATCGAGAAACGCCACCGTATCGAGCAACAACAACAGCGGCATCTGCAGCTTAATAATAGGAGATCCCGCGGTTACACCCGCCCAAGTTGCATATTACCGGGCAGAAGCATCTGAACTCGGGATTACAATCGAATTTGCGCTGCGGGAGAGCATCCCACCTTCGGAAATTTCAATTTCCAAAAAGGAAAACGGGCGAACCTTTCGTGTCATAGCCGCAGATATAATAGAAGGGGATCCTGCGCATTACAGCTTTTTTGATACCGATGTGAACCCCGGTCGAGAATACACATATAAGATCTTTCTCGGCAAGAGCGGTACTGAACTCTTCACTGTAGGCGCGTCCGTGCAGGGGTTCTCACCTCCAGCGCTCTATGCCAATTATCCCAATCCATTTTCTTCCTCCACGACTATACCGTTTTATCTCCCCTCGGCCGGCAAGCCGCGTATTCGGATTTACGATGTGCGCGGAGCCCTTGTTGCGGAGCTTCACACCGGATTTCGTAAAGCAGGAAGACAGTCGGTTTCATGGTCCGGCAGCGGCCGGCCTGGAGAGACCGTCCCCTCCGGCATCTATTTCGTGCATATGGACTTCGAAGGGAAAAGAGCGCAAAGCAAGATTGTCTTCTTAAAATAAGGCCGGTGAAGTTATTTTCAGGGTTGACTTTGTTAAAAAGTTCACGTATATTCCCGGCTTTAAGTTCTGCCCGACCGGGGGCGCCCGGTGATTGAAATATGGCGAATTTGACAAAGCTGCTTCCTGATTCATTCCTTGCAAAAAAAGAATGAAGATGACCGTTACTGGATGATGCGCCAAGTGGGTCTTCTTACCACGATTCCGCTTCTTTTGGCCGTATCTCCAATAATTGGTTTTTTTATTGGCAGCTTTTTGGATAAGCGGTTCAATACGGACCCCATCTTTACCATCGTTTTTCTGGTCATCGGTTTTATCGCCGGTGCGAGACAGGTAATGAACGTGGTTCGCAAGACGAGCAAAGACAAAAAAAAGCGGAATAAAACCAATGGGTCTTGAATTTCTAGACAGAGTCAGAAGGACCTCTATTTTTTTGGGCTCTATAGCGGCCTTGTTTGCAGCCGCTTATATGGACGCCCTCACCGCCGGAGCATGGATATTGGGATTTGCCTGGTCCCTTGTTAATATTTACTTTATCGCCGGTCTGGTCAAAAAACTGCTGTCCCGCAGGCATGAGAATTTGTTCAAAGCATTCCTGCTGCTGGCGGCTAAATTTCCAGTGCTCTATATGGCGGGTTTTATCCTTCTGAAAACTGAAGTTTTTCCTATCCCCGCCCTGTTAGCCGGATTTTTCTGGCCTTTCTTCGTCATTATAATGAAAGCCTTGGGAAGAACCGCCTTGAAGCTCGATGATGGCTCTTCAATATGGAACCGGGATAAAAAATCCGTGTCCACTCACTGAGCCTTACGGCGGCTATTGAACGGACGGATAAATGTTCGAATTCGCAAATAAGTTTTTATTCTTCTTGATGATCGAAGGCGAAAACGCCCATGAAGCCGGCAGCGGTTCGCCTGAACTGCCGAACCTGGTTTCACTGCTTCACCACTGGTTTATAGGTACTTCTTTCGGCGATTTTATTCATAAATGGGAAAACTTGATCTTCTCGCTGATAGCGGCGCTGATTCTGATAATCGTAACACGTTTGGCATCCCGGAAACCTTCGATGATTCCAGGGGGGCTGCAGAATACTATAGAATACGCGGTTGAAGAGCTCGAAAAATTCATAATGGGAGTTTTGGGTTCGCGCGGCAAGGAATTTGTGCCATTCCTGGGAACGCTATTCCTTTATATCCTCCTCATGAATCTTCTCGGCCTGATCCCGCTCATGAAATCTCCTACCTCCAACCTGAACACCACCGTCGCGTTGGCTATTTGCGTTTTTCTTTATGTTCAATATACGGGCATAAGAAAAAACGGCATAATCGGCTATATAGACCACATGATGGGCCAGCCCCGAAATATCATCGGCGTAGTCTTGATTCCTCTTATGCTTCCGCTGCATATAGTGGAAGAGCTGGCCAAACCAATGAGCCTGTCGCTTCGACTTTTTGGAAATGTCACTGGAGAAGATGTTCTCCTTTATATATTCGTCGGCCTGGGTATCGCGCTTATGGGGCTTTTCCGTCTTCCCATAGGCCTTCCGCTCCAGCTGCCGTTCATTTTCTTGGCCATTCTCACCAGCTTTATTCAGGCGCTGGTGTTTATGTTGTTGTCGACCATCTACTTCGCGTTGATGCTGCCCCATGAAGAACCAGAGGGGCACTGACCGCAGGCAACCCTAAGGAGGAAACGTTATGGATTACCAATCAATGTTGTCGCTGGCACTTCCCATTGGACTTGGAATAGCGGCGCTCGGCAGCGGAATCGGTCTGGGAAAAGCCGTAGGAGCCGCCATGGAGGCCATGGGCCGCCAACCCGAAGCAGCCGGTAAAATTCAAGTAGGAATGATTATCGGCTGCGCACTAATCGAGGCTCTGACAATTTATGCCCTGGTTACCGTTTTCATCTTTAAGGGAAGCATCGGCCATTAGAAATCGGTTTGACTGAGTTTGATTCCAGCCCGGGCGGATTCCCGGGCGGTATATCGATCAATTCAAGGAGCAATGATGGGACTGGAATGGCAGCAGATAGTAACGCAGATACTTGGCTTTCTTATAGCTCTGTGGCTTTTGAGACGCTTCGCCTGGAAAGGCCTTTTGGAATTCATGGAAAAACGCAGGCGGGCGATTGCTTCTTCCTTCGAAGAAATAGAAAACAAGAGAAACGAGGTTGAAGCCCAAAAATCCAAGTATAAGCAAGAATTGGAGAACATAGAAGCGGCCAGGCGCACCAGAATACAAGAAGCCGCGCAGGAAGCCGGCAAACTGGCCGCAGCAATCAAGGACGAAGCGCGCCGCGAAACCGTGGCGCTGCGGGAAAAAGCCCAGCAGGATATCGCCCTAGAGCTTGATAAAGCCAACGCCCTGCTGCGCGACAAGATGGTAGATGCCGTGATTACATCAACCGAAAAAGTCATCAACCAGGAACTCGACCGGGATAAGCACAAGAAATTAATAGGCGATTTTCTCGATGAATTCCAAGTTGAACGGTAAGCATTAAAAGCCTGATTGTCTCCTGAACGCCGGCGTTTACAATGAGAGAATTCTCGTGCAAAAAAATCACATGATAACAGGCGGGTTGGCAAAGATATATGCAGCCGCCCTGTTCGCAGCTTCTCTCCGCATCCGCAGGGAAGAATCCCTTCAGGGCGAGCTTGACGGCGTTCGCCGTCTACTCGAACTCAACCCGGATTTCAACAATTTTGTCTTATCTCCACAGATTCCGACTGAAGACAAACTGTCTTTAATAGACAGCTCATTAACAGGCAAATGCGAGAAACTTCTGGTGAACTTCCTCAAGCTGCTTGTTCGCAAGGAGCGTTTTGAAATAGTCGAAGATATCGCCTGGGCTTATACGGCGCTCTATGAAAAACGCATGGGCATTCTGGAAGTCGAAGTAATCACCGCTGTTCCATTGGACGACGCTCTGCAAAGAAAAACCGTTGAAAAGCTCGAAGAGAACACTAAAAAGAAAATCAGGCTTACCAAGAACATCGATAAGACCCTTATTGGCGGAATGGTAATCAAAATGGAAAACAGAATTATAGACGGAAGCGTTAAATACCAGCTCGAAAAACTGCGAAGCAATCTAAAAGAAATAAAGGTTTATTGAAAAAGCATGAAATCGAACGAAGCAAACTCATTCAAGATCAGGAGAAAATAGAATGGCCTTTCGACCGGAAGAAGTAAGTTCCATAATCCAGCGCGAATTGGAGAAACAAGAAACAAAACTTGAAACCGAATCTATAGGTTCGATCCTCCAGGTCGGCGACGGCATCGTCCGCGTTTGGGGTCTCGAAGACGCCATGGCAGGCGAATTGCTGGAATTTCCGGGCGGCGTCATGGGAATGGTGCTGAACCTGGAAACCGATAACGTGGGAGCCGCCCTTTTCGGACCCGACACCAACATCAAAGAAGGCGATACCGTCAAAAGAACCGGCAGGATCGTCCAGGTGCCGGTAGGCGAAGCCATGCTTGGGCGCATTGTGAATTCGCTGGGCCAACCCATCGACGGCCAGGGACCCATCGTAACCCAGGATTATCTGCCGGTGGAAACCGTTGTGCCCAATGTTCTGCAGCGTCAACCGGTAAAGGAACCCCTGCACACGGGGCTCAAAGCCATCGATTCCATGATACCGATCGGGCGGGGCCAGCGGGAACTCATAATCGGCGACCGGCAGACCGGCAAAACCGCTATTGCGATCGATGCAATAATCAACCAGAAAAACACGGATGTATACTGTATCTATGTCGCAATAGGCCAAAAAGAATCCACCGTCGCCCAGGTAGCAAAGGTCCTTCAAAACCATGGAGCTATGGAATACACGACAATCGTGAGCGCGACCGCCAGCGATCCGGCCCCCCTTCAGTTTCTCGCGCCTTATGCCGGATGCTCAATCGGAGAACACTTCCGCAATAACAAAAAGCACGCATTGATTTTCTATGATGACTTATCAAAGCACGCGCAGAGTTACAGGCAGTTATCTCTGCTGCTGCGGCGGCCTCCGGGAAGAGAAGCCTATCCCGGCGATGTCTTCTACCTGCATTCGCGCCTGCTCGAACGTGCGGCCAAATTGAACGACGAACTCGGGGGCGGTTCCCTGACGGCGCTTCCCATTATTGAAACCCAGCTCGGCGATGTCACGGCCTACATCCCGACGAACGTCATATCAATAACCGACGGACAGATATACCTGGAGAATGACCTTTTTTATTCCGGCGTGCGTCCGGCCATTGACGTGGGCATTTCCGTGTCCCGAGTCGGAAGCAACGCGCAAACGAAGATGATGAAACAGGTGGCCGCCAAGCTGAGACTCGATCTCGCGCAGTACAGGGAGCTTGCCGATTTCGCCAGATTCGGATCCGATCTGGATAAGGCCACGGTCGCCCAGCTGACCCGGGGGGAAAAGCTGGTCGAGATACTCAAGCAGGAGCAGTACGTACCTATGCCCGCGGAAAAGCAGGTCGTGATAATCTTCGCGGCGACCAGGGGATTCCTTGATGACGTTGCGACAAAAATATTGAAACATTTCGAGGAGAAACTCCACGAGTTCATGAACGCGGAATATCCCGACATCGTTAGAGAGCTCGCGACCTCGCTGGCCATAAACGACGACCTGGAAAAGAAGATCGAGCAGGCAATCGAAAGATTCAAAAATAAGTTCACGGAGGAAGAAGACGCCGAATCCAATTAATCTTCAACCGCCGGGCCAGGACGGCGCGGAGGTATTTTAATGGCTACACTTCTCGACATAAAAGCCAGAATCAAGGTGGTAGGCAATATAAAGAAAATCACCAAAGCCATGCAGTTGGTAGCGGCCGCAAAGTTCACTCGTTCGCAAACACGCGCCAAAGCGACCAGACCGTATACGGAGGACCTCGCGGAAATATTAAGCATTTTATCGGGAATATTAACGAGCGAACAGGCCGCTTCTTCCGGCGAAGGAAAGAACGTTTCCCTGGCCTTCGTGCCCGGAACGGCGCCCCTCGAAACAAACCGGGAAAAACTATTTTCCCGGTCAGGAGGCTCCAGACCCGGGATCGTACTCATTACATCGGACAGGGGCTTATGCGGAGCTTTCAATGCCAGGTTGATAAGAACCGCACAGAAGTTCATAAAGGAGCATCGGGATTCCGACTGTAAGCTGATAACTCTTGGCAAGAAAGGATTCCAGTTCTTCAAAAACAAGGGAACTCCTATTATATACAGCAGGGAAGGTATCAACGATAAGCTCGATCTCAACGAAGTCAAACAGATAACATCCAAACTCGTTGAACTTTATATAAACGATGAAGTGGATTCGCTTCACCTCGTTTATTCACGGTTCAAATCCGCGATGGTTTCTACTATCACCGTGGATAAATTCTTGAGCATTCCCCCCGCAGAAGAAAAGAAAAGCCGGGAGCTATTTATCCTCGAGCCGGATAAAGATGCTGTTTTCGAGAAGCTGATTCCCTTATATGCTACCACGCGGATTTTTTCAGCCCTCGCCGAATCATTTGCTTCCGAATACGGAGCAAGAATGTCTGCTATGCAGCTGGCAACCAATAACGCGGAAGAAATGCTTCAAGACTTGATAATTCTAAGAAACAGGCTGCGCCAGGCCATCATCACCAAGGAACTGGCGGAAATCGTCGGCGGAGCGGAAGCCCAGGCATGATCGTTCAGCCGTCCACAAGGTAATATTTGTAAAAAGACCGGTCAGCACAAAAGGAGAATACTCAAAATGGCCAATGAAAGAAACATCGGCATAATCGTCCAGATTATCGGCCCAACCGTTGACGTTGAATTCCCTTCCGACAAGCTTCCGAAGATCCTTAACGCCGTCAAGATAGCCGATAAGAAAAAAGACATCGATATAACCTGCGAAGTCTCCCTCCATGTAGGGGGGAACGTGGTGAGATGCATTGCTATGAGTTCTACGGACGGCCTGGTTCGCGGAATGGAAGCGGAAGACCTGGGCAAACCCATCTCCGTACCGGTTGGAACCCAGGCATTGGGCAGAATTTTCAACCTTCTCGGAACACCCCTGGATACGAAGGGTGATCTTCCCGATCCCGACAAGCGCTACCCCATTCACCGCGAGCCTCCTCAGCTCGAAGATCAGGCAACGGAAACCGAGCAGCTCGAAACCGGAATAAAAGTTATAGATCTCCTGGCTCCCTACCCGAAAGGCGGCAAGATCGGGCTCTTCGGAGGAGCCGGCGTCGGCAAAACCGTTATAATTATGGAACTGATTCGAAACATAGCCACAGAGCACGGAGGGTTCTCTGTCTTTTCCGGCGTTGGAGAAAGAACGCGGGAAGGCAACGATCTCTATCTGGAAATGAGCGAATCCGGCGTCCTGGAAAAAACCAGCCTCGTGTTCGGCCAGATGAACGAACCTCCCGGAGCCAGATTGCGCGTAGGACTCAGCGGGGTCACGATCGCCGAGTATTTCAGGGATGAAGAACACCAGGATGTGCTTCTTTTCATCGATAATATTTTCAGATTCGTTCAAGCCGGCTCAGAAGTATCCGCATTATTGGGCCGTATGCCGTCAGCTGTAGGATATCAACCGACTCTGGGAACGGAAATGGGGGCCCTGCAGGAGCGTATTTGTTCGACCAAGTCAGGATCCATCACTTCCGTACAGGCCATATACGTTCCTGCGGACGATATTACCGATCCGGCGCCGGCTACGACGTTTTCTCATCTCGACGCAACCACCGTGCTTTCCAGATCCATAGCCGAATTGGGGATCTATCCCGCCATGGATCCCCTGGCCTCTACTTCCCGGATTTTGAGCCCGCAAACCGTCGGCGCCGAGCATTTCCAGATAGCCAGAAGCGTCCAGGAAATTCTACAGCGCAACAAGGAACTGCAGGACATTATAGCCATACTCGGCATGGACGAGCTGAGCGAAGATGACAAGAAAACCGTACGCAGGGCCAGGAGGATTCAGAAATTCCTTTCGCAGCCGTTTTTCGTTGCAGAAGTCTTTACGGGAAGCGCGGGCAAGTACGTAAAGATCCAGGATACCATCAAGGGCTTCAAGGAAATAATCGACGGAGTCCATGATGACGTTCCCGAGCAGGCTTTTTATATGGTGGGCACGATCGAGGATGTTTTGGAAAAAGCCAAGACTATAAGCGCTGGATAGAAACGGAAAAAGAAAACATGGCGACTTTTCATTTAAAGATTCTTACACCCGAATCAACCGCCCTTGACGCCTCCGTTCTTTCTATAATCGTTCCAGGAGAGGACGGATACCTGGGGGCTCTCTCTAATCATGCGCCTATTATTTCCACTTTAAAGGGGGGAAGGCTCAAGATTATTTTTGATAATAAAACAGAAAAGTTTTTTGACATCAGCGGAGGTATATTAAAGATCGTCAAGAATGAAGCGGTCATTCTCACCGAATCCATGATAGAAGCCGATTCCGGCGCATAATTTATTCGTATCGACCATCTTAGTTCTGCTGATCATCCTCAGCCAGAAATACGCATTCGGTTTCCGCGGGCAGCGAAAACGTGAACTCACTGCCTTTTCCATATTCACTTTCCGCCCACAGATCTCCTTTATGAAGAACAATTATGTGCTTGGCCATTGCTAATCCGATACCCATCCCCCCCCATCTTCTCGAAGTCGATCCGTCAACCTGGTGGAAAGTTGTGAATATCGATGAAAGCTCATCGCCGGGAATACCTGCGCCGTTGTCCGCAACTTTGACCTGAACATAACCTTTATGCAGCCTGGTGCTGACTTTTACAATCCCTCCCGGCTGCGTGAATTTGATGGCATTACTTATCAATGATATTAAAACATGCTGTACCTGATTATTGTCGAAGTAGATAACAGGTACATCTTCTCCTTCGATCATATTCAGGTTGATATTCTTGCCGCCGGCCTCTCTTTCCATTTTTGGCCAGACCGAGCGAATAACATCATGCACATGCGATAGAGTCATGTTAAGCATCGTTCCGGATATCTCAAATTTGGAAAGATCTAGAAGGTTGTTTATCAATCCAAGCAGTTTCTCGCTGTTCTCCTGAATTATATCAAGGAAATTATCTTTATCCTCTTCCGAGGCTTTCGGCTCGTTCATGGATTCGACGTAAGCTATTATTATACTCAAGGGAGTTCGAAGTTCATGACTTATGTTCGCAAGGAATTCGGTCTTCATCTTATCGACTTCTCTCAACTGCTTATTAATTTCCTGAAGGCGCTTGTTTTGAAGGATTATTTGCTGCTCGAGCATTCTTCTCTGGGAAATATCATGAACGATTACTTGAATGAATACATCATCATGTATCCTAAGAAGGTTTGAATTGATATCTACGAATACGATACGGTTATCTCTGCTGATCATCTTTCGATCGATAAATGAATGCGCCCGGCGGCTCAGCATATTGATAAAATCCTTTCTGGCCTGGTGAAGATCTTCCATCGCAAATAAATCAAAGAAAGATTTTTTCAATAGATCTTCCCTCGAATAGCCGATAACGAGTTCACATTTCCTATTGGCCTCCACTATCTTGCCGGAATTCTTGTTTATCAGCATAATCATATCATTTGCGTTCTCCTGCAGGAGTCTGTATCGGCGTCCAAGCTCATTGGCCTCTTTAAGCAGCGTTACATGTTCTATCGCCATCGAGACGAATTTCGCACAGCCGTTCAACAGTTCGAGATCGCTTGCGGTAAAAGCATTTTTTTTATAGCTCCCTATGTTCAGCGTCCCAATAACATCCTCATGTGAAGTAAGAGGCACAATCATGTCACTTTGCAGCATTTCTTCCTTTACTACTTCTTTGAAACGACTATCCGCCTCAATATCATTGCGGATAATGGGCTCCTTGGTCAGCGCTACCCAGCCGAGCACATTGGTCGGTTCCAACGGGACATCCATACTTTCGCCGAATTTGCTTCCGGTTTCCCCGCTGAATTTGCAGATATCCCTCAGTATCATCTTGGATTCATTTGATACGCACAGGGCTACGCTCGATCGATCGAAAGCCAAAATATGAATCAGTCCCTTCGTGATAACCGATAAAATTTCATCCAGATCGCCGCATTTCAGTATAGATGTGGCAATTTCAACCATTGCCGCGAATTTGGGTTCGAGCAAAACCCCGGATTCGGTTCTCTTTCGATTATTGTTTTCTTTTTGCACCATATCAGTGTCGAAGGTGTTTCGCCCGGGGAGCCAATCACGCGCGCATTCCTCGCACTCTGCAAGCCGCCCCGGCAGAACTCGATAATTATGCACTGCGGGGCATCCGCGTAAGTGCGTAACGCTTTACATAATAACATATTAAAAATGCATTCCTAAAATTGCAGGAAGTGTTCCAATAAGCGGCGGGGCCCGGGCAAACAAACGGAAATTATAGAGGTGCGATTGATTTGTAAACTAATCCTTACATCGGTAGCTAAACTGCGCATGTTTATGATAATATTCTTATTCAAAGAGAATTCCGCGCGTTCGTATTATTTTCATTGAAAGTTCAAGATCAAAAATCAGGAAAATTTCTTTAATGCCCGATAAAGGAATACATAAGAATGTCCGGACATTGGGGTGGGTAAGTTTTTTTACTGATGCTTCCAGTGAAATGATCTATCCTATAATCCCTTTTTTCCTCACAGTTACTCTTGGGGCGCCGGCCGCAGCCCTGGGATTGATGGAAGGCGCGGCCGAAGCGTTATCAGCCCTGGTTAAAGGCTTAAGCGGGCCCATTTCCGACAGGATACGAAGAAGAAAGCCGTTTGTCTTCTCCGGCTATGCATTGTCCAGCTCTGCCAAATTGGTATTCGCGCTCTCTCCCGTATGGTTTATAGCAGCCTGCTCCAGGCTGGCGGAAAGGACCGGCAAAGGCATCAGAACGCCTGCCCGGGATGCGTTGATAGCCGATGTAACGGTAACGCACTCGAGAGGCAGAGCTTTCGGATTTCACAGGGCTATGGACACATGGGGAGCCGTCACCGGCGCCGGCCTGGCATTTCTATTCTTGAACATATTCAAAAACGATTTCAAACTCGTCATACTTTTGTCCTTGATTCCCGCATTCTTCGCCGTCTTACTTACCATTCGCATAGCTGAAGAAGCGCGCCCCGCTGTTTCAACCGGCAAATCGATAATCAAAAACCTAATTACTCCTTTACCCCAAGCGGATTACAGAAGGTTCGTCGCGATATACGCCGTTTTTTCCCTGGGATCAAGCAGCGCGACATTCATGATTTTGAAATCCGGGTATTCGGGCATGACTTATACGGAGGCCTTGCTGCCCTACATCTGTGCAAACATTATTTACGCGCTTCTTTCCGAGCGCCTGGGAGGATTAAGCGACCGGCTGGGCAGAAGAGCGGTGCTGCTGGGGGGTATGCTTGTTTTTGCAATTTCATATTTCCTGATATTTATCTCCACTTCCTCAGCGGTGCTCTATACCGCATTCATTCTTTATGGGATATACCTGGCAGCAACCGAGGGAATAGGCAAAGCTCTCGTCACCGACCTGGTGGACAGAAGCGAATTCGGACGGGCCTTGGGATTCTTCTACTTCGTTACCGGAGTATGCGCGCTGGCCGCCAGCCTTATCGCGGGTCTGCTATGGGATCGTGTTTCCCCCAGGGCTCCGTTTTTGCAGGGGGCGTTCTTCGGAGCCTCGGCGGCGGTCCTTCTCGCTTTTTCAATGAATGCGAAAAAGCAGTTTGCAAAAAAATCATGATTTGGTGTTTTTAGTAATCCCCGTCCTGGCTTTTGCCATCTGTTTGATAGAAATGTCGAAAAGGCATCCAAGGTTCGCCGCCGGGCGGCGAAGCCTCGAGATCGACAATCCCCCCACCTACTGGATGGGCAAATAACAGCTTCCAGGCATGCAGTGCTATCGATCTGTCCGGGAGCGCCGTTTTTGCTCCGTACTTCAAATCTCCGATGATCGGATGTCCCAAATAAGCCAACTGTACGCGCAGTTGATGGTGCCTCCCGGTTTCAGGTTTCAATTCCAACAAGCTCATTTTGTTTATATATCCAATTGTCTTGTACTTCATGATGGCTTCCCTGCCGGAAGAACAGCTTGATGTGGAACCGGCGGTCTGCGACCTTTTTCCCCTTCTCACCAGGAAGGATTTGATTTCTCCCTGGGGTGGATCCAGCGCACCCTTTACGACCGCAATATAAGTCTTATTAATTTCCCGTTCTCTGAACATCCTGACGAGGCGCGATGCGGCTTTGGATGTGCGCGCAAAAACAATCATCCCGGAAACCGGACGGTCGATTCTGTGCACAAGACCTAGAAACACATTGCCCTTTTTCTCGTATTTCACTCTTATATAATCTTTGGCCATTTCCAACAGCGTTGCATCTCCGGTGTAATCCCCCTGAACCAGAATTCCCGCCGGTTTGCTGACAGCCAATAAATGATTATCTTCATGAATTATCTTGAGCATAATCGCGTCTTCTTCTCGAAGCGGATCGCCGTCAATCTTGACAGTGCGATAACAGCGGAGTTATAGTACAAAATCACTATCTCAAAAGGAAGGTTTTCATGCTTCGAATCGACAATCTCAAGAAAAAATACGATTCTTCCGAAGCACTTCGAGGAATCTCATTTGCCATAAGTTCTGGAGAGATATACGGCCTGCTGGGACCAAACGGAGCCGGCAAATCAACGGCAATAAACATTATAGCCGGCATTCTTGCCCCGACCTCGGGATCAGTCACGGTATCCGGATACAGCATTGCAAGCGAAGCGATCCGGGCTAAAAGCTCCCTGGGGGTCGTGCTCCAGGAAGCCGTCCTCGTTGAGGAGTTGTCTGCTCTTCAAAACTGCATGTTTTTCGGTTCTCTGTATAACATCCCCGGAAACGAACTCAAAAAACGCTCGAAAACCCTGCTCTCATGGATTGGCCTTTCCGAACGGATGGATGACGCCGTGAGTTCATACTCTGGAGGAATGAAAAGACGTCTCTCCCTGGTTTTGGGAATCATGCATGAACCAAAGGTGCTGGTGCTGGACGAACCTACCGTGGGTCTGGATCCTCAAACCCGGTTGATGATACTGGAGTCGATTTCAGAAATAGCCGGCAGGGGTACAGCGGTACTTTTCAGCACGCACTACCTTGAAGAAGCGGAAAGGATCTGCGGCCGGATCGGCATTATCGATAATGGGCTCATAATCAAGGAAGGCTCTCTTCAGGATTTAAGAAGAGGGATCGAAAATGTTCAGATATTAACTTTGCATGGATCTTTTTCGAAAAAGCCTGTCGAACAAACCATCAGCAATATCGATGGAGCGGTTATTCTCCTGGACAATGAAATGGAAACGGTTGTTTCGGTGCCGTCCGATCCCGGCAACATCAGCCGCATCTTCGAAACCGTATACGCGCTGAGCGGCCTGAATGAAGTTTCGGTCAAACCTCCGTCGCTGGAAAGTCTTTTCATAAGCCTGACGGGAAGAAAAATCAGGGAATAAAAATGGCTCTTTTCATGATGTACTGGAAACGAACCTTCAAGAGGCCGGCGGTCATTCTGATTTGGAGCGCTATTCCTTTTGTTTTCATGGTGTTATACACCCTGGTCTTCGATTCCGGCGGAAAGATTCCCCCGAGCGTCCTTGCCGTTGCGGACAGGGACAGTTCGTTCGTATCCGGCTTTGTCGCGGATGCATTTGCGCAGGGGCCCCTGGAGGGAATCGTTGCGGTCAAGAAAGTCGCCGATCTCGACGAAGCGCAAAAGATGTTTGAAAAGAACCTTGCATCTGCGGCGTTGGTTATACCCGACGGATTCGGAACGGATCTGTTTCTTCAAAAAAACATAGAACTTCTTTTTTATACTAACCCGCGTCATTACATCGGCCCTCAGATTCTGCAGGGCACGGTCGAAACGATGGCCGTCCTGGCCAACGGCTTGTTGAAAACATTCAGAGTTCCCCTGAAAGGAATAAGCGGTTTCATAAATAACAAGAAATCCCCCTCGGCCGATGATCTTGCGGACGTTTCCCGTTTATTCTTTACGGCCGGAGAAAAATCCCAAGCTTTATCATCGCTTCAATCGTTGGACATTAAAATTATCGAAAAAGAATCGGCAAAAGCATATGAATTCAACATGGCTGCATTCTTTTTTCCGGGGCTGATAGTCTTCGCGCTGCTCGCCTTGTCGCTCGGCCTGGAGGCAAGATTCCTGGGAGACAGGCTGGAAAAGCTCAATAACCTGATAATTGCATCTCCCCAGAAACCATGGCTTCTCGTTATGAACCAGCGGCTGTACTCCATCTGCTTTTTGTATTTCATTGCCGTGATCTGCTCGCTTCTCGGAGGAGCAATATGGCATATTGCTCCAACCGGGATTCTCAAGGCCAACATCATGACGGTTTTAGTCATTTTTTTCATAGTGGGCATGAATGCCACTATTTTTAGCATTGCCAGGAGCCGAAAGAGTTCGGCCGCGCTCAGCTCTTTCATAATGACAATTTTGATGATGATAGGGGGCGGAATAATGCCCGTTGAGATCTATCCTCCCGCGGTCAAAAAAATCGCTAATTTGACCCCGACCGGCATTGCCAACACCGGAATCGTGGAGAGCATAACCGGCAGGGATATAAGCATATCCCTGCCTCTTTTATTTGCGTACTGTAGCACGTTTCTGCTATTGAGCATAGTGGTGGGCAGAAAGAAAATGGCTCAAAACTGAACAATAATGACGGCTAATTGGTGGAAAATAGCAAAGCTCGAAGTACTGCTTGCACTCAAGGACAAAGAGTCATTGATATGGTCGTTTGTTGCGCCTCTTCTTTTCACGGCTTTCATAGGTTATGCCTTCAATAATGAGAAAGCTCCGGGACCGATAAGAATCGCCTACGATGGAGGCGGCAACCCTGAATACGTGGGCTCGATTTTCAAGAATCTCCTGGAAAAAGACGGGATTGTCATATCGTCTGGAGATAACCTGCCCGTTCTTTCCGTTCCCGACAGCCTGGTCTATAAAATACTCAAAGGCAAGAACACGAATCTGTCAATAAGAGTCGGTGAAGAATCAAGAAACGCCCGCGCAGTTTCGGCTAAAACCAGAAAAATTCTTTATTTTCTCATATTCAGCGTAAAGCCGGATTGGCTTACCGCGCCACCCACCGAAGAAAAGCTCGACAGCCTGCTCGCCGAGACGGGACCCATCGGCCTCAATATATCGCAGCTGGGCAAAACTCCGCACAGGCCATCAGGTATGGAGAGAACTCTGCCTTCTGTCGTGGTAATGTTTCTTTTGTTCTCGCTTTTTACTTTTTACGCCAGTCTCTGGGTAGAAGACACCAAAACAGGTAAAATGAAGAGGATTCTTTTCAGCCCTTCCGGCATGAAATCAATTTTCGCCGCACAAATCTCTTCCAGAATGCTTTGGGGAATACTCCAAGTAATAGTCGTGGGATCCGCCGCAACTTTGATTTTCGGAATCAAATGGGAACTGCCTTTTGTAAACGCGGGGCTGCTCGTACTTGTTTACATGTTTGCGGTAACGGCGCTGGGGATGCTGTTCAGCAGCTTTTTCAGCAGCTCTGAAAAAGCCAACGCTATGGGAGTCGTGTTATCATTGGCAATGTCGGCTCTCGGAGGATGCTGGTGGCCTCTTGAAATCGTACCGGGATTTATGAAGATCGCGGCTCTCTTTACGCCGACCGGGCTGGCGATGGATGCGTTCGGATCGTTTCTCGCGGACGGCAGAGCCGCCGCTTTCCCCGCGTTCAACGTAGTATGCCTGGGGGCGATCGGAATTATCATTATGCCTCTGGCTGTACATAGAATGAAACGCCAGCTTACCGCGTAACCGGAAGGAAGATTATTATGAACAGATGTTTTTACAGAACGCTCGTCCTGGCTTTTATCATCAAGGCATCGGTCTCTTATGCCGGTAACACCGCGGGAAAACCTGAATTCGAGTTTTCCCAAGAAAGGATAGCCGCAGCCGCGAAATATCTTTCATCCGATGAACTGGGCGGCAGGGCTCCTGGATCCAAGGGAGAATCACTTGCTCTGGACTATCTCATCAATCAATACAAGCAAATCGGTCTCCGGCCGGGAAATCCCGACGGCACCTACCTTCAAAGCGTTCCTTTAGTAGGAACAACTTTAACGGCAAGTCCCGGTTTGAAGCTGACATCCGCTGATAAAACCATAGAATTGAAATATCGCCTGGATTTCATGGCGTGGTCATTGAAAAAATATAAAACCGTGGATATTTCCGACGCAGAAGTCGTTTTCGCGGGCTACGGTATTGATGCGCCCGAATACGGCTGGAATGACTTCAAAGACGCAGATGTGAAAGGCAAGATTATTATTGTTCTGGTCGGGGATCCTCCTCTGGCTGATAAAACCATGTTCGACGGTAAAGCTATGACCTACTACGGCCGCTGGTCCTATAAATTCGAGGCCGGCGCCGAAAAGAAAGCGGCGGGAGTCTTGATAGTCCACAACACCGATGCCGCCGGCTATCCCTGGACCGTAGTCGCAAACTCCTGGGCGGCAGAGCAGTTCGACGTAGTGCGCGGAGACAAAGGCGACTCGCGCTGTGCCATGGAAGGCTGGATCGCCGAGGATGCCGCTGAAAAATTGTTCATTCGCTCCGGCCTATCAATGAAAGAAGCGAAGGAGATGAGCCTGTCCCGGGATTTTAAGCCCGTACCCTTGAATTTTAAGGCATCCATCAATTTCAAACATAAATTCCGCGCCGTTAAATCGAGCAACGTAGCCGCGCTTATCGAAGGAGAGGACCCGGCCGGGAAAAAAGAATTTATTATCTATACCTCCCATTGGGATCATCTCGGGTTCGGTCCGCCTGTGAATGGAGACTCCATATACAATGGGGCACTCGACAACGCTTCCGGAGTAGCGGGCCTGCTGGAAATAGCCCGTGCGTTTGCGGCAAACAAAAATAAATTGACGCGGTCGATCCTGTTCGTAAACACAACGGCAGAAGAAAGCGGATTGTTGGGATCGTATTATTACGCCGCTCACCCCCTGGCCCCGCTCAACAAGACTGTAGCCGTAATAAATATGGACGGTCTCAATATATGGGGAAAAACCAGGGACATGGTTGTTGTCGGGAGGGGTTTTTCAGCCCTTGATAAGTACCTCCAGGCCGCCGTTTCCTCCCGCGGCAGATACCTCAGCCCGGATGCCGAGCCCGAAAAGGGTTATTACTTCAGATCCGATCACTTTCCCTTTGCAAAGCGGGGAGTGCCTGCTCTCTACGCCGGAACCGGAACGGAGTTCATAGGCAGACCGGCGGGCTGGGGCGAAAAAATCCGAGAAAAATATACGAAAGAAAAATATCATAAACCGCAGGATGAATTCAGCACGGCATGGAACCTCGACGGTGCTGTCGAGGACCTGGAAGCTTTGTTCCGCACGGGATTCGCTCTGGCGGGAAGCTCGGAATTTCCTAATTGGAACGGGAAAAGCCCTTTCAAAAAACTGAGGGACAGGATGATGGAATCGTACCACTAGCCGGTTCTCTAAAGCCGGCAATTCGCAACGTCAACAGCCGAATTTTCATTTAAAAGTTCTTTTTATTTATTTGAAATATATCTTTCAACTTGTTCGTATTGAGCTTCTTCGCCCCCTGCCGTAAAAAAGCCTTTTGGATCACCTTTTGCAGGTATTTTTCGTCCAGAGATACCTTCACATGCGGCGGCCGCCCTCCGATATGAAGGGGAAGCACGATCGTACCGTCAGTTCCGGCGAAATATCCCGCGATTTGAGTTTTTTTCATTAAGTCGCCGCTCAGAGCCTTTCCTATTTGAAAATTAACATTCAAATCGAGATTCATATTCATATCGATAGAGCCCCGTCCGTTTAAAGAATAATCGGAGGCCTGCAGAACGAGGTTTCGCGTTTTCAGCCTCCCGTTATCGATCACAAAATCGCTCGACCAGTTTCTGAACCTGGTATTGCGGGACTTGAATACTTCCGGATACCGGATTTCGATTTCTTGGGAGAACAATTCTGACATTCCCGGATAAGTCGAAAGCCTGTTAAATATGACGCCTGCTATGTTGAAGCCCTCAATCGATCCTCCGTATATTTTGGACATGCCGCTGCCGCTAATAGAACGTTGTATTGCTTGCCACCCGCCGCCTTCGCCCGTGCAGTCTATTTCGAACGATATTCTGCCCTTTACCGGGCTGTTTTCTTTTTTTATAAAAACCCCCGCGGCGCCCTCCACGGAAACATCGCGCACCCGGGAGACCAGATGAAAGCGCGGATTCCTCCCGCTGAAATCAACATTGCCGGAGCTTTTAACGGAACCTTGGAGAGAATCGAACACGATGCTGTCTATTACGACCTCGCGCCCCTTGAACGCTAAGACCGCAAGGAGATCGGAATACTCCATACCGTTCATCATACCGCCCGCTGAAAAGAGCCTCCCGTTTATTGGGGGTATCTTTCCGGAACCGGCGGTGCCTTCCACCCGCATATCCAGATCGCCGGTTCCCGAAAGAACCCGAATTCCGTCCGGCAGCGGAAAGGTTTCCTTTATTTCAGAGAAATCAATTCTTTTCAGTTCAAATACTGCATCTACGGGAATCTCTTGAACATCGGAACCGCCCGGCAGGGGTCCGAACGACCCCCGAAGATAAAGATTCTCCTCTTCTGACAGAAAAGCCGCCCGTAAAATCATATTCATTGGTTTTTCGAGATCGAAATCTTCGATACGCGAATTGATGTGTTTTATTGCCGTCTTCGTGTCCGTAATTCTGTCTTCCAGGTAAAGCGCGCCATCGTCGATATTTACCATGGCGATCGCCAGCGCCGCTGCGCCCCGCTCATTGATTTTATTGCCGCTGTTTGCGTCGCCGGGCTTCTGATTCGAGGCCGTTCCTGGATTGATAGTATTGAGCCGGCCGGCCGAATCGCGAATAATCCGGATTGAGGGCTTATGAAGGGTTACGCTTTTTACAAGGAAATTCCTGCGCAGCAGCGGCCAGATCCGGGTGTTAACCCGGACGCTGGATGCCTCGATGATATTTCCGTTTGAAAACTCCGGATAATCCGAAACGGCAAAATCATCGAGCCTTACTCCAAGTCCTCCTCTTAAGCTGATACCGATGTCACTTACTGATATCGCCCTTCCCAGAGTCTCTTCGGCTTTATCAAGAAAATAACTCTTGTTGCTGTTTACGATAGAGTTAAGATTAAGAGCCAGGGCTGTGATGAGTATCACGATTATAAACAATAACGCCGCCACTATAATCGATTTTCTCATGAATAAAGTTCCCTTCCGGCCGTATAAACGTTTATCATTTGATATAAATCCATCCGAACATTTCAAGGATAGTATTAGAAGTTCCCATGTCAAGATCAATAATGCCAAGTAATTGCTTCGGCCCGGTTTTGAATCAAAATACCTTGAATATGCATAACTCGTGTGATAGTGTTTGCCCGTTAATCTTTACTGTTATTTTTCAAAGGAGCGTAAAATAAAATGACAAACGGAGGTTTTAGCGGAGAAATCAAAATTCCTCGAATCAAGCTGCCCGGCGGCTCGCTTATGTCTATCAAGGGAATAGCCGCCGCGGTCGTGCTTCTGATCCTGGTAATATCGAGCTTCTATACGGTCGGCCCCGAAGAATCCGGCGTAATTCTCAGACTGGGTAAGTACAATCGTTCAACATCCTCGGGGCTGCATTTGAAATTACCGTTCGGCATCGAGAGGGCCTTCAAAGTTCCTGTCCAGCGCCAGCTCAAAGCTGAGTTCGGTTTCAAAACGATCTCCGCCGGTGTCCGCACGCAGTATGCCAGCCGGGGACGCGAGGCCGAATCGAACATGCTTACGGGCGACCTTAACGCCGCGGTCGTCGAATGGATCATTCAGTACCGCATTGTCGATCCTTACAAATTTCTTTTCAAGGTTCGAAACGTCAAAACCACGCTGCGAGACATGTCTGAAGCGGTAATGCGCAAGGTCGTCGGAGATAGAACGGTGAACGAAGTGCTAACCGTCGGAAGACAGGAAATCGCCGATCTGAGCGAACAGCATCTGCAGGAGCTTTGCGACCAGTACGATACGGGAATCCATATCGTCCAGGTGGTTCTTCAAGACGTCAACCCTCCGGACCAGGTCAAGCCTTCATTCAACGAAGTAAACCAGGCCCAACAGGAACGCGAAAAGCTGATCAATGAAGCTCAATCTGAATACAACCGCGTCATACCCAAGGCAAAGGGCCAGGCTATGCAGACTATAAGCGAAGCTGAAGGATATGGTCTGAATCGGATCAATACCGCCCGGGGCGATTCCGCGAGGTTCGTGGATGTGTATCAGGAATACCTCAGGGCGCCGGAGATTACCAAGAAGCGCATATACCTTGAAACCATGAACAAGATACTCCCGCAGGTATCCAGGAAAATCGTGATCGATGAATCCTTAAAAGGTTTGATTCCACTTCTTAACCTGGAACAGGATAAAACGAATAGAGGGGGTGGAAACTAATGAGAATCGCAAGCATAATAATCGGCATTTTGATTCTTATCGCCTTGAAAAGCACTTTTTTCATAGTGCAGGAACCCGAACAGGTAATCATTACACAGTTTGGGAAACCCGTCGGGCAGCCTCTTATAGCACCCGGCTTCAAAACCAAGATACCTTTCATACAGGTTACGCACCGTTTCGATAAGCGTTTCCTCGAATGGGACGGCGACGCCAACCAGCTTCCGACCAAGGACAAGAGATTCATATGGGTCGACACTTACGCTCGGTGGCGCATAAATGATCCTCTATTATTTTACCAGCGCCTAAGGGATGAAAGGGGAGCCCAATCGAGGCTCGATGACATACTTGACGGCGAGACCCGTAACGCTATTGCCAACCACCATCTCGTAGAACTAATAAGAAGCTCTAACCGAACACCCGCCCCGCCGGAAGTGGAAACGCAGCAAGACGTGCTTTTCGAGAACATAAAGTTCGGCAGGGAAATAATCCGCAACGAAGTCCTTACCAAAGCGCAGTCTCGAACAAGCGATCTTGGTATAGAAATTCTGGACGTGCAGTTCAAACGCATCAATTACGTCGAGGATGTCAGGCGCAAGGTCTATGAACGGATGATCGCCGAAAGACGCAGGATCGCCGACCGTTTCCGCTCGGAAGGCGAAGGCGAAGCATCGAGGATCAAAGGTGAAAAGGAACGCGAGCTCAAGCGCATTCAGTCGGAGGCCTACCGGGAGGCACGCGAACTCATCGGCCGGGCCGACGCAAGGGCAACGGCTATTTACGCAGCTGCTTACAACCGTTCGGCTGAATCGCGGAGCTTTTATGAGTTTTTGCAAACGATGGAAATATACGGGAACACACTGGATGACGAAACCTCCCTGATTCTTACGACAAAGGGAGCGTTTTATAAGTTTCTCAAATAATAGCCCGGATAAATTCCGAAAGGTTTAGCACCTGCGATTAATCACCAAATGGAGGTTTTACCGATGTCCACAGATAATGTGCCGGGCAAGAACACAAGCAGGCCGTCATGGGACGATTATTTTATGGAAGTCGCAAACGCGATATCCAAGCGGGCGACCTGCGACCGAGGCAAGAGTGGATGCGTAATTGCCAGGAACAAACAACTGATTGTCTCCGGCTATGTCGGTTCTCCCAGCGGTTTCCCCCACTGCGACGACACGGGACACCAGATAAAAAAAATCACTCACGAGAGCGGCCGCATTACCGAGCACTGCATGCGGACGGTTCATGCCGAGCAGAACGCGATATGCCAGGCCGCCAGGATAGGGATTTCAATCGCCGGCGCCACTGTCTATACCAGGATGACTCCCTGTAGAACCTGCGCTATGCTTATGATCAACTGCGGTATCAAGAGAATCGTCTGCGAGCGAAGATACCATGCAGCCGAGGAATCTGAGAAGATGATCGAAGAAGCCGGCATCGAACTGGACTACAAGCATGATGAGGTACAGCAGTATTCCGCAGAGAAATAGAGCTTTCTAACAATAAATCTAAAACTTCCGGATTTTTCTCCGGTTCCATACAATCGGCTTTTCAAATCTTTAGCACCACACTCCCGAGCAAAAACATACAGAGCGTAATAAGAACAATTCCGGCCAGGTTCAGAAGGAATCCGGTCCTTGCCATTGAGGATACTTTTATGCGGTCCGTCCCGAAGATTATTGCATTCGGAGGCGTCGCGACGGGCAGCATGAATGCACAGGAAGCCGAAATAGTCGCCGGAACCATGAGGAGCAGCGGCGAAATATCAACTCTTGCGCTCAATGCGGCAATTATGGGCAGTATGACCTGGGTTGTCGCGGTGTTGGACGTCAGCTCGGTTAAAAAAGTAACCAGAACACAAATGGAAAGCACAATAATTATTGGGGGCAGGGATTCCAGCGCTTGCAGTCTGTCCCCCAACTCGCCTGAAAGTCCGGAGTCATGGAATCCCTTGGCAAGGGCAAAACCTCCGCCAAAAAGAAGCACAATACCCCACGGCAGTTTTTTCGCCGTTTCCCAATCCATTATGAATCCTTTTCTGCGCCGAGCCGGCATTAAGAATAATGCCAGAGCCGTCATTACGGCCACAGTTCCATCGTCAACGAAGGAAGGATTTCCCAGCAGCGAAGACCAGCCGCGCAGCGTGTGAGCTCCGATGTGAATATCGGATCTCGTTATCCACAGAGCCGCCATGATAAGAAAAGCGGCCAAAACCGCCTTTTCTTCCACAGCAGGCTTTCCGAGGGATTCGTACTCCCGTCTGAGCATGGAGAAATCGATGTCGTGTTCCCCGCCGCGAAGAAACATGTACTTCAGAAATAAATAGGAAACCAAAAAAAATACGAATGAAAGAGGCAGAGCAAATGCGAACCAGGAGACAAAAGAAACTTCGGCGGCACTCGGAAAAGAAATTGAATAGATCTTGACGAATGCTAAATTCGGCGGAGTACCTATGAGAGTCGCCATTCCGCCAATGGATGATGCATATGCCACCCCCAGGAGCAGGGCGGTTTCAAATCCTTTTAAATTCTCCTCGGGTTTTTCTTCGAGCTTGAGGATAATCGCCATGACTATGGGCACCATCATCATCATGGTAGCGGTATTGGAAATCCACATGGACAACGCCCACGTGCTAAGCATAAAGCCCAGCATCAACCTGGCCCTTCCTCCACGAAGCATGATAATGATCTTTAACGCTATACGCTTATGCAGATTCCACTTTTCCATTGCAAGCGCCACGATGAAACCACCGATGAATAAGAATATTATATTGTTGAAATAAACCGAAGCGGCGCTTTTGCCCGACATGATACCCAACATGGGAAATAAAACGACGGGGATCATCGCCGTGGCCGCGAGCGGAATCGCTTCTGTTATCCAATAAAAAGCCATAACCATGCCGACAGCAAGCGTTCTGCCGGCGGCAGGATTTGATGGACTAATATCAATAAATACTGAAGCTGCAGCGAAAAGCGCCGGGCCGATCAGGATAAAGATGAGTTTTCTTTTATAGAGTTTATCGGATTTCATGCCATCGGTCCGTTTTATAGAATCTCGGTTTACTCAACAAAGCGTGGATCATCGACCCGGAAACAGCCCTCCCGGAGCAATTGACCTTGGATTGAATGAATGTTATTTTACATCATGGTCTTCTTATGAACCAGATTTAAAAACACGGCTAACAGGAGGTACATACCTTGGAAAAAAGGAAAATATTATTCATAAGGAACATAAACCTCGAGATTTTCGACATCGATCCCGATAAGACATTCTGGACCAAGACGACATTTCTAGATCTGGAGCATGGAATCATTTTAAAACTGCGAGTGGACGCGGAGAAACGTGAAGTCCTCGAAGCCGATGCCGAGATGATCAGGGTGCCTTACGGCTTGTGCCAAAAGGCCCTGCAAAAGGTAAACAACCTGGTAGGATTGAAAATAGAGCGCGGGGTCATGAAAGAAATAACCAGGCGGGTAGGCCATTCGGATGGATGTGTGCACATCCGGGAATTGGCCATGGAAACGGTTAATCTGGTATCCGGAGCGCTGATGGGCTACACCGCCGGATTCGGACTCACCGACAGAAACTGGAACAAGCTCAGCGAAAAAGAACGCCTTGAAAAATCCATGCCGGTGCTTCAAAATACATGCTACCCGTACAAAAGAGATGTGGAAGATTAGGAAAGGCGCGGGCGCAATCGGATAGGTTTGTCATTTCGTATAGGAGGCAAAGATCGTGGCATCTGCAGTGAAGAACGACGACGGGCGAAACCAATATACTTCAGAATTTCTTGAGATGGAACGCCGCAAGCGCTACGGCTACGCCAACAAAGTCGATGAATCCAGGGACGCATACAAGATAAAAATGTTTTTTCCCACTATCGTTCCCCCGGGAAGACTGCGGGACAAACTGTCCCTGCCGGAAGAAATGCCGGATTATGATTATGAAATTTCCCTGGAAAGCAGTATTCTAACCGTAAAAGCGCGTCTCGCAGATGAAGGCATTCTAAAACTGACTGGTATCGTTAATTCTTTTCCCGACAGATTCTTCAAGGATTTTATTTTGGATAAGCCCGTAAACCGGTTCGAATCTGAATACGCTAATAAAATTTTAAGCATAACCGTATATAAAGAATCAGATTCCGGATAGCCTCGGCTGATTCTTGCATCCATACGCGGGCAATCCGCAATCGCTCCACAGCGCCGGAGTCCGGTTTCTTTTCTTTGCACCCTCTTGAATCCCTCAAGGGACCTGCAGCATTGGCTTTAAATCCGCAAAATACCCATAAATCTTCTAAAGAACTGCTTTCGAGTGACGATAGCATATAGATAAAGCTGTTTCATACTCGATAAAAAGAAAAGTCCTCCATGAACAAGAAAAACGAGTTAGTCATCAGGATCTTTGACGTTTCCGCTTCCCTGCTTACGCTTGTGCTTTTGCTTCCCCTGCTGGCTGTTATCTCGTTATGGATAAGGTTGGATTCCGCCGGGCCGATCCTGTTTCAGCAAAAAAGACTTGGACAAAAGGGAGCAGTGTTCACAATTTATAAATTCCGAACAATGATAAACGGAGCTGAAAATATGGGTATGAAATTGCTCACTTCCCGTGACGATGACCGCATTACGAGACCGGGAAAGCTTTTAAGGATAAGCAGCATGGATGAGCTGCCTCAACTGATCAACGTGGTGCGAGGAGAAATGAGCCTGGTCGGACCCAGACCTGCCCTGATCGAACATCTGGATCAATATACGCCGCGCCAGAAACGGCGCTTGGAAATCAAACCCGGCCTCACGGGCATCGCGCAAATCCGAGGCAGAAACAACTTATCGTGGCCGGACCGAATCGAGCTCGACCTGGAATATTTGACCAAGCGGTCTTTTAAAGAAAATTTGTTGATAATCATCCATACAATCCCCGTGCTTTTCAACAAAGATTTCATTTATGGATCTCCTGCGAATTTTGAATTTGCTCCAACAAAGAATGAATCCCCTGCAGCCGAAAACACCTCCTCATACAAGCAGTATGAAATGGTTGAATGATGTAGTATAATCCTTTCGCAGTATAAACCCGGTCTTTCACCGGATTAAAATTTTATAACGGAAGGATTTCGATGAAATGCTCTCCTCTTCGCCTGGCCATAATCCTGCTGGCCGGCGCCTTTTCATGGGTAATACCTGCGGCCGCTGGTGAGACGGTACAAATCGACAAAATGTTGATCAGCGGACCGCTTCCTGTTTTCCAAGAGCTGTTCTCCGATTCTCTTGACGCCGGAGACATTCTTACTGCGGATTACGTTAATCGCCGCGTCTTTCACCCCGGTCCCGGATATGAAAAAGCATGGTTTTTCGGCAGGAAACTGGTGATGAAAACCTCCAATAACGGCTTCGACAAACAGCTCAAACTCCATAAAAATGAACCTCCGGAAGTTATTTACGGGTGTTTCTACGTTGACAACCCGCAGCAGCAGGAAATTACTTTCGATATATCCTGTTTCCTTCCCTGCGCATTATTCGTAGACGGCAAGGAAACCGCCCGTAAAATGGAATTCGGCGAAAATACTTCATCCCTTAATGTCTCTTCAACTTTAAAAAGAGGCAAACATACGGTTTTAATAAAAATGGTCAGGGGAATGGATTATTTTCCCGGGAAATCTCCGACAGCAAAGCTGGAATACGCATTCGCGCCGCGGATCACTGTGGACCCCAAAAGGGAACTCAGCCGGTATGATGACATACGTTTTCTCGACTCGATAGCTGACCTTGCCGTGAGCCCCAATGGGGCTTTCGGCGCTGCGGTCATTAGATCAAAGGGAAACGGCTACGATCCCAAAAGGACTTTTATACAGATCTGGGATTTAAAAACTAAGACGTCAGAAAATATCATAGCTGATGGAACCAGCACTCAGTTTCCGGTTTTTTCTCCCGATTCCAAAAACCTTCTTTATATGAGCAGCAGTAAAGACGGCCAATCGATTTGGATCCAGAATCTCTCCAGCGGTCGGAGGACCCTGGTAACAGCCGCTGGAAAGCAAATTAGGGCTGTCAAATTCGGCCCCGGGGGTGAACGGTTGTATTTTCTTGGATCCTGCAACTCGGGAGACGAAGAAAAAACATATGCAAAATATGAAGAGCTCAGAGACAAACTGACCGATTGGAACGAAAATCTCTGTCTCTATGAACTCTCATTATCCACCGGCGCAAAACGCCGATTGACCGCGCCCGAGAACTACACTATAAGCGCCTATGCTCTGTCAAAAACCGGAAGCAAGATCGCATACTCATGCATGATGCCGGTTGGCAGGCGGCCCTTTTTCAAAACGGAGATATGGATACAAGATGCCTGCACCGGAAAAGCCGAAAAAGCATGGGAAATCGTAACCGGCTTTGAAAACGCTCCACTCAATCTGGTCTTTTCGCCCAATGGAAAACGTTTGGCATTTACATCGGCACCCGACAGTGTAGGCGGCAATGCGGAGGCCGAACATAATGTGTATAACAGCGACCTCTTCGTAATGAATCTGCTAAGCGGCAGCGTAGAAAAACTCACTGATGATTTCAAGCCTTCGGTTGTTGAAAGAGCGGAGCGGAGTTCGATTTCATGGGATTCAAAAGGCGAATGGATTTATTTTCTCGCTGTTGACCGTTCGAAACGAAAAATATTTAAAATCGACTCTAAAAAAAGAAAAGGAAACAACAGGAGGGATATACAAGAAATAAAAGGCGGTGATGTAAATACAGAATTCTTTTCCAACCTTTCGAGGTCGGATACATTCCTGAGTTCCGCTTCATCATTTTTTGCTCCCTCATCGATATATCTTCATGACACGGTCATCAAAAAAACGGAAAAGTTATATAACCCAAACAGGGAATTCATAAATAATACTATCTTCGGATCTGTGGAGCGCTTCGATTTTACAAATTCTTCGGGGAATATTATAGATGGTTGGGTTTTAAAGCCTTCAAAATTCGACGGCTCGAAGAAATATCCACTTATAGTTTATTATTACGGAGGTGTTGCGCCCAGGCTGGAGAAATTCACCTTCCCCTATCATTGGCTCAACGCCAACGGCTATGTGGTCTATGTTCTCAATCCTTCAGGGGCTTACGGGGCAGGTGACGAGTTCGCCGATCTGCATTTAGGCGATTGGGGAACGCTGGCAAGTGCGGATATCATCGAAGGCGTCACCAGGCTTATCGAGTCCAGACAATTTATTGATTCATCCGCAATCGGAGCGTACGGCGGCAGCTACGGTGGATTCATTACGCTGGATCTCGTCTCAAAAACCTCTCTTTTCGCGGCTGTCTGCTCCATGTTCGGTATTTCGAACCTGTCATCCTACTGGGGTGGAGGCACGTGGGGCTTTACCTACGGTGACATGGCAATGGCCGGGAGTTATCCCTGGGAAGATCGCGATCTATTCGTGGGCAAATCTCCATTATATAACGCAAAAAAGATCAGGACTCCCGTACTCCTCCTGCATGGGAAAAGTGATATAAATGTACCTATCGAAGAATCGCGTCAGATTTTCACTGCACTCAAGATCCTGGGACGCGAGGCCGTGCTGGTCGAATTCGCCGGAGAAGATCACGGAATTGCAGGCACGACCGAAAACCTTATCGCACACCGTGAAATCATGCTTGAATGGTTTGATAAGTATCTTAAAGGAGAGGAAAACGCATGGAATGACCGGTGGAAGGAATAGAAAATCCTTATCCTGCTTGGAAGAAAAACTTAAATAACTATACTGATTATTTTTTGCCCTTAACTCCGCTCCCTGCGCTAATGAACATTATTATTGTAAGAAACATGCAATTCTGCTAGTCTGGCTCCGGGTTTTTCAAAAGCGGAGGATGTTATGGACGAATTCGATACACAGGAACTGATTCATGATTGGAACGAAGATGAAGATCTTCCGGATTACGAGTTAAAATTGAATGATGAAACTCTTCGCGACGGTCTTCAATCGCCTTCAATAGCAAACCCCAAAATATCGGATAAAATCGAGATACTCCATTACATGGAAGCACTCGGTATTTACAGCGCCGATATCGGCCTGCCCGGAGCCGGACCTCAAGCATATAATGATGTTCTCGCTCTTGCAGGAGAAATCGCCAAAAGCAAACTCAAAATACAGCCCAACTGCGCCGCCCGAACGATTAAGAACGATATTATTCCTATTGCGGAGATATCCCAAAAAACTGGATTGAAAATACAAGCGGCTCTGTTTATTTTTTCGAGTCCCATACGCCAACTCGCTGAGAATTGGGATGTCGAAAAGATGCTGAAAGTCAGTGAGGAAGCCGTAAAATTTGCACTGAAGCAGGATCTGTCGGTGATGTACGTCACTGAAGACACCACCAGGGCCTTCCCCAACACGATAGAGCGCCTGTACAAAACAGCCATCGAATGCGGGGCCGAAAGAATCTGCATTGCGGATACTGTTGGACACTCTACACCTTCGGGCGTACGAAGGCTGCTGGCGTTCATAAAAGATGTTGTGGCCAAGACGGGCGAGAATGTCGCTCTTGACTGGCACGGACACAATGACCGGGGATTGAGTCTCATTAACTCGATCGAAGCTTTCTTCGGCGGAGCAGACAGAATACACGGCTGCGCCTTGGGCATCGGAGAGCGTGTCGGCAATGCTTCTATTGACATGCTTATGGTTAATTTTAAATTATTAGGCATTATAGATCAGGATTTAACCAAGCTCTCCGATTATTGCCGCGCCGTCTCGAAGGCGTGCAAAGCACCCATCTTTGATAATTACCCGGTTTTAGGCAAGGACGCATTTCGCACTGCTACAGGAGTGCACGCTGATGCCATCATCAAAGCCTACGCCAAAGGTGACACGTGGCTTGCCAACAGGATATACAGCGGGGTTCCCGCAGATGAGTTCGGAATGGAGCAGGTAATTGAAGTCGGCCCCATGAGCGGCAAATCAAATGTTGAATACTGGCTCAAGCAGCGTCAAATACCGGCTACCGAAGAACTGGTCGATAAGATTTTTCAGGAAGCCAAAAAAGTGAAGACCATATTACCCGAAAAACACATAATGGAGATGGTTCGCAAGCAGGGAACTTCTTAAAGATCACTTCGAAGAGACCCGTTATTGATACTGGGCTTTAATGCCGCCCCATGTCGAATTGGTGACAGGTATCGTTTGATCCTGCATGAACACACTGAAGGATTCCGTTCCTTCAAACAATCCATTCCCGTTCTTGTCGCAGAATACACTTATTTTGATAGACTGAGCGCCGGACCACACTATGTTCAGGGTTACCTTGTCGGAATAGTATCCGTTGCCGGTTGGGGTCGAAACTTCCAGGCTCGGGATATAGTACTTGAGGCCTTCGACTTTCGTGTCATCGGCATATATAACCGGCTCGGCATTACCGGGCGTAGGAAGAAACCTCACGATAATATCGTTCAAACGCCGCGGAAGATGATAAAAGCCGTCAACATTCAAAATCAATCGGTTGCTGGGCAGTTTAAAGGAATTTTTTTCTATATAAGCCGGTTCAAATCCCAGGAGACCGGGCGCCTGGTAGAGCTCGTATGCGATTCGATTGTTTTCGGTGTCCCACAGAACAACACCGAACCTGTCATAAGCGGGGTCGTACAAAGAATCCCCGGGATAAATCAGGATATATTTCAAGGGATCGTATTGAAAGATGGCGTTGCTGCTGGGATAAGCCAGAATACCGGGCTCCGCAGAAGAAAATGCGGGAGCAAGCAAGCAAACCGTCCATAACAACAAAACCAGACGGCGAATCTTCATTAACGCATTCATTTTCAGCCTCCAAAAACAGTTGCCTAGTTGTCTATCCCAAAAGTAGTATTAAAGAGCATTAACAGTTGGCGGCAAAATCACCTTGTTCCAAACAGAATCAGAAGAAATCCGATTCATTTTTACCTAACCGCAGCTCCTCCCTCTTTGGAGGCCCAACGCAGACTATTATAACACAATCGTCCGAATAATTGAAGCTGTTTTTTCCTAAAGAGTTACATCAAAACGGCCCGTGCCTGAGGATAAGGGCGGTAAAAGCTAAATATTGTAATTTTAATAATATATGCAGCTTGAATGATCTTCCGCAGGCGCTGCTTAATCTTGCCCGGATACCGGGCAAAAAAACGATAAAAGGACCGGTTTGCCTTATCAGTTAACTCCCGGAAGAATCCCAGGGATATTCGCCTTCCCGATCGAACGCCGACCGAGGGAGCCTTTATTAATTCTTTCCAATGCGCGGTAATTTATACCTGGGGCGGTATTGTCTTCGTTTAAGACGCTTCTTATTGCCGCGCAGCTTATAAGAAATGACATTTTAGTCATAAAATTTGATGACAGTTTTTCTGCCGTATCATGGGCGGTATGATTATAGGGATTGTGATCGAATCCTTCCCAGATCGACACGGCTTTGAAGCCGTTTTTCCAGAAAGGTACGTGATCGCTATTGCCTTCACTGGTTATGATTTTTTCGCAGCGGAGACCGGCCTCAGCCGCGGAGCAATCAACCACTAGATCTGCCAAGGATGCTGATCTCTGGTTTGCAAAAAGAACATAATCCTTAGGCCCCTCTTTATCATATCCAATCATGTCGATATTAATCGAACCCAGCAAAACCTTATTGGATTTCAGGAAATCTCGAACAAAAGCCGACGATCCAATAAATGATTCCTCTTCTCCACCAAAAAATACGAATTCAACTCCGCGCCCACTGCCAGACCGGAGAACTCTCGACATAACTCTTGCCGTTTCCATCAGCACGGCCACGCCGCTGGCATTGTCATCGGCTCCCGGAGCATCCGCGCCTGTTGCCGCGCCCCTGCTGTCATAATGAGTGCAAATTATGAGTATACTGTCGCCCGAGCCGGCATTGTAAGCAACCACATTCAAAAGATTTGTCGATTTACCTATCCGGTCTTCGATCTCGATGCTCTGTTGCTCCACATCCCAGCCGTATCTTCTGAGATTTGAGGTAATATATGCTACCGTCCGGTCCGCTCCGGCAGTCGAGAGTTCCCGAGATGATTCGCGGGTCAGAGCTTTGACCGTTGCCAAAATACTGTCTCCGGAGATAACTGATGCTCCTTCGCCCAGGGAATAGAAAACTCCGTACCGCTCCAGGTCAGCGGGCGGCGTCTTCCTCAGACCCTGGACCGCCAGCACAGCGGCCAGCATGCCAATGATCCAAAAGGTTGCTTGATTCCTCGTCATTTCCATCCTCACTGTCGCATTTGCGTATCGTTCATTTCAATAAAGCATCCGAAAAGAGAAAATATAGCACCGGCAGTTAATGTTAAAGCACTATCTGAAAGCATATCTACGTTTAGATCAGCTTATTTACGATTTTATAAGCATATCCGGCAGATGTCGGCTGTTTTTCATAAAATATGGCAAGACTTATGCTTTTATCTTTACAAACCCCGCTTTCTATAATAAGAATTCAGAGGAACGTAAGTGCAACCTGTAAATTGCCGATCTTCAGTATCTGAGGGGTGTCCTGAAATCGTATATGCGGGAGGAATTTTATGAGGCTATCAATAAGCCTGCTACTGGCGGCCACTCTATTCTCACTTGGATGCAGCGGCGGCAAAAAAGATCAGACTGCACAAAATTCTACTGCGGATTCGCAGGGCCGGGGAGGCACCGTGATCCGCCATTTGGAATCGGAATGTATAACATTGAACTGGGTTCTTTACACGACAGTGTACGAAAGCTACGTATTGAGACTACTTTACGATAATCTCCTGGACTATAACGAAAAGCTCGAAATCGTTCCCGTCCTGGCTAAGGATTATAAAATCAGCAGCGACCATCTCCGCATTACGGTAACGCTGCGTGATAGTATTTATTGGCATGACGGGCAACCTATTACCAGCGATGATATAAAATTTACGATGGACAAGATTCAAGATCCGACCGTTCCCGCACTGAACAAGGAAGGTTACTTCAACAAGCTCGACGATATTGAAGTGATAGACGATAAAACGGTCGTTTTCATCTGGAAAGAAGCATACGCTCCTTCCCTCCATGCCCTGAGCCAACTGGCTCCGATTCCGAAACATATCTATAATAAAGGAGATTTTCTCTCCAACCCGGCAAACAGGCAGCCCGTGGGAAGCGGTCCATTCAAATTCGATGAATGGCGTACGTCCCAATATATAAGCGTAGTGCGCAATGACAACTACTACCGTGATCCTCCGTATCTCGACAGGGTCATATTCAAAATCATACCGGATGCTTCCGTCGCTCTGAACGCGCTCAAAGCTGGTGAATTGGACGAGATGCGCTTGACCCAGATTCAATGGGAGAGGCAAACGAACAGCCCTGATTTTCTAAGCAAGTTCAAGAAATACCTCTACTATGTCCCCAGCTTCAATTATATAGGCTGGAACTGTCGGGCCGTCTGGTTCGAGGATAAGCTCGTGCGCCTGGCCATGACCGAGCTGTTCGACCGCGAAAGTATCAATACCAAATTGTATTCGGGTTATGCCAAGCTGGTCAGCGGGCCGTTTTACGTCAACTCCTGGGCATACGATAAATCCGTTAAACCTTGGCCTTTTGATCCGAAAGACGCCGCTGACAAACTGGACCAGGCAGGTTGGGCGGACCACGACGGGGATGGGATAAGGGACAAGGACGGGATTAAATTCGAATTCGAATTCATTATCCCCAGCGGCGGGCGGGTTGGAAAGCAATATGCACAGATGCTGCAGGGGGAATGCGCCAAAGTCGGCATTACCGTCAAGATCAGGATGCTGGAAGGGGCGACCTTTTTCGATAAAGTAAATAAGGGCGAATTCGACGCTTGCGCTCTCGCATGGCGGCTTGATCTCGATCCTGATCTTTTCGATACTTTTCATTCCAGCCAGGTACCTCCCGTCGGCCTGAATCATGGCTTCTACAGCAACCCGGAAGTCGACCATCTCCTCGAAATGGGAAGAGTCGAGTTCGACAAAGAGAAACGCGCGCGCATATATCACGAAGTGCATAAACTTCTTCACGAAGACCAACCCTATACATTCGTTGCATCCGTTCCTGAAAAGCGCCCCATCAATATAAAAATCAATAATGTGATTATATCTCCTGACGGTCCTTTCAATTTTTACCCGGGTGCCGCCTATTGGTATTTTGATTCCCGGGCCACGGGCGCGCAAAAGTAGTGCTATCATTCTAATATGGCAACTTATTTTCTGCGACGGATGGTATATCTCATACCTACACTGCTGGGCATTACCCTTGTCACGTTCTTCATAATCTCGCTGGCCCCGGGAGACCCCGTCAAGCTCATCCAGGGGGGACAAATGAGCGCCCGCGTCTCTCCCGAAGCCTACCAGCAAATGTTAAGGCTCTACGGATTGGATAAGCCAATACACATAAGATACCTGATCTGGCTGAAGCGTCTGGTCTTTCTCGATTTCGGCGATTCCTTTTTAGACCACCGGCCGGTTACAAAAAAAATCTTCGAAAGACTACCGGCGACTTTGCTACTAAATATAACATCCTTGGTAATCGCCCTGCTTTTATCAATCCCCCTAGGACTCTATTCGGCGGTAAAGCAGTATTCCTTATTCGATAAAATCAACGGTACGGTACTTTACATGCTCTATTCTCTTCCCGAATTTTGGGTCGCACTTCTGCTTATAATACTTTTCGGAGTCAAGCTTGGAATACTGCCTTTTTACGGCATGTCTTCTATAGATGCCCGAAACCTGTCTTTTTTCCCCCGGCTGGGCGATTACATACTGCACATGATCCTGCCGACTTTCTGCCTCACATATGGATCTTTGGCTTTTCTATCGAGGTTTGTCCGCGGATCCACACTGGAAGTTATCCGCCAGGATTATGTGAGAACCGCTTGGGCAAAAGGACTCGATGAAAAAAGCATAGTTTATAAGCACGTGTTCAAGAATACTTTGATTCCCATTCTGACCCTATTTGGGATATTGCTGCCAACCTTGATCAGCGGGAGCGTGATACTCGAGTATATTTTCAGCTGGCCCGGGATCGGAGCTTTATTTTTTGATGCTGTCCTTTCAAGAGATTATCCCACAGTAATGGGGCTTAGTTTCATAAGCTCGGTTTTGATTCTAATCAGCACATTGATTGCCGATGTCATATATGCCTGGGTGGATCCCAGGATAACTTATCATTGACGGCCTCACCGGCAAATGAAATACGCGAGACAATAATGATTGGGCTGCGAGGAAAAACAAAACTAATAAAAAGACCCTTGCGAAGCAAAAACTTTGCGGGCGGAGACTTTGACAAAAGCCCCAGCCTGCAGAAAATAATCTGGAGACGGTTGAGAAAAGATCATTTTGCTATGGCAGGTCTTTATATAGTACTTGCGCTGTTTATCCTATCGTTCCTGGCTCCGGTAATAGCAAACAACCGTCCGATAATAATGAGATGGAACGACCAATGGTATTTTCCGGCCTTATCACAGCTCACTCCCGCAAAATGGATTGTAAACCACCCGGAAATAAACAACCTCGATTACAGCATACTAAAGTACGACAAATCCGTCTCGCTTTTAATGCCGCTCATTCCTTATTCCCCATACGAGATAATACTATCGGAAAGACTTAAATCGCCGAGCCACAAGCACTGGATGGGAACCGACGACCTGGGAAGGGACGTATGCAGCCGCATGATTCATGGGGCGGGAATATCATTGAAAGTCGGCTTCGTCGCCGTAGCTATAGCCGTCTTTATTGGCGTGATGGCCGGAGCCATGGCCGGATATTACGGAGGGCTGATCGATATCTTCATATCGAGACTTATTGAAATAGTCATGTGTTTCCCATTTTTCTTTCTCATCCTCGCAGTAATAGCATTTTTGCCTCCCAGCATATACAACATCATGATCGTAATAGGGATAACACGCTGGACGAGCATCGCCCGTTACACCAGAGGCGAATTCATGAGGCTCAAAGGACAGGAATTTGCGGAAGCCGCCAAGGCGCTCGGAGTTCGAGACCGCAAAATCATATTCAAGCATCTGCTGCCCAATTCCCTGGCTCCGGTTCTTGTATCTGCAACTTTCGGAATCGCAAACGCTATTCTCATCGAAGCCGCTTTGAGTTTTCTCGGGCTGGGGATTCAACCTCCCGCCGCCAGCTGGGGAGGGATACTTTCCCTGGCAAAGCAGTTCATCGAAATAGCATGGTGGCTGGCTACGTTTCCCGGATTGGCAATATTCATAACAGTTACCGCGTATAATATCCTTGGCGAAGGAATAAGAGACGCCAGCGATCCCCGACTGGCGATTACCGAGAAATGACAACCTCTCGCGCGGGCCATCATGCACTAACCTTCAAAAACTAAAAAACAGGCAGTCCGGCCGCGTCTATCCTATCAGTATTTCTGGCACCCGGGGCAGTAGTGCGTTCCCCTGCCGGCTACCGCCGTCTTTCTAATGGTTTCTCCACACCGGACACAAGGTTCTCCCTGACGCCCGTAAACCATAAGGCGATTTTGAAATCCGCCGGTGGAGCCGTCAGGCTTCCGATAATCTTGTAGAGTAGTTCCACCAAGCTTGATTGCGCTTTTCAAGACTTTTCTCGCGGCCGCAAGGATCTCGCCCGCTTTGGATGCGGCATCGCTTCCCCGTGTCAGTGGATGCACACCGGCGCTGAATAGAGACTCATCTATATATATGTTGCCTAAACCCGATATGATTTTTTGATTCAAGAGCAGCGCCTTTATAGATGCCGTTCTCCTTTCAAGAATGCTTTGCAGTTCTGCAGATCGCATTTGAAATGGATCTTTGCCGATACCGAGCAGCATCGCAATGTCCCGGTATTTGGTTATTAAAATAGATCCAAACCTCCGCGGATCGCAATAATGTACTTCCCCTCGGTTCGAGAGAATAATTTTGGCATGCATGTGCTTTGCAGCCGCTGCCGATACGTTGGCGTCTTTATCACAAAGAACCAACCTTCCGGTCATTCCCAGGTTAACGACCATGGAAAATTCTGATTTGAATCGCACAACGATGTTCTTTCCCACACGCTCGACCGCGGATATGCGGCTATCGGAGAGAACCGAACCTTTCATACTGTGCGGCTTTAGTATATCATTTCTTTTTATTACAACTTTCGCCACCCGTGCACCAACCAGCGCTTCGGATAGACTCCTGGAGATGGTTTCAACTTCCGGAAGTTCGGGCAAAACGGCCTCCCAGCCTGCAAATTCAAATTCTCAATCACAGTACAGAATTGTGCTATTATATTACAGACGGATCGGCGTCTCAAGCGGTCAATACAGGATCATTATCGAATGAACGAAAGAATAGTAATATCCGCATCGAGGACAAAGGACATGGTCCGCTGTTCTCCCCGACTGCTCTCGAACATGCTTGCCGGACGCGCCCCTGTAAGATTCTCGCTCTATACCGAACCCGGCTTTATCAAACCCGAAGAAGTCGGAGCGGTAGCGCTTTGGACCAAGGATCCGGAAAACCTCTTCAGAATTGACTCCCTCAACAAGATTATCGCTCAATATGCAAACGGCGGTGGTGGAATTCTTCTCAACTTGACGGTAACCGGCCTGGGAGGCTCGCCTCTGGAACCGGGAATCCGCCCCTGGCATGCCATTCTGAATTCGATCGAGCGTCTTTTATCCCTGGGAATTGTCGCCCCCGAAGGAGTTATTTTAAGATTCGACCCGATAATAGAATTAAAAACAATTTCGGGGCGAACGCTTGGCAACGCATCCTTATCTCTTTTCGATAAGATTTCATCTGCATTTGCTAAAATGGGAATAATAACGGTTAAAACTTCACTTGTCGATTACAGTTACTGTCATGTTCCAAAAAGGCTGGAGCGGTTAGGTTTGAAACCGATTGTCTTCGAGCCGGCAAAGATCTCCGCCCTTTTGACAGGCATGCGGGAAATTTGCCTGGCTAAACGGATGGTTCTTGATATATGCTGTCTCCCCGCTGATTTGGCGGCAAAATCCAAATCGGGTTGCATCGACGGGCGTATTATCAACAGGCTGCTCCATGAGAAAGGCAGCAGCGGGCGCGTGACGGAGACTCTGCATAACGATATCGGCCGGCAGAGAAACACCTGCCGGTGTTCTTATAGCAAAGATATAGGGCATTCCCCGGGAACAGCGAATTGTTACACCTCCGGGGGGGCGTGTCTTTACTGCTACAGCCATAGAAACATGAGGGGCGAGGCAATCGATAAATACTTTAGCCTGATGGCAGCATGGGACCGGCAGCCAAAAAACATCTTAAAAAATGAAAAACTTTAAAAGCACAATCCTTGACCAAGTTCTACCAAATGTGAAGAAACCGGGCCAATATACCGGCGGCGAGCGCAACACCGTTATCAAAGAACATTCATCCGTCGAACTAACGTTTGCTCTGGCTTTCCCGGATACGTACGCGATTGGCATGTCTCATCTGGGAATCAAAATTCTCTACCACATGCTCAACTCCCGGCCTGACGTCGCCGCCGAGCGCGTTTTTGCTCCATGGATTGACATGGAAGAAGAATTGAGAAAAAGGGATCTGCCGCTTTACTCACTGGAAAGCTTTACGCCCATAGGAGAATTCGATGTAATCGGTTTTTCCCTCCAATACGAGCTGGGATTTACCAATGTTTTGAACATGCTCGCATTGGCAGGAATTCCCGCCCGTACCAGCGAGCGAAGTCTCAATGACCCGGTGGTAATCGCCGGAGGTCCCTTGAGCCTGGCCTGCGAACCGCTGGCTCCTTTTTTGGATGCCGTCCTCGTGGGGGACGCCGAGGACATCCTCGATTCAATTGTTGACAAATTAATAGAGTGGAAACACGCCGGAGGCCTCCGGTCCGCTCTTCTCAAATCGCTTGCAGAGCTGAACGGAGTGTATGTACCGCAGCTCTATGATATTAATTACAATGCCGATGGTACCATCGCCCAAATACACGCGGCGCATCCGGCGCCCGAACGAGTGCGCAAAGCCACAATTGGCGACTTCGAGCACGCACCGGCGCCCACAAAGCCCGTGGTACCCAACATCGAGATCGTTCATGACCGGATCAACGTGGAAATCATGCGTGGCTGTCCAAATCACTGCAGATTCTGCCAGGCGGTACAGCGTTACCGGCCGCTAAAAATCAGATCAATAGCAAAGGTACTGGAACTGTGCGAGCGAACCTACATCAACACCGGCTACGATGAAATCAATCTGTCCAGCTTATCCAGCGCCGATTATCCTCAGATAACCGATCTGATCACAGAAGTAGCAGGCGCTTTCACGCCTAAAAGAGTAAACGTTTCTCTGCCTTCGCTCAGAGTCGGCGAAGAATTGCGAAGCATTCCATCACTTACCACATCCGTACGCAAGGCGGGATTCACCGTCGCTCCGGAAACAGGAACGGACAGGCTGCGGCGGCTCATAAGAAAGCCTGTGTTTAACGACCAGCTCCTTCAGGGCTGTGAAGCCGCCTTCAGGGCCGGCTATCGGCTTATCAAGTTTTATTACCTGATAGGACTCCCGGGCGAAGAGGAGGATGATCTACGGTCGTTGGTTGCCCTCTCCGACCAGTCGAGTCTTTTGCGAAAGAAAATCAACGGACGGCGGGGGATGATCAATGTCGCTGTCTCTTCATTCGTTCCAAAGCCGCACACACCTTTTCAATGGGAAGCTATGAATTCAAGGCAGGGGTTGAGGGCCAAGCAGGCATTTATCTTATCCAAAAAACCTTCTTCGGCCCTTCGGTTCAAATTTCACGGCGTGGATGAAAGTTATTTAGAAGCAGTTTTCTCTAGAGGCGATCGGCGCTTGTCGGATGCGCTGCTCCTGGCTTCGAAGCGCGGCATACGCATGGACGCATGGAGGGAATGCTTCAATATTAGCAAGTGGGATGAAGTATTCAAGGACGCACATATCGATCCGGATTTCTACGCTCTCCGCGAACGGCAATCCGGAGAAATACTCCCGTGGGATATGATCGAGCCGCACAGCCCGAAAGAATTTCTTATAAGAGAAAGGAATGAAGGGGACAATAAGGTTTAGAATGCTAAAAGCTTTTCAGCTTAGCAACCACATCTTCTATGACAAAATCCGGAGTTGATGCACCCGCGGTTACCCCCGCAGTTTCATGATTAGTAAAATCCTGCAGTTCGAGTTCGTCCGCCGTTTCAACGTGCAGGACTTGTGCGCCCTCGTCCCTGCAAACTTCTACCAGCCTTCGGGTGTTGCCGCTGTCTCTGCCGCCCACAACCACAATAATATCGACCTCGGCCGCGAGCCTGCGGGCCGCTTCCTGTCTGTCAAACGTTGCATAGCATATCGTATTATGAATTTCCATCTCCTTGCTGTGGGGGAGTATCAGCGTAACGAGCTTCTCCAGCTTGGATAACTGCTGAGTCGTTTGAACAATTATCCCCGCGCGGGCTATCGGCAAATGCCCGGTTATCTCTTCAGGTTCTTCAACCACCACGGTATGGGCGCTTCCTGCATGCGCTGCGACCCCGATGACCTCCGGGTGATTCTTCTCGCCTAGAATGACAAGAGTGTATCCGTCTTTCACGAGCTTCGAAGCCATCTTTTGGGCCGCACGTACGAACGGGCAAGTGGCATCCAGTATGTCCAGCCCTTTTTCCCCAGCGCGCAAGGTAACTTGAGGCGGTTCGCCGTGAGTACGTATCACGACCGTGCCGTTTTTTATATCATTAAGAGAATCGGCGCGGGATACTTTGAACTCCTTATGAAGCGCTTCTATGGCCTGGCGGTTGTGAATCAGGGGACCGAGGGTGGTAATTGAATCGCCGGTTTCACCCGCCGCAATCTGAACCATATTAAAAGCTCTCTCAACGCCGTAGCAGTATCCGGCATATTCTGCCAGAATCACTTTCACTGTAGCTTCTCCTATTTTCTCCAAGTATTCGACTCATTAACATAATAGAATATCCGGTGCAAAACCAGGATAAAAATCGGTTCACCCCGGCCGGCGTAATCCCATTATCATTTCTCGGGAATCCCCAACTAAATGCAGGTCCGTACTGGGGGCAAAACTTTAGAGAAATGTTAAATCTGTCCTGGTATAATTCCAGAGATTGGATTATAAGATTAAAATCCAAATGAGATCGAGCAAAAGGAGATTCCGTGAGCAGCGTTAGATCCGATCGAAAATTCGGCGCCCTTGACAGGATGTTGGCCCAACCTCCCGGCAGACAGGCAGGCTATGCAGCGGCGGCCAGCTGGATTAGTTTGTTCCTGGCCGCACTCATAAACGTAGGATTTCTTACTCCTCTGTTTAATGCAGCCGTTATCTTCCCCTTCTTTGCAGCCGCCTTGAAAAAGGGGGACTCCAAATCAGCATTTAAAATGTCGGTCCGGTGGGCGGTCGCATCTTTCATGTTCTTTTCGCTCCTGTCCCTGTTTTTTCCCGGAAGAGCAGAGAGCATAATTCCATTTTCTCGGCCGTCTTTGGAAGCAACTCTGGCCTGGCTTTCAGGCGGAACACCCCAAGCACCTCCTTCTCCAGTCGCTGTTATTCTCAGCCTGGCGGTTCTTTTTTCGGCTTCTGTCTTATCATGTGGAATAGCAGGCCTCATCATGATATCCTCAGCCGCAGGAGTCGCCGCCTGGAATTTTACTTTTATGGCAAGGCACGGCGACAACATAATCCATATGGTTTTTCTCGGCCTTCCTCCATGGGTGATTGCTTATCTTATATCGGCTCTTTTCCTGGTTGTGCTTGGAGGGGATATATTCTCCAACAGGGTTTTTTCCTTAAGAGGAAAAGGGAAGAGGAACCGGATCAAGCACTTTGTTCTTCCGGGATTGATTCTTCTGTTGGCAAGCTTGGCCCTAAATGCCCTGTTGGGAAATATATGGAACGATCTGATAAGCGGATGCACAACCCTTTAGCTCATTCGAAGCTCGCAAACCGCGCTCACGGCCGGGACCGCATACAGCTACCCGCACTTCGAATATCCGCACATACGGCACAGCACACATCCACTTTCGTATTCGAGCGTATTGCCGCATTCGGGACATAAGCCCGCAAGCCTGTTAACGAATGATTCTTCTTCCAGGGACAGCGCATCTTTATCAAAGGCATTTTTTTCCTTCAAATACCGCTCAAATGCTTTACTGATTGCATCGGCACAGGAGAGCACCATCACACCGTTATCCCAAGCCGGCGATGGACAGCGTACTCCTCTAAGCTGTTTTATAATTGATTTTGAATCTATGCCTGCTCGCAGGGCAAGAGAAATCAACCTGCCTATCGCTTCGGTCTGGGAAGCCGCGCACCCCCCCGCTTTACCTATCTGTGCAAAAAGCTCGAATAGACCCTGTTCATCCTCGTTTATGGTTACATAGAGCTTGCCGCATCCCGTTCCCATCTTGCGGGTCGTTCCGCTTACGGTTTCCGGCCGGCTCCTGGGACTCAAAACGCCGTCTTCGCCCCCCCGGTTAACCTTGCCTATATTCAATACCTGTGATTCCCTGGATCCGTCCCTGTATATCGTTACTCCTTTACAGCCGAGTTTGTCAGCGAGCAGATAAACTTCTTCCACTTCTTCGGTGGTAGCATGCCTTGAAAAATTCACGGTTTTTGATACGGCGTTATCCGTATACTTTTGAAATGCCGCCTGTATTCTCACATGGGCTTCGGGGTTGATATCATGAGATGTACGGAAAACCCGGCGCCATTTTTCCGGGACTTCCTGTAAATCTTCGATCGAACCGGCCTGGGCAATTTTCTTCATCAGTTCTTCACTGCAAATGCCGTTTTCTTCCGCTATTTCCCGAAAGAGGGTATTTACTTCGATCAATTCATCGTCGTCCATTACATTCCGTATATAGGCGATGGCGAAGTAGGGTTCCACTCCTCCCGATGCTCCGGCTATTATACTGATGGTGCCGGTGGGAGCTATAGTCGTGGTTGTTGCGTTTCTCAAAGGAGGTTCTCCGTCCAATTCGTATCTGCTTCCGACAAAATTGGGAAACGCACCGCGCTCCGAAGCGAGACTGCGTGATGTTTTCTTGGTTTCCTTGTTTATGAATCCCATGACTTCTTCGGCAACTTCGACCGCCTCTTCCGAATCATAAGGAATCTCCAGCTTCACGAGCATATCGGCGAAGCCCATTACTCCGAGGCCGATCTTGCGGTTGCCCTTGGTCATTTCTTCGATATTGTGAAGCGGATAACGGTTCATGTCGATCACGTTGTCCAGGAACCTCACCGAAATCGACACCATCCTTGCGAGCGCTTCAAAATCAATCGAACGTTTGCCGTTTTTCTCGCATATCGCCTTGGCAAGGTTCAAAGAACCGAGATTGCATGATTCGAACGGTAAAAGCGGTTGTTCACCGCAGGGATTCGTACTTTCTATTGCGCCGACCAGAGGCGTGGGGTTGGCCTTGTTGATCCTGTCTATGAAAATTATGCCCGGCTCGCCGTTTCGCCAGGCTCCTTCGATGATCATGTTAAAGACTTTCCTGGCGGATATCTTATCTACAGCCTGCTTGGTATGAGGATTGATGAGTTCATAATCCTTATCTTCCCTGACCGCTTCCATGAATTTTTCGGTAACCGCCACCGAAATGTTGAAATTGTTCAGTTTGTCGTTGTTCTGCTTGGCAGTTATGAAATCAACAATGTCGGGATGATCTATTCTGAGAATCGCCATGTTCGCCCCACGCCGGGTTCCTCCCTGCTTCACAGTTTCGGTCGCGGCATCGAACACGGTCATGAAAGAAATCGGGCCGCTGGATATACCTTTTGTGCTCTTGACAACATCGTTTTTGGGACGTACGCGGGAGAACGAAAAACCCGTCCCGCCGCCACTTTTATGTATCAAAGCGGTATGCTTGATAGCTTCAAAGATCGAGTCCATCGAATCCTCTGCTGGCAGGAAGAAACAGGCTGAAAGGTGTTGAAGCTCCGCTCCGGCGTTCATAAGAGTCGGAGGAGTGGTAAGACACTACAGGCTAACAGCG
>CAZZKJ010000007.1:0-92306 GCA_964654695.1 uncultured bacterium | reverse complement strand
TGAGCTTCATGGTTCACACTACCACGCAGGCATCATCGATAATAACAAATTATTTTCTGCGTGAGAAAAAACTGTCGATTGCAATTGAGGTGGGAATCAGCTATGACAGCGACCTGGAACACGTCGAAAAAACCGCGCTTTCGGTCGCGAGAGAAATTATAGCCAAAGTGCCCGGCGGCGTACCCGATTTCGACCCGGCTTTCAGGTATTACGCTTTCGATGATTCGAGTATCAACTTCAGGTTGATTCTCAGCAGTAAGGAGTTCATCGATCAGTATCTCCTGCAGCACGAATTCATAAAGGCCCTGCATAAACGGTTCAAGGAGGAGGGCATTGAGATACCGTTCCCCATACGCACCGTTCAATTGCAGAAAGAAGGGGAATAATAACGCCGTGCGGAGATGTGATTGACTACAGTTTGTTGAAAAGGATCGCTTTCTTAACCTTTGCTATGCAGTCGGTAACATCGATTTCCCTGGGACAGCAGTCCGTGCAGTTGAAAATCGTATGGCATCTCCATGCGCCGTCCCGGTCATTTATCACTTTGAACCTCTCAGCCGCGCCTTCGTCCCTGCTGTCCAGGATGAAGCGGGAAGCCTGCACCATGGCGGCCGGACCAAGGTAATCCCTGTTGGTCCAAAAAGAAGGGCATGAAGACGTGCAGCTGGCGCAGAGAATGCATTTCGACGGCTCATCCAGTTTCATTCTGTCTTCAGCCGATTGGTAACGCTCCCGTGCCGGGGGCGGAGTATTCGTTATCAAAAATGGTTTTATCGATTCGTATTTCTTGAAGAACTCCTCCATGTCAACGACCAGATCCTTGATAACGTTAAATCCTCGAAGGGGCCGGATGATCAGGCTCCGCGGGTTTTTCAAGTCTTGCATCAACATCTGGCAGGCCAGTCCATTGAGACCGTTTATCTCCATGGCATCCGAACCGCATACTCCGTGCGCGCATGATTTCCTGAATGTCAGCGTACCGTCCTGCTCGCCTTTAATTCTTATAAGAACATCCAGGATACGTTCGGTTTTTTCCGCTTCTATCGTGTATTCTTTGAAGTATGGTTTTTCGTCTCGTTCGGGATCAAAACGCAATATCTTGAAAGTGCTCTGCAATTTTTTTTCAACCCCTTTCCTTATCCTTGGAATTCCGGTTCATGCGCGTTAGTATTTCCTCTCTTTTGGCTGGAAACGCGTAATGGACACGGGCTTGAACCTGAATTCGACATCCTGTCCTTTTTTATAGGCAAGCGTGTGTTTGAGCCAGTTTCGATCGTCCCTCTTGGGAAAATCTTCACGGAAGTGCGCCCCCCTGCTTTCCTCTCTTGCAGCCGCGCAGCGGATAATAACGTCCGCAAACTCAAGGAGACAGCCCATTTCATAGGCTTCCAATAAATCCGTGTTGAATTTGCTTCCTTTGTCATCAATGCTGATAAAAGCGTATCTTTCTTTGAGCTCTTTTAATTTTATGACAGCTTTTTCAAGGCCTTCCTTGTCCCTGAACACCGAAACTTTGTCCATCATAACGTCCTGGAGCTCTTTCCGGATAACATTAACTCTCTCTTTGCCGTTGCTGCCCAGGATTTTTTCAAGGGATTCCTTTACGGGATCGGCGGCTTTTTCACTCAATGAATGCATATCCGCCTGAGATGCATAACTGCCGGCGTGCCTTCCGGCCCGTCTGCCGAACACATTTATATCCAGCAGCGAATTTGTGCCCAGGCGGTTTGCGCCGTGCACCGATACGCACGCGCACTCGCCGGCGGCATAAAGACCGGGCACGGGGGTGTTGTTTTCGTCGGATATGACCCTGCCCTCGATATCCGTTGGAATACCTCCCATGGCATAATGGGCGGTAGGCTGAACGGGTATCGGCTCCTTGACGGGATCCACCCCGAGGTAGGTTCTGGAGAACATGGTTATGTCCGGAAGCTTCTGTTCGATCGCTTTTTCCCCAAGATGGCGTATATCCAGATATACGTAATCCTTGCCGCCTATCCCCCGGCCCGCTCTTATCTCTTCATAAATGCACCTCGATACCATATCGCGGGGCGCGAGGTCCTTGATCGACGGGGCGTATTTCTCCATGAAGCGTTCGCCCTTGTCGTTTTTGAGAATTCCGCCCTCCCCCCTGGCGGCTTCGGTAATCAATATTCCCAACTTATAGCATCCGGTTGGGTGAAACTGGACGAATTCCATATCCTCCAGCGGAACTCCCCTTCTATAAAGAAGACTCATACCGTCGCCGGTATAGGAATGGGCGTTGGATGTCGTTCTGTACGCCCGGCCGTAGCCTCCGGTGGCGAAACAAACAGCCTTGGCCCGAAAGACATGCAGTTCTCCCGATGCGATGTCGACGGCGATGACGCCCTTGCAGATGGAATCTTCTATAACGCAGTCGAGCACCATGAATTCCGAGTAGAACCTTACGTTTTCTTTTATGCACTGTTGATAAAGAGTCTGCAGTATCATGTGCCCCGTTCTGTCCGCGCTGTAGCAGGCGCGCTTTACGGGCTCTTTGCCGAAATCACGCGTGTGCCCTCCAAAAGGCCTTTGCCCTATCAATCCTTTTGCGTTGCGCGAAAAAGGCAGACCCATGTGTTCTAATTCATAGACTATTTCAATTGCTTCCTTGCACATGACTTCGATCGCGTCCTGGTCGCCCAGATAATCGCTGCCCTTTACGGTGTCGAACATGTGCCACTCCCAGTTATCCTCCTCTTCGTTGCCAAGGGCCGCGCTTACGCCGCCTTGAGCCGCACCGGTATGCGATCTCACGGGATAGAGCTTGGTAACGACTGCCACATCGGCGTGCTTAGAAGCTTCCAGCGCCGCCCTGAGAGCTGCCCCCCCCGCGCCGACGATCAGCACATCGTGGATGTGTATCATTTTCTTACTTCCTTTCTATATCATCCTGCAAACCGATCTTCGGACTCGTTCAATAACCCGGTTAAGCGGCTCGAAACGTAAGTATGGTTATACTGCCCAAAAGGAACAGGGCCAGCGTCAGGATAAAGACCAAAGTTATAAAAAATATTCTGACGCCGTTGGATCTGAAATAATCATCCGCAACCATTTTGAATCCATAAAAAGCGTGCCACAAAGCCAGTATGAGAAAACTCTCATCGAACACTTTCCAAAGGGGATTTGCGAACCTCCGCGCCACCCACTCATAAGTAATATCGTGCGACTTAACTACAAAATGCATGACGAAAAAGTGAAACAGCAGCATGAACAGCAACACGATTCCGCTGATTCTCTGCACGAACCATGTCATTACTCCGCTGTTAGCGCTTCCCTTGAAGCTCATGATTTACTCCTTTATGCGTTAAAAGAGCAGGAATCCCGCCCCCATGGCGAACAGTACGACTGTTACAATCATAACCGCGGCGAATGCCGCCTTTTGATATCTGGCCCCGCCGAGAAAATCCACGAGCACAACCCTGACCCCGTTGAAAGCATGGAAGAGCACCGCCGCCAGCAGCATTATTTCGCCGATTTCTATGATCGGTTTGTTGAAATCCGCTATCACTTCATTGAAAGCCTCGGGGCCTTTTCCCAACATATGCATTTCCCATATATGCATAATTAGAAAAACAACCAGCCCGATGCCCGTCAGCCTGTGCAGGGCCCAGGCCAGCATGCCTGATTTCCACTTGTACATGGCACCTCCTTCGTCGGCGACGAATTCCTTTCGCGATATGTGAGAAGATTAAAAAGCGCCTGCATACCGCCGGGTTGACCGCCCATTCCCACCGTTTTGATAGAATCAATTACTTTTCATTCATTTCATGAGCCATAAACGCTTCAAAGCTCCAGGGCATTTTGGCCTTGAAAATCTCGTTGATTTTTTCCGCATAAATGCGGATCTCGTGCTGTGCATGTGCATCGGTGCGCAGCTTCAAAAAGTTAATCAGCGATCTCGTGTTCACTGTCCAGTAAAACTGAGTGTACAGCGACAGGGGAAGTATGATTCTCGCCAGTTCCTTGGCGACACCGCGTTCGATGAATTCTTTGTACAATGAATAGACTTTTTCGTAGATCTCATCGAGTTTACCGCTGAATTCCGCCGCGCTTCCGTCCTCGATATCGGAATACCTGTAATCCTTGTCTTTCTGAGTACGCCATGCCGCGGGTCTGTAAAATTCGTATTTCATTTCCGTGTAGCGGCCCGATATCTCATTATAGCTCGACCATCTGTGCCGAAACCACTGCCTGGCAACGAAGATGGGGCATTTGACGTGAAACTTGAAAACAGAGTGTTCGAAAGGGGTATGATGACCGTGCTGCATGAGATAATCGATCAGCAGCTTGTCTTTTTCTTCGCCCTTGCTCCCTTTGCCAAATGAAACCCTCGCGGATTGTACGACGGCGTTATCACCGCCGATAAAATCAACGAGACGTATAAGGCCTTTATCAAGAACAGAAAATTCCATTTCGCTCCACTGGAATAAACAAGCGGTGACAGTTTATTGCAGATTGAACGAATTTGCAAGCAAGAATAAAATGCGGCTGTTCTCTATGTGCCGATTCATCTATTATATAAAATTCAAGGAGGTAACTTAGATGGAACGCAGTAAAATCATCGCCGTTGCGGGATCGGGATCGTGCGATAAAATTACCGCCGGCCTGGCATATGAAGTGGGACGCCTTATCGCCGCAGCGGGATGCACGTTAGTCTGCGGCGGCCTCGGCGGTGTTATGGAAAACGCCTGCAGAGGCGCCCGGCAGGAAGGCGGTCTTACCATCGGCATACTGCCGGGCGAAAAGCCGGATGAAGCCAACAAATTCGTTGCCGTCCCGATAGCCACCGGCATGGGAACGGCGCGCAACGTTATAATCGTCAAAAGCGCCGGCGCACTCATCGCCATCAGCGGGGGACCCGGCACCTTGTCGGAAATCGCCCACGCGGTTCAATCGGGCGTACCGGTAATAGGGCTGTCGACTTTCGAACACCTGGCCGAAATCATAAAGGTGAAAACTCCGGCGGAAGCAGTTAATGCAGCCGTAAAACGGATGCAACCCCGGGGGTAGGCAGGGATCACACCGGAGGAGCGGTTTTGGGTGTGAACAAATACGACAGGCCCAAAGGAATCAATACCGGATAAAGAGGCATCAGGAGCCGGACTTCCTTCCACACACCGAAAACCAGAAACAACACCATATAAAACGGCACGTACAGGGCCAACCTCCGAATGAACGGTGGCGCCCTATAAAATCCCCTGAATATAAAAACCCAAAAAATGCCCATGAAGAGAGTTATATTTACAGCCGCAATAAATAGATTTCGGCCGTCGAGGTTCTTCGACAGAATATCGGATATTTGATGCACGAAAGGGGCGCTTCCCTGGAAATTCCGCACCGTCATATAAATACCGGACCACATTACCAGAAGGAGCAGCGAACGCAGGGCGGTGCTTCGATAATTATCTTTGCCGGCAAAAACAAAGAAATACATCGGCACCAGCAGCACTGTGGTCTCCCTGGTAAGCGCGCCCAAGGCGACAAGGGCCGCAAAGAGCGCGGTCTTATTCTTATATAATAGAAGCGCGGCGGCGGCGAACAGAAGCGCGCACACCGGCGACCACGGTTGAAAATAATGATCCCTCATAGCCACGACCATTGAAAGGTTCGCGAACAGGGCTCCGGCGGCAGCTGCAGGAGGGTCGAAGAATATGAGGAACAACGCATGGAGCATCAGCGTAAGCCCTACAACCGCCAGCATTTCCAGCAATGCATACGCTGCGAAAACCGCATTTTCTTCGCCGAGAAGCGGAATCAATATAGCGGCCGTGCCCTCGGCCAGTACCGGCACCAATAATCTATACCTGTATGGAGAAGGCGCCTGCTGATTTATGATTTGCGTATGCAGGGCGCGGCGCTCGGCTTTCTTGGGAATATCGATGCCGCGTACGTGCATGTACCAAACGATCAACGAAGCGGATATCAGAACAAGAATCAGGGCCCTATTGGAAATATTGGACATGGCGATCAAAGTCTTGTTCACAGAGCGGCATATTTAATTTAGTATTTTTCGATGTTCGTTTCCAGGCAACCGCAATAAGCCTCTTGATCGGCGGCACCGGTCAAGGCTCACTATACGAAAAAGCCCGAACAGGGTAAATGGTTTTTATGGGCGCCTCGAGAGACGGCCGGGAATCCGGAGCAGATAACTTTGAAGAAGCAAATTATCATAATCGGCGCCGGGCCCGCCGGCATTGCAGCTGCGGTCCAGGCCGGGCTGTTCGGTTTAAATGCCGCCGTAATGGATCATAACGACCCCGGCGGATTGATAGAGTGCGCCCATTTCGTGAAAAACTTCCCCGGATATCCGGAGGGTATCAAGGGACGTGATCTATCCGTGCTTATGGCGAAGCATTTCGTGAATTCAAAAATCGAATTTTTGAAAACTCATGTCGAATCGATCGATAAGTCCAATGGAGTATTTTCGGTTCGAACCGATTCAGGCGTATACGAATCAGAATACGTCGTCCTGGCATCGGGTACCAGACCCGATATGCTGCCTGAAAACATCAAACTTTGCGGCTTTGCCGAGTTGATGCCGCCAGGTTGCGGCGCGGGCGATGCGCATGTTTCCCGCGTGGTTAGGAACATGCCGGGATATTCGCGATTCACATCCAAACGCGTCCATAACGACATACGTTCTCTTTCCCGCAATTTGAATCCCAAAGAAACTTCCCGCGTTATCGTACTCGGCAGCGGCGATCTGGCGGTCGATTATTCATTGACCCTGATGGACCGCGGCGTCAGGCCGGCGATCGTTTCGCGGACCGCCCGCTTGAAAGCATCTTCCCATCTCGCCGAAGCGGCGGCGGGCCGGCGGATTGACATCACGTTCGATTTCATTACCGAAAAAATCGAAGCTTACCGGCAGGGTATCATCCTGTCCGGAGGGAGTACATCGTTAAGCGGCGATTATCTTCTTATCTCAATAGGAAGGGTTCCGGCTATTGACTTTTTATCGGAAAAGTTATACAAGAGCGTTGCGTCATCATCGGGCGTTCCTGGATTCTTTTTGGCCGGCGATGTGAGGCAGGGAATCTTCAGGCAAACCGCCATAGCCGCCGGAGACGGGATAAAAGCAATCATGAAAATAGCGAGACGGCTCGAAACTGGAAATGGCGCGATATTATGAACTTACGCATGGTGAAACAAACCGGTCTCGATGCGCTGTCCAGTCTTTATGTAGCCCTGCTGCCGGGAGAAAAAGAAAGAACCGTCGAATTCGCCGAAGCCGTTTGCCCTCCGCTGCCCAGGAGTGCGAAATGGGTGCTTATAGTATCAACCGCGTCGGGATGTCCGGTAAAATGCAGGATGTGCGATGCCGGCTCCTTCTTCAACGGTTTTCTGTCCGCAGAGGAGATACTGGCGCAGGTAGATCACATGGCGGCAAAACGTTTCGGCGATAAAACTATAGAAGTGGAAAAATTCAAGATTCAATTCGCGAGGATGGGAGAACCGCTGCTGAACCCGGCCGTTCCCACCGCCCTGCGCTTGCTTCCCGACCGTTTGAACTCGCCCGGCATCATGCCGTGCATCTCCACAGTGGCGCCGGCTTCTTCCGGCACGATTATGGAAGAGCTGATATCGATCAAGAACGAGTATTACGGCGGAGGACGTTTTCAAATGCAGTTTTCGATCCATACTACCGACATCGAGATGCGGGACCGCCTCATACCGATAAAAAAGATGCCGTTTCCTGATATTGCTGCATTCGGCGGCAGGTTCTTCACTCCCGGAGACCGCAAAATTACACTGAACTTCGCCGCCGCCAAAGGTTATCCCATAAATGAAGAAGCCCTGCTGCATCATTTCGATCCCGCGATATTCCTGATAAAAATCACTCCGGTCAACCCGACCCTCCGCGCGCGCGAAAACGAATTGGAGAGCCTGATGCAAGCGGGCGACTCCGCCGGCCATGCGGGACTCGAAGAGAGATTGACGCGGGCGGGGTATCAGGTGATCGTAAGCTACGGCGAAGAAGAGGAAAACGCAATCGGCACCAACTGCGGGCAGTTCGCCGGCAGCATCGAAACGGGCGCGGGCTTGATTGCCGAGATTGAAACATGAAGGCTTACCTGACTCATTCCAACCTGGACGAAAAGATAGACGCATGGACTAAATCGCTGGCGCCGTTCGATCGTCCCGGTATCAAACCGGATCCGGATCGCTCCGCACTGCTAGTAATAGACATGCAAAAATATTTCACCCAGGAAAGCGGCGGAGCATTTCTGCATGCCAGCGCCGCGGTGCTGCCGCGGATCATAATGCTGATCGAGGAATTCCGCAGGCGCAGACTGCCCGTTATCTTCACCCGTCACGTGCATGAACCCGGCAGCGAAAACGACGGAATAATGGCTGCATGGTGGCGCGAATTAATAATGAACGGAATCCCCGGCAGCGCTTTGGACGACAGAGTAGGACCGGGAAAAGATGAAATAGTGATAGAAAAGAATCGCTACAGCGCCTTTTTCGAAACCGGTCTGGAAAAATTACTGAGAAGCATGAAGACAGACACCCTGGCAATCACCGGCGTAATGACCAATCTCTGCTGCGAATCAACGGCGAGGGATGCATTCTTCCGGAATTTCAAAGTGTTCTTTCCCATGGACGCAACCGCAGCCATCGACGAGGCCATGCATTTCGGCACGCTTCTCAATCTGTCTTACGGATTCGCCAGGACGATTCCGGCAAAAGGATTGATCGATTTGATGGGGCGGGCGGCGGAAAGACGCTAACGCGGGTGTTTCAATTTGCTGACACGCTCGCGGAGTTTTTTCGCAAGCGGCAGTGGAAGTTCTTTTATTTCCGGAAGCTGCAGGCTCTCCTGCTCGGGGAATTCCTCCACGGATGCGTTCTTTGTCCGGCCGCCTGCGGCCGCCTTCGGCGGGATATACGGCTCTTTTTCGAGCAGATAATGCAGAATGGATTTGGCCGATTCCTTATCCGGGATCAATCCCCTGGCCCCGGTATCGGGATCAAGCTGCGTATACGGAGGCAGCGGAGAACCCACGCACGAAGGGCATCCTCCCGAGCACACACAGTCGTCGATCAGTTCCAGGGACGCCTCCATTATATCTTCGATCATTTCAAACGCCTTGTGCGAAAAGCCCAGGCCGCCGGGAAAGCGGTCGTAAATAAAGACCGCCGGGACGTTGGCCGCCGAAGAATCGACCGAAGCGCCGACATCCATCGTATCGCACATTGCGAATATCGGTATCACTTCTTTTATTACATTCGACAGTCCGAGCAGTCCTTCCCTGGGCACCCTGCCCGCTTTTTTGACGAACACATACGCGTCCTTGGGCGGAAGAATCCACATACCGCTCGTAAGCAGTGTCACCGGCGGCAGGTCCAATGCGCCGTAACCCAGCGAATCGCGGCTTCCGAACTTGATTTTCTTGAACATGAAAGTCACCGACGTCACAGACAGGTCTCCGAAGAACACCGAGCTCATGCGCCATTTGCGCCGGAGTTCCTCCTCTTCGATCTTGATTTTCACTTCCGTGATCGACTGCGTGTAATAATCGGTGTCGGTTTTTTCGACGAATGCGATCTTCTTCACCATATCGAGCGCGCTGACAAAGAAGGTTTCGCCGTCGTGGAGATACACCGCCTGCGTGTGAACCTGCATATGCGCGCTCATCTCGTCGATCGTGCCGATCACCTTGTTGTCATCTCCCATCTCTATTATAGTATAGACATCGTCGCCGATATTTCTCAGGCGGACATCGGCCGCCGGATAACTGCCGCCGCACCAGTAGTATTTGCCTCCCTTCATCCTCACCTGGCGGTTTTCTTCGAGCAGCTTCAATATCGCCCCGCAGTATTCGCCGTACTTATCGAACTCGCGTGTCGACAGGGGCAGCTCGAAGATCGCGGCGCGAAGATGCGACAGAACCACGTGGGGGTTGTAGGGATCGATGACGGCATTTTCGGGAGATCTTCCGAAAAAATAATCGGGATGCTGCACCATGTATTGATCGATCGGGGAGTTGTGCGGGATCAAGACGGCCAGGGACGCGTCCATGCCCCTGCCGGCCCTGCCGGCCTGCTGCCAGGACGACGCGATGCTTCCCGGGTATCCCACGAGTATCGCCGCATCCAGCGTCCCGACATCTATACCGAGTTCGAGAGCGTTCGTGCTTACGACCGCCTTGAGTTCGCCGCTGAAGAGCGCTTTTTCTATATCGCGCCTTTCGGCCGGAAGGTAGCCGCCGCGGTATGCCCTGACCGAATCCGCATAAGAAGGTGCGAGCCCCGCGAGTTCTCCTTTTACATACCTGGTTATGATCTCGCTTACTACGCGTGCGCGCACGAATACTATTGCCTGCGCGCCGTCGACGATCAGTTCGCTCAGCAGTTTGGAAGCCTCTATGTTACTGCTTTTTCTTTCCATGCGGTCGCCGCCGAGAAACGGAGGGTTCCAGAACAGGAATGTCTTTTCGCCGCGCGGCGATCCGTCTTCGTTTATTACATGCATCTTCTCGCCGGTCAGTTTCTCCGCGAGCTCAAGCGGGTTATGAATCGTGGCGGAGCAGCATATATAGACCGGGTTCGAGCCGTAGTGGCGGCATATGCGGCCAAGTCTCCCCAGCACATGGCTGATGTTGGATCCGAAAGCGCCGCGGTACGAATGGATTTCATCGACCACGATGAAACGCAGGTTCGCGAAGAAACGCGCCCACCCGCCGTGGTTCGGCAGAATGCCGGCATGCAGCATGTCCGGATTGGTAAGTAGAACATTGGCTTCGTTCTTTAGTTTTCTTCGCGCCGATGGGGGTGTGTCGCCGTCGTATGTACCCGTGCGGATCGGAAGCAATTCCCCGGCCGCCGCCTGATAACGCTGCAGGGTCCGCAACTGATCCTGCGCGAGCGCCTTGGTCGGATAGAGATAAAGACCGCAGTTCTCGGGATCGTCTAGAAGCGCCTCCATCATCGGCAGGTTGTACGCCAGGGTCTTACCGCTCGCGGTTCCTGTGACCAGCACCGTGTTCTCTCCCGCCCTTACATGTTCGACGGCCTCGGCCTGGTGGGTGTAAAGCCTGTCGATGCCTTCTTTTTGCAGTATGGTTTTTATAACCGGATGGAGAGGACGCGTAAGATCGGCGAATGCGGCCGGTCTTTCCGGCAGCTTTTCTATGCGCGCGATCTGGTTGCTGTATGAAGAAGACGATTTTATCCTGGCAAGGAAACGTTCGACGTTCATGGTTATCGATTCTATCACGCGGGGGATGTATAAGAAAGTCTAAAGACCGCGGTTTTCCGCAAGGGCATTGAGCACCACGACCATCGCGAACAAATCCATTTGATTGTGGTATATGACACCCTTTATAAGCGAGGCGTTGGAAGTGTTTACGAAATCATGGTATACCGCCGGCACCAGTCTCCCGGGCACATCGCCCACGCGGTCGAATCCGGTCAAGTGCTTTCTTACCGTTTCCAATTTGCAGTTCGGCAGCGCTCGTGAAAAAGTCCTCCTTGACGGTCCCAGCAGGTCCAGCGTTGCGAATCCTTCATCAAAGTCGAGCTTGTGTACGGCCATGCGCGTACGTATAAAAGGAAGATCGAAAGAAATGCCGTTATACGTTACAACCGCGTCGAACCTGTTGAGAGCGCCGGCGAGTTTATGGAGCATCGCGGATTCTTCCGGGTAGTCGCGTCCGAAGAACTGCTCCAGGCAAAGACGCGAGTTTTTAATAAACATGACTCCGCCGAGAAACACATATGTCGAAGGCGACAATCCCGTGGTCTCTATATCTAAAAAACCTACTCTCTCCGGGGCGATGCCGCTAAAAGAGCGCGGGCTGCGGCCGAACACATCGTCCATGCATCCGGCACGGATATTCCTGGTCAAATCCGCAGCCTGGATCGAAGCGGACGAATCGAGCGTTTCCACATCGGCTTCGATCAGGTAATAACCGCCGCTCGGTGTCATATCCTCCCTGCCGGCAACCGCTTCTTCCAATGCTACCGGCCCAGGCTCGTCCCGGAGAAGATCCTCTATACCGGCCGCCTCGTATGCAGGCCCGTTTTGCGAACCACTGTTATAGATATCGTTCCTTTTTAATGCCTCTTCGCCGTTTCGCATAAACCGCCGCGCGCGTTTTTTCAAAAACTCCAATTGTTTTTTTAATTTATTTTGCATAATAACCCGTTCGGCGCCGGCATATACAAAGCTGCATAATAATGAATGTAAAACCGGATTGCCCATCCGATCGTACTCCACGTGCTTGATCAGAACAAACAAAAAGCTCTGCTTTTTGGCAGAGCTTTTCCCGCAGTATTAGATCATCCCGGAAAACATTCTCGTCAGGAGCGGCCGGCTCGGGTATCCTCCAGGCGGAACTCCCGCTCAATCTTTTCGCGGTAGAGCGGACCGGAATTATACGCGCAGAACGGATAGATCCTGCCGTTCGGAGCAGCGTAATGTATAACGCATCTCTTCAAGCGGTCGATATTATAATTGTAGACATCCTGGAAATGCATGCCCATCAGGATGAGGAACCGCCATTCCCTTTTCTTTCCGATATGACTCCTGCCTCTTATAAGAGTCGGACCCAGCGCCCCCAGGAAATCGCCGAACGTGAAACCGCCGGGAGCGTTCTCTTGATGATAGTATTTGCGCATTATGCGCATCGCATGAGCGAAGAACAGAGGTTTTTGCAGGAAACTGCGCAGTTTTCCCGCAAGATGATTTAGCTCTGTCATCGCTCCTTCGAGGTCCATGAACTGCGTGATCGGGTAGGCCTCGCCCTTGGAATTTACGATCAGGAAACATCCGATTCCGCAGTCGGAATGGCAGCTTATAGTCATTACGTTTTTCCCGCTCAGCGCTTCCATCAATCTTGAAAGCGGAGACACGAACGACAACGGATACCAGTCTCGCATAGGATCGGCGATGGCGGTCTGGTCTTTTACCGCACGGGCCATGTCGGACAGGGTGAATCTGGATTTCAGCCTCTGCTCGTACGAGATCCTGCCTGTAAACGACACCGGTTGAAAGCTGACGCCGTTTACCACGTCGAGATAATCCAGGGCCGTGTTAATTATGCCCCCCAACTGGTCTTCATTGACACCTTTTGCGAGTGTCGGGACCAGGACCGCGCGGATACCAGCGCGGCGGCAGTTCTGCAGGCACCGTATCTTCAAATCGCGGAGATTTGCCGCTCTCGTTTCCTTGTAAACATCTTCGCTGACGCCGTCGAACTGCAGGTATATCGCATCCAGCCCCGCCTCTTTTGCCTTCAGCGCAAAATCGATGTTCCGGGCGATGGTAATGCCGTTGGTAGCTGCAATAATATAAGGAAATCCGATCCTTTTGGCCTCGGCCAGAGCCCACAGAAAATCCGGATGGATGGTCGGTTCGCCGCCTGAGAATTGTATCGTCTTGCACCGCTGCGGTCTCACTCCTCTTATGGTATTAAGCATGTTTGTTATCTGTTCTTGGGTTACGCTGTAATCAAATCCGGCGCTGTTTGCATTCGCGAAACAATAGGGGCACATGAGATTGCACCGGTTCGTGAGATCAATTACCGTCATGCACGCCGTGCTTTTATGCATATCGCACAAGCCGCAGTCGTCCGGGCACCTCAGAGCGTTTCGTATCTGCGGATTATCTATCCCCTCCATATCGGCGAAGCTCCATCTTTCCATCTTGAGATACATCGCGGTGTCTCCATAGACTAGATCCTTGAATTCCCCGTGCTCTTTACAGCGCTTCTTTATGAACACGCGTCCTTCCACGTTGAAAAGAGTTGCATCCACCGGCCTGCGGCATTCGGGGCATATGGACGGCACTGTTTTGGGCAGCCCTTTCGGCGTATTTTGTGAGGGGATATCGATAAAACGGGGCTTGGGGAATTTGATGAAGTTTCTTACCGCATCCGCGAGTTTTTTGGGCGCAGAAGATATACCGGCATGAACCTCTTTCATGGTTCACCTCGCTTTGAAACAAATTAATGGGTTATCTCCCGGTCGTCATATCCGGGATTTTATGCCTGGTGTAATAATGTTGTCAAGCTTCGTCAGGTACGGGGAGGGACATGGCTGCGGTTTTGTCCTTTCTCCCCAACTCCTTGAAAATACTTAACTTGAAGTTTCATCTCATATGTGCTAGAATATACGGATATCACTCGATCACCCAATCGACAGGAGGCCGTAACAAATGAAGCCGTCACCCCAAGGGTTTTTCAAAAAAGTAATCGCCGCCGCAGTCATCATCACCGCCGGATTCGCTTATTGTTCTTTCGGAGCGGGGGCGTCGTCATCGCTGGCACGCATCCCTTTCAAGGGCCCGGCACAGCTCAATAAGCTCGCATCCAGACACATCGAAGTGCTCAGCTTTTCACCCAAGGGTTATATAGATGTGGCCGCGGACGCGAAGGATATCGCATTTCTCTTTTCATTGGGGTACGACGTGTCGATTATAGCCGATTCCGGCATGTCCCTGGCGTCTCCGGCTCTCGGAGCTGATCTCGGTCTCTACCATACATACGCGGAAATGGAAACCGCAATGTTGAATCTCGAGTCATCGTACCCGGCCCTCGCCAAAGTCAGCGTCATCGGAACGAGTATCGAAGGCCGATCGATATACTCCCTCAAAATCTCCGATAACGTCGCCCTCGATGAAGACGAGCCGGAAGTCCTTATAATGGGCAATCACCATGCGCGTGAGATCATGACCGTTGAGATTCCTCTCAAATTAGCAGAATACCTGCTCGGTAACTACGCCGGAGATCCGTCGGTCAAAAACCTGGTGGACAACCGCGAGATCTTCATCGTGCCTTCGGTGAACCCGGACGGGCACGTGTACGTGGAGCTCAATCACACAGGCGCGTGGTGGACGTGGTGGAGGAAAAACAGGAGAGATAACGGCGACAACACATTCGGCGTGGATCTGAACCGCAATTACGGCTACTTGTGGGGATACGACGACTTCGGGTCCTCTCCGTCCACGAGTTCCGAAGTCTACCGGGGAACATCGGCCTTTTCCGAGCCTGAAACCCAGGCAGTCAGCAGCTTCGCCCAGGGCCGGTCATTCGTCATGGCGCTGTCGTATCACAGCTACGGCGAAATGCTTCTCTATCCGTGGGGATACAATTACAGCTACACGTCCGATCACGAGCTCTTCCTCGCGCTCGGCGATACGCTCGCCTATTCAAATGGCTATAACGCCGGCAATTCTGCGATGGGCGCAATATACACTACCAACGGAGATACGGATGACTGGGAGTACGGCGACAGCACGACCAAGAATTCCTTCTTCGGTTTTACGCCGGAGGTGAATTCGGATGCGGAAGGCGGATTTGCTCCGCCCGACACCCTCATCCAGCCGACTTTCGATTTTCTGCTGCCGATGAATATGAAATTCCTCGAACTTGCGGACAATCCCGCGAGAATTCTCGGCCCCGGAGCCCCGGTCATGTACCCGGTGGTGGATTCGCCTTTCACGGGCTACATAGTCAGCTGGACGGCAGGAATGCCGTCCGATCCCAATCAAGCGATAAGCTACGACCTAGTGGAGTACATGAATTTTCATTCCATCGCCGATCACGCCGACGTGCTCGCGCCGGAATGGACAAGCAGCGGCTTCAGCATAGGTTCGCGCGCTTTCGAAGGCACGGGTAGCTATTACTCCGGTTCGGGCGACGGCCTTTCGAACACACTCATGACGGCCACGCCGTTCCCGGTGACCGCGGCGAACGATACGTTCACATGCGAGATCTGGTACGACATCGAATCGGATTATGATTATGCATACATTGAGGCCAGCACCAACGATGGTCTCACATGGGAAACGGTTTCCGGAAACGTTACGACGAACTCGAATCCCTACGGCGTGAACCACGGCAACGGCATGACCGGATCGAGCGGCGGATGGACACACGCAGTATTCCCGCTAGGCGCATATACCGGCAGCGATATCACCCTTCGCGTGCATTATATAACCGACGGCTACGTATCCAATGAAGGAATATACGTCGATATGATCGACCAGGTGCCCGCATATGATACCAGAACCGTCATGGCCTCCGCCGCTCCGGATACATCGCTTCTGGTAACGCCGCAATCGGTGGGAACGTTTACTTACATCGCCCGGGGGCATGATTCGGATGGTCAGATCGGAAGATGGAGCGTTTCGGTGTCAAAGACCGTAGATCAGCTGTCGGGTTCCGACGAAAGCCCCGCGTTCGCAAGCTGGCTCGGCGGCAATTATCCCAATCCCTTCAACCCGAGCACTACTATCCCGTATCACGTGGGCGGTCCCGCAGGCGGCCCCCCGGTAAAGGTTTCGCTCGCCGTCTATGACGTCGCCGGGCGCCTGGTAAGAGTGCTGGCCGACAAAACCGCTCAACCCGGACTATACCGGGCCGTGTGGAACGGTCGAAACGACAGAGACGAGCACATCGGTAGCGGTATATATTTCGCTCGATTGATTATAGACGGTTCGCAGTCGTTCGCGCGGAAGCTTGTCTATATCAAATAGTATGTCGGAAATCCTTCTGAAAAATTCCTTGCAATCATCTCTCCGGTGCATGAATATACCTGGGTTCATTTAGCGAACCTGCATGTCCCAATCACGGTGAGAGGCTGAACGCATGAAAAGAACTCTGCTGCTGTCCATTGTTGTCACGGCCGCCCTGGTCCTGGCCGGAAGAAAATCATTGATCGACGATTCCGCACACCTTCCAACCGAAACCCCGGGCATGCAGAAAGGCTCGATATCGGCAGAGGGCATTTACGGGCGGGGAGGCTCGGCGGCTGCACAATCGATTGGCAAAAAACCGTTCACTCCTGCGGACCCGGTAGACGTTACCTCCGGATCGATAAGAAAGCGCAGCTCCTTCTTTGTTGAAATGCAAAAGGCGGGGGTTTCTCCCAACATCATCGATAAAATCGTCCATTCATCCAAAAAAGTTTACAACTTTCGCAAAGTCAGACCCGGCCAGAAGTTCAATATATACTCCGCTGGAAGCGGCGGCATCGACAGCCTGGAGTATTTCATAAGCAGGGAGAATATTCTCAAAATAAGACGGTGTGAAAATTCGTTTACAGCGGAGATGGACACGCTGCCTTACGAGATCATATACAAAGTGACCAGCGGGACGATCAATTATTCCCTGTTTGCATCTTTGCAGGCGGAAAACGCCGACCCGGAGCTCGCAGGATCTTTGGCGGTGATTTTCGGATGGGTAATCGACTTCTTCAAGGATATTCGAAACGGCGACAGCTATACGATCTTATATGAGAAAAAGAAGTATGAAGACGGAGTCGCCGAGTTGGGGCGGGTGCTCGCCACCCGCATCATCACGCGCGGCCGGCCGTACTATGCTTTTTGGTTCAAGGGAAGCGGCAAATCTGCGGGATTTTATGATCTCAACGGCAACTCCCTTCAAAAAACCTTGCTAAGGGCTCCGCTCAAGTTCACGCGGATCACATCGAGTTTCAGGACGAAACGCCTCCACCCCGTAACCCATTCGTACCGGCCGCATCTCGGTGTCGATTACGCCGCGCCCTACGGCACGCCCGTGCACGCAACCGGAGATGGAACTATCGTCGCCTCGCACAGAAACAGGGCGAACGGCAATTATATTAAAATCCGCCATAACCGGATTTATACCACCTATTATCTGCACCTGTCGCGTTTCGCGAAAGGCATCAAGGAAGGACGCAAGGTAAGGCAGGGACAGACCATAGGCTACGTCGGCTCAACCGGACTTGCTACCGGCCCGCACCTTGATTACCGCATCAAGGTCAGCGGCCATTTTGTGAACCCGCGCACGATTAAACTGCCCTCGAAGAGGCCGGTGTCTAAAAAGGACATCCAGTTCTTCAGGCAGCAGAGAGACGCCGCATTGAGCAGATTCTTCGAAGCTCCGGTATTGGAAACGGACGGCAGAACCATCCTGGTCGAAAAGCCCGCTTTATCGGTCCCCGGTAAAATGGAGTCTCTTTTTTGATTTTTTCAGCAGACTGTTATTTGATTGCTATCCGCTCCCGCCGGTACGGCACGGCGCGGCCTATTACTGCGGCTTGAGGGTCATAAGTCTTAAGTAGGTCGATTATTTTAGCGCCCTCGCCCGGAAGGGCCGCTATCAGAAGGCCTCCGGAAGTCTGAGGATCGAACAGGACATGAAGCAGGTTCTCATCGATTTGCCCGGATATTTCCATTTTACCTTCCAGGAATTCCCTGTTCGTATTTCCGCCTCCAGTCAGCATTCCGGCGGCGGCATGATCGATCGCTCCGCGCATAACCGGAACCTCGCCGGAGAATATCTCTATACACACGCCGCTCGCTTCCGCCATTTCCAAAGCATGGCCGAGGAGTCCGTAGCCGGTAACATCGGTGCATGCTTCCGCATTGAATTCCACCATTATGGATGATGCGCGCGCATTGAGGCGGATCATTACATCCACCATCGCATCGTAATCCTTCCCGTCCAGTTTGTCCTCCCTGAGCGCGGTCGCAAGAATACCCGACCCGAGGGGTTTGGTCAGAATGATATCGCCGCCCGCATGAGCCCCGTCGTTTTTAACCAGCAGGGATGGATCAATAAGCCCGGTTACGGCCAGGCCGTATTTGAGCTCTTGGTCCTTTACGGTATGGCCGCCTATGACGGCGGCCCCGGCTTCGCGTGCGATTTCATTTCCGCCGCGGAGGATGTCGTAGAGCACTTCTTCGGGCAGATCGCCTTCGGGAAAGGCTGCAATGTTGAGCGCCGTCAGCGGAACCGCGCCCATCGCATATATATCGCTCAGAGCGTTCGCGGCCGCTATCCTGCCAAAATCGAACGGATCGTCGACAATGGGCGGAAAGAAATCCACAGTCTGCACGAGAGCGCGGTCTTCACCGATAGAATACACTCCGGCGTCGTCGGCCAGGTTGTGTCCCACGATCAGATTGGGATCGTCGCCCGCCGATATCTTATCGAGTATGCGGCGCAAACCCTTTGCGCTGTACTTGGACGCTCAACCGGCGCACGAGGCATACTGTGTAAGTCTTATTTTCTTGCCTTTGTTCATCGCTCCTTTCCTAGCGGTTGAAGATTGCTTACCGAGAACCCGTATAACTTTTGTCGAAGATAACTCAAAACCCATGTGAAGGCAAAACCGAACTTCCCGTGTCTGGTGATGCACCTTCATTCGGCAGCCTGAGGACGGCTGTTCCGCACAAATAAGAACGATATAACCCTCCCGCAGTACCGGACGGATTTAACCGGATTTAATGATTAAAAATCTGAACTTGTTTTCTTTTTTTTCGAAAGACCTGATCTCATGGCCGGCGCTTTGGCACCACGCGGGCATATCGAACTCTATAGCGGGATCATCGGATAACACCTCTATCACCGCCCCTGCATCGAGATCATCCATGGACTGTGAAACCTTGACTACCGGCAGAGGGCAGAACAGCCCACTGGTATCGATTTTCAAATCAACTTTCACCGGCGGACTCCATTTTTTTCGTTTTCATTTTCGACCACTCCTCATAGAACCGGTTCCTCGGCCGTTTCGGCGGATGATAGCGGACGCGGGTTTCATTCATCACTCAAATCCAATAGATTCAAACCCGTCACGGGATCCTTTTTCCTGGTCATAACGCCGGAGAAAGTCTTGATATGTACTTCAACGGTCGCGCTCACTTCTGCGCTGAAAAGATGACCGGCCCTGGCGTCGTGATGATCGTCCGCCAGCGTCGCATGCAGGTGCAAAAGCGGTTTGCCGTCGAAAATCGATGCCGACCCGTTTAAGCCCGCGATTTCATAGCTCTTTTCGAAAGTTTCTTTTATATATTCGCCGTTGTCGGGATTAAAATATCCCAGGGTCGCATTGCGCACGGCCCCAATCGCCGATATAACTCCGCTTTTGATTGCCATCTCTCTGGCGAAGGCGGTTAATGACCCCACGACTTCCTCGCCGATTTCAAGTCTTATCATGTACTCTCCATCGAATTTCCTGTACTGCATTCCGTCAAACCTCCTTCTCAACGACCCAAATGCTTCGTTTCATTATGATGAATCACTTCTGCGGACCCGCGACCGCAATGACATAATCTCTAATCGGAAGATAGCAAGCGGCTAGATCATTCACATCTTCCACCTCCACATGCTTCATCTGCCGGATCATATCCTCATCAAAAGCGTAGCCGAATCCGCGATGGATATTGAGCCCCATATAAAAGGCCTGGTTGATGCGGGTAAGCCGCCTCATCAGCATACGGCCTCTGAAGCTGCTTTTATAAGACTCGACTTCTTTTCTGGTCGCTCCTTTCCGGAGATTTGTAATTATTTCAATCAGTCCGGTTTTCGCGTCATCCAGCTTATCCGGTGACGTTCCCATGCTGACATGCAGCCGCGAGTATCCTTTGCCAAAATATAAAGAAGCGCCGACACTGTACGCGAGCCCTCGTTTTTCCCTGAGTTCCTCTCCCAACCTGCGCGAGAGTATTCCGCTCATAACGGAAGCCGCCGCGATTTTTTCGCGTGGAACTTCTTTCATTATATTGCCCAAGTATATGCTTGCCTGGTCGGCCGCCACCGTTGTTCGTACTTCAACGACACCGGATATAGGTTTTACGGCTCCCGGTTCGCAGCCCACCCCGCCCGGCTTCCGCCCTTTGAACATTTCGCCCAGCTTCTTTTTCAGCTCGGCTGGTTCTATGCTGCTTGCAACGGTCACTATCATATTGTCGGGTGCAAAATATTTCTTATGATAGTTGCGTACGTCTTCGATAGTAATCGCGTCCAGCGATGCGGCATCGCCCAGGACATCGCGGCTAAAGGGATGCCCATTGAATAGAGTTCCGAAAAATAGCTGCCTGGCGGCTTTGTACGGTGTCGAATCCCGTTTAGCGATCAATGCTCTGATTTCATCTTTGACTTGTTCAAGATTTTCCACCGGCAGCTTCGGATTGAACATGATATCCTCAAGCAGTTCCAGACCCTTTTCGTAATATTCATCTATTGTTTGAAAACGGATAAATGAATAATCCTCTTTTGTTCTGTAATCATCGTAAGGAATATACGGATTATCGATCAGAGTCAATTCGGCGCCGATTTTCTTCAGGGCGCCGTCGAGCTTGCTTTCATCTTTGGTTCCGGCTCCTTTCAACAACATTCTCGACAGCACTTCCGTTATTCCCTGCCTGCCCTCGGGTTCACATGCCTTTCTGTTTTCGAGCACAACATGTACGGCGAAAACCCTGGAGTCCGTATTGAATTTGATCGCAATCCTTGCGCCGCACGGTTCCGTCCATTCCATGTAGCGGGACTCACGCCTCTCCGCCGGCGGAATTGTGTCGATTTCGATCGGAACCAACGCAGCGGTCTGCGGCTCCGGCCGATATTCGGCAGAATCAACACCGCGCCTCGAAGAAAGAATTTTGCGGGCCTTTGATTCCCGCAGGCCTTTGGGAGGATCTGTATCAACTCCGCCCGGAACGAATGCAATAGCTGTATAATCGATATCATCGAAATATTTTGCAGCCGCCCGCCGCAGACCGCCCAATTCCATCCGATCGAACGCCCTGACCTTGCCGGCAAGAAACTCTCCGCCGCAAAGCGCAATGCCGTCGGCCTTGAGCATGCCGTAATAATGATATTTTTCCTCGTTATAAATCTCATCGGTTACAATGGACACTTTCGCCCCCTGCAGTACATCTTCCCGGCATGCATCTTCCGCCGCATTTCTTATTTCGCGAAGGGCTTTGGCGGTTATTTTTTCGGCGTCCCGGCTGCGCGCCTTGATATTCAAGGTCGCCGTAGAGAATCCGGCATGATGCTCATACGATATACCGCTTGATATAACCCCCAATTCATTGTCGTTCTTCAATGCCCGGCTCCAGGATGAAGCGGAACCGTTGATGATGCCGCAGAGAATTTCGAATGGATAATAGTCTTTGCTTCCCAGAGCGGGAGCGGCCATATTGATATACACATACGTATAGTCGCCTTCAACCGAACGCTTGAATATCCCGCCGCGACGGGAAACAGGATCTTCCCCGGAAGAGGCGGCTGTTCTTTCTTGTTTCTTGCCACCAAAATATTTTTCCATGATCTTTTTTGCCTGGGCGCTGTCGATATCGCCGACAATCATTGCGCGCATATTCGCAGGAACATAATAAGTCCTGTAGTACCTCATGATCTCTTCCCTGCTGATGGAAGCGATCACATTTTTACGCCCCAATACCGGCCGGGCATACGAAGTCCCTGCAAAGAATACGTTGTCCGCGATTACTTCCCGGCGGTAATCATCGGTGGAGTTGTCCTTGTTTATCTCCTCCATCACTACCTTGCGTTCCTTTTCGATTTCGGCGTCAGGCAGTATTGAATCAAAGATCATCTCCGATTGAATACTCATCCCATCGGCAAACTCGTCCGACGGCACGAGACATATAAAAACCGTGTAGTCCTTGCGCGTAAATGCGTTGAAATATCCTCCGATTTTTCGCATGTCTTCGGTCAGCTCTCCGCGCGATCTCGCGGACGTGCCGTCGAAAAGCAGGTGCTCGAGCATATGCGAGGCCCCGTTTATATCAGGGGGCTCCAGCCTGCTTCCCGCCGCAATCGTTATTATCGAAGCTACCATCGCACTCGAATGGCCCTCCTTCAACATAAGCTTCATGCCGTTATCCAGCATGCAGTTTTTGAGCGGCGACGCCGCGGTACTCAGATATGCCAGAAGCGCCGCTGCACAGAGCATTGTGGTTTTCAAATTAGTCGACATAACCGGATTTTCCTCTCTGAAATTGAATGCGGTTGTAATTTAAATATCGCTGTATACGACGAACTGCTCGAATCAAGCGGCTTCCGACCACAACCCGGATCTCAATGCGAGCATAATGAACTTCAGCTTCAACCAGACGGTGAACGGCCGGCCGTAGAACGCCGATATCCAGTCGGGCGGAAGTGTTAAGATCTTCATGAATAACCGCACCTTGCACGAAAGCTTTTCGTTCTTCAACAGGTAGTACATGAAAAAATTGGCCCGGGGACTTTTATCAGGTCTTTTCCCGCCGAAGGGGCGCCTTAAAGCCTGGAAGAATTTCGTCTGCGTACCGGGTTGCAAAGGCGTCCCGGCCTTTACCGGCAGTTTCAGAAGCCCTGCGGCCAGGCCCAGCGCGTCAAAAAATGGTTTATTAAGCCCGACACGCCTCAGGCGCAAGCCCACATATTTCCAGTCCAAAGATTCCCTGCATTTAAAAAGAATGAGTCCAATGTCCATTAGAAGTTCCATCCTCGAAAAACCCTGGATATGCCATGACGTAATGGTTTTTATCAACTGCTCTTCCGGACGAAGGATCTTGATTTCAGCGCCGTTTTCTCCTGACGACAGGGTTCGCTCCCAGCACTCCTCGGAATCTTCAGGAGGTCCGTAATCGAACAAACGGAAACTGAGTTTCAGCATGTTATTATAGTTATTATGCATGAAACACGGGGAAAAATACTGGTAATAATGCAAGATCTCTTCCGATGTTTTCAATGCGGGAATGTTACCAGGCTCCCGGAAACCTTCCCGGCTAATTAAATCTCTGATTTCGATCCAATCCTCCTCATGAACGAGCAACTCTATACGGTCTATGCGTCTTGTCGATGGCGTATTGTAAAACGCGCGGGCCAATGCAAAACTCCCGGCAAACCTGACGTCGATCGCATTATTTGCCATGATATTTCCGATCCGTTCGCCCATCTCCAGAAGATAATTGTTCCTGTCGGCTATTAGTTTCGCATTCGCCCGCAGGCGTTCGACGGTGAGTTCGGAAAGAACCGGACCCAAAGACAGCTTGACCAACGAATCCAGCACCAGGGGCGCCAGGCCGTGGGCTTCACACAGGTCTATCATAGTCTTCTCGAACGAAGCGCCGGCATGAACCGGAACACCGGGCGGGGGGCCCTCATCCGACCTGGCATAATGCGAGATTGTATCGAGTAGAAACTCTATAGTTTGCACGGCACCGGACTGCTGTTGATGGCAACCGACAAGATTTAATCGATCTGAATTAATCGCGCTCCTAATACTCCAACTAATAATGGGGGAACGTGAAAGTTTTCCGGCCTCAAGCAATCACGCAATACGGTTTTCCTGTTCTTTATACTGCAGGTCATAGAGCTTTCGGTAGAGGCCTTTTTCGGCTATTAATTCTTCATGGGTGCCCTCTTCAATAAGCTCGCCCTTGTGCATCACGAAAATTTTATCAACGTAGCGAATTGTAGACAGCCTGTGCGCTATAACAAGCGATGTTCTTCCGCTCATGAATTTCTTAAGAGCATCCTGGATGAGATATTCTGTTTCGGTATCCACGCTGGATGTGGCCTCATCGAGAACCAGGATTTTGGGATCATGGACCAGGGCTCTTGCAAAAGCCAGAAGCTGTCTTTCACCCACAGATAACGTGGCTCCCCTTTCGCCGACATTTTCCATATATCCTCTGGGCAAACGGTTGATGAATTTATCAGCGTTTATGAAACGTGAGACTTCTTTCATTCTTTCTTCGCTGATAGAAGCATCGCCGAGATTAATATTATAGGCGATATTCCCCGAGAATAGAAATACATCTTGCAGCACCATGGCAACTTGCTTTCTTAGATCTTTCAGCGCGTAATTTCTTATATCAGTGCCGTCTAAACAAATGGCGCCTTTGTCTATATCATAAAATCTCGACAAAAGGTTTATTATCGTCGTCTTGCCGGCTCCCGTATATCCAACTATTGCAGCTTTTTCTCCGGCTTTTACTTCGAAGCTCACATTGTGAAGGACCTCTTCCCCCGGGTTGTATGCAAAGCTCACGTTATCGAATATTATGGATGAAGGTTCTGCATTCATCGGCAGAGGCTTGGATGCGCCAACGATTTTTGGAGGCGTATCCAGCAGATCGAAAATCCTTTCGGATGAGGCCATCGCCGCCTGAAGGATATTATATTTTTCGCTCAAATCGCTTATCGGGCGATAAAAACGTTGAGCATACTGTATGAAGGCGACCAATGAACCAAAGGTAATCACACCGCTAATGACTCCCGATCCTCCAAACCACAGAATCAGCGCGATTGCCGCGGAACTCAAAATTTCTATTGCGGGATAGAAAACGGCGTAGGCCATTATAGATTGAATGTGAGCTTCGTAGAGCCTCCGGTTCTTTCTTATGAATTTACCGAGTTGATTTTCTTCGCGGTTGAATATCTGCACTACGGACATTCCTGTCAGGCTTTCCTGAAGAAAAGCATTCATCGATGCAACTCGCTTGCGGACATTTCTGTATGAAGTCCTCACTTTGGCCCGGAACACGAGGGCGGTTACCAACAGCAGCGGAAGAACGGTAAAACTAATCAGTGCCAGCTTTACGTTCAAATAGCAGAGCACAATGACTATGCCGATTAGTGTAAACAGATCCAGGAAAATACTAACTACACCAGAGGTGAACATCTCGTTTAACACCTCGATATCGCTTGTCAACCGTGTCATCAACCGTCCGACGGGGTTTTTATCGAAAAAAGACACCTCCATGCGCTGCATGTGACCGAATACCTGCATTCTCAGATCAAACATAACTTTTTGGCCTATATAACTCATTATATAGATTTGCAGATAGCGAAGCGCGAAACTCATTAAGAGAACAAAAGCGAACGACCCGGAAATCATCAGCAGGCCGTGGTAGCGCGCCTCAACAGACAGCATGCTTCCGTCCGACAGATAGCGATCGATGGCCAATTTTACCAGCATCGGAGGGGCGAGCTGAAAGATGGAGACGAGAAAAAGCAGCAAGATACTGGTGAATACCAGTTTTTTATAAGGAGCCAGATAATGAAGCAGTCTCTTCATCAACCTGCTGTCATAAGCTTTTTCCAGAACTTCATCATCGTGAAAAAATTCCATTTATAAACTCCTGTCGAGTTCTTCGACAATCAATTGTTTGCGGTACATCTCCGCGTATAAGCCGCCTGCTTTCAGCAACCGGGAATGTGTTCCCGTCTCTGCGATTTTTCCCTTGTCCAGCACAATAATCTTGTCCGCGTTCTGAATAGTCGATATGCGGTGGGAAATCAGGATCGAAGTGCGCTGTTCTATCTCCACCCGCAGCAGCGACAAAATCTTGTCCTCGGTATCGGTATCCACGCTGGAAAGGGCGTCGTCCAGGATCATGATCCCGGGATTCTTAGCCAGAGACCTGGCTATGGCAACCCTCTGCTTTTGTCCGCCCGACAGGTTTATCCCCCTCTCCCCTATCAATGTGTCGAACTTGCCCGGGAAACCTTCGATTTCGTCCTTGATAGCGGCAATCGAACTGATCTTATCGAGGTCTTCTGCACTCAAACTGCCGGCGCCAAAAGCAATATTTTCGCGAAGAGTGTCTGAAAACAAAAAGATATCCTGCGGCACCAACCCAACCAGGCTTCTCAGCTCTTCCAGAGGTATTCTATCCAGAGGGGTCCTGCCGATGAAGATTCCGCCCTGCGTCGGTTCGAAGAGCCTCAGCAGAAGCAGGACCAGGCTGCTTTTTCCCGACCCGGTCGGCCCCACGATCGCTGCGGTTTCTCCCTGTGTTATTGTGAAACTTATTCCATCCAGCGCGGGAAGCCTGTCCGGCGATGAGGGATAAGTAAAACTCACATTCTCAAAATGAATGGATTTATCCTGCGGCCGCTCGGGCTCGAGCCCTCTGTCTTCGGGACCGGTAATCGCCGGCTCTGTCTTCAGGACATGATTGATCCTCCCCATCGATGCCAAACCTCTTTGAGTAATATTCATGACCCATCCTATGGCGATCATCGGCCAAATCAACATTGTCAGGTATCCATTGAACGCTACGAAAGCCCCGAGGCTGAGACTGCCGTCGATGATAAGTTTGCCTCCATACGCAAGGATAACAAGCATGCCGATCCCCGACACGAAAGTAAGCATGGGCATTAGCAGACTTTGAATTTTTACGAGCTTCATGTTCTGTTTCACATATGATGAACTCATTTTCCTGAAGACATCAGTTTCATGCTCTTCACGTGCGAATGCTTTTATCACTCTGATACCGCTCAAGTTTTCCTGGGACCGAGAATTCAGACCGGCAAATTTTTCCTGCACCTTTTCAAATAGTTTATGAATAGTCTTCACGCTGTTATACACGGCAAACGACAGCAGGGCCATGGGTATCAAGGCCAGAACGGTAAGCTTTATCGACAAAATCACCATCAAGGCAACGGCGAGGCATGCAACCACAATCGTATTCAATGAATACATAACCCCCGGCCCAACCAGCGCGCGGACGGCGTTTAGATCGTTGGTTGCAAGTGCCATAAGATCGCCGGTACGGTTTTGCAGATAGAATTCCGGACTCAGTTTTTCCAGGTGCTCGAAAAACTCTTTGCGTAAATCGAACTCTATCTTCCTGGAAACCCCGATCATGATGCGCCGCATCAAGAAGCGAAACAGGCCGCTTGCGACTGTGATACCGACGAAAAACAGTGAAAGATTTAAAAGCCTGTTCCGAGATATTCCCGTTTTTAGAGAATCAATGATAATCTTCAGAATCCAGGGATTGGCCAAAAGTAATATATTGGATGACACCAGACAGGCTGCTCCCAATAGAAGCCTGCGTTTGTACTTAGCGAGATATAATAAAATTATTTTCATGGAACCATTCCGCTTCAGTTACCGTTTATAATTTTAGATCTGTACAATGCCCGGCATGGAGATTCATTATTTCCAAACATCCGCCATTTGCATATTGACTGCGCGCGGTTAAACAGGTTTTAATATAAGAGAATACGGACGAACTGGCAATTGGCTTTTAAGAGGTAATCCGCATGCGACTTTGTAGAGAAGAGGCATTGGCCTTACTGCAAGAATACACCAAGAATGAAAATCTCCTGAAACATGCTTATTCAGTTGAAGCGGCCATGCGCGCATACGCGGGACATATGGGAGAAGACGCGGAGCTTTGGGGTTTGGTGGGTTTGCTGCATGATTTCGACTACGAGCGCTATCCCACCGCCGATGAGCATCCATACAAAGGCGCGGAGATACTGCGAAGCATCGGTTATGATGAATCGATAATCAGCACGATACTGTCCCATGCTTCCTATACGAACGTGCCCAGGGACACAAATATGGCAAAGGCTCTTTTTGCGGTGGATGAACTGTGCGGATTGATAACCGCCGTAGCCCTGGTTAGACCCTCAAAGAAGCTGGAAGAAGTCACGATAAAATCCGTCAAAAAAAAGATGAAGGATAAGGGATTTGCCAGAAACGTAAATCGCAGCGAAATAACGGAAGGTGCGGCGGCGATGGGCATTGAGTTGGACGAGCACATCGGCCGAGTCATCGAATCCCTCCAGGGCATATCGGGCGAACTCGGGCTCTAGAATTAATTCGAGAATATTCTTATCAGGCATATCGGAGCAAACCGGCAGAATCCTCCGGCTCTTCACCGACCGCCTCGAAAGGATCTCCCACGCTGCAAATTTATCCTCAGAAGATCATGATAATTTCTTTAATTCTTTTGATAGCGGCGCTCGCTGCTTCTACCGGATCGGCCCGGAATGAATCCCGGCGGCAGGAACCTTACGGCGTAATCGATATTGATGATGAAATAAAAAACCAAATCGGCGATATATGGGAACGCCTGGGGTCGGACGCCGATATGAGCGCCCAAAGACAGGCAGTCCTTCTTCTTTGGCTGGCGGAACTGAATGATTCCATAGGCGATTATGACAGGGCCGGTGCCTGTTTCGAGAAAATCCTGGTTCTATTTCCAAGCGACATTGCGGTACATAACCGGTATGGAGAATTGCTTTTGAATAAAAAGAAAGATCTCGCCGCGGCTGAGAAGATCATTCTGGATGCAATCGAATTGGGTTCTATTACCGGATCAAAAGCTGAGGACAGGGGAGATACGCAACTTCTTCTGGCCGGACTTTATTTGGCTAGAAATAAGCCGGGCGACGCCATTGATGTTCTAAAAACCGCGCTTTTTCTTTTTGATGAACATCCCGCTCGAATGGAGAGAACGCTCGATATAATGCTGGGCGCTTATTACGACTTGAAGGATTACGGCAACGCTTTTGAAACTCTTCTCGCGCTAATAGGCAAGCGCGGCAGCCGTACATCCAATGATATCTACGAACTCAAGCAGCTTTGGAATCTTGCAGGCCGACGAAACGGAACGAAAGCTGAAGAATTGGCGGATGCGGAAATTGAAAAGGAAAAAGAAAGAAAGCGGCGGCGTTTGATCGCCAAAGGCGGCCGCCTGGTTAATTTCAATTCCACCGACGGTTTCCAGTTGGAAGGCACCCTGTTTTCCGGAAAAGGCGAGGGCGCGGTGCTTCTCATTCCGGAACCCGGCAATACGAGAGAAATTTACGATATCAGCGCTCAGCTGATGCTTTCGGAGGAAATAAGCAGCCTGTCTTTCGATTTGCGCGGCTGCGGCGGCAGCAGGGGAGATTTAGCTTTTTCAACCGGGGACAATCCCGGCACGCTGTACAGAGGAGATATAGAAGCGGCTATTGAATTATTGAGCAGGAAACGATCCCTCAATCCCAGCGGTATCATCGTGGTTGCAGAAGGCAAATCATGCGGTTATGCCGAGAATGCCCTGGCAGAAATGAAAATCGCTCCGCCGGCGCTGTATTTCTCGCCTATTTTCAATACCCTCGATAAGGAGCTTCTAAATAACCTGTTCTTCCGTAAAGACACGCCTTTAATGATTATTTACAGCAAGGAAGATTTGCATACATTATCCTCGCTCGAATTACTGAAAAATATCAAGCATCTCAATAATCTTAAACTCCTCGACCTCGAACGTTCCGGGCACGGGGCGGACATTATGAAACGCTCCCCGGAAGCCCTGTCCGAGTTTCTCGCTTATATTGAGAAAATACTGGGAATCCCCCAGCAGAATTGATTTTCTCAAACTCGGGCCACAAAGGTTTGCACTTTGCTTGCGCGCTTCGAAGGCTCATCCGCAGCTTTATATACTCTTTTGTAACAACAATTATTGTAACTAGTTATATGATTCCGCGAGGCCGCCCCCTGGTATGGATGTTGCGTATTTTCGAGGCGGTATGAGACCTGATATTTTCCTGAAATTACTGGTCGGAACTCTTTGTTTCGCGGCCCCTCTTCAGCTATGCGCGCAAAGCGGATATCCCAATAAACCAGGAACGCGCGGCATTGCAAAAACAACGAATACAAATTCCGATCCTGAGAGCGCTGAGTCGACGAGTGCGCTCCTGAAAGAAGCCGGAAAGGCCCACGACTCGGGCCAATGGGATACCGCCGAGTTATTATACCAGAACGTGCTGATCAGGGATTCATCCAATCTCGCCGCCATGCTTGAACTCGCAGATATTTACGAGCACATGAACAAGCTCGAGTACGCCAGGGGGCTTCTGCTGCGGGCTTCCGCAATCGATCCAACCAATGAATCACTGTTGGAGAAAAGCTTTAATATAACGCGGCGGTTATCGCTGTCTCTGCATCATGAAATCGATTCATTGATCGCCGGAAGCTATCATGGCTCGGCCATTCCCCGGCTGTCGATACTTCAAACCCTCGAACCGGAAAATCCAGATTTATATTATAAAAAAGCTCTCTGCCATTTTCAGATAGATAATCTCGAAACCGCCCTGTTGGAAATCACAAAAGCTCTTCGTCTTCAAAACGACAGGACTTTTCATGATCTGCACGTCGAGATACGCAGTCGCATAAAGGAACAAAAACTATTCAAACTGATCGAAAGAGCGGCAGAAGCCGTGAACACCCGATCTCCGGATGAAAGGGAAAGCGCTATGACGCTGCTGGGCAAAGTCCTGGAATTGGACCCCGACAATGAATGGGCCAGAAGGGAATTCATGCGGTTGAGCGGCGGCGGGGGCGAATCGGATTTCTCCGGCCCCGCCCCCGGGGCACTAAGTATTGACCGCTTGAAGCCGTTATTGAACCGTATTCGCGGAACAGCCGCCGGCATGGGTGTCTATTTGGGGCTGCTGGCGGGGTTTCTTGCGCGTAATTTAACTGCTCTTTTTGCGCTTCTTATCCTGCTGCTTCTGGTAAATTCTCCTTTAACGCGCTCGATAATTGAAGGCATCCCTCCAAAACACATTCTTTCGGGAGATCTGTCCAGGTTCAGCATTTATGAAATACTGATGCTGATCAATTCGCAGACGCGATCGGGCACGCTGGTCATCAAATCCAGTTCTATCAAGGGGGAAGTATTTTTTGAAAAAGGAGAACCCTGTCACTGCAAAGCGGGATCGATGCGCGGCAAAGATGCTCTCAAAATCATAATAAAAACAGCAAAAGACGGCAGTTTCTATTTCAGGAAAATTCCTTCATCCGTCGAAAAAACCATTGATACGCCTCTCAGTCTGCTTCTCATGGATCTGCCCGATCGAAAGCTGCTCCCGAATACGACCAAACGTCCCCCTAAAACCAGATCCAAGATTGCTTCGCTGCTGGATGGCAGTTCTTGAGCTCTCCCTGCTATTTTGCTGCAAGATAATGGGGATTAATCGATCGTTTGTTTCAATACGTGAAGTTTATTTTCAACCAGAGCTATGATCCTGTCGAGGTTTCGTTCGCCTATCGAGATGAGCTTGCTGCTGTCGCGAGTACCGCGGAGAAATGGTTCTGAACGAAGCCCTTCGAGAGCCATCTTTATCGACGTCAGCGGGGTTCGGAGCTCATGAGAGATTTCTTCCAAGAACTTCAACCTCTCATCTTTCGAATCGGGATTCGTCTCATTATATTGGGTATCTTTTCGGACATCTTCCACGGCATCTATAAGCCGGCGGAGTTCCTTGATAGGTTTTCTAAACAGGTATTTTATGCCCAGTTCTTCGGCCCGCAACGAGATTTCGCCGGTTATATCAGCGGACATGAGTATGACCGGGCAGTTTACTCCCCTGTCCTTCAATGCAGCCGCCATTTCCAGTCCGCTCATCCCGGGCATATTGATATCCGATATAACGGCCAGCGGAGAATCAGAATCGATGCAGGCCAGGGCCTCTTCCGGCGCTGCGAAACTTGAAACCTCATACTTGTATTTGGAAATGTACCGGTATAAAACTTCTCTCATCGATACATCATCATCTATAATGAATATCTTCCTCATTTTCCCTCCGACCAGGAGCGCCGACCGGTTATTCGGAACGCTCAAATGATGTCAATCATGCTGTCCAATCAGTAAAGCAAGAGGGTGTTCTTTCAGTACCAAAGGCAATCTCTATGCCACAGACTAGAAGGATATAAACCTCTTTCTCCGAATGTATGCAGGGAAATTTTCGGTTTGCTTCATGCTGTACTCTACACGAGAAGAAACAACCGGAAATGGGGATATGATCAGCCTTGTTTCTCCCCTATACCCGCCGCAATAAGCAAACTGCAAAGATCGCTTGATTGTGCAATAAAAGATGAAGAAGTCCGGGCATTCAACTGAAGCAATACTAAAGAGCCGCCATGGAAGTCCATTATTTCAATGGAAGGTCCTCAATAAAAGATCCGAACTCCGCTTCGCAGACCTGCGTTATAAATGCGCTCGTCAATCGATCCCCCCTCGGCCCGGAGGGTCAAGAAAAGGTGCATATCGCCGGATTGCAAATAACTTGCGCCTGCATAATAGATTTCTCGCGCTCCTCCCCGAAAAGCCGAATAATACGTTCCGCTGAAACGAAGCACAATACTGCGGTTCACCGGTACCATGACACCTAAGCTTATGGTTCCGTAATCCGAATGCCTCGCAGCCGCCTCGGGAATCTCCGGCATGCGGTTGACCGAAACCGCTGAAATCCCGCCCCAAACGATCATTGTAGAAAGCGAATCGATCATACTCACTCCCAAATCTAAATCGACGCTTCCTGAAGCATATGGATATACGTCCCTCGTTCCAGACCCGGTTCTAAGACCAGCAGTCAGGAATAACCCGGTTCCTTTTGATTTCAATATTCTCATGCGTCCCCTAATATTGAAATCTCCAAAACCACTTTCAATAGCAGCACCACCGATCGTTAAATAATCAAGTTCTGCTCGAACCAGAATATAGTCTTTTAATGGGAAAACGGCATTGATAAAAAAACCTGTGGCATCATACGCCTGCTTCTCGGTTCTGAGAAAACTGGATTGAATGGACGGAACCCGGCGGGACCTCAAGAGAAATGCCTCTTCGCTGAAATCCCTGAAAACTCCAAGCGCAAAACCGCGGCAGGGAATCAATAACGGACCCAAGCATATCAATAATACGAAAAACTGCTTAACAGCCGAAAACCTCAGTGAGATGGGAATATACGCGTTCAAATGACGTCCATAAAAAGGTGGGAATGGATACGGCTCGATTTCGCTGGCACTTGGAAACGGCTGAAAACCAGTGAAAAACCAGCCGGCGCGGCGGAGCATAATGAGGATATGAGGGTTTATTTCACCCCCTCCAGGAGTTGAACTTTACCCTGGCGGAGAAACTGAGCCCAAATGGTTTTACGGTTCCCAGGCAAATGGTCCTTGGCTATAACTTTTCCGAAGTCATTCCAGGACCTATGGTGAATGACATCGCCGATTTCATACTCATCCTTGTCGGAATATTCTCTGGCATTATCAACATCGATATCCTCAAGAGCGATCGCATCTCCCCTCCCGTTCTTGGACCTCTGGGCAGGATCCGTCCCGTCCTCATCATCGAGCATATGGGGAAGGAAACCTTTACAGCTCGGACATTTCAACCAAATAGCGCTCTTGCTGCTTCCTTTTTGAACAATCTCCATATCAAAGTGTTCTTTACAAACAGAACAATATTGAAACATGGTTTTTTCATTTGTACTTTGCATCGAAACATCAACCTCGGACTACGTTACATTTGCTTTGCAGCACTGCTGGGCTTCGGCTTTTGTTTGGAAACGCATACCGCAAAGCAAACACACAAATTTTCCATCCAACCTGCCCTCTTCCTCCGCTTTTTTGAGAAGCTGCACATACTTGACATATTCCTTTTCCTTCACCAAAACCCCCATTTCCTCCTGTTTATCCATGACGGCTCTCCTTAATCTGAGTGAGAACTGCAAATACGAACAAGATAGCTGGGATACACAGGATGCTGTGCTTTAACTCTAAGCGAATACAATATCTTGTGGAAAACTAGACGATCCACATTTTGTAGTCAAGCACAAAATGAGAGCCAGCCTGAAAAACCGGTGGATAAGGCAGCATCGCGGATTAATATAACATAACTTGCATTCATCTTCAACAATTTTAGAAGAAAGTATGTTTGATTGCGCGAATAATTTTTTTATCAAGCCAAAGCTCTTTTAAGATCTTCTTCCAAATCTTCCACATCTTCTATACCGACAGAAATCCTCACTAGGCCGTCCGTGATTCCCAATAACTCTCTGTCTTCGCGCGGCACGCTGGCGTGCGTCATCGTTGCCGGATGGCTTATCAAGCTTTCAACACCGCCGAGGCTTTCAGCCAGTGTAAACACTCTAGCTTTCTTCAAAATTTCTCCGGCTTTTTCCAAAGAGCCCACATCGAAAGAAATCATACCGCCGAACCCCCTGGCCTGCCTGCCTGCCAATTCATGATGGGGATGCGACGGCAAACCTGGGTAATTAACAGCTATGACCGCCGGATGAGCATCCAGGAATACAGCCAGCTTGCGGGCATTCGTTTCATGTTGTCTCATACGCAGAGCGAGCGTTTTTGTTCCCCTCAATGCCAGCCAGCAGTCGAACGGCCCCGGCACGGCGCCTGCGGCATTCTGAATAAAGCGCAGTTTTTCATCAAGATCGGAGTTATTGACCACCACTACTCCACCTACCATATCGCTGTGTCCGTTCAAATACTTGGTAGTACTATGCACTACAATATCTGCGCCCATCCCCAGCGGATTTTGAAAGTAAGGACTCATGAATGTGTTATCGACCGCGAATAGAATATTATGAGCGCGTGCAATTTTTGTTACCGCCCGTATATCCGTCACGCTCAAAACCGGATTTGTCGGTGTTTCAACAAAAATCAAACGTGTTTTCGCATTGATCGTGCTCTCGAGTATATCCAGGTTCGAAGTATCTATGAAATTGAATTTCAATCCGAACTTTTTCAAAATCATTTCAAATAGTCTGTAAGTACCGCCGTAGACATTATTAGTCACGATGATTTCGTCGCCTTCCTCGAACAACCTGAGAACGGCATCGATTGCCGACATACCGGAAGCGAAAGCCACAGCGAATTCGCCCCTTTCCAATACTGCGATGTTGCGCTCCAGGGCCTCCCGTGTCGGATTCTGGGTGCGGCCATATTCATATCCCCGGTGATCTCCCAGACCGTCCTGCTTATACGTGGATGTTTGAAAAATCGGCGACATAACGGCGCCGGTCATTTTCTCAGGCTCCTGTCCGCCGTGCACTGCATCTGTTGAAAATCCCATTATCATCCTCCAGAAAAAACTTCCGAGAATCGCCGTGTCCTTCATTTAGTCAGCCATCGGCGGCCCGCTCGCCGGTCAATCGATTTCCGACAGCATATACTCGACCAGATCGTATTTCGTAAGTATCCCGGCTACCGCGCCGTTATCCCTGACCAGGACCGCCGCGCTCTTTTGAGCAAGCAGTTTCAGGGCATCCTGATATGACACATTCGAATCAACTACAGGAAACGGCTTGCCCATCACCTTTTCCAATGATTCATCGCCCGATGCTTCTCCCGAAAAGACTTTGTCCATTACATCCCCTTCAACAACCCTGCCTACCCAGTCATCGCCCTTTTTAACCGGCAGCTGTGAAATATTGAGTTTTTTCATCCGGGAAAGCGCTTCATGAACGGTGTCATCGGCATCAACGCTGACAACGGGAGGCAGGCTGGACAGCTTGCTCTTGAGGAGCGCGCCTATCGTCATCAATTTCACATCCAGCATACGGTTTTCCCTCATCCATTCATCCGAATGGAACTTTGACAAGTATCTTTCTCCGGTGTCCGGCAGCAGAACGACGACAACAGCGCCTTCCCGCAATGGGCGGGCGGCCTGCAGGGCTGCATAAACAGCGGAGCCCGCCGATCCTCCGACCATGAGCCCTTCTTCCCTCGAAAGCCTCCTTGACATGTTAAAGGACTCCTTATCGCCGACCGTTATCACTTCGTCCACGTACTCGATTTCAAAAGTATCGGGGATTATATCCTCGCCAATGCCTTCAACCAGGTACGGGCGGGCTTCTTTTTTGTCTTTCGTGTAAAAATACCCTCCGAGTATGCTGCCGGAAGGATCAACTCCGATTATCTTGATTTTCGGATTCCGTTCTTTCAAATACCGTCCTACACCGCTCAAAGTTCCTCCCGTCCCGATTCCGGCCACAAAGCAATCTATCCTGCCGGCGGTATCCCGCCATATTTCCGGGCCCGTGCTTTCATAATGCGCCTGAGGGTTGAGCTTATTAAAATACTGGTTGGCCAGAACCGCATTGGGTGTAGTCTCCACAATGCGCTTGGCAACTGAGTAATAGCTCTCTTCAGAATCGGGAGGCACGGCGGTTGGGCATGTAATCACTTCGGCACCGTAGGATTTGAGCAGTCTTATCTTTTCCTTGCTCATCTTGTCGGGCATTGTAAAAATGGCTTTGAATCCCCTGACTGCGGCCACCAAAGCCAGCCCCACACCCGTATTTCCCGAAGTGCACTCGACGATCGTTCCGCCCGGCTTAAGCCGCCCCCGGGCGACGGCATCATCTATCATTTTAACTCCGATCCTGTCTTTAACACTGCCGCCGGGATTGAAGTATTCCGCTTTCGCCAATACTACGGCCTTGATATCCCCGGTTACCCTCCTCAATTCAACAAGCGGAGTCCCGCCTATTGTCTCGAGAATATTTTTTGCATAGCGCATTTCGGGCTTGTCGTTCGCCATTTTTTTCACGCGGCGCAAAACTCCCGCCGCTTCCTCCCTTCGCAAATGCCGTCGAAACCGGCTTTCATCTAAGTTTTCCCGGCAAGGAGGCTGCAAAAACTCCTGCCATACACTGCAAAATATATTGAATTTATATCACAGAAAAGAGGATAAATCAATGCGGCACAAAGCAAAACCTCTGCCTGTAAGGATTTGGACTCACCTGGGCCGCGGAAACAGTGTGAGCGCCCCTGAGCCGAATGCAATCAGTTCAAGCGTTGTCGAAGAGAATCTGTCACCGGCGACGGGAACGCCCTTTATCGGAGGATCAAGAATTGTATTTCTCTCCCGCATTACCTTGTATTTGACCATGTGAAAAAGAGGAACCTTATCAGAAAACCAGGCAGAATGTTTATCGTTGACTTTTTTTATGAAGAACGATTTACCGGCCGGAAATTTTTTTGTGTAACTTATTCGCCTGAATTCCAGCGAGGCCTCATATTTTCCCGAATTCGTCGTTATCACTTCGCTGCTTCCGTCTTCCCAATGGGCCCGCTCGGTGCTCAACAACTCTTCCAATTCAGCGAGAGCCTCTTCGTCGCCCTGTTCCACGGAATCATCTCCCCGCTTAATCAGAACATCTAAAATATACTTCTTTAGAGAATCGGATGCAGCTGGAGACCGGATCTTCTTGGACACAAGAAGCCCAGCAGACAGCCTCTCGTTTCCAACCGCGGATGATACACCTGAAATTTCCAACCAGAAGTATCCTTTTGCCGCTTTCGGAGCATCATGCGGAACCGCGATATATAGTATTGAAGAATCTTTTTGCCCCAGAGCTTCATCAACGACAAGGTATCGGCACCATGAGCCGGCTTCTACCGTGAGATGGGAGAAGGCGGTCCCGGGAATCAAGAATCTTTCTCTACCTGTCTCAGCAGAGGCAGTGCCGGCGAGAGACAGGATCGATCCCCCGGCTGCGGCCGCGCAGAGTACGGTGCCCAGGCACACCGCAGCTCGCTTTATGCTTCTAAATTTCAGGTTCATCTTTATCAGCAATAAAAACCGCTGAGGCCGGCGGCATCAAGGTTGGCTGGCAAACCACCAAGAAGCGTTAATGGGCTATCCTCTCCCACGCTTCAGTATAATTAAAGGAAGGATCCTGATCTTTCGTATGGCAGTTTTTGCAGCTGCCGGCAGCCCGGCCGGCGTAATCTGCATTTCTCTTATGCTCTACTCCCGGCCCATGGCATGCTTCGCACTGGACGTCGACGAGATCCGTGCGGCCGCCGATCATCCTTATTCCCGCAAACCCGCCTTTCCTGCCGTATCCGGTCGAATGACAGCTTATGCAGCTCGAATCCCTGTGCTTGTACACCTCGGACAGCGTAGAATAAGCCTTTGAATGTTTGCTCGCCGAGTAAACCCTGAATTCATCCATATGACAACGAATACAATTGCCGATCCCTTTGTAAATATCCCGATTATCAATTCCCTTTCCGCTTCCCTGAAGCATCTGCCTGGCATAAAGTTCTTTTTCTTTTTGGCGGTTCCTGGATTCAAATTCTGCAATAAGGGTTTTCGTGTTCTCGTCATCCGATATAGTCTTATCCAGATTGTAAATATTGTTTCTCGTATCGGCAATTTTTTTGCCCGGATCGAGAGTGATCCTGAGTGCGCCCACGCTTTGCCCATGAAAAGACGACTTATAAACCGGAACCGATCCCATCATGAAAGGTTCCCTGGTCTGCTCGCTCTTGTCGCTGTGTCCAATGACGGCAAAATCGATTTCCGGAAGGTCTGGAAGAATTTTTTCCAATTCCGGTTTATCCATATGAGCCAGAAAGACCAGGATATCGCACTTTTTTCTCACTTTCGGTACAAGCTTTTTTACTATTGGCTCCGGATCTTCGATTATATATGTCAAGGCTTCGACACGTGTTTTCGCGCCCGAGAACCGTTTCTTGATTTTTGTCCGGGGAGATACGACTGATATAAAGCCTATTTTGACGCCGCCGCGGGAAATCACCAAATAAGGAGGAAAAACTGTTTTTTTGCTTCGCCGCCAGGATTTGCCATCCTTGCCCGGCATCTTGTGGAACAAATTGGCGCAGACAAGCTTCATTTTATATTTTTTCCAATCGCCGACCAGCTTTTTCAGACCGTGGCTAAGATCCATCTCGCCCACGGCTATTGCGTCATACTTCATATGCGCCATCATTTGCGCTATGAAATGATCCTTGGGTTCGTTATATATATTGCCGCCTCCAAAGAAATCTCCTGCCGAGCAGAGGATCATGGATTCGGCCTGACCATGGAGTTTATTGAAAAGCGTCGCCCGCCGGGCGAAGCCGCCAGAGGCATTGGCGTGTCACCCGCAGGGCTGGTAGAATCCCCTGGTATCGCTATGATATACAAACTGGACGGTTCTGTATTTGGCTTCTCCCCGGGGCAATACGCACCCTCCGACCGCTACGGCCAGAAGCAAAGCAGTAGTCATTTTCCGCATGGCATTATTCCTGTGGCTGGATGGCTTATGGTTCAATCAATCCGCCCGTAGATATTAAGATATCATATCAGCCTTGAAGCGGCAAGGACCATAATTCTTCCGTATTTCACGACACTTCAATAATAAATAAAAGAAAGCGGGGCATAAATCGACCCCGCTTTCTCGCATTCTTAAATTATAAATTACTTCTTGATGCGATCCTTGAGTGAACGACCAGCGCTAAATGCAGGAAAGCGTGATGCGGGGATGCTGATCGGCTCGCCGGTTTGAGGATTCCTTCCCTCGCGCTTCTTTCTCTTCCTCGTCTGGAAGGTACCAAAGCCAGTAATCTGTACTTTTCTTCCAGCATTGAGCTCTGCGGCAATAATGCCCTCTTTGGGTACGGTGCTGAAAATGGTATCAACTACCATCTTTGCATCCTTGAGCGTTAGATCAGCTTTATTGGCGACCTTTTCAATCAGTTCTGTCTTGTTCACGATATCACCTCCTTCCTATTCTTATCAGCACTTTAGCCCACAAAAAAAATTCCTGTCAACAATATTTCTTTAAAAAAGTGATAAGAATGGGATTTTCTCCTTATATGGCGGATATTCGCACCGGCAGTAACCGGCTTTTGCCCCTCATTATCAATAGATCGTCGGCATGCCAATTCTCGCTCCCCCCAACCCCCTCCGGCCGGATTCAGTATATATTTCAGGATGAGCCTTGATGCCAATACGGAAATAATACTGCCATTCGCCCCCCAACACCTGCCTGGAGAAGGACATTTCCCAGCAGTGCAGATCCCTGTAAACGCTATAATTCTGCCCGAGAAAAAAACGTCCTTCGACATCGTATGTCGTGGAATAAGTAATTCGCCAGTTCCTGGTCAGCTGTATTCCCCCATTCAGGTTCAGAGTGGATCGCGCGGATCCAAGGTTGGTTTTCGCATAACTGAAAGCCATATTCAAGTTCCAGGTGGATCCCTGATCTGCTTCGCCGGATTCGGGCTCATCTCCCGCACCGTCAGCTCCGGAAGTGTCCTGGGCCACCACGTTGAGTTCTGCGGCGGATCGCTGCAGCGTTTTTCCAAAACCGTGATGTCCCAGAAGATTCAAATTGGATGTAATCTGAGTGGACTGCACTTCTCCCTGGTATGGTTCAATGGTTTGATTGAAAGAGATATTGGTCCCCAATATTTTGACATTCAACCGGCTGGAAATAGTGCTCCATCCCTTTCTTTTTGGAGCTTGAGGATTATAGCTGGTGCTCAACGACCAGATTAGAATATTGGGTATCTTACGGTCTCCGGCTTTGCCTTTTACCTTTATGTCCACCGAGTTCGTCAAGCTCAAGCTGAATCCCTGAGATGCAGGTCTCGTACCTATACGCGGATTATATGAATAGGTGGCCGATGGAGTAATCGTATGGCGAAGGCCGGACAGGGCTCCCAGATTCGGAAAGAAGGTTCCATAAAAGTTTGTTCTCATCCCCGCACCGGTTGACCAGTTAAAGACATTCTTCCTGGTTATGGTGTTTGAACCCGGCACATCGACGGTATCCGGAACTCCGAAAACGGAGTTTATTTCCGTATGTCCTGTCACGTCCTTGGCGGTTCGGGTATAATTATTTCGCGCGGAAAGACGGGGGGATATATTGACGAAAAATACTTTTCTGGGGCTGGAAAAATCCAGCGATGTATTTTGAGTTATGACCTCGGTATAATCGTAAGTTTTCTGGTCTGTTGTTCTTGTCATCGCCACCCTCGGCGAATAGCGGATACCTCCAAGAACATTTTCCCAAAATGGTTTTTCGTCGCCTTTGCTCGCCTCGCCAAAGTAAAGATTTCTTGAAGGTATATTTAGAGAAATGTCCGGAAATGTGGTGCTGACTTTACTTACCCCCGGATCCTGAACGTTGAGCTGTTGGACTCTTCGCGCCGATGCGCTGAATCCCACCGTATTCCATGATTTTCGCAGGCTGACCCTTGATTCTATACGCCTGTCGACTACGTCGGCAACCTGGTCAATTCGGCTGATGGCGTTGGGAGCCCGATCGCTGCTGACGAACCTGAGATCGCTGCTCAATGAAAACTTATCGCCCAGGGTCTGCTGATGGTTTGAAGTCAGCATCCACTCATTCGTAAATGAACCCAGATCTCTGTAGAAAGAATACTGCGCGGAGCCGTTGAAATGATATCTGAGCTTGTAGCGGTTTTCGATCAACATTCGCAGCGATGCATCTTCATTGAAATCTCCAACGAATCTGAAATCCGTATAATCATTCGTCGCCCAGTAATATCCGAAATTTCTTATAAAACGACCGGTTGACCTGGTGATACCGAATTCGAATTCGGGCCTTAGGATCCCGGATTTCCTCCCCTTGCTGATGGCGTTGGCCATGAAGGGAAGATAGGCTAAGGGAGTATCTCCGACGTAAAGCCAAATAGGCCCTGATATCACTTTGTCGCGGATATAGACCTTCATCTCCCTGCTGGCAAAATGGTAATGGGGGATTTTCAAATTGCACGTAGTATAGGTTGAATTCCAGACTTTGAGCATGTTGTCACCTACCTTGGCGACATCTTCTCCGAAATAAAAACCCTGCTGAAACCTGGTCGATCCTTCCCGTACCAACCCAACGCCGGAGTCCAGGTCATAATCCATTTGAGATCCGTAAAATTTGTCGCCGCCCTCGACCAGGACCGGCGATCCCCTGGCATCGAGCAGTTGCAAGGAAGAATTGTATGTGATCTGCTTGCCGGTGAGGGTCCTGTTCTGGTAGTAGACTTTGGCTCCGCCGCTAAGTAAAATATCCTTGCTGTCGGCGAAAAACTCAATTTTATCAGCTGAATATGATACCTTTTCCGCTTTTTCATCAAACGGCAAGAAGACCAGGCTCGTATCCTCCTCGGCGCGCAAGCTGTCGCAGGTTTCTTTTTCAGCCAAATCTATGTATTTATAAACGCCGTCGGACTTGCCGATAATCTTGACGTTTGATAGGGTGTCTTTTTCGAATAGAAAGAACATGGAATCACCCCTTACGAAGTTGCTTTCAACCTTCCGTTGGCTGTTGGGGTAATACTCGCTTACGCTGTTGCCTTTGACCGTTATGGAATCCAAGTTGTTATTATTAAGAAAAAGAATCATTGAATCACCCTGAATCCAGTTGCTTCTCCCGATAACAAGAGAATCGGCCTGTTTTTCCTCGATGGCAGCACCACCGAGAATATTTATCCGGTCGATCTCTTTGTCGTTGTAATGAAGATTCATTGTATCGCCCATCATGGATGTATTTCCCTGCTTGGCCAGAGGTTTTCCAAAGAGCTTGGCCGTTTTCACTTCATCAAAAACCACCGCCGAATCACATTGGGTCACGGTTTCCCCTTTTATTATTTTCACACGCCCATAGGCGGATGCCTGCCTGGAATCGGGATAAAACCGCATGGTGTCACTGTCGACGGTGGCCGGTTCCCGGTTTTGAGGGTCGACAACCAAGTGCGGATCACGATCCACCAATCCTTCTCTTCGGTTCCGATAATAAAATCCGTGCCGCCCGGCAACCTCGAATCCTTCGGCCAGGTTGGTTATGCTGACTTTTCCAAAAACCTCGGCAGTTTGGAGCTTTCTATCGTAATACAGGCTGTCTGCTTTTAGAATTGTAGAGGAATCCTCAGCAGCAACACCTCCTACCAACCACAATCTTTCCCTGGTTCTATAAAGAACTGCCTTGGAACAGAGGATTATCCAGTCCCTGTCCTTGATGGTTACGTTGTGTTTCAATATTGCCCTTCCCGCGGGACGATCGTACTCGCATTCTTCGCCGTCCATGACCAGGCCTTTTTGTGTAATATGAACGCTGCCGTTCAAGAATGTTTTTTGCTCCCTGCTGTAACTTGTGCCTTCCCGGCTTGTGATGGTTACTTCTCCGTGAGTGATCTTCACGCCGTCTTTTAGTATAATCACGTTTTCACCTTTTATTTCTCTTAAAATGCTGCTGCCGCCGCTTACGTGATAAGTGGCTTCATCTCCTGAGGAGATTATTTTTCCCTGTTCTTTTTCGGCGGCAGGCTTGTTTTCCGCGCGTGGAATACCCGCGGCGGCAGTGATGAAGAGTAAAAGAAAAAACCATGGGCTTCTTGAATAGATGATTTTCATGGATTGTCAAACTGGTTTTTCAAAACGTTTCTTTTCGGAAGCTGCCAAACTATTGTTTTTTCGCCAAAAGCGCCGCCCCAACCATTGAGGCATCCTTGCCCAGCTTTGCTTCGACTATCTTGACCATGCGGGCGGATTCGCGAAAGGCCCGGGCATTGATTTCTTTTTCCATGCTTTTACGCATGAATTTCAGGGCGCCCGAAACACCACCCGTGACCGCTATTACTTCAGGGTTGAAAATATTGACCAGGGACGCGATCGCGCATCCAAGATGAATACCTGCTTCCCTCAGCACTTCTTTTGCTGCCCTGTTCCCTGAGGCAGCGGCTTTGGATATCGACCGGGGAGACAAATACATCCCTGCCGTTTTTCCCGGGCCGGCCCCTGAATCTCCATTTATTGTGCGCAATTTTTTCCTGAAGAGACCGGCCAGCGCTTTTGCACCGATAAAAGATTCCAGGCATCCCCGGCTACCGCAAGCGCAAAGCGGTCCTTTTTCGTTGATACTCATATGTCCTATTTCACCCGCAAAATTCCCCGCGCCTCTTAGCAGGTTGCCTCCGCATATTACGCCGCCTCCCACCCCCGTTCCCAGGGTCAGGCAGATAAAAGTATCGGAATGCCTGCCCGTGCCGAGTCTGTATTCTCCCACGGCTGCGGCATTTGCATCATTATCGATCACCGCGGGTAGGCCGAGAATTCTCTTTGCTGCGGCCCGGAGCCCGGTTCTTTCCCATCCCGGCAAATTCGGAGAAGTAATCAATATACCTTTTTTGAAATCCACCAGACCGGCACATCCTATCCCGGCGCCGGTAAAAGTCTCGTTCGCTCCTTTGATAAAATCCGCAGCCGCTTTTATTCTCTTGAGCACATCTTCGGGTCCTTTTTGTGAATAAGTCGGAATCACCCCCCTGGAAAATACCTTTCCCGAAACTCCCACCGAAGCAAACTTGACATTGGTTCCCCCTATATCAATTCCAAGCAGTACTTTCCTCGTCATATTATTGATTCCTTCCTGACAAAGCGTCCAAATAGCTCGACCGTTCTATGGGATCCGGTAATAAGAATATTTTCCAGAGGCACCGACGGATGAATAAGCTTCTCGATGAAGCGCTCCCCATCGCAAGCGTGTTCGATAACGATGTCCGCTCCTGTGGATTTTAAAGTCTCCAGGGAAAATCTTGCCATAAGATCTTCCGCCGGGAGGCTTTCTCCCGCTGCCGGTTCAACCAGATAAATCCGTTTTACTTTAGCCGGAGCTTGTGCAGGGAATTCAATCAGCTCTTTTCTTCGCAGCATTCCCAGGACAAGGCCGTTTCCTGAACGCGGAGACAACCGTGACAATGTATCCAACGCCGCCAGGAGGCCGGCATCATTATGAGCGACATCCAGGATTATCTTTTTGTTTTCAAATAAGAAGGTTTCAAACCTGCCCGGCAGCTCAGCGGCCAGAAACCCGCCCCGCAGATCGCCGATTTCGCCGAGAAGTTTTTCCGCCGCCAGAACGGCAAGAAGGGCATTACCCGCCTGGTGAACACCGGGAAATGGGAAAACGACACCGCCATAGTCTTTCAGTCCCGTTTTTATACGTATTTCCATCGATTCGAAGGATATATTTGTTACCGACACACCGCCTGAGGTTGCGGCGCTTATGCAGGGGAAAGCTTCCCTTTCGGATTTTTCCATGATTAATTCTTCAAGCTCGGATGAAAAATTGCCGTAAATGAGAGGAACTCCCCGTCTGGTTATGCCCAGTTTCTCCCGCAGAATCTCTTCTGGGGTGTCTCCGAGGATGCGGCGGTGATCGAGAGAAATATTGGTCAAGACACACAGAACCGGTTCGACGATATTCGTTGCATCAAATCGGCCTCCCAGTCCTGTTTCCAGTACGGCGTACTCGACGCCGGCCCGGGCAAATATAAGAAACGCCATCGCGGTTAAAGCTTCGAAATAGCTGTAATTAACGGCATCATATAGTTCAACAACTTTTCCGGCAGCCTGTTCCATTTCTTCCAGAGATACTTCCTTGCCGCCGATGCTGATTCTTTCAATCGGGGAATACACATGCGGGGAAATGTAGCGTCCTGTAAAACAACCGCCGCTCTCGAGAATCGATGCCAGGCAGGATGTCACAGTCCCCTTCCCATTGGTCCCGGCTACGATTATGGATTTGAACTCTTTTTGAGGGTCGCCGAGCTTTGATAGCAGGCGCTCGATGTTCCCCAAACCAAGAGTCATCATTGAAGGCGACAGGTTTAGAACGAAATCGAGACCGGGAGGATATCGAGAAGACGCATTAGGAGACAGCGGGCGACTCCTCTTCATTCTTTTCTGCCCTTGATAAGGTTGCCTCGGCTTGTCCGTGCAACATGTCCAGGATCTCGGAGAGACAGATGCGCAACTGCTTTCTGGGGATTACCATGTCTATCATGCCGTGTTCCAGGAGAAACTCGCTACGCTGAAACCCTTCAGGCAGGTCCTGGCCGATTGTCTGCTTGATAACGCGGGGGCCTGCGAAACCTATGAGCGCGCGCGGCTCTGCGATGATAATATCGCCCAGGCTGGCAAAACTGGCGGTGACTCCGCCCGTTGTAGGGTTGGTCAACACGGAAACGTAAGGCACTTTTTCCCCGGACATTTTCGCCAGCATGGCGCTGGTTTTCGCCATTTGCATCAGGGAGAATATGGACTCCTGCATGCGCGCGCCGCCCGATCGGGAAATTATTACCAGCGGAATCCTCATTCTGGTTGCATCCATAATCGCCCGGCTGATTTTTTCTCCCACCGCCGAACCCATGCTTCCGCCGAGGAACGAAAAATCGAGAATCGCAATTACGATCGGCCTGCCCTCCATCTTGGCAAAACCGGTTACTACGGCCTCTTCCCGGCCGGATTTCTTCATATTGTCCTTTAGCCGGTCGCTGTAACGTTTCAGATCCTTGAATTGAAGGGGATCCCCAGACAGGATTCCGGAGTGAGTTTCTTCGAAGGAGCGGGGGTCGGTCAGTATATCGATGTAATTCTCAGTCGAGATCAGAAAATGATATCCGCATTTGGAGCAAACCCAGAGCTTCTTTTCCAATTCCTTGACGTAGAGAATTTCTCCGCAGTAATCGCACTTCCTCCATAGGCCGTCTGGAAGCGGTTTCTTGCGCGACGCCTTAATGCTCTTCTTGGCTTTCTTGAACCACGACATGGCTTTATTAAATTCCGTTCCTTATTAATAGGCCGATAACGGCCAAAACGTTGTCCAGAATCCTCTTTTTGCACCCGAATCGAGAAAGAGGGATCTAAAACCGAACCAAGCCGGTTTCGGGCCTGCTGTACTATACAGCCTTGAACTTCACCGAACAACCATAAAATAACAGAAATCAAAGAACAATTCTTATAAATTATAACAACTTAACGAGATGCTTCACTATTCTCCCTAAATCCCGGCCCGCGGGCTTCGCAGAAGCCAGCACGTCGTTGTGAGCGGGAGCAGTCTTTGCCAAACCGGTAGCAAGATTCGTTACCACAGCCAATGCACCTGCAGGAATGCGGTGGATGGCGGCATATTCAAGCTCCGATGCGGCGGACATGCTTACCAGGTCGGCTCCGAAATACGTCAAAGCTCTTACCTCCGCAGGAGTTTCATAGGCAGGTCCCGGCATGCAGGCCAAAACTCCTTTTTGCAAAATGACTCCCGCACGGAAGGCGGCTTCATTCAATAACGAATCGAATCCAACCTCGTACATGCGGCTTGCGCAGCATGCACTGCCGATAGGGCGCTCCATCTTCACGGAGCTGCCGCGCAGATATCGATGTTTGTTTCTATCACTCGACACCGCCATTCTTCCTCGGCCCCCCGGTTTCCGGCACTGTAAATCTATTATACCGCAGGCAAGAGCGATCTCTCCTTTTCTGAATGTGCGGTTCAGGCTCCCGGCGGCGGAAGTTATCAAAAGGTGGGTAGCGCCGCGATCCTTTAGACTGTCGAGAACTGCACAAAGTTCGCCGTCCCCGTTTTCATAAACATGCTTTCTGCCGATAACGAACCAGACATCCGCGCCGTTTTCCTCGCATTTTCTTATTTCACCGGCGTGCCCGGCTACGCCCGGCGGTTTCGCCCCAGGTATAACTTCAAACGAAAAACTCTCGACTGCGGTAAAATCATCGCACGCGCCTGCGAGACCACTGCCTAAAATTACAATAAGAGAAACCGGATTATGCGAACGCAGGTGATTCACCGGGGATCCTCTTCTTCTCTTTTATCCGTTTGCGTACTCCGCCGGTATTCGTCCACATCCAACATCATCAAGAGCGCGTCTTCTTGATTATCTGAGTAATAACCCTTGCGGATACCCATTATATGAAAAGAAAAGGATTTATAAAAACCCTGGGCGGCCGTATTGCTTAACCTGACTTCCAAAGTAATCAGCTTTCTGCCTTCAACCTCGGCCAGTTTAATGATAAAAGATAAAAGCCCCGAGCCGATTCCCTTTCTTCTGTAGCCTGGGTCGACCGCAATATTTATCAAATGGATTTCGTCGGCTACGAACCAGGCAATTACATAGCCGGCGATAATATTATTATTTACAGCTATAAAGGACCGGGACACTCTGATCTGGTTCAATTCCTGGAGAAAAACCTCTTCATTCCAGGGGCTGGAGAACACCTGCCTTTCAATCTCCAGAATGCGGGGAATATCTTTCACCTGCAGTGGTAAAATCTTAATATCTTCCATGCGGACGAACCTCCCGGAGCTTCTTTAATTCCGCGTCGCTCGAACGGATATAAAGAGGTTCAAGGGCCGGTACATGCTCCGGTGCCAGCGGTTCCAGACCGGGCGCTGCGGCTGCAAGCACGGCTGCCGAGGGCAGGTTAAACCCATTTTCGGCAAAACAAAAGGCAGATCCCTTTTTTTCCCTGATGACATTTTCGTATTTCAGGGCGCCGGACCCCGCAAAGACAATTTTTTTGTCTGCTAATGGATCGACCCCGGCAAGGCCGGATAAGAAATCTTCAGGAGCGGCGGCATGCGGCACAATCAGTTCATGCGCCAACCCGGCGGAAGCTTCATTTGCCTGCGAATAAAGGGCTGCGTATACTTCATTTTTTTTTGCGTCGATCATCGGCGCGGCGGTCAAACCTCGGCGGGCAATGGGCAGGGCAAGCAGTTCGAGGCTATTCATTATAACCACCTGCATGGGCGATGAGGCAAATAAACCTTTTACAAAAGCCATCCCTATCCTGAGCCCGGTAAAACTTCCGGGGCCGGAAACGAGCGCGGTCCGATCAATATCTCTTGTTGTCAGGCCGGACTCCCGCAGCAGTTCGGTAACAACTTGCCCGATTTGCAGCAGGTGTGATTCGGTTTTTCCGAAGCTTCGTTCGCCGAGCACCGCGCCCGCTTTTGAAACTGCGGCGGTACCGCGAGCATGCGATGTATCCAGAGCCAGGACAATCATAGTGCCGCACCCGGCCATTTTCGTTTTGTCCAAATTGTCTCGATATCGCGTATGCAATCATCCCCGACTTCGATTTTAATAACCAGGTCGGACCTGCCGAGCAGGTAATCGGATCTATCCCCCCATTCGGCAAGTATTACACAATCGGATCCTATCCTGTCAAAAACTCCCAATTCCTCTATTTCCTTTTCATGTTCCAGCCGATAGAGATCCAGATGAAGCACGGTCAATCTTCCGCTGAATTCCTCGCATAATATAAAAGTGGGGCTTAAAACGTCATCCTCGACATCCAGACCTTCGCAAATCCCCCGGACAAGAACGGTCTTGCCCGCCCCCAGCGGGCCGATTACTGAAACACACAGGCCACCGCGTATGCTTTTTCCAAGGCCGCGCCCGAAGGCCTCGGTATCCGCTTCGGATTTGCTCCGAAAGATTCTATTTCGATCCGGATCAGATTTCATCCTAGAGTTTTGGAGACAACGTAAGACAGGGAAGAATCATTTCTTCCATGGAAGCACCACCGTGCTGAAAACTGCCTAAATATTGTCTTTCGTAGTTCCTGTGATTAGTGGGATACACAAAATAGTAGTATTCTTTGGCAAATAAATAGGTCTTGGTTTTGGATTCACTCGGCAAACGGTAATCTCCGGGGGTTCTAACCACTATTGCCTGCTTCTCATCGCAGTTGAGATTATCGCCGAATTTATAGCGAAGATTGGTCGACGTATCCCTTCGCCCATAAACCATGCTCGATTTACGGCCGATGATCGATCCATGATCTGTCGTCATTATGACTTTCGCTTTCTTCGTGGCAATCTCTTTGAGAAGTTCGAATAATGTGGAATGAGTGAACCAGGAATGCATCAAGGATCTGAAAGCGGCCTCGTTGGGCGCAATCTCCTGCAGAATTTCGGATTGATTTCTCCCGTGCGCCATAATATCCACGAAATTAAAAACGAAAGCGGCAAAGGGCAAAGTGGTCATCCAGGAAATCTTCTTCTTCATTTCATTGGATTCATTGACGGTAAAAACCTTGAAGTACCGGACTTTTTCTGCATCCCCTCCCAGTTTTTTTATCTGCTGCTTGAGAAAATACTCCTCGAAACGGTTCTTGCTGATTTCCTCTTTGCTTTTCTCCAGCCACTTAGCCGGATAATTGCTGCTTATCTGATCCGGAAACAATCCGCTGAATATCGAATTACGGGAATACGGCGTTGCCGTTGGTAAAATCGATAGGTAGTATTCCTTGTCGATATCGTAGAATTCACTCAGCGTTTCTTCGATAACCATCCACTGGTCGAGACGTACACAGTCTATGACAATAAAATAAACGTTGTTATCTCCGTTCATATGGGGATAAATATATTTTTTGAAAACATCCAGACTCATCGTCGGGCGGTCTTGTGAGTGCATCCATTCGCGATACTGCTTTTCAATAAACCGGCCGAAATGGAAATTAGCGTTGGCTTTCTGTTCCTCGTGGGTACTTTCCAAACCCGTATCGCGGTGCGCGTCGAATTCAAGATCCCACTCGGTCAACTTCTTGTGAAGTTGAAGCCACCCATCCCAGGAAGATTGGCTCATGAGGTCTTCCGCTGCATTGAATTCCTTGACATAGTCTTGAGACAGTTTACTTTCGATAATCTGATTTGTTTCCAGCAGCCGCTTGCAGGCCGAGTAAATCTGAAGAGGATTGACTGGTTTCAAAAGATAATCATTTATTTTCATTCCTATGGCGTCTTCCATCAATCTTTCTTCTTCATTTTTAGTGATCATTATGACCGGCAAGGACGGATCGATCTGGTTGATCTCGTTGAGCGTTTCCAATCCTCCCTTCCCCGGCATCGATTCATCCAGCAGCAGAAGCGAGAATTTCTCCCCGGACACCAGAGCCAAGGCGTCATCACCGTTGGCAGCCGTAATGACTTTATACCCCTTGTCCTCGAGAAAAATGATGTGCGATTTAAGAAGCTCTATTTCGTCGTCAACCCAGAGTATTCTCTGCATCATTTTGAATCACCCGGTTATAGAACAATACTAACGTTACAAATACGCAGCACACTGAAGACCTCAATGCACCAGGAGTGTGCCTCCCCGGCGGATTCCTGAGCGGAATTAATGGAAAATATACCAGGCTCGCCCAGGATTCATACATAAAAGAATATAAATCCATACTCAAAATAATAACAGCGGATTTTAAAGGCGGGTGAAGGGATTCCGGCATTCCCATCCCGAGTGTAAATAGCGACATGGCTGGGGTTATGCGGCAGGGAGCCTGATAAGGAACGCGCTGCCTTTCTTGGCTTGGCTCTCGATCAAACGAATATTCCCCCCGTGGTATTCTTCCACAATTCTTTTCGTCAGAGCGAGACCCAGTCCCCAACCCCTCTTTTTTGTGGTGAATCCCGGCGCAAAAATTCTGTTGCGATGCTTGGCGGGAATTCCTTTGCCGGTGTCCCGCACTATAATATCAACAAACTTATCTGATTTCGACTGCATCGCACTTATTATGATCGCCCCCCCCTTGTCACCGACGGCGTCTAAACTGTTTTTTATCAGGTTCTCGAAAACCCATTCGAGTAGTTCCGTGCTGCCATGAACATGCAGTACATCGTCCATTTCCAGGCTGATCGTGGAATTTACCTTAAGGGTTGGAAGCCGTTTATGAAAATAAGCTACTGTTTTTTCAAGACTGTTGACGATATTTATGTCGTGGAGCTCAGGCTGGGATCCTATTTTACTGAATCGATTCGCAACTTTTCTAAGACGCACGAGATCATCTTCCATCTCTTCTATAGTTTCTTCAACCGCTCTTACATCTCCATCAGAGCATCTTTCCTTTATGATCTGCACCCAACCAAGCAAGGCCGACATTGGAGTTCCCAATTGGTGGGCGGTTTCCTTGGCCATTCCCACCCAAATAGAGCGCTGCTCGCTTAATTTCAGGTACCTGAATCCCTGGAAACCGGCGGCCATGAAAACCAGGAAAATACCCAGTTGTATTACCGGCATCAATCGTAGTTCTTTTTGCAGCTTGGAAGATCCGTAATGCACGTACCCCTGCACGGGACCATTCCCGGACGCTTTTACGGGAATTGGCGTGTTGGATTCGTCGAACCCGGAAGCAATCTCGATCAACCTGGAAATCCTGCCCGAAGGCGGGTTTGAGGGATCGATCGCCAGCAGCTTTTCGAAATAGTCATCTTCCGGTTCGGAGATACCGACGCTGCGCCAGGCCACAGGCCTGCCGTCGGCATCAGTCAGAATAATTGGAAGTCTGATTTCTTTCAGAACATCCTGGAGCATTTCACGCTTGCCCGACTCACCTACCTGAAGCACCACTTCCGCAATAAAGCGTGAAAACAGCCTGGTTGTGGCGGAAGACTGCTCCTGCATGCGATTGAGAACATGGCTGGTATAGAAATATACCACAACGGTAAGCACTACGACGCCGAAGAATAAGTAGCTCTTCAGCCAAAATCGAAAATTTCCTTTGTAAACAGCGAATGATCCCATTAGATGCCGCAGTGAAAATACTTCAACCCAAATATTCCTTGCCGTTCATATATGGAACGAGCTTTTGAGGAAGCTTTATACGATGCGTGGGCGTCTGGTGGCATTCGAATATTGCCGCTATGATCCTGGGAAGTGCCAGGCCTGAGCCGTTCAGGGTATGGACAAATTTATGCTTTTCCCCGGGCGTCTTCTTCAATTTTATCCCCGCTCGGCGGGCTTGAAACGCTTCAAAATTGCTGCACGAGGAAACTTCCAGCCACTTACCTACTCCGGGGGAATAAACTTCAAGGTCGTAGCATTTTGCTGCGGAAAAACTCAAATCCCCGGTACACAGAGAGACTACACGGTAAGGCAGCTCCAGCGCTTCTATTACTTCGGCCGCATCCACAACCAGTTTTTCCAATTCATCATATGATTCGTCGGGATGAACAAACTTGACCATTTCCACCTTATCGAACTGATGCACCCTCAGCAGGCCCCTCGTATCCGTTCCATAGCTGCCTGCCTCGCGGCGGAAGCAGGGGCTGTACGTGGTCAGTTTGATGGGCAAATTGTCAAAGGACAAGCTCGACCGTCTGTATATGTTGGTTAATGGGACCTCGCTCGTCGGAATGAGAAAAAGATCGTCAACCTCGCAGTGATACATATCTTCTTCCAGCTTGGGAAGCTGACCGGTGCCGATCATCGAATCACGGCTTGCCAGGTACGGCACCAGGATTTCTTCGTATCCCTGAGCCCGGTGCATATCCAGCATCAGGTTTACAAGAGCCCTGCTAAGGAGCGCGCCGTCGCTGCGAAAAACGATGAATCCCCGCCCGGTCACCTGCGTTCCCGCTTCCAGATCTAATAAATTCAATTCCTCGCCGATTTCCCAATGAGGTTTAATATCGAAATATTTTTCGGGTATGACGCCCCAGGATCGAACGATTTCGTTTTTATCGGCTTCGGGTCCTATGGGAACCGACTCATGAGGAATATTCGGAATCATCAGCATAGATTTATCCAGCTCTGCGGCAAGCTCTTTCTCCCTGGATTCATGCAGCTTTATCTTGCCGGAAATATTTTTCATATATTGAAGCAGTTCTTCCGCGTCCTTACCGTCTCTTTTTAACCGGGCAATTTCTTCGCTTTTGATGTTTCTCTCGTGCTTGAGCTTTTCATTCGCCTGCATGCTTTTCAGAAGCTCGCTATCCATGGAGATTATCCGGTCTATATTCAGTTTTATCCCCCGCGATAAAACCGAGTTCTTCACCTTGCCGGATTCTTCTCTGATCAGGCGTTTATCAAGCATGTCAATATACTCACAAGCGGCTTAAATGGTTAAAGAAGATTGAGTTCCTGCAGAATTTCCCGCCCGCCGGCCTCCATGATTTCGTCGGCCAGGAGCCTTCCCAGATCCTCTTCCCATCCCAGAAATCCATCGACGACAGTGCGGATTTTTTCTCTCCCGTCTGGAAGGGCCAGAACTCCTTCAAGCTCTATTTTCTTTCCTTCTATGCTTCCAAGGACACCCACCGGGTCGGATTCATCCAGCGACAGGGCTCTTAAAAAGGCCCACTCCGCTTTTACCTCGCTCAAAGACGCGGGATCGCAAATGGATCCTATAAATTTTCTCATGTGCTCATCTTTCGCCCTGACCAGGACAACCAGCGATCCCTGCCCGGCGGCAGGTACGCAAATTGAGTTTGTAAAAACTTCGGTAACATAATCCTGTTTGCCCAATCGCTCGACATCCGCCGCAGACAGAATCGCCGCATCAATTTTGCCGTCGCTTACTTTCTGAATTAGTTCGTCCGGGCAGCATTTAGCTCTGACCATCTCGAGATCATGGCGATAATAAAGAAGCTGGGCTTCTCTTCTCACCGTGTTGGCTATTACCGATGAGTTCTCCGAAAGCTCATCGAATATTTCCTCGTTCTTGGAAATAATCACATCATATGGAGTCATACGGTTGGTTACCGCGCCGATGGCCAGGCAGTCGTGAAGATTGGGAGACAAAAGAGAGGCATCGATCACCACGGCATCAAAGTCGCAGGATTCCAGGCTGCTTGCCAAGGCGGCAACCGCTGCGGAAGAATTTGCAGCTTTCTTTGAAGAGCTGCGAATGCCGCAGGGTTCCACAGCTGAGACATCTAGTTTGGCTTCTGGATGCGCTTTCTTGAGAAGGCCGGCAGCTTCATGCAGTTGGAGCTGCGATAAATAATCGCTGAAACTCGCTATTCTGCATTTTATTTTCGTAGTCAAGAGTTCTCTTCCCGGAACAGGGGTCCGACAACGGGCATCCGCGATTTGCATGTATTCGATTCGTAGAATCTAGCACACCGAAGCAGGAAGGTCAATTATTAAGGAAGGATAGACCTGGGATTACTTGGCGATTTTATCCAGCGCCGGGAAAGGCTTGCGGGCAATACCTGCGGTCATAGTCCCGGTGGAACGTTTTGAAGAAATCATCAGTTTCAGAAAAAACACGAAAGCAAACAGAAATAAAGAAACCCCAAGAATTAACGAGAACAGAAAGCCCAACATGACAAGAATTCCAAGCACGCTCATTACTATTTGCAGGGCATAAAGAATCAAAAGCGTCTGTCTGTCCGAGTATCCGCCCGAAACAAGCACATGATGAACATGAAGGCAGTCGGCTTTGAAGATAGGGACACGCATAACAATTCTTCTGCAAATAGCCAAGCTGGTATCTAAAGCAGGCACTCCGAGAATAAAAACAACGGCCGCCAGCCAATGCGGCGATGACCAGTCGGCGCTTATCGAGCAGGTAATCACCGCCAACATGATTCCGAGAAACATGCTGCCGGTATCGCCCATAAAGATTCTGCCCGGGGGAAAGTTGAACATGAGAAAGGACAAACAGGAGCTCGCGAGGACAAGAGATAAAATCAGGGTGCCGTCTGCACCGCTCAGTGCCGCAAGCACCGCCAGGGCCGATGCAGAAATCATGCATATCCCGGAAGCCAATCCATCGTGTCCATCTATGAGGTTCATTGAATTGGCCACGCCGGTTATGAAAAAAATTGAAATGATAAATGTTAAAACCGGCGCCGCCCCTCCCAGTATCGGGCCCGCGGACAAATGAACGCCTGCAAGAACCAGGAGCACAGCCGCAAGCAATTGTATGACAAGCTTGTGCAGGGCTTTGAGATTTTTCACATCATCGAACAAGCCCAGGACGATTATCAAGCTCATTCCGGGCAGCAACTTGCCGATGGAAACCTGCAAACCGCTAAACGCACCGCGATACAACAAAACCGACCCCAGGACGGCAAAAGTGATACCTATTCCCCCCAAATGAGGAATCGAGCTCGCGTGTATCTTCCTGCCGTTGGGCTTATTGCCCAGCTTCCATCGCAGCGCATATTTGCGTATGAGCGAAACCGTAATCAGGACAATGAAATATGACGTCAATAAGGGAAATATATAATCGGCCAATGACAAACTGCTCTCTCCTTCCTAGACAAGCACTTTATCCGCCGGAAACGGGGCCTGTCAAGCCAGAAAACCCCTAATTATTAATCGTTAAAGGTTTTTAGAGATTTGAGGTCCTTCAATTTTACCGCTCGAAACGCCAAAAGCAAGGCCGCATATACAAACGCCAGCACCCCGATCCACAGCAAGACTGATGCCTTGGGAACTGCGTGTGGGATCGTAAAACGCAGGATGACAGCGCTCACGATGCCGGCCGCCGTCACTTTAAACGACCTAACTAGCATGCTCAGAGTCAGTTTAATATTAAAAGTCCTGATAACGAGAAGCAATCCTATAATCAGCAAAAACGCATATGATGCGGCGGTCGCTACAACCGCTCCTTTGGTTTTGAATTCACGGATGAGGATAATATTGAGTACAAAATTAATAACAGCGGAAAAAACGGTCAGATAAGCGTAAGCCTTTGTTTTCTCGGCAGCTATGAGGGCAGGCAGGATAACAGATCCCAGCGATCTCATGCCTATGACCCAAGCAAAAATCAACATCAGCATTCCGGCTTCCTCGAACCGCTCCGAAAAAACAAAGACTATAAGAGGCTTCGAGAACATTACGAATACGGTGGTGAAAAACACGCCGGACACCAGCGACATGAAAGCTGCCTTTTGGATGATTTTCACGCAATCATCGAGCTTTCCGGCGGAGAAACGGGATGCCAGGGCGGGGCGCAGGGCCATGACTACCGCAAAAACCGGAAAAAGCGATACTTCCACGATATTTCTGGCTATCGAATACTGTCCCACATCCGCCATTTCGCAGAAATAACCCAGCATCAATTTATCCATCTGCGAGTAAAGCGCGACCGAAGCACCACTTACGGCGAGGGGAAGGCTGAGAATGAATAATCGTTTTCTTATGGCTCCCGGCGTGATTTTGGCATCGCTTTCAGGCAGAAAGCGCAGGAGCAGCATCAGGTACACTGTTATCGCCATCAGCCATGCGGCGCAGTACCCGGATAGTATATAAGAGGCGCCCCATCCGGCGGCTACTATAATGATCGTGAAAAGAATCCGAACCAGATGGTAACCTGCACGGATTTTATAAACGACTGCCAGGCGGTTCAATCCAACGAGGAAATGCTCTTTGAACTCGTAAATACTCGCGCATAAAATTACCACGGACCCGATACGGATGGGAACCGACAGTGAAGGATTTCCAAAAAAGCCGGCAATTACAGAGGAGCATAAAAAAACGATAATAACTGTTGGAACCGTAAAAACCAGGCGAAGCTCGATACCGCTTCGAAGGAGTCCTCTGAGGCTTCCCGGAAATGAAACACCGTACTCGCTGGCCAGCCGGGAGGATGCTATGCCTATGCCGAATTTGGCGATGATGAGGCAAGCCGTTGCAAAGGCCATCACCCACGAAACCGTACCCAGGACTCCAGGGCCCAGGCCCCTCGCTATAATCCAGGATGTCAGGAAACTAGATGCTGCGGGAAGAACCGTAATCGCCAGACTCCAAAGAATGTTCTTCTCCAGAGCGGTGTTCAAATAGGTCCAGGAGCGGCTCGTATTCTTCATGAAAAGAATTTCTCTAAAACGTCCGCGATTCTTGCGGAAGCCCGGCCGTCCCAAAGCTCGGGAATTCGATGCTCCCTGATTCCCCTCTTAAGGACATTAAGCCCTTCACTGATGATCCTGTCTCCCCCGGTGCCGGTCAGTACGTTGGTCCCGATTTCCACGGTGATGGGTCTTTCAGTATTCTCGCGCACGGTCAGACAGGGTATACCCAAAACCGTGGATTCTTCCTGTATTCCTCCCGAATCGGTAAGAATGATCCTGGAATTTTTCATCAATTCGAGAAAATCAATGTAACCCGCGGGTTCTATCATTTTCAACCTGTCGGACGGTATATCAATCCCCGAATTTTTTATCATTTTCCGCGTGCGCGGATGTACCGGAAATATCAGAGGACATTCGGCTCCCAAAACTACAAGAGCTTCTATAATATTCTTTAGAACCGCGCCGTTATCAACATTAGACGGTCTATGCAGTGTAACCAGGCCGTATTTCCCGGATTCAAGATCAAGCTTCTTCACAATCGGCGACCGCCCGGCCATAGGGCTGTAAAACATCAAACTGTCAATCATAACATTGCCAACAAAATGGATCTTTTCCTCATCGACGCCTTCATCGAGAAGGTTTTTCTTGGCATCCCTGCATGTTGTAAAAAGCAAGTTGGCAACTATATCCGTGACCATTCTGTTGATTTCTTCCGGCATGGACCGGTCGAAACTCCTCAAACCGGCTTCGACGTGGGCAACAGGAATCAACAGCTTGGCACCAACCAGGCTGCAGGCCATCGTGGAATTCACATCACCAACCACCATCACGAGGTCGGCCTTTTCTTTTAGCAGCGCCTGTTCAAACTCAATCATTACCTTTCCGGTTTGCTCGCCGTGCTTCCCGGATCCGACGCCAAGAAAGATATCGGGTTTGGGCAGTTTGAGATCATCAAAAAATACTTTCGACATGTTATGATCATAATGCTGCCCGGTATGAATAAGAACCTTTTGGAATTTTCCGCGCGCACCGAGTTCCCTCCAAATAGGGGCTATTTTCATGAAATTCGGTCTGGCACCGACGACGGCGGCTATTTTAACGCTCATGCTTTTTGCCTTTCTCGAGCTTTTCTTTATAATGTTTTTCGTAATATTCTTTGAAAGCCCCCGATTTGACCCTTTCCCACCAATGCCGGTTCTGCTGATACCATTGAACGGTTTCGCGCAGGGCCTCGCGGAAATCTTTTCTTGCTTTCCACCCCAGCTTTTCGATTTTTGCCGGGTTCAACGCATAAATGCGGTCGTGCCCTTTTCTATCCTCAATAAAGATTATTCTGGATTTGGATTCGCCTACGAACTCCAGGATGGATTCTGCAACTTCCAGGTTGGGCCTGCTTCTTGAACAGGCTATGTTGTATATTTCCCCCGGCCTCCCTTTGACAGAAACGGTCTCGATGGCGCTGCAGTTGTCTTCAACATATAACCAGTCGCGTTCATGCTTGCCATCGCCGTACACGGGGAGATCGTGTCCCTCGATAGCGTTGGTGATGAAAAGAGGAATAAACTTTTCTACATGCTGATAGGCTCCGAAGTTGTTGGAACTCCTGGTTACCAGGACCGGCAGCCCATAAGTGTTGAAGAAAGCCAGGCACATCAGGTCCCCGCCGCATTTGCTGGCCGAATAGGGATTTCCGGGCTTGAGCGGCGATTTTTCGTCGAACCGGCTTTCCCCTGCGCTTCCGTAAACCTCATCAGTGGATACTTGGATGAATTTCTTTACTCCGAATTCAAGCGCTTCCTTGAGCAGTGTATAAGTACCCATTACATCAGTGTCTATAAATGAACCTGCTTCCCGGATGGATCGGTCTACATGGGTTTCCGCAGCAAAATTGAAAACCGCTTGGGAATTCTTCATCGCTTCTTTTACGGCTTTGGGATCGCATATGGACCCCTTTATGAACCGCACCCTCTCCTGGTTCAGTATGCCCTCCAGGTTTTCCAGGTTGCCGGCATAGGTCAGGGCATCCAGAACTGTAATCCGGCAGCCGGGATGGCCGCAGAAAATATGCCGAACGAAATTGGAGCCGATGAATCCGGCTCCGCCGGTTACCAGTATTTCTTTAAAGAAACCCACTTGATCCTCCAATAACGGCCGATTTAAAACTTCGACCGGGCTCTGTTTCCGGTGTGAAGCCTCAAAGGATACTATCCGTCTTTCCTGGACCAATCATAAGGGATATCACTGCCGTGCGGGTCGATTCGATATTCATCGGGGTTCTTGTAATCATAGGGTTCGGTCGGACAGTTGATAAGATATCCGGGTTCGGTTCCCACTCCTTTTATTCCGTGGCACACAACAGGAGGTATCACGAGGAGAATTGGATTGCGCTCTCCAAGAAAGAATTCATTGATTTCTCCCTTTGTACCGGAGCTATCGCGCATGTCATAAAGAACTACCTTGAGCATTCCCGATACAGCCACGAAATGATCGGTCTGCTTCTTGTGATAATGCCATCCCTTCACTACACCAGGGTAAGCAACAGTAAGGTATACCTGGCCGAATTTCTGGAAAAATTCGTCGTCACAACGAAGCATTTCCATCAAGAAACCTCTTTCATCAGGTATTACCTTGAGTTTTTTTACGATCACTCCTTCGATCATCTCGCAGTCTCCTTGGATTCTCCAGCCCCACGGCCGAAAGACCGGTAGCGGAACCCGGACTCTTTCATAAGACCGGGACCGTATACATTTCTGCAGTCAATAAAAACAGGGTCAATCATCAAATTTTTTATTCTTTCCAAATCAAGCTCTCTGAATTCGTTCCACTCGGTCAGTAGCATTACAGCGTGGCAGTCCTCGGCCGCATCATAAGGGTTTTTGGCGAACTCGACTTCGTAAGAAGTCTGTTTCTTAAAATTTTCCATAGCAACCGGATCGAATACCTTGATTTTGGCCCTCATTTCCTCCAGCAAGCTTATAATTTTTATCGAAGGAGCTTCGCGGATGTCGTCGGTATTGGGTTTGAACGATAGTCCCAGGATACCTATGGTTTTATCTTCCAGAGAATGAACCTCGCTCAACAGTTTGTTCAATGCCCTGTCGACAATGCGCTTGTTTACCTCATGAGCCGCTTCAATCATTAAGGCCTTGTAATCGTTCCGGCGGGCGACATGAATCAGAGATGCCACATCCTTGGGAAGGCATGATCCACCGTATCCCAATCCTGCATGCAAAAATTTGGAGCCGATTCTTTTATCGAGCCCCATCCCCTTGGAAACATCATCGACGTTCGCCCCCACCAGATCGCAAATAGCGGATATTTCATTGATAAAAGAAATCTTGGCGGCTAAAAATGCATTGCTCGCGTACTTGATCAATTCCGCAGTTTCAAGATTAGTGAAAACGATGGGTGTCTCTATCAAGTAGAGCGGGCGGTATATCTTCTTCATAATTTCTTCTGCACGGGAGGCTTCAACCCCTATAACGACCCGGTTGGGTCTCATGAAATCCTCGATCGCCGATCCTTCCCTGAGAAATTCCGGGTTGGATACTATATCGAAAGAAGTTCCGGCCGGAGCGGACCGCTGTATTCTGCCGGAAACTTCCCTGGTCACACCTACCGGTACTGTGCTTTTCTGTACTATGACTTTGTAACCATCTAGACAGGACGCCAGCTGCTCGGACGCATCGAAAATCTGCGTCAGATCCGTGCTGCCATCCCCTTTTGGAGGCGTACCCACCGCGATGAAAACCACTTCCGAACCCTTAACCGCCTCTTTCAGATCGGTGGAAAAGCGCAGTCTCTGCGCTTTCGAGTTCCGATCGACCAGATGAGACAACCCGGGTTCATAAATCGGGATATCCCCTTTCTTCAACGATTCTATTCTTTTCTCATCGATATCAACGCAAAACACATCATTGCCGAAATCAGCCAGGCAGGCTCCTGAAACCAGTCCGACATACCCGGTGCCTATCATGCAGATTCTACTCATCATTACCCCCAACAAGCTTATTGGATGTTTTGTTATCCATCTTTTTCAATTCTTTCTCCCAAAATTCGACCAAGCTACGCAGGGTTTTATCGATATCAAACCGCGGACACCATCCGGTGTCCTGCTGAATTCTGGAGTTGCTGCCGACCAGCTGCCGCGTTTCCGATGGGCGAAGTTTGCCGGCGGCCGTTTTAATCGCGGGGTTTACTCCTGCGATTTTGCAAAGCCGGTTGAGAAGATCCTTCAGTTTATAAGATCTGCCGGAGCAGACATTATAAATCCTGCCGCTTGCACCTCTGCGAAGAAGCGCCATGTACGCAGCGGCGGCATCGCGGACATCGAGAAAATCCCTGCACACTTCCGAATCTCCGGTAGAAATAACCGGCTCTCTCCATCCCCTTTTTATCTCGACAACTTGTCTTGCAAAACTCGGAAGAACAAAAGTATCGGTCTGCCCCGGCCCGGTGTGATTAAAGCTCCTGGTTAATACTACGTCAACATGATAAAGGGCCGCGTACAAAAGGCAGCATTTTTCCTGCAGCAGTTTGCTAAGCGCGTACGGATTAACCGGATTGGGATCAACATCCTCCGAGATCGGCAGATCGGCTCCGTTTACAGGCCCGTATTCATCGGCGGAGCCTATTGCAAGCAGCCTGCACTTCATCCCTTTTTTGCGAAGCACCTCCAACAGGCGCAACGCCGGAAGCATGTTGGCTTCAATAGTTTTTGAAGGCTCTTCAAAAGACCTTCCCGCGCTTGAAAGCGCCGCCAGGTGGACTATAAAATCCGGAGCGGCTTCGGCCAACAGGCTGTCGATGTCTTCGGTATCGGACAGATCGAACTCGAGAAATTTCTTTCCGGGAAAGGTTTCTCCGCCGCTGGACCGGTCGGCTCCCCAAACTTCGAAACCCTCTTCAAGCAGCATCGGAACCAGGGTTTGGCCGACGAATCCAGAACTTCCAGTAACCAACACTCGTTCCAAGAGCCGTTCCTACCTTGATCTCCAGTATGCCATTATATCTTCAAGGGTTTGTTCGAAAGGTATGAGGGGACGCCAGCCGGTGTCTTTTTTGAAACGAGAGCAGTCCCCCAGAAGAAGCGGAACGTCCGAAGGACGAAGCCTGTCCTTGTCCTGTTCTATTCTTATATCCGCTTCCGTCAAAGACAGCAGCATATCCAGAACTTCCTTCATGCTCCAGCTTTTTTCCGAGCATATATTATAAACCGAACCGCTTTTACCTCTTTCCAGAGCTAGGAAGTATGCCTTCACCATATCCCTGACGTCGGTAAAATCCCTCCTGGAGTCCAGATTTCCGACTCTGATCACAGGTTCTTTCAGACCTTTTTCGATCTCAGTTATCTGCCGGGCAAAATCCGAACACACGAAAACCGGCGCCCTTCTGGGGCCGGTATGATTGAACCCCCTGGTTCTGACTATATCCATTTTATAACTCATGTAGTACTGGTACCCCAGAAGATCCTGTCCTACCTTGCTTACGCCGTAAGGGCTTAAGGGCCGCAGCTGGTTGTCTTCGTTAATCGGAAGTTCATTCTCTTGCACCAGCCCGTATTCCTCGCTGGAGCAGGCGAGTTGAATGCGGCAGTCCAGCTTTATTTTTCTAACTGCTTCAAAAATATTTAGCTCTCCGATCACATTTGTCATCAGGCTCTCTGAAGGAGCATTCCAGCTGGTAGGAACAAAACTCTGGGCGGCAAGATGAAATATATAATCCGGTTTCACCTTTTCTATCACGTCCCTCGTGGACCCGGCGTCTCTCAGATCGCATTCCAACAGCTCTATCCTGTTCCGCATGTGCTCGATATTTTCAGTTCTGCTTCGCCACCTTATGATCCCATAGACATCCACCCCTCCCATTTCCAAACAGTAGTCGGCCAGGTGGCTGCCGGCAAAACCGGTTATCCCGGTTATAAGAACACGCATGAATTATCCTTTCTCAAACAGATCCGGATAAGAATATGCCAAAAACGCTTGAAAGTCAAAAGGTTTGGCCTATGCCCCCCAAACGAGATAGATAACGGCCGATCCGGCCAGGGTAGCGGCGATGGTAAACGGCAGCCCCACTTTAACGAACTTTCCGAATGAAACCGGATAACCCTGCTTTCTCAAGATACCAACCGACACCACGTTCGCGCTCGCACCTACCGGTGTAATATTACCGCCCAGGCAGGCTCCTATGAGAAGGCCGAAAACAAGCAGTTCCTCCCCACCTCCCATGCTGCGGGCCATCGCCTGCACCACTGGTATCATGGCGGTGATATAAGGCACGTTATCGATGAAAGCGCTGAACGCAACCGATCCCCATACGATTACGAGAAATGCGATCGGGCGGCTGCTCCCAATATGGCTGCCTATAAACGCAGCCAGGCCGGTAATCAAGCCTGTTCTCTCGAGCATTCCGACTATAACGAACACGCCGGCCAGAAACGCCGTTGTCGACCAGTCGAATCTCCTTATAATGTACGCCGTTCGTCCCGGCTTCGATCCATTAACGACCAAACATACCACCGCCAGCGCCAGGCATAAAGTTCCTCCGAACCATTCGAAGTCCGGATCGATCAATGACGAGAGCGCAAGCCCGATAACCATGATGGTTATTAATAATGTGGGCACAAAGGTGTTGACTTTCTCCTTCTGTTCGAATTCGATTCTTCTGCTTCTTTTTCGGAAGAAAAGATACAGAATCGCCATTGAAATAATCGCCCCCGCTTCTACCGCGAAAAAAATACCGGGTTCCCCCCGGTAAACGAAAAAGTCATTGAAATTCATCTTTTGAAAATTTGCAAGAATCATGCTCGGAGGGTCGCCTATCAGAGTCGCCGTGCCCTGCAGATTTGATGCGACAGCAATGCCAATCAAAACGGGAATAGGAGAAACCTTCACCTTTCTTGCAATATCCAGGGCGATCGGCGCAACGATGAGCACAACGGCTACATTCTCGATAAAAGCCGACAGCACAGAAGACAAAACGCACACATAAAGAAATGCTATCCCGCTGTTTGCCGATTTCCTAACGAGAAACGACGCTATCGCGGCAGGAACTCCGGAAATTATAAAAAATTCGGCGAGAAACAACGTTCCTGCAAAAATACCCATGACGTTCCAGTTTATGTCATGGATGATATCTTCCGCCGCAACGAGACCGGCAATCATGCCCGCGGCTATTCCAATCCATAAAATCCTGCTTTTCCAGGATCTAAAAATGACCAGCAGGCAGTAGCTGGCAAAGAAAATAATAGCTGCGGTTAATTTCGGATTCAAATCCACCGCCCAATCAGTCGAGAAAGTAATCAACGAAGATTCATTTTATCCAAAAAGAGCTGACATGAGGAAACGGCATCGGGAGCTGCGATAATCGGCCTGCCGACCACCAGGAAATCGGAACCATCCTCAACCGCCAGTTCGGGGGTGGCAATCCTTTTTTGATCGTCTTTTCGCTCTGTTCCGTCCAGCCTGATTCCTGGGGTTACGATTAAAAAATCGCCACCGAGCTCTTCCCGGAGCCATTGCAATTCCAGAGCCGAAGCTACTATTCCGTCAAGCCCGCTTTCAACCGCAAGCCGTGCCAGCGCCAGAATCATCTCCCGCTGCGAACGTGAACTGCCGTAAATGGAGGCCAGGCCGTCGGGTTCTATATGCGTAAGGATCGTAACACCCACCACCAACGACTTCCCGTTTCTTCCCGATGCGGCCGCCGCCGCTGCCGCCGTCATCATGTCGATTCCGCCGGCGGTATGAACCGTCAACATATCTGCTCCTGCGCCGAGCGCTGATTCCACCGAGCCTCTAACGGTATTGGGAATATCATGGAACTTGAGATCAAGAAACAGTCCCGCACCGCTTCGCTTCACCAATTCACAAACCTTGGGGCCGGCGGCGGTAAAAAGCCTGCTCCCGACTTTGAACCACCCGACAAGAGGAGAAAGTTTTTCAACAAGAATCCCGGCTTCCTCGATATCATTTACATCAAGCGCCACTACCAATTCTGGTTTTCTATTATTGATCATTCAAAACACCTTCTCTCATTTCCCTGGACCGCCCTTTGCCGTCAGGTCATCGATAATTTTCTCCGCCAGCCCGGGATCAGTAAACAAGGCCGTTCCTACCTGAACCGCCCTGGCGCCGGCGAGAAAGAATTTGCGGGCATCATCCGCCGAGCTTATACCCCCGACCCCCACGACCGGTATGGATACTGCATTCGCGGTTTCCCATACTTTTTCCAGAGCGATGGGGAGAATTCCGGGCCCGGAATAGCCCGCCCTGACTTTGGCGAAAACCGGCAGCCCGGTCTCGAGATCGAAATCCGCCCCCAAAAGAGTATTAACGGCTGTAACGGCGTCGGCCCCTCCCCGTTCGGCGGCAAGAGCCACTTCGGATATGCTCGTTAGGTTTGAAGTCAACTTGACCAGCACCGCTCTTTTCGAAAACTTCTTCTTGACCCTGGATGTCATTCGTTCAACAAACTTTGGATCTCTTCCATGATCCAGCGTTCCCTTAGCCACATTGGGACAGCTGAGATTCATTTCCACGCCCGCGAATCCTTCGCTATCTGCAAGGCGCTCTGCAATGGCTTCGAATTCATCTTGATCGTCGGCGGCTATGCTGACGATTGCAGTAATCCCTCTTTCGAAGACCAGCGGGAGTTTATCGGCAATGAATCTGTCGATTCCTATATTCTCCAGACCGATACTGTTGAGCATTCCCGTAGACAGTTCTCTTATGCGCGGACCCAGGTTGCCCTTTCTAGGCTCTAAGGTGAGGGTTTTCGTTACGACCGCGCCGAGCCGGCCGGCATCGACAAAATCATCGATTTCGTCGCCGTATCCCCATATGCCGGAAGCACTGAATACGGGGTTATCAAATTTCACACCGCCGATTTTGACCGCCGCTCCGGGATTATTTTTTTTCTTCATATCCTACCTCCTTCAGCCGCCGGCCGGCCGCGGAAGGGTCATTTTGAATAAGTTGCCCTGGTTTTCCAATTCAAGGTTCCGGGAGTTTTTCCCATGGAATGCGGTATCCATCAAACACCGGACCGTCTTTGCATACAGTCTTATTGACTTTTTTGTCTCCAAGCCGGATCTCCACCACGCATGACCTGCAGACACCAATCCCGCAGGCCATCCTGTTTTCCAGCGATATATAATATGCCATATTTCTATCCGCGGCCAGTTTGGCGGCCGAGCGGAGCATCGGCAGCGGCCCGCAGGCGATAAGAACGTCTTTGGGCTCAGCAGCCAGCGCCAGGCGCGCCAGTTCGACCGCGCTCCCCCTGAATCCATAGCTGCCGTCATCCGTTGACAGCTTAGGGCACAAGGATTTCATGTCAAGGTGCTCCAGGAAAAGATCATTGATTGTCCTGGCTCCATAGAGCAGTTCGATTTGCGTTTGCTCCTTTGACTTCATGGCATAAAAGTAAAGCGGCGCCAACCCTACACCGCCTCCTACAGCGAGGATCTTTTTGCTCTTAAAAACTGGAAATGAATTTCCCAGCGGGCCCATGAATTCGATCAATTCTCCCGGCCGGCTGCGGCGTAAAATACCCGTACCTTCGCCTTTTTCAAGAATAAGCAGAGCGATCTCCGACGATGTGCAGTAGAGAATGCTGATGGGTCTTCTTAAGAAAAATCGCGAGCTTTTGGGTATTTTTACATGAAGAAAATTTCCGGGCGCGGGATCCGGGAAGGCTTCGGGTTTAGACAGAACCAGAAGGTAATAGCGTTCACTCAATCTTTGGTTTTGTATGACCTTCGCAATCCAGTTCCCCGGACTTTTACGGCAGGGAGTCGCTGGCTTCACTTATCAAACCTTTCTTTAGCAGGTAGCGTTTAGCAAATTCGGCCTGCTGGGAGTCCGGGAAATGCATCATCACATATTCATAAGCCGCATTTGCGCTTAAAGAATCGTCCAGGACATCGCTGTATATATAACCAATAGAATATGCGGCTTTGGGAGCCAGATCGCTGCCTCCGAATTGATCGAGGACCTTTTTGTATTCTTCGATAGCCCTGCGGGGATTGTTGAATTGGAGAAGTTGGATTTCAGCCAACATGAACTGGGCGTGGGCTTTTTGTTGTTCATTTTTTGTTCCCAGGCTCTTGCTGTATTTCATGAGATTGGAGATATTAGTGCTTCTTTTTATTGATTGCTTGGCAAACGGCGATTGCGGAAATGCCTTGGGGACGCGATCAAAGTGTTTCAGGGCGATTTTCAAGCTATCGCGTTTTTCCTGGTTTATTACGCCCATGTGATAATGACTCTCAGCGCTGAATGCCGACCTGGGAAAACGGGCGATTACGGATTTATATGTGTCCAGGGCCTGCGGAATCGAATCCATGTTCATATAGGTCTTCCCTTTCAACAGCATTTTCTCGCCCTGGCTCCGTTCTTCCATATTGTATTTATCGAGTTCGGCAATCGTGCGCAGAGCTTCATCGTACCTTCCGAGTTCAACATAGAGGCCCGCGAGATTAGATAAGCATTTAGCCCGGGTATCGTTGTTGAGTTTACGTTTTACCAGTTTTTCATACAGGGACAGGCTTCGTTCGTGCTCGCCCTTCTCCCTGTATATCTCAGCCATTTCCATGTCCGCTTCAACCCGAAAAACGCTTTTGGGATACTTCTTCGCCAATTGATCGAGAATAGCCACGGATTCTTCCTGCTCGCCGGCTTTCAACTTGTTTGTTCCCAGAAGAAACAACGCTTCATCGAGGCGGTTGCTCTTGGGATATTTCGACAAGTAGTTCTTGAGTATTGCCATGGCAGGTTCTCTTTTTTCATCGCCTATATAAGAGCGGGCCAGAAGAATCTGAGCATCGCGGTTCAATTTGCTGTCCGGAAAAAGCTTTTGCAGCTCCGAGAATTTGACTGCGGCCTCCCCGTAATTTCCCTGCATATAAAAGGATTTGCCCATTAGAAGAATGGCATCATCAACCCACTTGCTCTTTGGATAATTCGTCACAAGAGTTTCGCACTTCTTTATTACTTCATCGTAGAGGTTCATTTGCTGCCGGCTCAGTGAACCATCCTTGTTGGACTTGATGGTCTCTGCCTTGCTGTAGTTGTTCCGGGCATTATAAAGGAGATTAAAGTACGCGCATCCCACCGGGCCTGAAACGGCGGTGACCGCCAGAATCGTTAATATGAGCGCGGTCTGAAGTACTGCATTGTTTCTGTTATTCAAATCAGATTTCATTGCCGTTCATAGTCGACTGCTATTTTCCAAATAAACCCGCGGGATCGGTAAAATCAATACTCACCCGCATCCAGATCACCTATGGTATGAACCGAGCCGTCGATCAAAGTATGCTTTACTCTTCCGATGAGCTTTCTGCCTGAAAACGGAGAATTTTTTGATCTGGAATGCAGGTCGTACGGATTCACTATCCATTCTTCTTCGGGATCGAAAAGCGTCAGATCCGCCGCACGGCCTTTTGCGAAGGTTCCGCCGGGAACTCCCAGGATGCCGGCAGGCCGGTTTGTCAGGAGGGACAAAGCATGTTCAAGAGAAATGTGCCCGGGTTTTACCAGGTTGGTCAAGGTCACCGCCAGGGCGGTTTCCAATCCTATCACCCCGCACGGAGCTTTATCGAACTCGACTTCCTTTTCCTCGGGAGCATGAGGAGCATGATCTGTTGCTATACAGTCGATCGTACCGTCGATTATGCCTTCAATAACGGCTTCCCTGTCTTCAGAACTTCTCAGCGGGGGGTTGATCTTGAAATTTGTGTCGAAACTCTCGACCTCCCGGTCCTCCAACGAAAAGTAATGAGGAGCGGTTTCACACGTAACCGGCAGCCCTTTGCGTTTTGCTTCCTTTATGAGAGACAGCGATCCGCTCGTGGACAGATGGGCGGCGTGAAACCTGGATTGGGCGGTTTGGAGCACCAGCAGATCCCGGGCGAGGCATACCTCTTCGCTGAAATTCGGAATTCCCCTCAATCCAAGTTTGGTTGAATAAAAGCCCTCGTTCATGGAGCCCGATGCGGAACTCGCCGGATCCTCACAATGCTCTATTACCGGCACATCGAATTTGGCGGCATACTCAAGAACCCTGCGCATAATTTGGGCATTGGCTATGGGCCTGCCGTCGTCGCTGAACGCCACGGCGCCCGCCGAAACCAGGCGCCCATATTCGCTGAGCTTTTCCCCCTTTCTGCCGACGGTAGCAGCGGCAACCGGATAAACTTTGGCGAACCCCGTCACTCGCGCCTTACGGAGAATAAAATCTACAACGCTTTTTTCATCGACGGGAGGATCCGTGTTGGGCATGCATGCAACCGCGGTGAATCCGCCGGCGGCGGCGGCCCGGGTACCGGAAAGTATGTCTTCCTTGTGCTCGAATCCCGGCTCTCTAAGGTGGGTGTGGATATCGATCAGCCCCGGCGAAAGGCACAAGTTCTCCGCATCGAACACAGATTTCCCTTCTGCGGGGGGAGTTCCAGAATCGACGAAATCAATAAGTCCGTTCTTTATTCCAACAAAACCTTTGAATGAATCATTTTTTTCGGGATCAACAATGTTTGCATTGGCGATAATATATTCCTTCTCCCGCCGCCAGTCTCCAAGCTTCTTCATTGGATCTCCTTTTCAACTCTATTTTAATCCAAGTTCAATCTGAATTGCCCGCAGCCTGAATCCATCTGCAAGATTACCTGGACTTGCTAGAGCATTCTGATATCTTCCCTTCCCTTTTTTTCTTCGATTTCCGGAAGTCCTTCCGGCGCTCCTCCTCCGCATATCAGATAAAGCACAGCCATTCGCACTGCCACGCCGTTGGTTACCTGCTCAAGAATAACCGCTCGATCACCGTCGGCAACATCCTGGCTTATTTCCACTCCCCTATTCATGGGACCCGGGTGCATGATTATGCACTGCGGTTTCATCCACGAAAGGGTTCTTTTATTGATTCCATATGATTCGCTGTACTCCTGCAGACTGGGAAATAAACTGACTTTCTGCCTTTCCAACTGGATCCGCAGCACATTGACGGCGTCGGCGTTCCGGACGGCCTCGCGCAGTTCGGGAACTACCTTGACTCCCAGCTCTTCGATTCTTGGAGGTATCATCGTCGGCGGACCGCAGATCGTTACTTCCGCCCCCAGCGAGATGAGGCCGAATATATTGGATCTTACTACCCGGCTGTGTGTGATATCTCCAACTATGGTTATTTTTTTACCCTGCAGATTCCCAATCTTCTCACGAAGGGTGAACATATCAAGCAACCCCTGGGTGGGATGTTCATGGGGGCCGTCCCCGGCATTTACGACCGAGGCTTCAAGAATACGGGCTAGAAAATGTGGAGCTCCAACGGATGAATGTCTCATCACTATGAGATCGATCTTCATGGCCTGGATGTTTTCCGCCGTATCTCTGAGGGTTTCACCTTTCAGAAGGCTGCTGGTCGACCCGGCTATATTAACCGAATCCGCGCTCAGGCGTTTTTCAGCGAGCTCAAAACTCGTTCTGGTTCTCGTGCTGGGTTCGAAAAAAAGATTAACGATGGTCTTTCCCCTCAGCGCAGGAACTTTTTTTATAGGTCTTTGAGAAACTTCTTTGAAAGACTCCGCAGTATCGAGTATGAGGTTGATCTCGTCGGAGCTCATTCCCTCCAGTCCCAATAGATCTTTACCGCTCAGGCTGGTCATTGATCGACCTCCCCAAGTATGACTTCATCTTGCTCATCGACTTCCTCAATCTGCACTTCGACAATCTCATCATCCCTGGTTGGAATATTTTTGCCTACATAATCAGCTTTAATCGGAAACTCGCGGTGTCCTCTATCCACCAGAACAGCGAGTTGAATCATCCGCGGGCGACCGAAATCAATCAATTCATCCAGCGCCGCTCGGACCGTTCTTCCCGTGAAGAGAACATCATCGACCAGTATAATGACCCTGCCGGTTATATCTTCTTTGATATCTGTTTTTCCAATCCGAGGCCAATTAGTGATCGTTTGAAAATCATCTCGGTAGAGAGTTATATCCAGAATCCCAACCGGTACTTCTTCGCCTTCGATGGCGGCCAGGCATTCCGCTATTCTCTCGGCAAGAAAGACACCACGCCTTCTCACGCCCACAATGATCAAGTTTCCCACGCCGGAATTCCTTTCAACTATCTCGTGGGCGATTCGCTTGATAGCCCTGCGAATCTGGTCATGATCCATGATGATCGCTTTGCGTTTTATTACCAAGGAGACTCCTTTTCGGCCAAGTGCGGGTGGTATCTACATGCGGGGGGCTCAAAAAAATCCTCCCGTCCGGCCGGGAGGTACATTCGCAGGTAATCGGCAATCCTTTCCTGGTCTCCCGGACCAGATTAAAAGGCCGCCTAATAATATACGTCGATCCAGGCAATTGCAAGGTGATTCTTGCCATCGGATAAATATAAATTCCTTCCCCTGAATTAAAGGGTTGCCCTGCATTAAAAAGGTTCTTTACCCGAACCGGCAACTCCATCTCCCACAGGCAAAGAGAAAGGTTCTTTCGACCGGGCTTCGGTCTTGCCCCCGTAAACCCCGGCATATTTCCGCGGTTCAAGCAATGCCCGTGCGTGCTAAAAAAATTATTGACAGGGATTTATCCTGATGCAACGATTCTATCCAAGCCCGTCTTGGTATGGACATAATGGTGATAAGTGGGGGCGGAGATTGATAACCATATATGGTCACTTCAATCATAGGGGAAAATGTCAAAAAAAACCGGCAGCACCAGTAAACATGACAACTTTGCGAACACCTCGGAGAAAATACTAAAGAAAAAAATTGCTTTTTTGCAGAAAGAGCTGAGATTTGCCGCCGTCAAGCTCGAAAAAAGCGAGAAAACCCTCCATGCCCTGCGGGGCTTCTTTTCCGGCATCCCCTACGGGATTAACGTAACTTCGGAAGATTATACAATCCTTTATGCTAATGAAGCCGGTATAGCCCTGCTCGGCGCGCCCGCCCCCGAAGGCAGGCAGTATCACAGCTTGTTCAAAATGAACAAGATTCCTCCAGATACATCAATAATGGATGAGGCTTTATCCTCGGGAAAAGAGCAGCAAGGCATAGCCATGCTCCCAAACGGTTTGTTCAGTGAATGTTTATCAAAACCGATCGCCCTATCCGACGGCAGGAAAGCGGTGATAAATATGTATCTCGACACGGGAAATCAGGCTGATGCTGAATCTCCCATCCCTCCGATAGCCCGGGCTGCCGGAAAATCCCGGGACGGAGTTATAATTACCGACGCCGAGGGAAATATAATATTCGTCAACGATCCACTTCTGAGGCTTACGGGGTTCAAACGTTTGGAGCTCATACACTCCCACTTGGCTATAATTCTGCCCAGGGATCTCACCCTGCTCCAGGTTTCGAACTTCATCAGCACCATAAGGTCCTGTCCCCGGTGGGAGTCCGAGCTCAAAACCGAAACCAAGAACCGCAGAATCATTAATGTCCTGTTTTCTGCTTCTCCCATAAGAGATACACAAGGCAATATATCAGGCCTTGTGTGCGTTCTTAAGGATATCTCCGCAAAAAAAACAATGGAGAAAACCATCGAACAGGAAAGAAAAAAGCTATCAAGCCTCATATCATCGATACGCGCCGACATATGCCAGATAAACCGGGATTTCCGGATCACATGGGCAAACGGCTCATTCGAGTGCAGATTCGGCGGATTGAATAAAATTAAAGGCAGGAAAATCTCGGATGTGGTCAATCCGGCCGAACAATTCGCCGATTGGCAGACTGCGAGGGCAATTTTCGACAAAGCGGCTACCGAAATCTCGGAATGGGATCATGATAACAACAATTATACCGCCACGTATCTGCCCGTATTCGATGAAAGCGGCAGGGTCAAAGAAGTCTTGATTGTTTCTTTGAATGTTACGGACGACAAGCTTGCGCAGACGAAAGCTCAAAAAAGAAAAAAAGAGCTCACCGCCCTTCTGGAAATATCCAGGGCTGCGGACAGAGCATTTTGCATTGAAGATCTGGCACCGAAGATCTTCGGAACGATACACGGTCTTTTTGATAACGACCTGGATCTTTCATATACCGCATCGGACGATTCTCTTGATCTTGAACTGACAGAGTTTTTCGCGGCGGAAGAAAAGGGCTGCCGCCCTCCTTTATTATTGAAACATACTGAAACAGCCCGGCTAAGCAGATGCGTATTCGATAGGGATTTTTGCATTCTGCGCAGCCTCGATGACTGCGGCAATCTTCCTTCGCAGCTTAAAGCCTATTTGGATGAATTCGGCATAGCATCCACGGTTATAATACCGGTCAAATCCCCAAAAACCAGATTCGGTCTTATGATAATCGCCTGCAGCAAGCACCAACTGTGCGCGGAGGATGAAATCTTTTGGAAGTCCCTGGCAAGGCAAATCAGTGTAAGCGCCGACAGGATTCATCTTCTCTCAACACGGCAGAAGCAAGTTGAAATACTGAAAGAACTTCATCAAATCGGCTGCGCGGTTACATCCAAACACGATATCGGCTCGATGCTTACACACATATGCCATTTCCTGTTGGAAGTAATGGGATTTTGCGCTTTCTCGGCCGACATTAGTGTTCCTGAAAAATTCGAATACAAGTGTATGAGTTCCGAAGACCGGCAATGCAAAAAAGTGCGGGAAATAAAAATCGACCCCGGGTTGAAATCCGACCTCAAACAAGCTGCTTCCCGCGCGGAGGACACCACTGAGTTCCAGATTATCGACCGGGGAGATATGATCTTTCGCGGAGTTTCTTCCGCACCCGTCGGCGGGGAGTCATACGGCGCAGCAGGTGTATTTCCGATTGCCGACGGAGACAGTGTTTACGGAACAATAACCCTGTTCGGCCGCTCCGGAGATCAATTCAATGAAGAATCCATTTCGGCGCTGCAGACTATGTTTAATCAAACAGCCGTCGCTATTGAAAATATCAAACTGATATCTGGTCTTAAGAAAACCATGAAGGAGATTTCCGAAAAAGAAAAATTTCTCAGCACGGTCATCAATAATTCGGCAGACGGAATTCTCGTATCCGATGGAGATGGAAATGTAATTACCGCTAATAAGCCTTTTTATGATCTGCTGGGGGCCCTTCCCGGGGAAAGCATCTCTTTAAAGGAAATCCTTATTCCCAACCTGGATACATCCGCCGATTATGATTTTTCCAACCTTTTTTCATATCTCACCATGGATAACAACATCACCAATCAGGAAAGAAGGCTGAGACGCAAGAACGGCTCATTTATTCCGGTGGAATTGAGCTTGAGGACATACAAGGACGACGATAACACCCCCGGGGGGATAATCCTGACCGCGCGGGACATACGAGACAAGCTCGCGCTTCAGGACCAATTGTTCCAGACGGAGAAATTGTCCACATTGGGCGAGGTGATCTCCAGCGTTGCGCATGAATTGAACAACCCCCTCACCGGAGTAATCGGTTTTTCCGAACTTCTTGCTGACAACAAGAACCTGGACGAAAAAACTAATGAAATCCTGAATAAAATCCTCCATGAAGCCGACAGATGCAGGAAGATTGTTTCCAACCTTCTTTGGTTTTCTCGTAAGCATCCTGTTGAAAAAACAAGAACCAATATCAATTCCCTCGTTGATGAGATATTGGAATTGAAGGAATACGAAATGAAGGTTACAAATATTAACGTTGATAAAAACTTATCTCCGGATATTCCAATTACTTCGGGCAATCCCCATCTTCTTCAGCAGGTATTTTTCAACATCATCAACAACGCCCACCAGGCGATGATCTCGCAGGATTCGGGCGGAACCCTTCGAATAACCACCAGCAGGCAGGGCAATGCAATCGTCGCTGATTTCTCCGACACGGGTCCGGGCATTGACCCCGATATAATGCCGAGAATATTCGATTCCTTCTTTACGACAAAGATGCCGCACAAAGGCACCGGCCTTGGCCTGAGCTTGTCCAAAGAAATCATAGAAAACCATGGAGGATCAATATCTGCAAAAAGCGAACCGGGGAAAGGCTCCGCTTTTACGGTTACAATCCCAATAGTCTCCCCTGAAGCTGTAAAAAACAAAGATGCCGTCGTCCTGAATCCGCCCGCTTCAGTCGAACCGGGAAGAATACTCATTGTGGATGATGAAGAATCAATATTGGATCTTCTTAGAGAAGTTTTGGAAAATAAAAAACACGTTATCGATGCGGCTTCTGATGCCGATGAAGCTCTGGAGAAGATGGCGACCCGCGACTATGACTGCATAATAAGCGACATCAGAATGCCGGGCATGGATGGAAACGAATTATACGAACACCTTTCTGAAATAAAGGATGATGTCCGAGACAAAATCGTATTCATAACCGGAGACGTTCTTAATGAGGAAACGGATAGATTCATTTCCGGGACAAACATTCGGTGCCTGGAAAAACCGTTCACAGCAGACGAGATCCTTGCGGTTGTAAACTGTGTTCTGGCGAAAAAAGCCGATGCTGCATGCGAATAAGGGCAGAAAGCATTTGAAAAAACCCAATAAAATTATGATAAGTGACAGGGAAATGGCTTACGCGGCCGGAAGAGCTCTGAAACAGTGCCTGGGACTCGCAGACAGCGAAAAGCTCTTGATCGTCGCCAATCCCGAAAAAGACCGAATTGCCCGGGTTCTTTACAACGAAGGGCTGAAAATCTGTTCAGATGCCGCAATGCTTTTCTATCCACCTGGAAAACTAAACGGAGAAGAACCTCCCGCGGTTGTATCCGAAGCCATGTTGAAAGCCGATGTAGTGGTTGCAGCAACGGTCACCAGCATTACTCATACCCGAGCGCGCAAAAAAGCCTGCCGGGCGGGAACAAGAATCGCCTCGATGCCTGGAATCACCGAAGAAATCTTTGTGAGGGGGCTCAGCGCCGACTATGATGAAATCTCCCGTTTAAGCAGTGAATTATTCAAAAAACTGGACCCCGCCGCGGTAGCTCATATCACGTCTCCCTCGGGATGCGACCTGGTTCTTGACATAAAAAACAGGGCCGTTATAAGCGACGGCATCATAAAAGCCAGGGGAAATTGTTCAAACCTGCCGGGAGGAGAAACTGAACTTGCCCCAAGAACGGGGGACGGCATTCTAGTGGCCGACAGGTGCGGTACATTTATAACCGAACCCACTAAGCTCGAAATCAAAAACGGCTATATAACCAAATTTCAAGGCAGTCCTTCCGGCAAGCGATTCAATCGATTGATAAATGAGAGTATGAAAATAGACGGCAACACGAATGCTTCATTTATTGCGGAGTTCGCCATCGGAACCAACAAGAATGCGAAAGTCTCCGGCGTTATCCTGGAAGACGAAAAGGTGTATGGGACCTGTCATATAGCATTCGGCAACAATACTAGTTATCCTGGAGGAAAAAACAACAGCACCCTGCATATCGATGTCATCATATTGAAACCCACCATCGCACTGGACGGCAAGACTATCATGCGAAAAGGCAAGTTGGTGGATTAGCTCATGCCGAGATCCGGCCAGATGGAGCTGGAATTGTTGTATCCTGCCGGTGGATTTTGCTTCACTGCAACCAGGACTTTGTTGAAGCACAGGTATCACAAAACAGTGTTAAAGAAAATATATTATGTTCTGCGCTTTTTCCCGGAACTGCAGGGTAGAACGCTAAGAGTAGGTTTAACTCAAGCTGCAAGCGGAATGGCTGAACCCGGAGGGGATAAATTCTGGCTCAATCCCGCACAGAGTTCCTATCATACGATAGCCCATGAATTCATTCACCTGATCCAGGGCACCGGCGGGATTCCCAGAAGCGAGCGCAGCTGCGATTTATTCGCATTGGCCCGGCATTGGACTTTGAACGATGTGGCGCCACATTACTTGGCAATACCCAAATCATTCATGGATGAAAACGGCCGAATACCGCCGAATGCCGCCAAAAAGCTGTATCGCGCTGCAGTCGAATCCCTGCGGCTGCGCGATATGGAGATCAATAATTATATTAAGCACTTTGAGGATGGGCTTCGCTCTGCGACCGCCGTATTCGCGGTTTAATCAAGAAACCGGTGAATCGTTTTCCGGCTTTGTACTGGCGCGGCGGGGCCATTGCCGATTTTCAATGAGAAATTCCCTTTTTTATTTCCGCAGTGATTTCCGCCGACAGGGTTTGAATTCTTGCGAATACCTCGCCCGCCGCGGCCGAAGCGCGTTCGAGTGTATTATCGACGTACCTTTTGTCTTGGAGGGTTTGCAGGTTAATGAGTACATTCATGAATGCACCGTTTGCAGCCGCGCCCAGACACAGAGCTGCCACACCGGCATCACTAAGAGAATTCTTGTTCCCCTTCGCGGCGACTCGTTCAATAAGATCAACGCACTCCCCACAGGCATTAAGGACTTCAAAAGGGATTTCTACGGCGCCTTTAGTTGCCGATTCTATTCTTTCAGAACGGATGGCTTTTTCTTCTGCATTTCTGCTGGGCATTTTCATGGCTTCCATAACTTTATCGAATTCACGAGAATCATCGTCTACCGCGCTCAGGAATTTGGTTTTCAGTTCCTGCGCCAGGGGGGCGATCCGCTTCATTTCTTCGTCGCAGCTTTCATACCCCTTTTTCCCTGCGGTTAGATTTGCCACCATACTGGTCAGGGCTGCCGCCAGCGCCGCCGTAAGAGCAGCAACGCTTCCCCCGCCGGGGACAGGCGAATCGATGGATGTGTCATCAGAGAACTGTGCGAGGGTACTATCGGCGAGTGGGGTTTTGCGCGCAACCCGGTATTCTATTATTTTCTGCTCGGGATCGAACGGGGCAAGGTCATCCAGCGACAGAGACTGAACGGCCGTTTCGATCAAAACGCTTTCAGGCATTCCCGTGGATTTTCCCTGAAGCTCGAGATAACATTTCCCTGCCAGCAGCACAGCTTCTAATGGAATCAACCCAACCAACTCGCTGCCGGTAACCCGCACTCCTCTCGTTTCAGCCTGTTTCTTTACTTCTTCGTACGCATCCATCGGGGAAGTCCGGTGATAATCAATCAGATTGATTGACACCTGTGCCCGTTTGTATTCTTCTATGTACCATCCCACGGCCTTCACGGCCTCGAGCGTTCCGGGAACTTTAGCGACCCGCCCATCCGCATCGCGGATAATGCGCCCATTGTCGTCGCGTTTCGCCCTGCCGGCTTCGCGTATGCTCAGGGCTATATCATGAGCGATCCGTCGGTCCCTCGTGTTCAAATTCACATTATAAGCAATAAGGAACTCCCTGGCGCCGATTACCAAGGCTCCGGTTCGGATATTGAACTTCGCAGGGCCAAAATCGGGCTTCCACGCGGGATCTTTCAGCTTGTCCTTCAAACCTTCGTATTCGCCTGACCGCACATTCGCAAGATTTTTTCTTTCTTCACTAGAGGCCGCGTGCTCGTACAGGTAAACCGGAATATTCAGCTCATCACCAACTCTTTTCCCCAGTTTTTTAGCCAATTCCACGCATTCTTTCATTGTCACTCCGCTTACAGGCACAAAAGGGCACACATCGGTTGCACCAATTCTCGCATGTGCACCGTGATGCTTGCTCATGTCTATTAGGCGGCAGGCGGCTGCAATTGCGCGAAATGCAGCCTCTACGGCAAAATCATACTCCGCTACAAAAGTCATAACGGTTCTATTGGTGTCCCTGCCGGGATCGACATCCAAGAGAAATGTATTTTCGGTACCAGAGATGGCTTCTGCTATTGCATCAATAATTGTTTTATCTACGCCTTCACTGAAATTAGGCACACATTCAACCAGCTTCATTCAATACCTCCAGCAATAATGAATGCTTTTCGTTTCGGGAATCCCAGGCCTTGAATGATACAAGAATCCGTTATGAAGTTAAAGCCGGAAAAAAGATCTGGAGTCCCATTCCGAAAAAGCGCGTTCGTCCCGGCAAAAACAGCCCTGCACGGGGGATGGAACATTTAGAGGAGATATTAAGCGGCCGCTTGGCTTGATGGAACGGCAAAACCGGCTCTATTCGAAATAGAGCCGTTGATAATTCAGATCTTCATTCGATGAAGATTCAAAATCATCGAACCAGAATGCGAAGGGGTTACGATTGCGAATGATAAGTTTACCGATGTCATCAGGATCTGCAGCCCGAATATACTTGAACAATATGTATCTCCGGGTCATTCCAGTAATTTCTATCTTGCCTGTGGAATGCGACATCACGTACCGGGCCCTGTGTGCAAGCCCGGAACAATGCTTTCTTGCTTCCTCGAAAACCCGGAACCCGCGCTCGATCGTTACGGCATAGGCTTTATTGCCGAGGGTAGGACGGCATTGGAATACATAATAAGATGGAATGCCAATAAACGCCAGCTTATTGAAAAGATCGGCCAGAACCGCCGGATCGTCATTGACGCCGCTTACCAACGGAGTCTGGTTAGCCGCCACGGCTCCGGCACCTTTCAAAAGATCCATTGCCTCAACCGCCGCATCAGTCAGTTCGCGCGGATGATTAAAATGAGTCATAACATATATCTTTTTGTCGCCGGAGCTGTATTTATCAATAGTATCCAGTAGAGCGGAATCGTTTATTATGCGGAACGGATCGAATGCAGGCATTTTCGTTCCGATTCTAATTATTTGCACATGATCGATGTTATGAACTTGTTTGATGATTTCATCGAGTTTCGGAGTGGACAATACCAGAGGATCACCTCCGGTCAGGAGAACATTCGTTATTTCCCTGTGCCGCCTGATATATTCGATTTCCCTGCTGAGGTCCCGATTGACTTCCGTATTCGAGTTCATAAAAAGTCTTTTTCTGAAGCAGAATCTGCAAAAGGATCCGCACATGCCGCTGACCAGGAGCAAGGCCACGGCAGGATACTTGTGTTCCAAAGACGGGGTTATTTTGTAAATACTTTCATTCGACGGATCCATACAGCCCCATGTTTCGAGTTCGCGCATATCCGGAACAACAATGCGTCTCAAAGCATCATCAGGGTCGTCCCAATCGATAAGGGACAAGTAGTACTCGTTTGCGCGAAAAGCGAACTTTTCCGTAACCGTTTTCAGTTCTTTTATTTCTTCCCTGCTTAAATTATGGACACGCTTGATCCTGGTTATATATTTAGTCCTATCGATAATTTTACCTCCTGACAGACACTTAAACCGAGGGGCTTTATCCCTTGAAACCCATTTATCCCCTGATTAATAAATTCAGCTGGATACTGCGAATAAACCGGGGGTTACTGCCGAGAAAAAATGAAACAATCTACTGGCTAGAAACTGTGTTCCAGAGCAGTTGCGCTTAATATTAATATATGCTATTTCCCGGAAAAAATCAAGATGCGCCTGTAGTAATCTTGGTAATGCGTCCGCAGTGGCGGCATTTAATAGTCGGAGCCTTAAATGCAGGCGATAGTTGAAGAAGCTTTCCGCAGGAACAGGAGAATGATTCCCATCCGTCGCTTTTTTTCGAGTAGGTTAACGGCTCCATAACCGCTTGTGTTCCTGGTTTTCGCTGCAGAGGCGCGGCGGCACTGCCATCAGCTTTTTCAGCATTACCCAGAGCTCCTCCGATTCCGGCAAGTACCGCCAGAGGTACTTCGTTTTCGCGGCCGCACCTCGGACAAGGAAAAGACGATCTATCAAAATCCGCAGGTATTTTTATTTTCAGCCCGCAGACGCAAACGAGGAAAGCATAGCCGTGAACGGCCCGCAGAAGATCTATCGCATCCCTGGCAGACTTCTTTCCTCCGGCCGTTTTATCTGCAGACTCAGTCGGTTCTCTGATAGAAACCGATTCGTATCGTTTAAGGCCCGAACCGGGAATAATCATTGTCGGTTTGCCTTTTATTTTTGAAAACGCTCTTTGATAGTTCAAGTACCCGGCACCTCCCGACATTTCCCGAAGGATGCGAATTCTTTCATCTATCGGCGGGTGCGTGCTGGATAAATTCGACAACGCTGCCTTCCCGGATGCAAAGGGATTTGTGATATACATAGGTGCTGTGACTTTGTTCGCTACTGAAAGTTTCTTACCTGATGTTGCTATTTTCTCCAGCGCTGAAGCCAGGCCTTCCGGATACCTGGTAAGCCTGGCGCCGGAAGCGTCGGCAAGATACTCGCGTTTTCGCGAGATAGCAAAATACAGAAGCCGAGCAAATAACGGAGCCAATACGGCAAAAGCTATGGCGGCAACAATTATTATTATCTGAATCTGGCCCCCGCCCTTCGAAGATACTCTTGACCGCCTGTTGCTGCCTGATGAAAACCATAAACTCCGTAGAAATACTTCTGAAATCAAAACAATGCTTCCAAGCATTATGCCGGCAAGTGTCATGAACTGCACATCGCGGTTCATTATATGGGACATTTCATGTGCAACGACTCCCTGCAGTTCGTCGCGGTTCAATCTGGAAAGCAGTCCGGTTGTAACAGCTATAGAGCTGTTTTCCGGCTTCATGCCGGTGGCAAAGGCGTTGGGAGCCGCATCTTCAATAATATAAATTTGCGGCACAGCTTCAATATTCGAGGCTATTTTCATTTCCTCGACAATGTTGTGGAGCTGAGGATAGAGATCGCGTTCAACTTTGTGTGCCCGGCTTGTAGCCAGCATGATTGAACTTCCTGCGAACATGCTTAACACAGCCAGAAAACCCCATATGCCCAGGGCAATGAACAAGCCTCCTACGCCACCACCCCTGCCGTATGCGGCCTCTCCTATGAAATAGCCGAGAGCGACAAGGCACAAAGCCATCATGATGAAGAGCACAATGGATTTTTTCCTGTTGGCAGCTATGAGTTCCCACATCATGATTGAACCCACCCTTATCTCTACATAAAAGAGAACGCAGGCCCGGATCAGCTTGAAAAGTCTACTTTGGGCACTGCTTTTTCAGATTCGTCTTCGAGTTCGAAGAAGTCTCCGGCTTTGAAATTAAAAGAATTCGCGATGATATTCGAGGGGAACATCTGGATCTTGTTGTTATAGAAAAGAACCTGATCGTTGTAGCTCTGCCTGGAAAATGCGATTTTGTTCTCAGTTGATGTCAGTTCCTCCTGCAGGGCGAGAAAATTCTGGTTTGCCTTCAGGTCCGGATAATTCTCCACTACCAGCATAAAGCGGCTTAATGCTCCGCCGAGTGCGCCCTCGGCCTTGGCCTTGGCGGGCACCCCTTCCGCACCCATGGCCCTGCTTCTCGCTTCGGTAACGTGCTCCAGCGTTTCTCTTTCATGCTTCATATATCCCTTGGCGGTTTCTACCAGGTTGGGGATCAAGTCATGCCTTCTTTTGAGCTGCACGTCTATTTGCGACCAGGCATTTTTTGTTCGATTGCGAAGCCGAACAAGTGAATTGTAGATTCCGATGAAGAACAAAACCACCATTACCAAAAGAGCGAGAAAAATTAATAATCCGGTCATTTATTTTCCCTCCTTTCAAGGGAAAGATACATCCACAAACCGCCGCGGTAATTGCACATCCGCGAAGGAACTAAACGGACTTATTATTAAAGCCGAAAATATCATTCAATAAATCGAACACTCTGGCATCCGACTGAAAAGTACCCATAGCAATTATTTCATTGAGTTCGCCTTTGTCGAACCACAGGCCGTCGCCGTTTTTGCATTTGTCAATTCTCACGGCTTTTTGCAGCCCGCATAGCGCTTTTTCCATCTTCTTGGAGCAAATCGGACATTTAATTCTCTTTTCTTTAGCATTCCGATCGATATTCAAGGAAGCGAGCAGCTGCTCTTTGTCATCGGCGGCATCAAGCAGCAGTTCGAGCTCTCCTCCGTCCAGCCATATCCCGCCGCATTCCAGGCAGTGATCGAGTTCAATCTTGTCGAGTTCCAGTACGATCATCGATTTTTTGCAGTGTGGGCACTTCATTTTGTTCCTTTGCGAGCGACTCTAATTATGCCTGGGGGAACGGAAAAATTCACTGTTTTTTTCTCCAGATCACCCATATTCTATGATAATCTGATTGAGGATTGCATACCGATGAAGATCAGCAATGAATAAATACACATTTGCATCCGAAAAGCCGGCAGCTGCCTGAGCATTTTACTTTCAAAATGATCTCCAAGCAAGAGGAAGGATCCAGATGAAGAAGTTTCTTTTATTGATAATTCTTCTACCCTCCGCGGTCTTTGCTCAGGATCGCATCACCGGCAAGAGTTTCGCCACACGGTCCGAGGTAATCGCCCGCAGCGGCATGGCCGCGACAAGCCAGCCCCTTGTTACGCAAATCGCCATCGATATTCTGCAAAAAGGGGGCAGCGCCGTCGATGCGGCAATCGCGGCCGACGCGGCTCTGGGCCTGATGGAGCCCACAGGCAGCGGTATAGGCGGGGATCTTTTCGCCATAGTATGGAACGAAAAAACCAAAAAACTCTATGGACTCAACGGCAGCGGCCGCTCGCCTTATTCCCTTACTCTCGACCATTTTGCCGGCGCAGGCCTGGACCATATACCTCCCTACGGCCCTCTGCCGGTAACCGTTCCCGGCTGTGTCGATGCCTGGTTCGAACTGCATGAAAAATTCGGCATCCTCCCCATGACCGACATTTTGTCTCCTGCAATAAATTATGCACGGGAAGGCTTCCCCGTAAGCGAGCTCATCTCCCATTACTGGCGCTTGAGCGCCGCGCGGCTGGCCAAATGGCCCGGCTTCAAGGAATCATTTATGCCCGGAGGACATGCGCCGGCCAGGGGAGAAATATTCAGAAATCCAAGGCTGGCGAAAACTCTGCAAAGGATTGCCGGCGGCGGCCGGGATGTCTTTTATAAAGGAGATATCGCCCGGGCGATAGATGATTTTATGAAAAAGAATGGAGGTTTTCTTTCATACAAAGACCTCGCGGATCATCACTCCGAGTGGGTAGAGCCGGTGAGCACAAATTACCGCGGTTACGATGTATGGGAACTTCCACCCAACGGGCAGGGTATCGCCGTACTGCAAATGCTCAATATCCTTGAAGGTTACGACCTGTCTTCGATGGGTTTTGGAAGCGCTGAATACATTCACTTTTTGACTGAGGCTAAAAAGTTGGCTTTCGAGGACCGCGCGAAGTATTATGCCGATCCGGATTTCAACGATATCCCGGTTCAACAGCTGATATCAAAATCTTATGCCGATTCCAGGCGTAAGCTTATTGATCCAAATAGGGCGAGACCCGAAGCACCGGCCGGGAGTTTTCCTCCCGAAGCAGGAGAAACTGTTTACCTGACAACCGCGGATAAAGAGGGAAACATGGTCTCCCTCATACAAAGCAATTACAGGGGAATGGGATCGGGGCTGTCCCCCGCCGACCTTGGATTCATTCTCCAGGACCGTGGCGAACTGTTCAATATCGAGAAAGGACACATGAATACTTATGGTCCGCACAAGAGACCGTTTCATACTATAATACCGGGTTTTGTAACCAGGAACGGTAAGCCGTTCATGAGCTTTGGGGTTATGGGCGGAGCCATGCAGCCCCAGGGGCATGTTCAGATCCTTGTTAACATCATTGACTTCGGAATGAACCTGCAGGAAGCCGGAGACGCTCCCCGGATGAGACATATCGGATCTTCCCAACCAACAGGCGAAAAGATGCTCGGCGGCGGCACGCTGCTTCTGGAAAGCGGTTTCGATTTTGAATGCATACGCGAGTTGGCTAACAAAGGGCACAATATATCATGGAGTGTCGGAGGATACGGAGGCTACCAGGCCGTTCTCTTCGATGATGCGAACAGTGTTTATTACGGCGCTTCCGAATCGAGAAAGGACGGCCAGGCGGCGGGTTATTGAAGCGGCGGCCTTTTACAGAATATGTCGGCATTTCTCAAGAATCATTCGAAATCCATATTGGTTATTATGATTTTCCTGCTCGTGCTGGCTGCATGGCTCAACCGCTTTATTCTTGACGATGCTTTTATTTCTTTTGATTACAGCCGCAATCTTGCCGAAGGCAGGGGTCTTATATGGAATACCGGAGAACGGGTAGAGGGTTACACCAACTTCCTTTGGACGGTTCTAATGGCTGTGCCATTCCGGTTGGAACTGGACCCGGTGATTTGCTCGATGATTTTGGGGATGATCTTTTTTGTTACCAGCCTTGTTTTTGCTTACAAGCTGGGCTGCTCGGTTTTCGGTTCGAAGCAATGGGGGCTCCTGCTGCCCCTGCTGTTGGGAACAAATTATTCTTTCAATGCCTTCGCCACCGGAGGTATGGAAACCCAAATGCAGGCCGCATTGATTATTGCCGCGGCCTATTTCGTTTTTGATTTTGCGGGGTCGATGGAAGCAAGCAGACTGAAAATGGCCGGATTGTCCCTGCTGTTCGGCGCCTTGATTCTGACGCGTCTCGATTCCGTAATCCCCGTTTTTTTTCTCGAATCGATTGCGGTATTCACTATCATGAAAATGGGCGGATCGGCGAATAAACCGGCGCTTTTATCATGCTTGATATTGCCCGCCGCCGCCGCCGCGGGAACCTGGCTTGCATGGAAACGGGTTTTTTATGGAGATATTCTGCCCAATACTTTCTACGCCAAGGCGTTTCAACCAACTTCTATTTTGAGGGGATTGTATTACTGCCACGAATTCTTTTTGTCATATTGGTTATGGCCGTTTGCATTTTTTTTCGCCGCAGCGTTCAGGAAGTTTGTCAGGGTCTCTCCTTTGGCGCTGAAAATATCCTCTTTAGTAGTGATAGTATGGTGCTTCTATATAATCAGGGTGGGCGGCGATTTCATGGAATTCAGGTTTTTCGTACCCGTCCTTCCATTTATTTTCCTGATCATTATTTGGCTCATGGCCGGCTTTATTGAGCAGCCGGAGATTCGCACCGCCTTCGTCATTTTAATAATCGCGGGATCAGTTCACCACGGTCTTGTGTTCGGAAAAGCCCTCAAGAACACCCGGGGCATACAATCCATCCGTTCTCTGAAGGCTGTGAACTGCAAAGAATATCAAGATTGGAGCAATACAGGCAGAGCGCTGGCTTCTTTATTCGACGGGCAAGATATATCCATAGCGACAACCGCCGCAGGGGCGATACCGTTTTATTCACGCTTGAGGACTATCGACATGTGCGGATTGAATGATAAATGGATCGCCCGCCGGGGTTTAATTATAAGCAGCCGTCCGGGCCATCAAAGAATCGCAACTCTCGATTACATGATCGCAAAGGAGGTCAACCTGGTAATCGGCCATCCCCGCATAGTGCCGTCCGCCTTCTTATTCAATCCCGAGAATCCGGAGAAAACTCTCAAGTACTTCGATATAAAAGGAGACAAGAACAAACTGCCGCCGCAAACGGAGGTAGTGGAAATCCCGATTAACAGCCGTGTAAAACTTCTGGCCCTCTATTTAGCAAGGAATTCTTTTATCGACGAACTCATAAACTCGGGAAGGTTCAAGTCGACAGAAATATTTCAACCCCAGGCGCCTCCGAAAAATTGATCCGCCGGGTTGTTAAACAATCATTATTAATCCTGCATACCTGCCGGTTTTGCCGTTTTCCGCTCTATAGGAATAAAAAACATCGGGCCGGCAGGAGGTGCACATTCGAGCTTCTTCAATATGTTCTTCACGAACGCCCGCACTGAGAAGTTGCATATGGTTGGCTTTCCATAAATCCAGTTTCATTTTCTGTTCACCCGTTCGCTGAATGAATCTGCTTGCGGATTCCGGCCATGTTTCCTTGAACAAACCGGCCGTTTCTTTTCCCACCTCGTAGCAGCACGGGCCAATGGACGGCCCGATACCTGCAAGCAAATCCCGGCCGGCGCAGCCAAATTCACCGGCCATGGCTTCAATCGTTTTCCCGGCTATACCCTGCAGGGTTCCCCGCCAGCTTCCATGGACAACCGCCGCAGTTTTCTTAACAGGATCAAAAATGAGGATGGGAACGCAGTCGGCCACAAGAACCATCAGAGTTATCCCCGGCACATCGGTCACCAGGGCGTCGATGTCCGGAATACTTTCTCCGTAATCGAACGCTCCCCTACCCGCGTCATTTTCTTCTATAACGGCGACATTCGCGCTGTGGCTTTGCCGTCCGCATGTCAGTTTTTTCGGGTCGCCTCCGGCGGCGGCGCAGAATCTGCGGCGGTTTGTTCGTACACGGTTATCATCGTCGCCTACATGAAGACCTAGATTGAGTTCTTTATAGCGGCCTCTGCTTACTCCGCCCAGACGGGAGGATATGCCGTGCTCAATATCTTTTAGTTTCTCGAGGTGAGAAAACTTAAAGAAGACCAGGCCGTTTGACTCATACTTTTTCATTACAGAGAAAAAACCGGCTCCTATCTGCGAAAAACAGCTTCAATCATGCCGTGGCATTCTTCAGGACCGGTTCCATGCTTGTGTTTTTCACCCATTCCTTCCCAGTGATAAAACACTTCCCAATCGAGAAAGAGATCGAGAATTTCATTTTTTTCCAGATAAGTACGAACCGTCCCGGTTTTGTCAATAATGAAAGAATTTCTGCCCGCCTCAATCCACTGCTTCGTTTTCGTTCCAAAAGCAGGATCATCCGTCGAGAAAGCAGTTGTGAAAACCAGACTGCCCTGCCGTGTCCACCTGGTTATGCATTCCATCAAGTCGCTTATTTCATCCCAGGACAGGATCTGGATCAGGCCAATTAAAAGTATGCCGCTGAAGTATTTTTCTTGAGGAGAAAATCCCTTGAAGTCGCAGTGTTGAATTTGAATCGACAGGTTCTGTTCGCAGGAATATCTATAAACTCCGTCCAGTGCTGCTTTTGAAGGATCAACGGCAACTACATCGAATCCTCTTCGAGCGAGATAAATGGAATTGCGCCCCTGGCCCGCTCCCAGATCCAGAACAGGCAAAGACGGTTCGAGATGGTGCGCATGATCAATCAGAATGCGCTCCGGCTCCGATCCAAAGGCGTTTTTGTTCGCTTTATAGAATTCATCAAAAGGCATTTGTGCTCGGTATCAGCACTCGACCCTGATAACCACGGCCGCGGCCGAATCGCCGGCGGCGCATCCTACGAACAGACCGTATCCTCCACCCTTAATTGTCAGTTCTTCAATCAATTCTATTATGCAGCGGGTTCCCGTTGGCCCCTGGGGATGGCCGAAAACCAGCGGGCTGCCGTAATTATTGAAATCTTCCAGCTTGAGTTCCATCTTTTTGGCCATAAAGACGTCATTTACGGCAAAAGGATTATGCGTTTTAACCGCCGCACAGTCCTTCACTCCGATACCGGCGCGTTCAAGCGCCTGTCGGGCGGCAGGAACAACGGCAGCGGCCATGTAGTTTGGCCTTTCCCGGTATTCCCCGTAAGAACATATCTGGATCGTAATGTTCCTGTCGGCCGACATCTCGGCTGCTTTATCTTTTGATGCAATTATGATCGCGCTGTTGCCGTCCGCAGGAAATGTCTGGGCTCCAAAAGTCACCACCCCTTCGGGCACGACTGGCTTGAGCTTCGCCAGGCCTTCCGCCGTCGTGGAATAACCGCCTTCATCGGCTTCCAGCTTAATTCCCTTCCTGGCGTTTATTGTGACAGGCACCATATAGCGTTTTTGAAAAGCCCTGTCTCCTGCAAGCGCCTCTTGGTATTGGTTAAAGCGAATGAGCGCACATTCGTCCGATTCTTCCCTGCTGATACCGGCTTCCTTCGCAACATTTTCCGCAGTAGCTATCATTCCACCTTTGCCTTTTGCCCAGGGATCAAACCCAAAATTATCCCAAACGCTGTTCTCCGTAACGGGCAGCCCCCCCGGTCCTGCCGGATTGGGAAAAACTATATGCGGTCCGTTGGAACACCGGTCCGCGGTAACACTCAATATCGCCGAACGCGAATCGCTTTCGATGGCCATAGCTGCGGTGTCAATACACCTCGCGCTGGTAGCGCAGGCCTGCGCTATCATGGGGCCTGTGATCTTGTCCATTCCGCACATCGCGGCTACCCATGGGCCGCCGTATAAAGAGTGTTTTGATGTAATCGTCCAACCGAGAATGAATTCATCAAAGATACCGGTGTCGATTCCTTTGGTGCCCAGCGTTTCTTTGCCGACTTCCCCCGCGAGTTTTAATGGGTGAATAGATTGAAGGGACATCTGCCATTTGCTGAACGGCGTGCTCCAATACCCACCGTACGGTACATAAGCTTTACTAAACTGCATCTTCCACCTCCAGAAGTTTGCCTGGTTTTGATCAGATATTGTAGCGTGTTTCCAATTACTGAGTCAACGAGAGCGCGGTCTTCCGTTAAAAATACATGCCGGGCGGGCATATTAAGATCAGCGTCGGGAATCAACCATAAATTCATTTTGCAAGTAAATATATGAATCCTTGGCCCGAACGGCCGTTCATTACTACTGTCAACGGGGTTTCCAGTCGAATATGGCGCGTAAGTCCGCGTTCCGCAACCGCTTTCGCACTAGAGAGCCATTTCCAATCGATAAAGTTCTCCTCGCTATCTGAATTGACCGTGAAGTACCCGATCCGGGAAGCCGTGATGTTCTGGAAAAAATGAGTTCCCTGCGATGGAGTTACTTTCAGATCTTTAAGTCCGCACTCGACTATAACGCTTGCTCCCCAAATATCGTCCCATCCAACCGGAATTCCCAACCAGGGATCGGCCGAGCCCCAGCGTCCAACGCCTATTAGAATATATGGCACATCGGCAGATACAAGTTGGTGATTGAACAACCCGACTTCTCTTGCAGCCTCGGCGCTCCGGGAACGGTCAAATTTATCAGCGTCTACAACCACGATGTCTTTGATATCATTTATGACTCCATTGCCCAGCACAAAGGAACTCCTGCAGATGATCTTCCCTACAGATGATTCTTCCTTGTCTATCTGGTCTATTTCTTCGTTCATCACCATGGGACGCATTTGCAATAGATGAAATTCTTTTGGTTTTCCCGCCGGAACCGATAAGTTCACTGCAAATTCGATTTCCACCGGCGCATTCATCCCTTTATCTCCAAGTTTGAGTATGGCCTGGAGGATGCTGGCCAGCGGAAAATACTCCCCTTTTAGTATGGGGGCGAAACTTACGATACGAATTCCGTCTCTGGAAACCCCGTCATAAACGGCATTGTTCTCCTTTGAATAAGTAGATCCGAGCGCGGTCAGGACTCCGTCTTTTTCAGCTAATTCTATCTGGTGTCGAAGAAGTTTGAATTCTCCACAGCTCGTTTCGTCTCTGCCCGGAATCGGTATCTCAAGAGCCCAGAAATCACGCTGCGAATACGCTAAAGCATCCGCCACCAAGGACAACTGATGAACATGTTTGGGATACTTTGGGCAAAACCGCAGGCACCGCCCGCCCTCAACCACCGTCTTGCCCAATCCCAGGGCAACCGATGCGATTCCGTCAGAAGCCTTCATGGGCAGCATGGGATAAAAATTATGCGACCTGGCAACTCCGGAGAAATCCGGATAGAATCTGGACTCATGCTGGACCCCAACCAATTTTTGCACAATCACGGCCATCATTTCTTCTTCCAGCCTATAGGGAGTTGGTTTGAAATAAGTTTTTGCGTTAGAACAGAAAGTCGAAGCATAAACAAGTTTTACGGCATTTAGAAGTTCATTCAGCCGTATCTCCTCGTCTTCATGATTGTTTGGAATCATGCAGGTTTCGTAAACCCCGGCAAAAGGAACATACTGCGAATCTTCCAGCAGGCTCGACGAGCGTACCGACAGCGGAAAATGAAATGACTTAACGAATCTCCTGAGTTTATTCACAATTTCATCAGGAAGCTTCGCGGCAAGAAACCGGCTGCTTATCTCAACGTCGTCATACGTGCTTATTGCAAAATCATGAAGGTCGTTACTATCCAGGAATTCGTGAAATACATTCGTGCTTATGATAATCGAAGGAGGAACGATAATCCTAACTCCATCGAACCTGTTTTGAATTCCGGAAGTACTAATGAGAGTGCTTGCGAAAGCAAGCCCCCTGCCTTTGCCTCCCAGCGACCCCCCACCGATTCGAACCGCGCTTCTGGCTTCTTCGAGAGTCTTGGGATCATAATCCATCACTATTCCCTCGTGCTGCTCCACGCGCAGTTTGTGCAAGAAGTTTACAAGTTCTTTTCTCAAGTCCTCTCCGGAGGAATAATCGCTCACCTTTCGCGGACGCAGCTTATGCGCAAGCCAAAACTCGGTCCGGGCTTTCAGCCAGTTTGAAAAATGATTGCGTTCGCCGTGATACACCAGGCTAGCAGTGGGAACCTTTCCGAGTTGTTCCTCCAGAGCTTTCAAGTCGCCGGCCCGGCCGACCTCGGTTCCATCCGGAAGCCTGAATATGAAATCTCCGAAGCTGAAATATGCCTTCATGAATTTTTGAAGATTATGAAGAAGCATAGGAGAATTCTTCAGCAGAAAAGAGGCTTTTACGGATTTAGCCTTATCCTTGTTTTCTATATCGCGGGATTGCAGAAGCACTGGGATGTCAGGATGCATCTTTTTTACTTCAGCGGCGAATTTAAACCCGGCATTCGAATCCGGTCCGTCTCCGCACGGGAATTGGATGTCTGATATAACACCCAGGATATTGCTGTGAAATTTTTCGAAATAGCTCCAGGCCTCCTCGTAAGTATCGCTAAGGAGAATCTTCGGCCGCGCGCGCTGCCGGAGGAATTTGTGTGCGGGACTGACTCCCTCGGATATAAGCCGCTGCGTATGGCGCATTACTTCCGTGTATATGAGCGGCAGGTAGGAGGAATAAAACCGGACGTTATCTTCGATCAATATTATCGACTGAACACCGACCAGCCCCGTATCATAATCGACGTTCATGCGGTCTTCTATATACTTGATGATCGACAGGAGAATCCTGAAATCCCCTTGCCACATAAAGAACTTTTCAAAAACAGACCGATCTTG
>CAZZKJ010000006.1:0-96872 GCA_964654695.1 uncultured bacterium | reverse complement strand
CCGTTCCGTCGCGGAGAATTATAAACAGAATCTTGCCGCTCGATCTGGAGTTATCACCCCATCCCTTAAGACGGACTTCTCCGCCGCTGAACTTGGCAAGTTCATTTATGTATGCATGATCCATCCAATGCACCTCCGTATGATCTCAGATGAACTTCTCAATATCGGTTTCTTTTCCTATGACTCCGAGAATGTCCCCCTCTTCCACGATCTCGCCGCCGTCCGGAATGACCACGACTTTTGTCGAAACATCCTTGGTCTTTTCATCAACAATCTTTCTTCTGATCACGATGACATCCAACATGAATTGATTCCTGATCTTTGCTTCGGCCAGAGTTTTGCCGACGATCCGCTTGGGAGCGGGAATGATTTTGACCGCGAATCCTTCAGGCAGTTCGAGAAAATCGACGATCTCCCCGGTTACAAGACTCTTGGCAAGCCTTTTGCCGATATCCTCCTCGGGTGATAGCACCTGTGTTGCACCGATGCTTCGCAGAATCTCTCTTTGAATATCATTATAAGCTCTGGTAATAATCGTAGGGATTTTGAATTCCATGAGCAGGCGGGTTACCAGGACATTGGATTCAAAATTCTCTCCAATGCCGACAACCGCGCAATCCACCTGGTCGACCCCCTGGTCGAGCAGCAGATTCTTATTGGTGGCGTCCAGCGAAATCGCGTGTGTGACTTCGTCCTGTACAAGATCGACCAACTCGCGGTCACGGTCTATGGCCGTGACTTCCACTCCCATATCGAAAAGGGTGTTAGCTACGGATCTGCCAAACCTGCCAATGCCGATAACCGCGAATTTCTTTCTCCTCATTCTTGCTCCTTCCGAACAGCACGGAAATTCCGATTAACCCACCATTATTTTTTCTTCCGGGTACGCATACCCTTTTTCATAAAGCCGGCCCGAAACGGCCAGAGCAATAGTCATCGGGCCCAGCCTGCCGAAAAGCATGACCATGATGATTATCACTTTACCCGCCGCGCTGAGATCAGGCGTGGCGCCGAGAGACAGCCCGACAGTCCCGAACGCGGATACTGTTTCAAACAAGAGCTCCGAGAACGGCAGATCCTCCACGATTAATAATAACATAAAGGAAATTATCACGGCAAAAAGGGAAAGTCCAAATATAACCAGGGCCTCCCGAACCGTACCTTCGGGGATAGTCTTGCGAGAAAGCTCCGTTCGGGAACGTCCTCTGAGCATTGCGCCCACCGTTGCCGCAAACACGATCATGGTTGTAATTTTTATGCCTCCGGCTGTCGACCCGGGGGCGGCGCCGATAAACATGAGAAACATGGTAAGAAGAAGGGATTCATCGCCCAAGGTGTTCTGTGAGATCGTATTGAAACCTGCGGTCCTGGCGGTTACGCTTTGAAACAGCGACTGCAGGAAAGAAGCGCTTCCTCTTTCGAGCAGGAATATCAGCACAGCTCCGAGAATGACGAGGGAGAAGGTAGTAATCAACACGATCCTCGTTTGCAGTCTGAGTTTGATTGGCTTCCGGCGGCGGCGAATTTTCGCCCATGCCGCCTGGAAAATATCATGATGCACGGTAAACCCAAGACCTCCAAGGATGATAATCGCCATCATGGACAGATTAAGCCAATAATATGAAGAGAATCCCATAAAGCCGTTACTGAGTGTGCTGAAACCGGCGTTGCAAAAACCTGAGATCGAATGAAAAACCGCCGTGAAGAGTCTTGCAAAAAAACCGGCGTCTCCTGCGGGAAAGAGGAAGAAAAATAATATGCTTCCGATGGACTCGATGCAAAAAGTCACGAGGAGAATCGATATCACGAGGCGCGAAATGAACCGCATCATTTCCACGTGCATTACTTCACCGAACATTAATCTTTCCTTTATGCTGAAGCCCCGCCCCAGCAGCAGGGCAAAAAAAGCGGCAAAAGTCATGATACCGAGGCCCCCGATCTGAATCAGCAGCATTATCAAGAACTGGCCGGTCCTGGTAAAGGCCGTCGCGGTATCGACGACGATGAGTCCCGTAACACAAACAGCCGAAGTGGACGTAAAAAGCGCATCAATCACCGACAGCGGTGCCGCCTCCGGTGTGGCTTTGGGGAGGAGAAGCAGTGTTGTACCGGAGAAAATCATTAACACAAACGCCGCTACCAGCAGCTGCGCAGGCCGGAAACGCGTGCGGGCCAGGCGCCGGGTTACTTTCTGTGTATAAAAAACCAGGCTGAAGATTATGTAACCCTGAAGAATAAGAATATATATCTTGGTAAGGGACGAAATTTTCAACAACGACATAAGTTCCGAAGCTATTTCCGGACGCCCCGCCAGCACAAACCTTACCAACAGCATTTGGATACCAAAGATCCCGGCGATGATTATCAGCGGCATGGCTCTAAGTAATGCCCTTCTCAGCCTTGAAGCGAAGAGGACAGATAGAATCGTTTCCAAAAGGAAAATGGCAACCACCGCTATATCAAATAGATGCACATAGTGTTCCTGGGAAGCGGATAGATAAAAGCCATACTGCAGCGCAAAACTGGTTACGGCCATGATACTTGCCGCCAGTATCAGATATCTTCTAAAATCTATAAAAATCTTGCCTTTAGTACTGCTTTTCTCAGGCATTGTTCCCATCCCGGTTTGAAGAAAAACCAACTATATATTACAAGCCGTTATCCGGGCCATCAAAAAGAGCCCCTAAATCGGCACCGCCGGACGCCTTAGGCATGATTCTTGCCAAATCATTAACATAAAATAAGTTAGAGAAATAAATCTCATCAATTCAAGTCGTTGCCCCCGGTTCGGGCTTCAGGAGTATTTCTTGAAAATATATGCCGCAAGTTGTTTTGCATTCTGCATTACCTGCCTGGCTGCCGCCGGCGTAACGGCCGCGCCTCAAGGCGGAGGACATCTAGGCGTTCGGTCTTTGAGTTACCAGGCCGGAAGCATCGAGCGCGGTGATACCGACTTTCCCATCCTTGCCCAGCTATTGTACCGGGATGCGCTGAAAAGCATCCAAAACGGCGATAAAGATAAAGCCATCAGCATTTTGTCAAGGGCAGTCGAACTCTATCCCGAATATCCCGATGCTTATTTTACAATGGCCCGTTTGACCGCTTTCGATTTCAACGGCGAAGCGCTGCTCTACCTGCTCTACGCCTTCAACGCAATCAGAAACAGCTTTCATTACCAGAGTCTTCTTTTGTTCAACATTCTTTTATTGGCGATTCTCGTGCTGGTTCTGGTTTCCTCCATTCTGACTGCCGCCCTGACAATCAAGTATCTGCCTTTTTCAGCACACAGATTAAAAGAATTCTTTGCCGGCAGATTTCAAGCGAACTTTCCGGGCTTTACGGCATACCTGCTGCTATTGGTGCCGTTTGTATTATTCCCGGGTTTGATAACCGGTATGGCAATAATGATAATCATGTTGTGGTTATATCTCAACCGCCGCGAAAGAAGCTATGTGATCGTATTGGTTATCATGTTCGGTATTCTGGGCATGTTCTCGCAAAAACTAAAATGGATATCAACCGCCGTGAACCCATCATCTTTAACTTTCAAAATTGCGCAAGCAAATGATACCTACAGCTCTTATTCGAGTATCCGTTCAATTGAAAAAACTCCGGCGGCAAGCAGCGAACTTCAAGCACGCAAGAATCTCGCTCTCGGACTTTTGCATCTGCGTGCTGAGAACTTTCTCAGCGCATCAGATTACCTGCTGAAGTCTATTTCTGAAAATCCCGAAAATGCATCCGCTTTTATCAACCTCGGCAACCTGTATTACTTGCAGGGGGAATACGAAAAAGCATTGGAAGGATATCGCAAGGCCGAGGCTATTGATTCTCTGAATGCTGTTTGCCAATATAATCTCGCGCAGGCATACATCAAAACTCTTCTGATGGCTAAATCGTCAAAGGCTCTTGAAAACGCTTCCGCACTTGGCATAGAAAAAATCAAAGAATCGTATGCCCAGGAAGCGCTTCGCCATGTCCAGGTCTATCCCGCGTTGTTCGATAATACATCGCTTTGGAACCTGGCCCTCCTCGAAAGCGCCGGAAACAACGAAGATTTCATAAAAGATTTACTAAAACCCATAATGCGTTTCTCTCCCAGCCACGGCGCGTTGATACTGCTATGCGTTCTTATACTTGCATACATTCTATCTAAAGCCGTCCATCCTTCACGGTTGACTTTCCAATGTTCCAACTGCGGGGAACTTACATGCAGTTCCTGCTGCAATGACGATAGAGGAATAATTCTCTGCCGCAAGTGCGCTTCCACCATAGATAGCGTTTCTTCAGAAAAAGTAATAGACGCTCTTCTTCGCCAATGCCGGCAAAGAAAGGTTATGCAGCGCAGAAAGACCGCGCGTCTTTTAACCATATGGCTTCCCGGAATAAAAAACATCTATTACGGAAGGCTCTTCAGCGGAACATTTCTGGCCCTCATGTGTTCCATATCAGTCGTGCAGCTGTTCGGCAAGGGGCTTCTGATCAAGGATTGGAACACTCTTGATTTTCCCGGTTCGAACTGGAAATTATTCTTACCGGCGGGAACGCTGTTGATTACTTATGTTGCGGCTGTTTTTTCAAGGCAGGTATATTCGCATAAAAATTACGCCGCTTCACTTCCAAAAAAATATACAAATAAAAACTTTCACCGTAACCGAGGATCCAAAACGGCGGCTTCTTAAAGGAGTTCAGAATGGCCCTGGAAGGCAATCTAACAGACTTTGGTTTATCCGAGATATTCCAGCTTATCGGCGTTCAGCAAAAATCAGGTATGCTGCTGATAACCTCTGAGGAAAGATCCATGGTGCTGTTTTTCCGCGACGGAAAGGCCATCTCCACCAGGGACAGGAGGCGGAAGAATAAGGATCCGTTCAAGGACTATGTAACCCGCTATGGCATAATCCATAGAAACGACCTTATCCGAATAATGCAGATAAGCGCGCAGTCTAAAATGGATCTGACGGAAATCATCGTGTCAGAGAACTTTCTCACCGATGAGGCCATGAAGAAACATTTTCGCTGCCATATTCAAGAGGCCGTCTACGAAGTTCTTACATGGCAGCAATGCAGCTACAAGTTCATGCCCGGCAAAGACATCATTGCAGGTTTAAAAACCTGGGGCGAATACAACCTCGAAGGGCTTCTTATGGAGAGCATGAGGAGAATCGACGAATTTCCCCAAATGCTCAAAGAGTTTCCCGATCAGAAAATGTTTATTTCACACCTCGTCGAAGCAGATGTTCCTGAGGATTTAACCGCAAATGAAAAAACTATCCTCGAACTGCTCGACCAGGAGCGGACGCTCAATTATTTGATTGCTCATTCCAAGATGCCGTCATTCGAAACCTATGAAGCCTTGAAGCATTTAAAAGAAAAAGAACTGATCGACTGCATCCTCGATCAGCCCGAGGGGATCACAGATAAATATACGTCTGTCCGGGATAGTTCTTCAATCAGATCCCGGATTGCGCACCTCGCTCCGTTTAGTTTTATCCTTTTTGTTTTCCTGTTATCCGCCGCCGCCGGCTACAATTCCTCTTTCCCGCGTCTTCGCGCGGCCGTCCCAAGTTCGCTTTATCAGTTTAAAGACGTCGCCGCTTCCCGCGCGCGCATGGCGGAAAGAGTAAAATGGCTCCTCGAAGGTTACAGGGCCAGCAAGGGAATTTATCCGCGATCGCTGGAAAGTCTCGAGGCTATGGGCTTCGTGTCTCCCGAGGTGATGACGCGTATAAAACAATTTTCGTTCAGATATCATTTGACACCCGGGGGAAATAAATATACCCTTCTGTGATTTTTCGCCGTTAAATAAACTGTCATATCCTCCCTAATCTCAATCGAATTATGGCTTCGGCCCGTTTCCTAAGAGCCTGTGACTTTCTATTCGTTCTAAGGCCGCTGCTACTGCTGCCGGCTTGGAGTTTTTATCTCCTGGGCGCCAAAAGCGGATTTAAAGCCGCCGGAGGCAGCGACATCCAGCGCGGATTTTTCCCGCCGCCCGCAACATTCCTGGGGATCACGGCCATATTAATATTTTCTTATCTATTGAACCAGATTTTCGATAAAGAAACCGACAGGCTCAACAAAAAAGTGTTTTTTCTTAACGAAGGAATGTTCGGCGTTAAAACGGTCCTTGTATTTGCATTGCTGTTCTTCCTTCTCGCGTCTTATTTTTTTCACAATTCAGCTCCGGAGACGCATATTTTTCTCTTGGCAGCTCTCCTGCTTTCTCTTTTATATTCTTTGCCCCCGCTGCGTTTTTGCGCCAGACCCATCTTGGACCTGGCTTCGAATGCAGCAGGATTCGGAGGTATAGCTTTTACCCTGGGATATATCAATTACTCGCCAAACGCACTACAGGGTATAATCGCATCCACGCCGTATATCCTGATGGTAGGCAGCATTTTCCTTTTTACTACTCTCTTGGACTTGGAAGGGGATCGGAAAACAGGAAAGATCACAACGAGCGTATTCTTAGGAGAAAAAGCATCGGAAATTCTTGCATTAACGTTCGCCGCCTTTGCTTTGGCGGCATCGCTTTTCCTGAAAAATTATTATGCTGTGGCAATTACGGCGATTTCATTTGTGATGTGCATCTACACGGTTTCCAAACATAAGAGAAAGCTGAGGACCATGGTCGTCCAGGCCGCTACGGTCACGGTAATCCTGGCAGCAGCATCTTTCTGGCCGGTTTATTTCGCCGCAGTCATACCATTGGCGATCCTGTCCAGATATTACTACGCGCAGAGATTCAATATCATTTATCCAGGTGTGAGCGAAGATTCTTGAGGGCCGGAGTTAGTACCGACACGCGGTTTATCGAACGACATTTGAGATCCTCGAACCGCCGCAGGTGCCCGGGTTCAAGTTTGGCAAGAACACTCTTAGCCGAATCTATAATATAAACGCCGTTCCTTCGCAGCGCGTATCTGTCGGCACCTCCGTCGGCATGCGCGGGATATAACGAGAAAGCGGCTTTGAATCCTGCGCGGGCCGCCAAGACCTTGACGGAACTGTTGTAGATGCCGAACGGATATGAGAAACACCGCACTTCGCAACCGAGATTTTGTTCAATAATTCTTTTTGACACCGAAAATTCCTGCTCGCATTTTTCCTTCGGCATTATCGTAAGATTCGAATGGGTCAGACCATGGGAGCCAAACGTGATCCGTTTTTTCAACATGCGTTTGGCATCATGCCATGTTAAATGATAAAAACTCCTTCTTCCCAAAGACAGATCCCAATCATTGTATCTGCCCACATAGCCGGCGACGAGAAACACAAGGGCGGGGATATCGAGTTCCTCCAGTATGGGCAGGGCAAGCTCCATGGTTTCTTTGTAACCGTCATCGAATGTGAGCAGCACGCTCCACCGGTTGAATCCCGTCCGGCGGTCAAGAAGATTCAAGAACGAGCTCTCATCGATAAAGTTATATCCCCGGTTCAAAAGAGTCTTCATCTGGGATCGGAACCTGTTGGGAGTAGTCCAGGTTCCTTCGAAACAAAATTTCCTGGATATTTTATGAAAACAAAGCGTCTGAGGAACGCTATCCGGGGGAAACCGATAGGAGCGGTAAAACCGGCCCAGAAGCAAAACAGCCAGAAGCAGCGCAGCTGATAGAATATAAATTACAATCATTATCGCTCCCGAAAAACCGGAGTGAAAGAAAAAATCCTTTAGGGATGTGCCAATTATACGATCTTCCCGGGTTTTATCAAAATAAATTGCCGCTTGAACCGCCGCTGCCGATATGATAATTTCCCTCGTGTAATCAATAGGCAGGGATGGTTTTAGATCGTTGGGAACTGGAGGTTTTGATGATTATCGGCATACCCAAGGAAATCAAGCAGGACGAAGCCAGAGTCGCGATTACGTCCGAAGGTGTCAGGGCGGCATGTATTCACGGACATTCCGTACTGGTGGAGCAAACGGCCGGCGAGGGCAGCGGCATAACGGATGCTGAATACAAACAAGCCGGAGCTTCCATTATTTCTTCGGCCGAGCAGGTTTGGAAAAATTCGGAGATGGTTGTAAAGGTGAAGGAACCTCTACAGTCCGAATTTGCCTGCCTGCGCAGGGATCTGGTTCTTTTTACCTACCTGCACCTGGCCGCCGCGAAAGATCTTACCGAAAATCTGATGAAAAGCCGGGTTTCAGCAATAGCTTATGAGACTATAGAGCTCAAAGACAAATCCCTGCCCCTGCTGATTCCGATGAGCGAAGTCGCCGGACGCCTGAGCGTCCAGGTTGGGGCATGGGCTCTGGAGGCCGGGCACGGCGGGCGCGGCGTGTTGGTTTCAGGAGTCAGCGGAGTCGCTCCGGCCAATGTGCTTATTCTGGGGGCCGGTACGGCCGGCAGAAATGCGACTCATATCGCCATGGGGTTGGGAGCCAACGTGGTTGTTATCGATATCAATCCGAACAAGCTTCGATATCTCGATGACATTCATCACGGCCAGTTGACGACCCTCGTAGCCAACGAAGCCAATATAGAAACCGAACTCGCGAAAGCCGATCTGGTCGTAGGTGCCGTTCTGATTGCGGGAGCCAAAGCGCCGAAGCTGATAAAAAAAGAATACCTGCGGAACATGAAACCCGGTTCGGTCATAGTCGACGTGGCGATTGACCAGGGAGGTATCAGCGAAACCAGCAAACCGACCACACATGCGGATCCGATTTACACCGTGGACTCTGTGGTGCATTACTGCGTTGCCAACATGCCCGGCGCCGTGCCCCGGACCAGCACCGCGGCCCTGACCGCCGCCACGCTGCCCCATCTGCTGGAAATAGCCGACAAAGGGCCCTTGGAAGCGGCAAGAACCAATCCCGCACTTGCTAAGGGTTTTAACACTTATGAAGGTGCGATTACGCATCCGGAGGTCGCTGCAGCCTTCGGCCTCCCCGCTGCCGAATTACCGATATGACAAAGACATGCTGCTTAGCGCCGCATCTAATGCTTGGGTATTATTAAGCGCGCATGTCTTGCAGTTTCAAACTTTTTTTCGGACCGAGAGTTACAAACGCCATGTTATCCGGATTCAGCGTGGCGCAGGCGCATGCAATGATTTCATCAAGCGAAACTTTCTTGATCTTGCTTATAAACTCGCTTTCACTTACCTGACGATTAAAATACATTTCATTCCTTGCCAACCTCATCATTTTTGAAGTAGACGCTTCCAATCCGAGAAGAATTCTGCCCCTGAGATATTCCTTGGTATCCTTCAACTCGTTTGCCGAAACCTGGCCGAATCGAACCTTTTCGAATTCACTAAAGGCCGAATCAAGCGCAAGCGGAGCACGTTCCGGTTTGACCGATAAATATGTTCCCGCAACACCTGCGTCCCTTCCATGCTCTGCAAATGAATAAATATTGTACGCCAGTCCTTGTTCTTCTCGCACGCGTTGGAACAGCCTTGAGCTCATGCTTCCTCCAAGAAGCGTTGATAAAACCGTCATCGCATATTTTCTGTCGTCTTTTGTCGAGACCCCGCGGCTTCCCAGGCATATATGCTGCTGGTGCAGCTTCTTGTGAAGATGCTTCCTCCCCCCGAAGGGCGCAGGCATCTTCTGAATTCTTGCAGGGCTTTTACCGGGCTCGAACTGAAAGAGCTTTTCGCACAGCTTTCGAAGTTCGCGGCTATCTGCATTACCATAAACGGATATTACGCACGAGCCGCCTTTCATTACCCGCCGAGAAAACTCCACAAGTTTTTTGCGTGAAAACCCGGCCACGCTGGTTTTATAGCCGAGGATAGGCCTGCCCAAAGGATGGTGTTTGAATATCAAGGAATTGAAAAGATCATGTATGAGGTCATCGGGTGAATCCAGCGTATCCCTTATCTCTTCTAGAACCACCTGTTTTTCCAGGCGAACCTGGTCCAACGGATATAAGGAGTTCATGAAAATATCTCCCAGCAAACCTACCGCCAGACGCCAGTGATTTTCAAGAACCGCGGCGTAAACGCAAAAATGTTCCCGCGTAGTGAAAGCATCTATGCTTCCTCCTATTTTTTCAATTGATTGTGACAGTTGAAAAGCGCTGCGGCTTGAGGTTCCCTTGAACAGCATATGCTCAAGGAAATGGCAGATCCCCTCGTCGCCCTCCGGTTCGTCCCTGGATCCGGTATTGAACCAGACGCCGATGCAGAAGGACTTCGAAAAAGGGTTACCCTGCTGCAGGAGGGTAACCCCGTTATCCAGATGTATTTTTTTTACTCGGGAACGGGGGATCAAGACGCCACCGATGAATGAAGGTATATCCCAGGATTATGATCCTAGGCGGTCTCAAGTACTTTCTTGCTCAAGCGGATTTTTCCATCGCCGTTAATATTGATCACTTTTACTTTGACTTTATCGCCAACCTGAAAAACATCTTCAACGCTGTTCGTCCGCTGGTGGGAAATTTCTGATATATGAAGAAGACCATCCTTGCCGGGCAGTATTTCAATAAATGCGCCGAAATTAACTATACTTTTGACAACACCCTCATAGATCTTGCCGACTTCCGGCTCGGCGGTTATTTCCTCTATCCGTTTGAGAGCTTTATCGCTTGAGGCCTTATTGATTGCTGCTATCTTGACGGTACCATCATCTTCTACTTCGATAGTCGCGCCGGATTCCTCTTGAATACTCCTAATAACTTTGCCTCCGGGGCCAATAATCTCGCGAATTTTGTCCACGTGGATCTTTATCATCGTGATTTTTGGCGCGAAAACGGAAATATTCTCTCTGGTTTGGGAAATCGTCCCGTTCATGATATCCAGGATATGCTCCCGGCCCTTTTTAGCCTGTTCCAAGGCCTTGCGGAGAATATCTTCTGTAACACCGGCTATCTTTACATCCATTTGAAAAGCAGTGATTCCCTTTTTCGTGCCGGTAACCTTGAAATCCATGTCGCCGAGATGATCTTCCAGGCCCAGAATATCACTGAGAATTGAAACCTTGCCGTTTTCCATGACCAGGCCCATCGCTATTCCGGCAACAGGAGACATGATGGGAACACCGGCGTCCATCAGGGCAAGACTGCCGGCGCACACCGTGGCCATTGAACTGGATCCGTTGGATTCCAGAATGTCGGATACTAATCTTATCGTATAGGGAAAATCGCTGTCTTTGGGAATCAGAGGTTTGATTGCGCGTTCTGCCAGGGCGCCATGGCCGATTTCCCTTCTTCCAGGTCCCCGGAACATTCCCACTTCGCCGACGCTGAAAGGAGGAAAGTTATAGTGAAGCATATATCTTTTCCAACTCTCTCCCTCTATCGTATCCAGCATCTGCTCATCTTGCGTTGTGCCCAGCGTCGCAGCCACCAGGCTTTGGGTTTCGCCGCGCGTAAAAAGAGCCGATCCATGTGTCCTGGGAAGAACGCCTACTTCGCAATTTATCTGTCTGATATCGCTTTCGCCTCTGCCGTCGACCCGTTTACCCTCCTCGATGATCTGGCGTCGGACCTCATTCTTTTCGAGCTTTTCTACCGATCCGCGGATATATGATTCTTTCTCGGGAAAATCATCTTTGAGTTCTTCCTGGGCATCATTGTAAATAGCCTCAAAGAGGTTTTGGCGTTCTAGTTTTCCCGATACTTTCAGAGCATCCTTGATGCGGGGCAGGTAGCGCTGCTGGACAGCCGCATCCACATCCTCGAAAATCTGGGGGGGGTCGATCAATCGCTTTTCCTTAACGTCGATTTGATCTACCAGCTCTCTCTGCAGAGAATTCAGTTTTTTTATTTTTTCATGCCCGAAAGCTATGGCCTGAACCATGTCTTCCTCTTCGACTTCATATGCCCCGCCTTCAACCATCAAAACAGCATTATCGGAACCTGCAATTATTATATCGATATCGCTTTTTTCTATATCCTCCAAAAGAGGGTTTATTACTAATTCTCCATTTATTCTGCCCACCCTTACTCCGGAAATGATTTCAGGAAAAGGAATATTAGAAACCGCAAGCGCCGCCGAAGCTCCGGTAATTCCCAGAATATCCGGCTGGTTCGAACCGTCGTAACTGAGCACCTGGGCCGCGATCTGGATCTCGTACCTGAAGTTCTCGTCGAAAAGAGGTCTTAGGGGCCGGTCTATCAGCCGAGCATTGAGAGTTTCTTTCTCTCCGGGACGCCCCTCGCGCTTGAAAAATCCGCCGGGTATTCTTCCGGCGGCGTAGAGTTTTTCCCGGTATTCGACGAATAAGGGAAGAAAATCCCTTTCAGTCGGTTTGCGTGAAGCCACGGCAGTAACCAGCAGCACGGTTCCGCCCTGGCTGATCAGAACAGAACCATCCGCCTGCTTGGCCATGCGGCCCGTTTCAATGGTAATTGTTTCGTTATTAATTGTATTCGAAACCTTTTTCATTCAAACCACCTTTGCAATAATCCAAAAACTTCAGTAAGAAAATGCAAAAAAACCTCTTGATCCATCTTTGTAATAGAATTATCACAAGAGAGCAAACCGCGGAGTCGAGCGTTATTTTCGCAGGTTGAGTTCTTTGATAAGAGTTCTATAGTTTTCAATCTTTTTGTGTTTCAAATAATCAAGAAGTTTTCTCCTGCGTCCCACGAGTTTGAGCAGGCCCCTGCGCGAGGCATGGTCCGTCTTATGGGTCTGAAAATGCTCCGTGAGCATCCTTATACGTTCCGTAAGAAGGGCTATTTGTACTTCGGGGGAGCCGGAGTCGCTGTTATGCAGTTTAAACTTTCCTATAATTACTTGCTTCTGATCTTTCGAAAGCGCCATCGTCTGATCACCTCCTTCTCGTAAGTCTGCGACACGATGGCTGCAGCCTGAGCCATTCGGTGAGGTTAAGCTCAAGCCACCTCGAAAATATGATGCTGTCCTTAAAGCGACATACCACTAAACGTCTCCGAATGCGTCAAGCTAACACATAATAAAGTGTTTGTAAAGCAATATTTATGCACATTTATTCGGTTCCCTCCCTCCGGCTGAAAAATAGCGGCCGACGGTTATTCTATCCATCTCAAGCTGCCTTTTGAGCGTCTCGGGATTTGGAAATTTTTTCTCCGGTCGAATGTACTCAAAACAGTACACCGTCAATTCTTTGCCGTATATATCATCGTTGAAATCGAACAGATGAATCTCTATTTCCCTGGTTCCGGCCGGCAATTTTTTCATGGTTGGAGAAGACCCAATATTCATCATTCCATTCAGAGTCAAATCCCCGATCGATGCTTTTACAGCATAAACGCCGCCGGAAGGCCAAAGCTTGCGCGGACTCCCAAAAGCCAGATTAGCCGTCGGGAATCCGAGCGATCGGCCGCGGCCGTGCCCGGTTACAACCCCGCCTTTCATGACGTAGGGATGCCCGAGAAGATGGAGGGCGCTTTGAAAATCGCCCTCTACCAGGAGATTCCGGATTTGAGTGCTGGATATTTTCACGCCCTTAACATCAACCGGGTCAACAACTTTCAATTTATAGCCGTGCCTGCGGGCATGGCCTTTCAATTTATCGGGATCGCCTTCCCTGTTCCTTCCGAGATGGAAATCATATCCAATAACCAAATGCTTCATATTCATGGCATGCAAAAGAAATTTATCTATAAATTGCTTGTAGCTAAGATCGGCCACTTCTTTATTAAAGTCGATTACGAAAATTCCATCCAATGGATATTTCCCCAGCAGCTCTATTCTTTCATCAATCGTTGAAAGCAAGGGAGGTTCAATCCGCGAATGAGTTACCGCCAGAGGATGCGGTGAAAAAGTTATCAAAATTGCGTTGTCGGCATGTTCATTATTCCTGGTTTTAATCAATTTATCGATGATGCTCTCATGCCCCAGATGAACGCCGTCAAAAACTCCAATCGTAACTGCGGAGTTTTTCAACCCAACCGCCGCAATCTCCTCCAGGGACGATAGGATTCTCACTTACAATCCTCCTCCCTTTCCAGTGCTGTTGAAGAGTTTATACCCGTCCAGCCCTGAATTTTTTTCATCCGCATGCGCGATCGCCATAAGCCTGCCGTCTTTATCTAATACGCGGACGAAATATCCCGGGGTAATCGCACCGATCGTTTTAATGATATCCTTCCTTCTGGGAATGAGGCCTTTTATCAATCCCATGGATGCTTTCTCGGTTACAACCATCGCCGGCATAAATTCCAGAGCATCCGATAAATCTTTCCCCTTTAAATCGTTCACAAGTTCTTTGAAAAGAAGCTGGTCGGGAAACGAAGCTTCAATATCAAATGGTCCTATTCGGGTCCGAACAAGTTTGGCAACATGAGCGGGCATTCCCAGCTTGTTGCCAATATCTCGGGCCAGCGCCCGCACATATGTGCCGCGTGAACAATCGAGACGAAAATCAACAAAAGGGAGCGATAAGTCCAAAATATCGAAAGCATAAATGCGAATCATTCGTTTTACTATTTCGGCTTTCTTGCCTTCCCTGGCGAGTTCGTATAATCTTTTGCCGTTTTGCTTCAAAGCTGAAAACATGGGGGGTTCCTGTTCTTGAGACCCGACAAATGAATTTGCTGCATCCTTGATATCATTGAGTGAAAAATCAGGGCAATCGGCGCTTCGAGTAACCTCCCCTTCACTATCGAGAGTAGAGGTTGCTATACCGAGATGCACCCTGAATTCGTATGTTTTCGGAAGGTCCATGAAATAGCCGGTCGCTTTGGTTGCATGACCCGTACATATAATCAGAACCCCCTCGGCGAGCGGGTCGAGCGTTCCCGCATGTCCGGCTTTTTTTACGGCAGTAGCGGATCGAAAAGCCTTCACAACATCGAATGATGTTGGGCCCCGGCTTTTATTTATTATGAAAAGCTTGTTTTCAAATTCCTTGCGGTTCACTCAGGATTCTCCCGGGATTATTCAAATCCCCACGGAGGATTCAGACTATTCCGAGGGGTTAAACAGGACCCAGTCCGGTAAACATTTAGCAGGATTCTCCGTTTTTTTTCTTATTCAATTCGTCTAAGGTTTCTTGTATCGCCATCGCTCTGTCAAGCGTATCATCATAAAAGAATCTCAGCTCCGGGGAATGCCTGAGCTTGAGTTCTTTGCCGATGGTTTTCCTCAAGAATGCTCCCGCACTCGCTAATCCCTGCGCGGTTTCCCTGCGTTTCTCTTCATTTCCCATGACTGAATAGAAGACTTTCGCGCTTGTCAAATCGGAAGCGGTTTTTACGGCCGTTATGGTAATAAAACCTATGCGGGGATCCTTGATTTTGGTAAAAAGGAACTCGCCAAGCAGTTTCTTAATTGCATCGTTGAGTTTTTCTATTCGAAAAGATTTTGCCATCTTACTCACGTCATCTCAATTCTTGAAAATAGTCGAGCACTTCAGCCCTGTAATCGTCTTGGATAAGCCTGAGAGCTTTATCGCATCCCGAATCTACTATTTTCCTGTCCGGGCCAACCGTAACGACCGCGAGACGGCATCTCTGCCATTTATCTTGAAAAGCCACTTCGGATACAGCCACATTGAACTTTTTGCGAAGTTTTGTTTTTAAACTCGCAAGAACAAACCTTTTCTCTTTTAAAGAAGAAGTTTCCGGAAGGAAGAGATCTATAGTAAGGAGCTTGACGATCATGACAAATCGGGCGGAGGCCGGTCATTACAGCATAATCTTGGATTTCTGCTCGATAATATAGGTTTCGATTATATCTCCTTCTTGCAGATCGTTGAACCCGGCCACTCCGATGCCGCATTCGAAATCCTTTTGTACGTCTTTGACGTCATCCTGGAATCTCTTGAGGGAATTAACCTTGCCGGTATGAAGCGTTTCGTCTTCCCTTATCACCCTGGCTTGGGAATTCCTGGTGATTGATCCCTCAATAACCATCGATCCGGCTATTTTACCCAGCCTCGATATTTTAAATATTTTGCGAACCTCGGCTCTGCCTAGAACCTTCTCAACAAGTTCAGGTTCGAGCATTCCCGTCATAGCATCCTTCATCTCGGAGAGGCACTCATAAATGATATTATAATTCCTTATTTCAACATGTTCCTTCTGAGCAAGCCCTTCCGATTTCGGGGAAGCTTTTACGTTGAAGCCTATAATAAGCGCGTTCGAACTCGCCGCCAGCAAAACATCTGATTCAGTAATCGCGCCCACGCCGGAGTGAATAATCCTCACTTTGACGGCATCATTCGACAGATTTAAAAGGCTTTCTTTCAGAGCGCCGATTGAACCGTCGGTATCCCCTTTCAGGATCAGTAGAAGTTCCTTCACGTCGCCGTTCTGAATTTGTGAATAGAGTTCTTCCAGAGTCATCCTCTTTGCAGAACGCATGCTTCTTTCTCTTTGGATTTCCCGGCGCTTTAGGCTTATTTCGCGAGCCTGGTGTTCATTGTCGACGGCTATGAAATCCTCTCCAGCGTTTGGAACCCCGTTGCTGCCGAGAACCATAACCGGAGTTGAAGGCTTGATCGAGTTTCCCGGTTTACCCTTGTAGTCAAGAAGCGCCTTGACCTTTCCGTAATGCATGCCGGCTATAAATGTGTCCCCGATATGAAGAGTGCCGCCTTTAACCAAGAGGGTGCACAGGACTCCCCTTCCCTCATCCTTTTTTACCTCTATAATAACTCCCTTCGCGGATCCTTCCTCCATGGCCTTCAATTCCAGAAGCTCAGCCTGCAGATTGATGGTTTCGAGAAGCTTGTCAATTCCCTTGCCCGTTTTAGCGGATACCTCCTGGCATAAAACATCACCGCCGAATTCCTCAACCAGAACATTCCTTTCAGACAGCTGCTTTTTGATCGTATCAGTTGAAACTCCCGGCAGATCAATTTTATTTATCGCCACTATTATTGGAACGCCGGCCGCAAGAGAATGATTAATTGCTTCTACGGTCTGAGGCATTACCCCATCATCGGCGGCTACAACAAGAACGACGATATCCGTAATACCTGCTCCCCTTGCCCTCATGGAAGTAAACGCCTCATGACCGGGAGTGTCGATAAAAGTGATCACTCCACCGCTGGCAGAAACCTGATAGGCGCCGATATGCTGGGTTATACCGCCGGCCTCGCCGCCGGCGATATTGGTTTTTCTTATATAATCGAGTATTGATGTCTTGCCGTGGTCAACATGGCCCATTACTGTTACTACGGGCGGCCTGGACTTCAGCTTTGATGGATCCACCGTCTCTTCTTTTTCAAGAAGAGCATCCCCGTAGGATGATTCGAATTCCACTGTTTTGCCGAATTCCTCCGCCAGCAGTTCTATTATTTCTTTTTCTATTAACTGATTATTGACAACCGGAGATCCCAACTCCACGCATTTATCAATTATTTCCGTGCTGTCAACTTCAAAAGCCGCAGCAAGTTCCTTGACCGGCGCCTGTTCGGTTACGCGTACGGACTTAATATATTCAGGCTCTTTTTCCTTAGGCTTCTCCTTACGCCGCCTGGTTTTGCGCGTGGCTTCCAGTTTCGCAAGAGTTCTGCGAACGCTCTCTCTTACGGCTTTTTGCTGAAGCTCAACCGTAGATGCTCTAGGCTTAGCCGCTCCGGATCGCTTGGATTGGCCGTGGGCAGGCGCTCGGGATGACTTTACCGGAGTTCTGGTCCTTGTCTGCTTTGATGCGGATTCTTTTTTTATCCCGGCGGGTTTCATTTTGTTAACGGGCTTTTTTTTGCTTGATTTCACATCCTTGGGACTGGAGGATTTCGCAGATGCAGAAGTTGCTTTTAATACCGTCCTGGTTTTTTTAGGAGCTTTTTCTGCGGCCCCGCGTGAAGATTTTTTCTTGGCGCTTTTGGAATTTGAAGATTTCTTTTCAGCTGCTTTCTTTTTGCTGAACCGTCTGCGTGCCGCTTCAATCATTTCATCGGTGGCGCTGCTCATGTGGCTCTTGACTTTGAAGCCGCTGCTTTTCAAAGCCCCGACAAGATCTTCGCTGCTGATGCCGTACTTCTTGGCAAGCTCATATATTCTCATTGCAGACAAATCTAAACTCGCTTCCTTAATAAAAAAGTTCCCCCATGGCCAACATTACCGCTTATCGCTGATTTCAGCGCCGCCTTCCCCGCCGGCAGATTCCTCTACTTCTATTTCTCCTTCCGGGCCGGGAGCCGAGTCTGCTGCTTCCTCCGGGACTTCATCTCCAGGGATTTCTTCTTCCGCATTTCCGAATAATGCTTCTTCCGTTGGGACATCCCCTTCATCATCTTTTACACCCTTATCCTTTTCATCGTTTCCCTCATCGAGCATCTCTTCATCAAAGAGCGGCTTCTCATCCTTTTTGGCTTTTTCCCTTTCTTCATTTTCTATTTTTATAAGCTCTTCCAGGGCATTTTGAAGTTCATTCATTGTTTTAGCAGCAGTTGATTTCAGTTTTTCCACCGATTTTGGGCCTAGCCCGGGCAGTTCAAGAAGTTCCTCATCCGTAGCTTTTGATAATTTCTGCACGGTCGAAATGCCCGCTTGTTTCAGCTTTTCGGCTATCTTGGGTGTTACCCCGACCATTTCTTCTATCGACATGGCCAACTGCTCCTGCAGGCGGTCTCTTTGCTCCTGCTCTCTGGATGAAATGAGATCAATGTGCCATCCCGTCAGTTTTGAAGCGAGACGCACATTTTGCCCATCCTTGCCGATAGCAAGAGAAAGCTGATCTTCCTCAACTATGGCCAATACGGTTTTATTGGGATTATCGACGCGCACCGCTGCAATCTTCGCCGGAGACAGGGCTCTGGTTATAAAAGCGGTAATATCCTCGCTCCATGGTACTATATCTATTCGCTCTCCACTGAGTTCGTTGACGACGGCCTGCACTCTCGAGCCTTTCATTCCCACGCAGGCGCCGACCGCGTCCACCCTCTCGTCGCGCGAGAAAACCGCTATTTTCGCCCTTCCGCCGGCTTCTCTGGCAACGCTCTTGATCTCTATCAGGCTTTCGTATATTTCGGGCACCTCCTGGGCGAACAACTTTCTTAGAAATCCCGAACTGGTTCTGGAAAGCTCTATCATGGCCCCCTTCGCGTCCTTGTCGACCTTAGTTATGCAGGCTCTTATGGAAGATCCCTGCATGTAGCGTTCTCGCCTGATCTGCTCCCGGGAAGGAAGGGTTGCTTCGGCATTGCCGAGATTAACAAGGATACCGCTCCGGTCTATCTGCTGAACCGAACCGGAGACTATTTCGCCGATTCTATCCTTGAAGTCTTCATAAGTCCTGTCCCTCTCGAATTCTCTGATTCTTTGGGTCAAGATTTGTTTCGTGATCTGTATGGCGTTCCTTCCGAAATCCGAGAATGGAATGTTTGTTTTCAAGGTGCTTCCAAGTTTTGCTTTCTTATCTTCGAGTTTGGCTTCCTCCAAGGTAACTTCCGCTCCGGGAGTTTCCACGTTTTCAACTACTGTCTTCAGCAGAAAAAGCTCGATCCCGCCCCGGCTGTTTTCCACAACTTCAACTTCCGCACCCATACCGTATTTCTTCTTGACGGCCGAACTCAATCCCGCAGTAAGTGTTTCGAGCAGCAATTGTTTATCAATCTGCTTTTCTCTTATCAACTGGTTAAAGGCGTCTGCGAATTGCATCTTCATTTACCACCTTTGCTTCTTTTCGAATGCTTGATTTTCTTATCAATCTGATATTCGACGCCGACGAGATTGGCATTTAAGATGGCGTCGATATTAATATTTTCCCCACCGGTTTTCGTATCTATTCTCAATACACCATTTATACATGATAAGATGATTCCCGTATAGGTCTTTTTCGATCCTTCTTCATCTTGAAAGCGCACCCTGGCGTTGGAGCCCTTGAATCTGTTGAAATGCTCTTCCTTGACCAGCGGCCTGTTGTTTCCCGGAGAGGAAACTTCAACAAGATATCTGCCGGGGAACGGGTCCATTTCTTCCAGGATCATCCCCAGCATTCTGCTGACCATACTGCAGTTCTTGATGCTCACTCCGTCCGGCTTATCAATAAAGAGCCTCACGATGGGACTGGTTTTTGATCCTACAATCTCGAGCTTTACGCATTCGATACCCATTCGCTCGAGTTCAGGAGCAACAGCATCTTCGAGAGCCTTGGGCTCCATGGGACATCTCTTTCATCCGTTTGATTAGAATCCGGCCGGTATGAAAAAAGTGGGCACCCACGCCCACTTCGTACACACTTGTAAATAACACAATTCCAGCCCGAACGCAAGAAAAAGTTAAAAAGGGAAATTATAAAGGAAATCGACCAGGAGGACGCCTGTCTGTCTTAAGCTTTCTTTGGAACAGTTGGCGGGTTCATCTTGAAGAGTGTGCCAAAATGCATAATTGGTATCAATTAGGTCAATTGCTTTTATTCCGGACAGGATCAGGGGTATATGATCGTCGTAAATTGCAGTGCCCTCCTTGTCGACGAACATGTCCAGATTAAGCCTGCGGGCTCTATCGAATATTGCATCGACAATCTGTCTGGAAGCCTTGAGAGAATTCAACTCTTTGTAAACCACGGCATCTTTCCCTCCAACCATATCCAGGAGTATTCCACAGACAGGATGATAACCTCCTGAAGCCGACAGGGTGGAAGCGAAGTATTTAGAACCCAGAAGGTAGTACTTGAAGTCGGATTTCCTGCCGTAATCTTCTCCATCGAAAAACACGAAATCCACACCGAATCGCTCCGGCGGCCTTGCTCCGAGCGCTTGCGCAAGAGCCAGGAGGACGGCCACGCCGCTTGCACCGTCGTTGGCGCCGGGGATGGGAAGCACTTTTAGGCTGTCAATTTTTTCGTTATCCGCTCTCGGTCGAGTATCGAAATGAGTCGCCAGCATAATCCTCTTGGTCCGATCCGGTCTGAGCCTGCCTATGACATTTACCAAATGGAGGGAGTCCTCCCCATAAGGATCAGCGATTGAAAATCTCTGCTTCTCGACCGTCCATCCGGACGATTCGAGCGTGTTCGTTATCAATTCTGCAACCGCATCGTGCGCGCGACTTCCGGGTATCCTGGGGCCGAAATTACACTGCTGAGTAAGATATTTCCACGCCGCATCTTTATCAAAAACGGGCATTCTCTCTGAGCCGCAGGATGCGAGCCCAATCGAACCCGCCGTCAGCAGTGCAGAAGCAGTCAGTTTTATCAAAATGCGTCTCATTGAAATACCTGATCAGAATGTAAAAATTGCATTGATACCGACGCGGACCAGGGTGGTCGTCTGGTTTGAAGCTTCGCTGTACGATCTGGTGAAGTCGGTAAAAAAGGACCCATTAAGCGAGCGGGAAAAATTATAAGTCACTCTCGGCGATATCTTCAATGTATTAGTTCCTGGTATTGGCTGCGGAATTACAAGCATTTCGCTCGAACGCTTACCACCGGTTCGATTGTAGGACATGTCAAGAGTTGTATCCAGCCTGCTTTTGAATTTGATTCTTTTGCTCAGAAACGGAAGAGGGATTCTCAATCCGCTGCCGCCGCTGAATGAGTACTTGAGGTTGAGGCTTACTTGATAATTTACAATTTCCGTTTTAGAACCATGTGAAACATTTTCCTTCTTGCTCCTCGAAAAAGACAGCGTGGTGTTCATTCCGTTTTTCCATTTCGCGATCAGGGACGGCGAAAGCTGGACGGTGGAGCCCCCGCTCTCAACATTATCTCCCCTGCCCGATTCCTGCGATGACTTTTTATAGTTGACGGCAAGGCTCGTGGAAGTCACCAGGTTTGGCAAAGCTCCGTACTTTGCCAAACCGCTCCAGCTGAGGTTCAAATCGGGCCATGTAGTCCTTCTTGAATTGGTCTTGGAAGTTCTGAAATTTGAATTCGTAAAGTTCGTAGTATACCGGGCGGCAATATCGATATTCTTGGATATTTCCGTTCCCGAATCAAAAGTAATATTGAGATTCTTGGTGTCGCGTTCGGGTCTGATCGCCTCGCCGGCATCCCGGCCAAGCCCGCTTTTTTTCGACAATCCAATCTGGTAGCTTAATGAAGGCCTTTCTGGAATTCGGGAATAGCTGCTGGACGTTCGTTGTTGAACCGAAGCATTTATCTTGCGGATTCTGGATAGAATTCCCCCCAGCCGCCTGAGCGCAATAGCTGGATCGCGCTTGGTTTCTTTTTTGGTTGAGTCGGCTTTGGCCGGCGATGTGCTGCTTGCGCTTTCATCATCTTTGCCTTGAACGCTCTTTAGATTCTTGCCCGTGCGCAACCCTTTCGGCGGAAGAGGTTTTCCGAATTTCTTTTTCCTCTCCAGGAGATGAAGACGTTTGAATATTTTTTTAAAAACCCCGCCCATATCGAAACGTGTTTTAAAACCCAGTGTTCTTCCGTTCGAGACGTTTCGGACTCCTCTTGGATCCCCGGCTTTTCTGATGTTCGGACTGGAGTCTTCTGTGTAAGTACCGGAATAATGCATATCCGGGGAAAAGGCTCCGACCAGCCATACCGGGGGCGGCTTGTAATTGGCTTGAACCGTTTGGGAGCGGTTGGTTTCCCTGCCGATATCCACTCCCAACCATTTATGACGAAGTTTGGCGTCCCTTTTCATGCTCATTTTGAAGGAAGTAGTGAGTGAAGGAAAAGGAACATACGATGCCGATCCGGAACTCTGGAGAGCCGCGAAATAAAACGGCGGATCCGGTATTTTACCAAGGTTGGTCAGTCTGTATCTCCTGCCAGTCTTCCTGGAAGCCTGAACGCGGAAGGTTATGGAATTCAGCCAGTACCTCAACCGGTAATCCTTGAATATCCGAACTCGTTTTTTCCTGCTCCAGAACATCTGGTAATCGAATGTACCCGTCATTGTTGTAGTAGTATCGGTACTCGACGGAGAAACCCGCCGGGTTTGACTCATGGAAAAATTCGCTTTTACCTTGTCAAATGTATACTTGAACAATGGGTTCTTTGAGCCGGATTTGCTCACCGTAGTGCTAAATCCCCTTGTAATGTTTTGGGTTTTCAAACTGTCCTGTATAGCTTTATCCGATATCTCCGTGTCGCTGTTCGGCCGGAATTTGGGTAAAGATGTACTCCTGGTATAGTTGCCCGACACCGGAATCGTAAATCCAAAAAGAGGAATAAAATACTCCAACCTGGTTTTGCCGTTAAAGTTAATAGAGCTGGATTCCGTTCCGCTACCCCTTTTCTGGCGAAGACCGTGATAATCCGGACCGGTTCTCCGCCATCCGAAATTTAAATTCAGCACGTTTGCGAAAGACAGGGACGTAGTAAAGCGGTTTGCAAAATCTATATCGCGTTTTACTCCTCCAAGATAGATATCATCCATCCATATCTCGCCGGACTGGAGATCTTGGCTGCTGGTGTTGCGTACACCTGCATACAGGAATCTCACGTTGAATAGGTTTGGCCTGCCTACCATGCTGGTTCTGTATGTCTTGGACGGATCACCGACATCTCTAATGTTTCCGGTCACAACGGAATCGGGATCCAGAAATTTGAGGTCGGACAGATCCGTGAGCTTGATCGAGGAGAGAATCCACCCCGACGCTTTTAAATACTGGTCGGTTAAAGGAAAACTTATTTCGTAATAATTCAAACTGTCGAATGCAACTCTAAAATAATACTCCAGGGAATCGCTGCGAATGTTGGCATGAACCCATGTGTGCATTTCCTTGTACGCTGTAAAATCCATTCCCGTTCCCGGGAAGCGCTTTCTTATTCTGAATGCGGACTCCGGACCTATGTTATTGAACTTTACAAACAGAGACTGTTCCTTTGCGGCGATCTGGTCGCGTTCTTCGGGATTGAAGGGCGGAATATAAGCTATGGGATCGGTCTTGGTGCTTATCACCCCCAGCTTAAAATCACCGCCGGGCGCGGTCAGAAGCTGGTCTGCCAGATCTCTTATGCCGTCTTCTTCCCAGCGGTTCCCAACGACCTTGAATCCGGCTATCTGGAACCTCCTCTCCGATGAGTTCATCAGCGACTGGGGGTGATCAAACCAGATGCGCAGATGCCTGATTCGCTCCCACCTGGGCACCGAACCGGTTGGAGAGACGATCTCGGCATCCGACAGGTTGAGCCTGTACATCCTCCATGAATCGTTTGGATCCCGCACCTGCCCCGGAAAATCTCTTTGAACATCCACGATGGCGCTGTCGGTAAGATCAACGGTGAATCTGAAATAAGTATTGTCTTTTTCCATCTGTCCGGAATTATCCAGATCTTCGTCATCTAGAATGCCGTTCCGTTCAGTTCCGTTTATTTTCTTGAACCTGCCGTTTATGCGGTTGGGATCGTAGTCGTCGCCTGCTATATCAACTCCTCCCTGGTTCTCGTACTCGCCATCGAGGCCGGTGTCCTCGTTAAGAGCATTGAACCCATCCCTGTTTTTATCCTCCGTATTATATTCGTCTTTATCCGGTTCGAAAAAATCCTCATCGATATTTCCCAGTTCAACATGAATTTGCCCCCCCCTCGCCGCAAAATCCGGTTTGAAATCGTTGATCCATAGCTCCAAAAACTGGCCCCTGGACATGTCGAGCCCCCCGCTGGAAAAACCCGTCATCACTCCTACCCAGCGCGTCGTATCCGCCGAGACTGAATCGACTTCTATATCCAGGGATTGAATCAGGGTGTTCTCTCTTTCATCGAGCTGCGGATTCCAGTCAAGCCTGTGAACGCCCAATTGGGGCTCTATGTTGTACCAAAAAAAACTCTCCCGATCCTGGGAGGATAGTTTGCTGTTTCCAATTGCATCCTCTGGATCGAGCGGGGGGCTGGCCATAAACCAGCTGTTTCTCGTCATGGGGAAAATATCCGAATCTTCGATTCCCTCCATGTCGTCAATCGAGGCTTCCCCTTCTGTATTGGGATCGGGAAAGCTCATTGCTACTTCGCCGCTCAAGGTCACCGTGCTTTTGGCCTCGGTATCTACAAGAGGCAGCTTGTTGGCAATATCCGTCAGCAGCTGAGAATTGAATTGCAGGTATCCGTCGACATCGCCGATAATGCTTCTCGAAGATTCTTCTCCTAATCGCGGCCTGCCTGCTCCGCTGCTTTTTGATTCGTACAACCAGGTCGAACCAATGCGGGAGTTTTGGGACAAGTGCAAAAGAGAACTGATGCCGATGAGCGAGCTGGAAGCACCTCCCGCGAAGGGTTTGAATTCATAATTGATATTTATTCTCGATGCCGGCGTGATTTCGTCGAGAACCGCGCCTTTCAACTCGACTTCCCCGATATCATAGTCAATAGTGTAATCCCGGTTTCTCGCCAGCTTTTTCCCATCGAGCGTAACGACCTCGCTGCCTTCAATGATGTTGAAAGCATCAATAAAAAATGTTTTGGCCATGCTGCTGGCTTTGATGACGATATTGAACGTGTGATACTCTTCGGGAATGGTTAGAAATTCATCGTATATCTCGGGAACGGGGAAATCTGCGTACTCGCCCGTAAATGAAAAAAGGCTGTCCGTCCACTCAGCAACGAATTCAGGAGGCGGATCGAACGGTCTCAGGCTGGGGAATGTGAGAATGCCGTTTTGAAGGTCTATGAGTCCCGTGGTCAAGTCGATACGGTTATCGGGAGGACCGGTTCCGGATTCATCCGTTCTGTCCAGACCGAATATGCGCAGGTAAGGAATCTCCGAGTTTTCGGGCGCGGATCTGTCCAGCCGATTGGTAACATCTTCGATTTCCAATTCCAGAGAAGCAGCATCGATGTTGGAAAGACCCAGGTTATAGATATTTCTCATCATGTAATGCCACGTGTACCCGAAATCGTCCGTCGGAAGAGGATTTCGCGGTTTTATGATCTCCAGCGCGAGGGTATCGCTGAAATCGTTATAATTGCCCGTTGTGTCGCCATTCTCATTTATGTACCTTACGGCGAGTACCCGGTCGGTATTTATGGATTGAACCAATTCGATCCCCAGAACCGATTCGTCATCGGCATTCAAAACAAAACGGTAATCCTGCCCCAACGTCATTAGCCTGAAATCGGCTTCCTGGAACGGAGGAGGGGCCTGGCCTTGATTGAGAAGGCTTACAGCGCTCCTTATATCGGAGCCGTCTCCGAAACGATCCACCCAGGATTTACCCGGAAAAGCCTGGAGATCTGGATTTATCGTTTTTTCATAAGGGTAAACCGACTCGAATATTTCAACCGATCCCTCTTGTGGAGAAAAAAATACGTTCCCCATCGGCAGGTCCAGGAAAAAATACCTGTCCTTAACATAATCAATATCTCTTATGGTTTTTGTTTCTGTCTGGCCGAATGCAGCTCCCCTCGGAGTGAAACTCGCTTGGGAAGTTTCCCCCTCCTGCTTGCTGGCAATCATGGTTAGATCCATAGGTCCAACTTGTGCCAGGGCTTTAATTCCGAACAGTCCCTGCGATGCTGCCGAAAAACTTACCAACTGAGAACCTGGAAGCGACAGGGTAGTGTTTCCCATTTCGATCAGTTTTATCACATCATCATCAAAGCCTTTATAATTAAGCCGAATCCGGTTCTGCTTCGCCGAAAACGCATTGCTGGTATGATCAACCTGGACATTGATCTTCTCCCCTATAGTTCCCTGCAGCCTCACATCAAGTTCCTGCTTCATGTCCAACGAAGGAAACAGCGGTTGTTTCTGCTGCCCCTCCACTCCAATGAACGGACTGACTCTGCGCGACTCACCGGCAAAAGTGATGCTCTCCCTTCCTGATATGTCTATATTCGTGTTCTCGCCGCTTCCAATGATCCGCTCGACCGTCTTGGGAAGGGGAATTGGTATAGTAACATGTATTAAACCCGTTCTCTCCTGGGCTTCCTTTTTCTGAGAAGCCAGGATGTTGCGGCTCCCCTCCCTCCACTCGTTTTCCAGCGTGGACTTCCGTATCCTTTCAGAAATGTCATCGATAAAATCTATGGATATTTTCAGCCCGGGAACAGAGAGATTGCGGGGATGCAAAATGTAAAACACTCCCTGTTTTTCTTCAGTGAATTCGAAAGGATAAATTCGGGGAACCTCGAAGATAAATCGCACGGCGCCGTCTCGATAGTATTCCTCGATTAGCCGCTTGCGCGAAAAATCATGTTCTAGAAAATTGGGGATTCTGTGCCATTCTCCCAACGACAGGTTCTTGATATCCCCCGGACGAAGAGTATCCCACGCGGTCTCGACTGTGTATTCAGGCAGATCATCAAGAGAAAAACTGAATTGCTGCGCCCGGGCCGATGAACAGCAAAAGCAGGCCGCAAATAGTATCAGTATTAATCGTGGGGAAAGCAGGAGAGCAGCACTCTTGGTTAACAAATCAATGAGTCTTCTTTGCACTTTCTTTCCAAATCTAGATGCTTGTTTTCACTTACAAAAGCGGGTTAATCATGAAACCATGTGTCTATTAATTTGTACAATTTATAAATGAAATGTCTCTTTAGAGTACACTTCTTGGAAAAAGCATACAGCTCTACCGCGTCTTCATCTCCACGTTCAGCGAATTCCGATCGGAGATCGAATCTCATGGAAACGAACGATAAAGCTCTTGAAAATAATACAATTATTCGTATGATGTTAAATCAGTCTATGGCTCTACTTTCGTCCGGGTGAAGGATGTTCATTTTAGAACGTTACATAATCAAGAACCACATAGGACCTTTCTTCTTCTCGCTATCCATTCTAACATTCGTGTTTATAATGGATTTTATCCTCAAGTACATTGATCCCTTCCTGAAAAAGGGCATATCTTTTACCGTCGTTATACAGGTCTTCGTTCTCAGCTTAGGGCATATGTTCGCATTAATTATACCAATGGCCATATTGCCAGCAACGATAATGGCTTTCGGCAATTTAGCGTCTGAAAATGAAGTAACAGCCATGAAGGCCAACGGGATCAGCCTGTACCGTATGCTGGCCCCCGGTATCATTTTCGGTGCGATGCTCGCTGCAGGAATGGTCCTGTACAACAATCACCTGCTTCCGGAGTCGAATCACAAGCTCCGTAATCTCCTGATAGATATTTATAAGAAAAAACCCAGCATTCGAATCAAAGCGAACACTTTTATTGATGCATTCGAGGGTTACACAATTTATGTCCGCGAAAAAAATGACAAGACCGGAGAAATTAGAGATGTCCAGATTTTCAAGAACCCGGAGAACGGCGGCGTGCCCACAACCATCGTTGCAGAAAAAGGACGTCTCGAATACATGGAAAAAGCCCATCTGCTTAGATTTACGCTGGAAAACGGTGAAATACACGAAATGCCCGAAGGAGACGATCCTTCAACCTACAGGAAAACAACATTCAAAACCTACATAATGTCAATCGATGACATAGACCGCACTCTGAAAAGATCGGAAAGGCAGTACCGGGGCGACAGGGAGATGAGCGCAAAACAAATGGGTGAAAGGATCTCCGGCTTAGAAGATGATATAAGACTCGTTGAATCCAAGATGGTCCAAAGCGCCAATTCCCAGATCAAAAACGTATTCGACCTTCTGGATCCGGTAAAACAAAATGGAGTCTTGAACCGTTCCCGGCGGAATTCTTCGCGCCTTTCCGCCTCGGCCACCGAATCGAAGGCTTCCCGGCATCAAATCCGCGTTAGGGGAGCCCCGGCAGATTTCAAGATCCCGGAGAGGGGGAGGGCGGAATATATCACCTACAGAGCTCTAACCAGTCAGCAGGGCATAAAACAATCTTACTACAAGCAGATCAATCGTTACCGGGTGGAGATTCATAAAAAATTTTCAATTCCGTTCGCCTGCATTGTCTTTGTGCTTCTGGGAGCGCCTCTGGCGATCAGAACGGGTCGATCAGGAATGAATACGGCAATAGGGTTGAGCATCCTGTTCTTTCTGGTTTATTATGTCTGCTTGATCGGCGGCGAGAAGTTGGCCGACCGCCGTTTCATAAGCCCTTTCGCGGCTATGTGGGGGGCGAATATATTATGCGGGACGGCCGGAATTCTGCTGGCGAGGCAGACCACGAGGGAGCAAAGTACCATCAATTGGAATAAAATAAATATCCTGCGGAGATTTTATGGGAATAAAAATGATTCGCATTCACGATAAGTATTTGCTGAAAAGATTTCTGCGTATTTTTCTCTTCAGTATGATCGCGTTCACCATAATTTACGTTACTATAGATCTTTTCGAAGAGCTTGATAACTTCATAGACAAGAAAGCCCGGCTCGAACAGGTTTTTCAATATTACTTTTATTCAGCTCCGTTCATAATTACATACGTGACGCCGGTATCACTTCTTTTGGCATCGATATTCTCCATGGGAGCGCTGGCCAGGAGAAACGAGCTGACCGCCATGATTTCCGCCGGCATCAGCCTCACCAGAATATCGCTGCCGCTGCTGCTGACTGCTTCAGCCATCAGCGCCGGAGTTATATTTTTCAATGATGCCGTTGTGACAAAATCCAACCGGGAAAGGCTGAAAATCAAGCATTTCGATATCGAGGGCAGGCGCAGGGATAATCCGCATTCAAAAGAGAATCTTCATTATCTCGGCAGAGATGGAATCGTTTTTCTCGCAGGGAAGTATGACCACCGCAACCGCATACTCCATGATGTCGTGCTGCAGGAGTTCGAGCACAATACCCTCGTTCGCAGGATCGATGCAAAGAGATCCGTTTGGGACGGAGACCATTGGGTTTTTTTCAAAGGTTTTAACAGGACCTTCGCAGCTGACAGCGAAAGAGTCAACGCTTTTGAGAGTCTCTCGGTTGACGGCCTGGATGAAACCCCGGATGACTTTGCAAAAGAAGAAATCGACGAGGAAAACATGAGCATGAGCGAACTCAGGGAATATATCGAAAGGGTTAGGAAGAGCGGAGGCGCGGTGGAATCGTACATGGTTGACTTTTATTTCAAGTTCAGCTTTCCGTTTGCAGGAGCGATATTTGTTTTGCTCGGGATTTCGTTTACGTCCGGCAAGAGAAAACAATCCGTAGCAACCGGCTTCGGAGTAACTTTATTGATCAGCTTCATTTATTACGGCATATTAAGAGCGGGGCGAACCCTCGGGCAAAACGGCGTTCTGGAGCCGTTTCTCGCCGCTCAAATGGGAAATATGGCTTTTCTCATTTTGGGAGCTTTCCTTTTGAGAAAAGCCAACCGCTGAAAGCAGATACGAAATTCATTTCTCAAGCGCTTATGAGACCAATTAACCCCGGCCGGGCGAGCCGGTACTAATGAAATCGATCAGCAAAAGAATAAATGGATGTTTTAGCTTTTTCACCTGGATTCTGTTGGCTGCGGCGACGCCTGGAGAACTTTCGGCAAAAATGTCCAAGCCCCCGCTCGCTCCGGGCGATGTTGCCGTGCTGTCCCCGGTCATGCGTTCAGAACTGGCGGGTCTTCAGTACCTGCTAAACCCACTTCAGATCAGACAATTCCTACACCTGCCCAGCGACAGTCTCAGAGCGGAATGGATAAAAGTTTTCTGGAAGGCTTCGGACCCTACTCCTGCAACACCAAAAAACGAAATGAAGAGGGAACACACAGTCAGGGTTCGTCTGGCGGGCCAGTTTTTCAAAATCGACCGATGGCCGGGATGGGACAAGAGAGGAGAAATCTTCATCAGGTATGGTCCGCCGTCTTTTCGCGGAAAAGTCTGGGGGGAGGTGACACACCGAAGAATTTATCCTCCGAGAGAAATATGGTTTTACAAAGATCTCGACATGCTTCTGTCTTTCGAGAATTTTAACCTCCGCGGTGAATTTATTCTAGCCATCGACCCGCTGGGGCCGGCGGAGAAGATATCCCCGGGCATGGTTGAATTCCTTCTTTACGATACGACCCAGGATCTTTCTTCCCGGTTTTCATTGGAAGCGTTCGAACCCGGGCGCGGGGAAATCATAAAAGACTCGATAGTCGACCAATCACCCAAATTGCCTGAAAACATAGACGCGCTTATGGATCCGGACAGCAAAGAAATGACTCCGAAAGAAACGGCCATTATATTTCAGAAAGATAAATTAAGGGAAAAAGCCGAAAATTTCGAAACAACGCTGGACCGAACTCCTTCGGCGTATCCCTTCAACTTCAGCAAGAATAAATCAATGCCGTTTTTCTTCGATATTAATCAATTCAAAACCGGATCCGGCTTAAACCGCGTCGAAATCCACATTGAGCTGGCTTACAAATCCCCGGCGGCAGACGGAGAAGTACGCCCGAAGGTCAAGCTGACAGCTGTCGTGCTGAATGATAAATTCAATGGGATTGAGAGGCAGGAAAAGAGCATCTTAGTGGGCTTCGATAAGACAGCGGAACCTCCTACCAAACTAATACCCCTGCAATTCGTCTTTTCACTGCCCAAGGGTTATTATCGGATCGATCTGGCTGCCTCCGAGGAGGCGACGCAAAGATCATCCTCCTACCGCACGACTCTGTCTGTCGAGGAATTCACGGATGTATTATCGGTCAGCGATATCATTTTTGCGCGATCCATCAAGCCGACTACCCGCTTGACTTCTTTTACGCGCGGACCTCTTGAAATTATTCCCCACCCACTGCATGCATACAAAAAAGGATTCGTCATTCCCATATATTTCGAGATTTATAATTTAAGGCTGGATTGGAAAGGAACTTCCGCCTACACGATAGAATACAAAATCGCACCCAAAACGTTTAAGAAGTACCAATTCTGGGATAGGTACAAGAACATAAAACCGGTTGTATCATCCAGTTTTACGGGATCAGGATCCACCAAAGACGAACCACACCACCTGTCTATTCGCACGGATAATTTCGCGAAGGGGTCGTTCGATCTCTTTATCACGGTAAAAGATGAAAACGCCCAGATGGCCGCATTCAGAAAAACATCGTTTTCTATTCTGGACTAAGAAAACAAATCATGTTCCCTGGTCCCAACTGTTAAGATATCTAACTTGTTGGTCAGTGAGAGAATCGATGCTATATCCCATGGCTTTGAGTTTAAGCGCAGCAATCTCCTTGTCAATTCTTTCCGGAACGGTGATGACTTCAAGACCCAGGGAACCGTGATGCCGGATAAGATGTTCTGCGGATAAAGCCTGGTTGGCAAAACTCATGTCCATTACAGAAGCAGGATGTCCTTCTGCAGCCGCCAGGTTTATAAGCCTTCCTTCGCCCAGAACGTTAATGCGATTGCCGCTGGGTAGTGTAAACTGCTCAACATCCGGGCGTATGACTTTTCTTTTAACGGCGACTTTGCCCAGGGTTTCCAGATCGAGCTCTACGTTGAAATGGCCGGAATTGGCCACGATGGCTCCGTCTTTCATTTTCTCGAAATGCTCCTGGCGGATGACGGCAATATCGCCGGTCAGCGTTACAAAAACGTCGCCGATCTCAACGGCTTCCGCGGCCCTCATCACCCTGAATCCATCCATCACGGCTTCAATGGCCTTGAGGTGATCCACTTCGAGTATTATGACGTTTGCCCCCATACCTCTGGCCCTCATGGCAACACCGCGGCCGCACCATCCATAACCCGCTACAACGAATACCGACCCGGCTAGAAGAATATTAGTGGCTCGGAGAATTCCATCAATCGTGCTCTGCCCGGTACCATAACGGTTGTCGAAGAAATGCTTGGTTTTGGCATCGTTGACGGCGATGATGGGATATTTCAATACGCCTTCTTTTTGCATGCTCTTAAGCCTGATTACGCCTGTTGTCGTTTCCTCGGTTCCGCCGAGAACGTGTTCGACCAGATCCGATCTGCCGCTGTGCAGGGTGCTGACCAGGTCGGCACCATCATCCATTGTTATCTGAGCTTTTATGTCTAGAACATCATTGATATGACGATAGTACAAATCATTGTCTTCCCCGTGAACTGCAAAAACCGGTATGGAGTAATCGGAAATAAGGCTTGCAGCAACATCATCCTGGGTGCTCAACGGATTGGAGGCGCATAAAACGACTTCGGCTCCGCCGGCTTTGAGAGTGCGCATGAGATTTGCGGTTTCGGTTGTAACATGAAGACAGGCGCTGATTCTGATGCCGCTCAGAGGTTTTTCCTTTTCAAAACGCTCTCTTATAGATCTTAGAACCGGCATCCTGTCATCAGCCCAGAGGATCCTGTCCTTCCCTTTAGGTGCCAAAGCGATATCCTTGCAGTCATATTTCATTTTATTCCTTTCCTGGTTTAGATCATGTATTACAGTTTGCTCTTGAGCTTGTCCACGTAATCCCTTGATTCCCATGTAAACTCATCCCTTTCCCATCCAAAATGCCCGTACGCCGCGGTATTCTTATAGATCCCCCTTCTCAACTTCAACCTGTCTATGATGCCGGCCGGTGTCAGATCGAAAACATCCTTTACTATTTCTGTCAATTTTTCATCAACAATTTTGCCGGTACCGCTTGTGTTAATCATAACCGACACGGGATTTTTCTCGCCTATCGCGTAGGCCAGCTGCACCTCGCATTGACCGGCAAGATCTGCCGCAACGATATTCTTGGCAATATGCCTGGCGGCATATGAAGCGCTTCTGTCAACCTTTGTGGGATCCTTGCCTGAAAAAGCTCCTCCCCCGTGAGCGGCCATTCCTCCGTAGGTATCGACAATGATCTTTCTGCCCGTCAGGCCGCAGTCGGCGTGAGGTCCACCCCTTATGAATTTACCGGTCGGATTGACATGAAGATCGAATCCGCCGCTGTTCATTCCATACTGCGACAGAATATCGCTCACAATATTCTTGCGGACATCTGCTTTGATAGTTTCCTGGTTCACATCTTCTGAATGCTGGGTAGACACGACCACTGTTGTTACACGCTGTGGAGCACCATCGACATATTCCACCGTAACCTGGGTTTTGCCGTCCGGCCGGAGATACGGCATTAAGTCCGTGGTTTTTCTGACATCGGTAAGGCGTCTGGCCATCCTGTGCGCAAGAATGATAGGCAGAGGCATCAGAACATCGGTTTCCTTGCAGGCATAACCAAACATCATGCCCTGGTCTCCGGCCCCTTCCACATCAACACCGGCTTTTATATCCTCCGACTGTTCATCAATAGATGTAATTACGGCGCAGGTTTTATTGTCGAATCCAAATCTCGCATCGGTATAACCAACATCCTCCACTACTCGTCTGGCTATACTTGGAATATCTACATAAGCTTTTGTAGTGATTTCGCCGGCGACAAAAATCATGCCGGTGGTAACCAGAGTCTCGCAAGCGACCCTGCCGTAGGGATCCTCGTTCAGAATATTATCCAAAACCGCATCGGAAATCTGGTCGGCTATTTTATCCGGATGCCCTTCCGTTACTGATTCAGAAGTGAATAGGCGGTTCTTTGACATCAATTCCTCCTTGAGTAAGCAAAAGCAGTTGAAAGCGCCTCATGCCTGGATGATTTCGCCTGAATCTCCTATATTCACGGTCCCGAAGCGGCCCTTGACAACGGCGTTCGAACCAAGGAGACTCCTATTCAAAAGACTATTATTTATTAACACGTTCCGTCCAACTACGGAATCCTTTATTATCGAATTCTCAACAGTGGTCGACGACCCTATTGTTACATATGGGCCTATAATTGAGTTGATAATCGTTGCGCCGGGATCGATGTGCACCGGCGGGATAATCACCGATCCGTCTATGGCGGCGCCACCGCCCGCTTCCCGGAGCAAATGCTTATTTGTATCCAAAAGCGCGTCTACCTTGCCGCAATCGAACCATTCTTCTATAACATGCGGGCGGAATTCTGCTCCCTTTTCAATCATCATCTGAAGGGCATCTGTTATCTGATATTCTCCCCTTGTGGTTTTTCCGCCGGCAATCAATTCGCGAAGGGATTCAAAGAGCAGAGCCGGCTTCTGCAAATAATAAAGACCAACCAGGGCCAGGTTGCTCGGAGGATTATCAGGTTTTTCAATCAGCTTGGTTATCCTGCCTCCGTCCAGGCTGCACACTCCGAATCTCCTGGGATTGTCTACTTCCTTTACACCCAGTATATTTACGCTGGATCGTATAACGTCACTCAAATCGGTTTTGATGATGGTATCACCCAGGATAATCAGCAGCGGTTCTTTCGTGTTTGAGACTTTCTCTGTCAGATTTATCGCGTGCCCGATGCCCATGCGTTTCTCCTGATACACGAAATCAATCCTGGTACCGCTATAATTTTCCCCGATGTATTCTTCTATCAGGGCGCCCTTGTAACCTACAATCAATGCGATACTGCTGACACCCAGCCGGATCACATCATCGATAATATGAGAGAGGATGGGCTTGCCCGCCACTAATAAAAGCGCTTTTGGTAAAGTGTGTGTATGAGGTCTAAGACGCGTGCCTATGCCGGCAGCCGGTATTATAGCTTTCAAATCTCGATCCTCCTGCGTATTTATATATTAAAGGTCTTTTATCTAATCGGTTTCGGACATACGCTTCTTTAGCAGAGATATTTTTTCTACGGGGGTAGGATCTACTCCATTCAAGAGAGCCAAATATATGCTGGCAAAATCTCCCAGAAGCATTATTGATAAAAGTCGAGAAAGTCTTCCCCTGCCCTTCGTTTCGAAGCTCTCGATATGTTCGCCAAATCCTTTGATCAAATCCACCGCTGCAATTCTTTGTTTTACCGATACGGGATGATCCTCAGAATCTTCCAACGAAAGCACCGCACTTTGAGGCATAACGGATACAAGCTTTTCCCATCCCACAATCTCGTTATGACAGAGTTCCGGGAACATGGCAAAATGAGCCAGAACTTTGCTGTTCTCATTGAATTGGCATGCCCAGCGCCTGGCTACTGGCGCCAAGAGTCCCATATCAGCATATACAAACGGGAGCTTCCCATGAAGTTTCTCCGCCAGATCCAATGCATTCCCGCCTCCTGCCGGCAGTGAATATCCTTCACAAAGTTTTTCTGCCGTTTTAACACCTTCGGAGAATTCCTCTTCTTTCATTTGAAGAAATCCCATAGTCCTCAATATGCGAAGAATGGGAACAAGTGAATATGCAATTGCAGCTCTTGGAGGCATGCCTTCGGGAATAAGGCATACAGGAATTCCCTCCGATTTGCATTTTTCACCGAGGGCGCCACCGGTTGTAATGGCCAGCATCGCCCGGCTTTCCTTCTTCATCGTTTCATAGGCGGACAGGGTTTCTGCCGTATTTCCGGAATAGCTGGAAATAATACCCAATGAACCGTTGGCGACCGGGATGGAGACTTCATAATTACGAACAACATGCAGGGGCAATCCCAGTCTCGAACCCGCAACGGCAGCGGCAAGATCCGCCCCGATTGCCGACCCACCCATTCCGCAAACCACTATTCTGCTTATATCTCCCGTAATACCCAGGGGAAGCCTGTCCTCGAAATCCGCCGCCCTGATCCACGCATCCTGCATGTGCGTGGGTATCGACTCGGCAAGCCGAAGCATCCCGCTTTTATCATATTCATCTCTAAGAGATTCCATGACTTTGCGGTTATTATTCATTTATGATTCACTCCCAGCTATAGTTTTTGTTCATCCTGGAAAATCGATAAATCAGGACACCGGGCCAATAAGAAATCCCTGGCACATTTTTCTATTTCGCTAACAAGCGAATATTGCAGCAATCGCTTCACCAAGGATTTGCATTCGTCAAAAGTCACCGAACGAATGATTTTCTTTGCCTCCGGAATTACATATGGGCTGCAGCTAAATTCATCAAGCTGCAGACCGATCAACACCACTATGGACAGCGGGTCAGCGCACATCTCACCGCATATTCCAACTGGAATCTTGCGCTTGTGGGCTTCATCGACTGTGCTCTTGATAAAGCGGATGATACTGGGATGCAGGTTCTGATATAGATTCGATATCTTGCTGTTACCGCGGTCCACCGCCAGGGTGTATTGAATCAGGTCATTGGTCCCTATGGAAAAGAATGCAGCTTCTTTGGCAAGCATCTCTGCTGCTGCAACCGCAGAAGGGGTTTCCACCATAATTCCGATCGGCACCTCCTCGTCTATCTTAAAACGATCCCTTTTCAATTCGCCACGAACCTCGGCGCAGATCTCCTTCGCTCGCAATACTTCCTCCACCTGGGATATCATCGGAAACATGATTTTGACTTTGCCGTACGTGCTGGCCCTGTATATGGCCCGAAGCTGGGTTTTGAAGATGTCTTTCCTGGCCAAACAGAAACGAATTCCCCTCCAACCCATAAAAGGATTGAGTTCAGCCGAATTATGGAGGTATCTGACGATCTTATCTCCGCCGATATCCAATGTTCTTATAATAACGAATTTGCCGTCCATCTCCTCCAATACCTGTTTGTACAAACGGTACTGCTCCTCTTCGGTCGGAAGATGCTCCTGGGCTATAAAGAAATACTCGGTTCTGAAAAGGCCGATTCCCTGGCCGCCGTGCTCGCGGACAGATTCCAATTCCTGAGGCATATCGATATTCGCCGCCAGAACGATCTTTCTTTTGTCCAGCGTCACGGCGGGATATCCCGTAAGCGTAAGGAGCTGCTCCTCCAACTTGCCGAACCGTTCAATCTCTTTTCGGTAAAGCGCCAGAGTGGCTTTGCTCGGATTGAGTACTACCATTCCGCAGTTGCCGTCGATTATCAGTGTGTCGCCGTTTTCAACCACGGACGACAGTCTTTCCAGGCCGACGACGGCGGGAATCCCCTGAGAACGGGCCAGGATAGCGGTATGAGATGTCCTGCCGCCAACATCTGTTGCGTATCCAAGAGTGAGATCCCGCTCGAACTGCGCGGTATCCCCCGGCGAAAGATCGTGGGCTACTATGACCGACGGTTCCGCCGGTTTTTCAAAAGATCTCTTATCTTTGCCCAGCAGCTTTCTGAGTACCCGGCGTTTTACATCCATAATATCGGTATAGCGGTCTTTGAGATATTCATCTTCGATATTTTTGAAACTGGAGACAATCGATATGAGCACGCTCTGAAAAGCGGCGGCTGCATTCTTTTTTTCACTCTCGATCATCTTCACAGTATCGTCTATGGCCAGCGTGTCGCTCAATATCATCATGTGCGCATCAAAAATCTTTGCATGATCTTCACCCATGCTGGCGGCCAAACGGGATTTCAATTCGATAAGTTCTTTGCGCGTTTGCTGGAGGGCGCTGTTGAATTTTTCAATCTCGATTTGAACCTTGTTTGCGGGAATCTTGAAAACGGGCACGGTAAGGACTTCGAAACCCTTCAAAAAGATTCTGCCTATAACTATCCCGGGCGAGGCCGAGATTCCTTTTAAATGGAGTTCTTCCCTGCCTTTCGAATTCGTGCGGGTTACTGTGGATGGTTTATCTATTTTTCTGGTACTCATTTGTGATAGCGCATCTCTTAGTGTTCGAAAAAGTTATTTTCTATCAAATCAATAAGTGCTTCCCGCGCCTCTTCTGCATCGTCGCCAGCAATGCTTATGGATATCCTAGCTCCTCTGCCGATGGCAAGACCGGCCAGACCGAGAATGCTCTTTCCATCTGCTTTTCTACCGTCAAGCATAACCGTTATTTTGCTTTGGAATCTGCTGGCAACTTTAACAAATTCGCCGGACGCCCGAAGATGCATACCGATCTTGTTGTTTATAGTGCTTTCAAATTCGATCATTATTTATCCAAGATCCCTCCGTTTTAAGAACCCTGCATTGGCTGACGCATTACTTTCTCTATCTCACCAGAATGGACAGGAGAATGGAAATCAGGAATAAAAAGATGGCAAACCAGGTTGCGGAAGCATTCTTCCTTATTAGAAATACAGCCAGCAACCCCACGGCGCCGGCGGCAAGTGTAGTCAAGTGTCCATTATCGATAAACCGGTACGAAATTACCGCTATGAGCGCTCCGCCGACGCTCGCTCCAATTCCCTGAACGATGTTGAGAACTTTTTGGAAGGCGGGGCTGGAGAAAACATCTACTAATTCCCACCCTCTGGAATAACCAAAATAAACCCCCCACAAACGACATGATATTATAATCAGATTATACAGCAAGAATACCGCCAATAACCCGATGACGGATTTATATATAGCAAAGATACAGGCAAAAGTCAATGCCAGCGGTTTAAGGTTTCCCAGAAAGAGCATATCACCCATGGCTGCAAGGGGGCTGGAGATGGAACGTTTGAAATATTCGATATCTTTTTCATCTATGGGTTTGCCCGAAAGTCTTTCGTGTTCCAGTCTGAGAACACCCCCTACAACAACAGGCGTAAAATTGGGATTGCAATTGAAAAATTCCAGATGTTTCCCTGCCAGGGGTTCATCGGAATGTTTAGCCCTCCATCCCTCCACAGCAGAGATAGCCCTTGCAAAACCTATATTTTGCATGCCTTTACGGTTGAGAAGGCCCTGAATAAAAAGCAATCTCAAGAAAATCCCGAATAGTTCTCTTTTGCTTATAGAAATATCACGCGTTTCCATTTTAGCTCAAGTAATCTGGAAAATGATCAAGAACAAGAACATACTCATAAACAGAAACCTGATAGAGTATTTATGCCAGTAAATTCTAATCAATGCTGCAGCTCCGAAAACCGGAATTATGCTCTGCCAATAAACCGCTCCTCTAATAATCCATTGGTTCATCGATGAACTCAACGCCGTACCCAGATACACAAACAAATGAAGAAGAATAAAAACGGCTGCGGCTTCGATAATGAATATTTCGAATATGTTCGCAAGGTGCATGGAGCGCAGCCCACCCGTATCAATATCCGATGCAGTCAAAGACAAGCGACTGAAACGCTTCTCGCGAAGTTCGAGGAAGGGCTTTGTCAGCCGCATCGCTAGGAGGCCGGAAGCCAGGCCGGAGAGCACCCCCACGGCTGTTATGAACACGAACCTGGGATCGCCGGTTTGATGGATAAGAAGCGCGGCCGTGCCCGAACCCACAACCGAGCCTGCTATATGGTCGGGACGCCTGGTTCCGCGCATAGGCAGTATCGAAAGCCATACGAACTCCAGCAACAAGCCCGCTGCCAACCCTGTCATTGGCTCTCCCACCAGGAACCCGGCGAGAAGGCCTGCAAAGATGGGCTGAGCCAGCAGACTTTGCCATCCTGCACGATCATCAACGGCCAGCAGACCGGCCAGGATACTGAGAAGAATGTAATATCCCATATATATTCTTTCTTTGAGCAGCAGGGGATCATATGTTTCGAGCTGCAGTCGCGGGCGGATAATACGCCTGCGGTTTTGCCGGAAACAAGGGGATTCAGACTATCAAGGGATTCAGGGTTCTGGATTCATTTCCAGGAATGTCCTGGGCCCTCAGTTTGATTCCCCTTTTGACAAGCTCTCTTAGGAAAATCCTGTCCTTTTCGGTTAAAAAAACGAAGGGAAGCAGTTCCTCTGCTCCTTCTTTGAAATGCAATCCCCCGATATTGATTTCTCGAAGCTGAACTCCGGATTCGATTACATTATACGCATCTTCCACACTCTCGAAAAGAATCATGACTGATTCATTCTTGAATAGATTATTGAGAAGCTCCCTGGCCGTATCGCCCAGCGATAAAAAAGATACTTTGATATGAGGAGGCACGCTCGAAAGATAAAATTTGCGTTCCCAGGAGTTTTCGGCTATCCGATCATTGGCGACAACCATCCGATCCGGCTTGAGAAACCTCGCCCATCCCAGGACAACCTGTCCATGAATCAATCGATCATCTATTCGTACCAGGCTTAGAGGCATCGAACCTACTCGATATCGACCATTTTTATACTGTCTTGGCCTCTTCTAATCAACTCCCTCGCCAATTCATCGAAAGGCACGTCATTTCTTTTATTGAGAAAAGCAAGAAGTATAGGCAGATTAACGCCGCTGATGATTGGAACATCGCTGTGTTCCATTTGGAACTTCAAACATACATAGCAACAGCTTCCGCCAAAAAAATCCACAAACAGCATGCATGATTCTCCCACACCGGAAGATACGGCCTTTTCCAGCTCTTCGACCAATACCTGGGTTGCTTTCCCGGAATTCGAAATGGAACTGCACCCATCAAAATCTCCGAAAACCATTCGCGCGGTTTTCAACAATTCTTCCCCAAGCCCGCCATGAGTTATTATAATACCCTTCACCATCAAAACGCCCCCGTATGTATTTACTCCGTATCAAATCTTAGATAATGTCTTGTCTGCTCATCACTTTTCATAGTATCAATCAGCATTTTGTTAAAACGTTCTGCGGCGTTGATGCCGTAGACTTTAAGCATATGGTTCAAGGCGATCACTTCGGAAATAACTGTTATATTCTTGCCGGGATACAGAGGGATGACGATTTGAGGAATCTTTACGCCAATAATCCGGGTTATCTTGTCGCCCAGCCCGGAGCGTTCCCAATTCTTGGTTTCATCCCACTCCTGGAGATTAACTTCAACTTCTATTCTTTTCTGCACCCTGATTGCCCGAATGCCGAATATATCCTGCACATTAATGATGCCTATGCCTCGAATCTCCATAAAATGCTTTAAATGTCCATGCCCCCGTCCTATCAAAACGTCATCCGACTTCTTTATAACCTGCACGGTGTCATCGGCAACGAGCCTGTGCCCTCGTTCAACCAGATCAAGGGCAATTTCGCTCTTGCCAATACCACTTCTGCCTGTAAACAACAGCCCCACTCCGTACACATCAACGAGGGTGGCATGCAAAGAATCCGTTTGAGCGAATATTTCATCCAGATACCTGGATAATTCATGCATAAAGGCAGTGGTTAGCATGCTGGTTCTAAGCAGTGGAACCTGGTGCTCAATAGTACTGGAAAAAAGTGAATCGGGAATTTCCAGGTTGCGTGTAACAATAATGCAAACAAGCGGCTTGGAGAAAATCCGGGAGATAGCCTCTGCGCTTTCAGAAGGAGACCGGCTGCTCAAATACAGCATTTCGGTTTCTCCCAGGACCTGAATTCTCTCGTTCAGATAGTTCTGCATGAATCCCGCGAGCGCCAGACCGGGGCGGTGAATATCCTGGACCGTAACGGGGATCTGTCCCTCCAAAATTTCATTGATAAGCTCCAAAGACAGAAGCTCTTTAGTCCTTTCAAAAAGTTCTTTTACGGAAATGGATTTCTTCTCCATTCTCAGCACACCTCAATGAGTCCAATCTTGCCGTCTTCCCGCAAGAAAATTACATTTAACTGGTTGGTAATCATGTTGCGAAATATATTGTATTCCCTCCCGTTTCCGCGCATAGAATCTACTGCTTCTTTAAGAGTCGATTGAGGAAAGTTTTCTCCCGTCACTATTATTATATTGCCGGTTTCTTCATCGATGTCGGTGTTTTCTTCCGGAAATGAATATTCCATCTCGGAAATTTTTCTGTGTGATTTGGTTTGCTTGAGTTTGCCTTTATGCTTCAGAATCTGTCTTTCAAGTTTATCAGCGACCCTGTCAATTGATGCGTACATATCTTCCGATTCTTCCTTGCTGTTGAAATTCTTTCCATTTACATGCACTGCAATTTCTACGGCGTGCCGATATTTTTCCAGGGAAAATGTGATATGTGCATTCACTATTTGGTCAAAGTACTTTTTCAGATTAAGCACTTTTCGCTCAGCATAATCTTTCAAAGCAGGGGTCAAATCATAATGACGCGAAGTTGTAGTTATTTTCATATTGCACCTCTTTCTTCCCGGAACCATCCAAAAATTATAAACCTCGAAGGAGTACTAGAAACGGCGGAAATTATCTGGCGAAGGGCTGCAAAAAAGTTTCCGGAAGCAAGTATTTCCGGTATAGGAAGGCGACGGAGGACAGCTATTTGTTTTATGACTAAATGTTGATTCAACACTTTGCGCGCATCACCGATCAACGGTCGAATCTCTAATTTGCCCATATTCTATCCGGCTCTATGAAATATAATCAATAATAATTGAAGAGCAAATATCGGCTATTAATAATTTCGTCTAAGCCTGGCCGGCAAAATGCTCAGTTGTTCCCGGTATTTGGCAACGGTCCTTCTGGCAATCTCCAGGCCGTCTTTTTTCAGCATATCTGCTATTTTCTGATCACTCAATGGGTTGCGCTGGTCTTCCTTTTCAATTATCTTCTTGATCTTGTCTTTGGCGCTTTTGGCCGATATTTCTCCACCGTCATGAGTTTTCAAGCTGCTGGAAAAAAAGAACTTGAGTTCGTACACACCCCTTGGAGTCTGAACGTATTTTTGGGTGGTAACCCTGCTGACAGTGGACTCGTGCATGTTGATTTCAACGGCAACTTGCTGGAGAGTAAGGGGTTTTAAGAAAGCCGTGCCTTTCTCAAAAAACTCTTTTTGCTTATCGACGATGCACTCCATGACTTTTACCATGGTTTTTCTTCGCTGCTCAATGGTCTGGATCAGCCATCTGGCCGACTTTATGCGCGATTGTATGAACTCCCTGGTTTCCTTATTACCATCTTTGGAATCCTTCATGAGCTCGGATTGGTATGCCTGGCTCACCCTGAGTCGGGGTATATTTTTATCGTTTAAATATACAACGTACTTACCTTCTATCACTTCCACGATCAAATCCGGAATTACATATTTGGGTTCTTCGGCGCTTATTTCAAGCCCCGGCTTCGGATCGAGCATGCTGATTATCTTGCACTGATTTTGAACTTCTTGAATAGATATTTTAAGTTTCTTGCTTATTTCCATGTATTTCTTTTGTTTGAAATCATCGAAATACTCGGTTATTATCTTTGCAGCCATGGAATCCTCCAGACCCTTGCTCCTCAGCTGAATTATCAGACTCTCCCGGAGATTCCTGGCTCCCACTCCGGGCGGATCGAAGTCCTGTATAATCTTTAAAACCTTCTCCACTTCCTCAACTGGTTCGTTAAAAACGTTGGCTACTTCGTCGAGATTGCAGAGCAGATATCCGCTGTCATCCAGGCTTCCAATCAAATAATCCCCCATTCCCAATATTCTCTCGTCGTCAGTAATTATTCTCAATTGGCTGATTAGTTGATCTATAAATGAGCGCTTGGCAATAGGAACCTTTTCATAGAATTCTTCCTGCATCTCTTCGCCCATTCCATAGCCGATTTCAAAATCACTTTGGAGATACTCATCGAGGTCAATTTTTTCTTCGTTGGAGTCTTCATCGTTACTGGAATTATCTTTCTCACGGTCTTCTTTTGACTCCCTCTCTTCACGTTCCTCCTGCGTTTCGAGAATATCGTCTTCTTCCTCCAGCATAGGATTTTCAATCAATTCCTGCTTAAGCATCTGCTGGAGTTCTATGGCCGGCATCTGCAGGAGCTTCAACGCTTGCTGCAGTTTCGGCGTCATCACCAGCATCTGACGCTGCTTGAGTTGCAAACCAAGTTTCATTGCCATACAAACCGCCCGGTCAGAAGTATAACATCTGTCATAGTTTAAAAGACTCCCCTAGATATATTTCACGAACCTCGGCATCGCCCGCTAATTCGCTGGCGGTGCCGGCTCTTTTTATGCTGCCTTCATACATAATATAAGCTCGATCAGTAATGCTGAGAATATCCCGAACATTATGATCCGTTATTAAGACACCCAACCCTCTCTCTTTCAATTTCTTTACGATTTCCTGCAAATCAGAGACAGCAATTGGATCAATCCCCGCAAAAGGTTCGTCAAGAAGCATGAACTTTGGAAAAGTGGATAGCGATCGAGTAATTTCGACTCTTCTTCTTTCTCCACCCGACAGTTTATGACCCATTCTTTTGCGAATATGGGCAATGTCCAACTCTTCCAACAAGGATTCCAACCTCTGCGCGCGTTCTTCCCTGGTCAGGTTCATGGTTTGAAGAATAGCGGTTAAATTCTGCTCCACAGTCAGACCCCTGAAAATTGAAGGTTCCTGGGGCAGATATCCAATTCCCATTCTTGCCCTTTTATACATCGGGTGGGCGGTTATCCGCTGCTCTCCAAGATAGACTTCTCCCGATGACGGTCTTATCATACCGACTATCATGTAGAATGTCGTTGTTTTCCCTGCACCGTTCGGCCCCAGCAGTCCGACAACTTCTCCGGGATTAACATCTATGCTGACTTCATCGACTACCTTTTTCTTGCTGTAGAATTTTACCAGAGCTCTGGCATTCAGCTTCTCGGCGGTAAATGCATCCGACGGATCATTCATTTATTTCGTTCCCCTCATCTATTATCGTCGCCTGTATATTTTTCTTTATCTTAACAGCAGATAACTTGTAGTTGCATTCCATCCCGATCCCGGTGACTATATCGTTTCCACGAGTAAGTTTCACGAAAGAATCGCTTCGTATTTTCGATTTGGCGTCCATCCAGTAGAGACTGTCGGTTTCAAGAAAATCACCGGAGACGGATCGTACCAATACATGACCGTAAGCAAGCATATCCTGAGATTCCTTATACAGCTCGCCGTTATCCGATGTAAGAGTTGTTTGGAGCTTTCCTTCTTCATCGAAGAACCTGATAACCGGTTTTTCCAATACAACCAGGTTTTTCGTATTGAATTTGCTGGCCTTGGGAGCGGTCAATTTCCACTTGGCCCTTCCGCTGTCGGTTTCTTGCGTAACGAAATCAAAAAACACTTCATCGGGCGCATCCTGGTTTTCGTCCTGAATATCCTGGCTCGTTTCCTTTGTGCAGGCAAAGAGCAGTATTAAAGCCGTTAAAAATACCAAGTGCTTAATTTGAAGCCGCATATTCTATCTCCACGTCTTCTTCTCTTCGGCGCCACCGGTCGTGAAACCAGACCCATTGTTTGGGATCGATTCTAATCAACGTTTCGACGGCTTTAGTGAAAAGAGCAGTAAGAGTTTCTATCCTTTCATCCTTGCTTCCGCTGATGCTCGCAGGATCAATTGGATCAAGTATCTTGATCTCGTGTTTTAAATCAGAATTGAGAAATATGGCTATGGGCAGCACCATGGCATTCGTTATACAAGCAAGTTTGGCAATTCCGCTTGCCGTATGAGCGGGCTTATTAAAGAAAGGCACGTAAATGCCTTTGAGCCTCGTATTCTGGTCTATGAGTATTCCCGTCACACCTTTGCTGCCCAAGAAGTCAACCAGCACCCTGGGACTTTGATCCCGGTCTATGGACTTCACTCCGAAGGATTCGCGTATCGCCGCGAGCCTGTTTTGCAGTTTTTCGAGCCATAACCGCCTGGCTACTACTGCTACAGGATATCCGCGCTTGCATACGTATGCGGCCATCAGTTCCCAGCATCCGATATGGCCGGTAATGCAGATCAGTCCTCTGCCCCGAGAGTAAGCTTTATCGAAGTTTTCCCACCCGTCCGTTTTATCCACGAGATGCAGTATCTTTGCTGTATCGGCATTTTGAATCTTGATGAATTCAAAAAAATTACAAGCGATAGATTTGAACATTGCCCTGGCCATCGATCGCCTGAAAATATCAGGAGCATCCGGAAAAGCAAGAGCCAGATTTTCAAGGGCTTTTTGCCTGTCTTTTTTCATTACATAAAATCCCAGTATTCCCAATTTTGAAAAGACCTTGAGCCCCTGCTTCCTCGGCATAATACGTCCGAACAGAAGAAACGATGAAATAATAAAATATTCAATATTATGCTTTATGATTTTTCTGTTTTTCATCCGTTTCGGTACCTCATCGAGGTGAGCAGAAACCAGCCAGGCCGTGGCTTCAAACCGCAAAAAACCTTTACAATTAATTAGTTAGCACATTGGGGGGTGATAGTCAAGCAATGATTGTGCCAGAATATCTGAAAGATGGAGAAGCGAGGAGGACGGCGGGGAAATCCGGCTGCGTTCACAGCTTTAGACCGGCCTTGAGGATATCATGAATATGGATCAACCCCTCGGGTTTTCCCGATGAATCGGTAACGAAGAACATTGTAATAGGGCCCTGCGGATTGATCTCCATAGCGCTCAAAGCATCGGCGGCCAGAACCTGGGAACCTATTGTCTTCGGCTCAGGTGTCATTACTTGTTTCACCCGCATTTCGAGCGCAGCTTTTTCTTTTGCAAATATCCTTTTGAGATCGCCGTCGGTAATTATTCCGACCAGCCTGCCATGATCATCCACAACACCGGTACATCCAACACGCTTGTCCATTATTTCCAGCAGCGCTTCACTCAAAAGGGTTTTCGAAGGAACCAGCGGAACATCGCCGTCCGTCCTCATTAGTTCCTTTACTCTCAGTGTCAGCTTCTTTCCAAGAATGCCGCTTGGATGAAAACGCGCGAAGTCTTCTTCATTAAAACCTTTTCTCTCTATAAGGGCGCTCGCCAGTGCGTCGCCCATGACAAGGGCTGCAGTTGCGCTTGAAGTCGGAGCAAGCCCCAAATTTCCCGCTTCGCTGGACACATTCGTATCGAGCACTATATCGCTGTTTCGGGCCAGAAATGAATCGCACTCGCCGGTCACGGCTATTATCGTAATCCGGATCTTTCGCAGTGAAGGCAGCAGCTTTGCGAGTTCATCGCTCATTCCGCTTTTGGATACGAAAATCACCACGTCTTCCCTGCTAACAAGCCCCAGGTCTCCATGTACGGCCTCCACCGGATGCAGGTAAAAACTCGGAGTCCCGGTGCTGGTCAGTGTCCCGGCGATCTTTTTCGCGATCAGGCCTGACTTTCCCACACCGGATACTATGAGCCTTCCCTTGCAGTTCGAAATAGTTTCAACGGCGCGACAGAACTCATCGCCCAGTCTGTCGCGCACACCATGCAGGCATTTGATTTCGTCATCGAAAACTCTTTTGGCTTTTTCAATTACTTTTTTCACCACTGTTCCCGTACGATTAGATCCAACATTTTCTAAATTTGATTCCATAGCAACCTCTTCGTAACTGGCCGCCGCCCGATCGCCGCAAATCCAGGCCGGACCGGGATCATTAGCCCATTATATCACATCTTCTTGACGAGAGTAATTATCTCGTATACTTCCATCAAAAGCCCGTTCAGTTCAGAAAATGGCAGCATGGAAGCGCCGTCGCTTAAAGCTTTTTCAGGATTGAAATGCGTTTCTATAAACAGTCCGCCGCACGGCACCGCGGCGGCGGCACGCGCCATAACTCTAGCCAATCCGGGGTCTCCTCCGGACCGGCCGCCAAGGGAAGCCGGTTTCTGAAGACTGTGCGTCACGTCAAAAATAACCGGACATCCGAATTCCATCATCTTGGCAAGCGAGCGGTAATCAACAACCAGGTCATGATAACCAAAAACGGAACCGCGCTCGGTGATCGCCACATCACTGCAACTGGCGCGTTTTAATTTATTGATAACGAGCTGCATGTCTTCCGGCGCCAGAAATTGGCCTTTTTTCACGTTAACCGGTTTGCCGCATCCGGCCGCAGCTTCGAGCAACCTGGTTTGCCGGCAAAGAAAGGCAGGGATTTGAAGCGCGTCCAGCACTTCGGCTGCGGGCTGAACTTCTTGCCGACAGTGAACGTCGGACAATACCGGGCAGCCCACCGATCTGCGGATTCTTTGGAGTATATCGAGGCCCTTTTCGATTCCGGGGCCGCGAAAGCTCTCCCCCGAACTCCGATTGTCCTTAAGATAACTTGCTTTGAAAACGAATCGGAAATTCTTTGCCGCGGGGAGTTCCGATATGGATTGGGCCAATTCAACGGCCGATTCAGGGCTTTCCAGCACGCAGGGCCCGGCAATTAGAATAGGCGCTCCAGAGCGGTTGAACAGCTGTCGATTCTTTTGGGGATGATTCACTTTGCACCAAATCAACTATTAGACCGCCGGGACGGCTCCAGCCCGGCATTTCGTTTATGGGACTTGGCCGCATGAACTAGTTCTCTGAAGAGGGGATGAGGCCGGTTTGGACGGCTCTTGAGCTCGGGGTGAAACTGAACCGCTAAGAAAAACGGATGATCTTTCAGCTCGATAATCTCGACAAGCCTGTTATCCGGAGATGTCCCCGAGAAGACCATACCCTTTCCGGCAAACGCCTCGCGGTAGGCATTATTGAACTCCCACCGGTGGCGATGCCGTTCGTCCGCGCGATCGGAACCGTAACACTTCAAAGCGAGAGTACCGGGCTTTATTGCACACGGATAGGAACCCAACCTCATGGTCCCCCCCTTTTCGTTTTTGCTTCGTTGATCGTCCATAAGATCGATAACGGGATTTACGGTATCGGAATCGAACTCGGAGCTGTGAGCATCATCGATGCCGCAGACATTGCGCGCAAATTCTATAGCCGCGCACTGAAGCCCCAGGCAAATGCCCAGGAACGGTATGCCCCGGCTTCTTACATATTCAACCGCCTGCAGTTTTCCCGAGATGCCTCTCTCACCGAAACCGCCCGGAACGAGCACGCCGCACACTCCTTTCAAATATTTATCGACGTTTTCATCATTTATATCTTCAGCATCTATCCATACTATATTGACTTTTACATCATTGGTGATACCGGCGTGCGTAAACGCTTCGATAATAGATTTATACGCATCATTGAGATGAACATATTTCCCGCAGATCGCTATATCGATTTCCTCCTCGATCGCCGACATGCGGCTCAACATAGCTTCCCATTGGGAAAGATCCGGAGGGGATGACCCCAGTTTTAGGAAATTCGCTGCTATTTCATCGAGCCCCTCCCGGTGAAAATGCAGCGGAACATGATATATACTGGTTACATCACGCGCCTCGATGACCGCTTCTTCGTGAACATTACAGAAAAGAGCTATCTTGTTCTTAATATCGCGGCTTAAGGGCACTTCCGTTCTGCAGAGCAGAACATCCGGCTGTATTCCTATTTCCCTGAGCCCCTTGACACTGTGCTGGGTGGGTTTGGTTTTCAACTCCTTGGCTGCTCTTATATACGGAACCAGGGTCAGGTGAATGAACAGTGTCTTATCCCGCCCCATTTCCAACCGGAGCTGCCTTATGGCCTCCAGAAACGGCTGACTTTCGATATCACCCACAGTGCCGCCGATTTCCGTGATCACCACGTCTATATCGTCTCCGTTTTCACCGGCGGCTTTAATTCGGTTTTTGATTTCGTTTGTAATATGCGGAATCACCTGGACGGTTTTGCCCAGATACCTGCCTTTTCTCTCACGGCGTATGACTTCCTGGTAAACCTGGCCGGTCGTAACATTGTTCTTGCGTGATAAATTCGTATCGATAAAACGTTCATAATGCCCCAAGTCCAGATCGGTTTCGGCTCCATCTTCAGTAACAAAAACTTCACCATGCTGAAAAGGGCTCATGGTTCCCGGATCAACATTTATATAAGGATCGAATTTTTGCAGTGTAACTTTAAGCCCGCGCTGCTTGAGCAGCAGGCCGAGAGAAGACGCTGCAATTCCTTTTCCAAGAGAAGAAACGACACCGCCGGTTACGAAAATGAATTTCATTGCCTTGGCCTCATAAGACTGCTCCTGATTCCTTTTGGGATTCTTGATCGGTTATATAGTCAATTCGACGGTATTGCTCGACTGCGTTCAGTTTATGTTTTCGTTAAGTATTTTTCAACGGTTATTATGTCTTTGGGAACATCGACTCCGATCGTCGGCGTTTCGGTGATCAATACGTTTATTCGTATTCCGTTCTCAAGCGCGCGCATCTGTTCCAATCCTTCGGCGGTTTCCAGGGGAGATGGCTGCATTCCGGCAAATGCTGCCAGCGATTCCTTTCTGAAAGCATATATTCCGATATGCCGGTACGCCTCCGCTTCGATCCCGGCGCCGTGAAGATCTTTCCAGGCACCGTAAGGAATAGGCGCACGTGAAAAATAGAGCGCGCCGCCCGCTCCGTCCATGACTATCTTGACTATATTGGGGTTTTCGAAATCGCCGGGATTATCGATTTTGTGGCAGGCCGTGGCAATACCAGCTTCAGGCGTTTTACGCAGCCCTGCAACCATTCCTTCCACCAGACCGTCGGGGACCACGGGTTCGTCTCCCTGCAGGTTCACAATCACATCGAATTCAAGACCGGCTGCGGCCTCGGCCACGCGATCGGTTCCTGTTCTATGCCGCGTTGAAGTCATCACGGCCTTCCCACCGAAACTTTCCACCTTTGACGCAATATCTTTGTTGTCGGTGGCTACAATAACGATCCCGGCTCCCCTAATCGATTCGGCTCTTTGATACACCCACTGAATGAGCGGCTTGCCGGCCACCTCTACGAGAGGTTTTCCAGGGAACCTGCTCGAATTGAAACGCACAGGCAGTATGACGGCAAACTCTCCAGCGATCATTATAGCTCACCTTTGATGCAGGCGGATTCAAATTCAATCCGGCGGCGGCCGTTCCGACCATCGGGCGCACAGACGGCACCGCGTATCGCAAACCAGCATGCGCTTTGATATCTCAAAACCGGGGAATAAAGGGAAAACTTTAGTTGAATCAATTCATGGTAAGAAGGAAAGACGGAACCGGAGACACATTGATTCCTATGAAAAGAACCAAGTTCCGGAAATGAAGGGCGATCAGCCGGGTTGAACGATGGAGACTCTCTTCTTGCTTTTTCCGAAGGTTTCGTATTTAACGATGCCGCTGATTTTTGCAAACAGTGTATCGTCCTTTCCCTTGCCGACATTAAGACCGGGATGAATCCTGCTGCCCCGCTGCCTGACGAGGATAGCACCGGCCGTAACTTTTTCGCCGGCATAATGCTTAACACCAAGCCTCTTGGCATTACTATCACGCCCGTTTCTTGAACTGCCTACACCTTTTTTATGAGCCATACCTATTGTCCTTCATAATAGAATCATTGTTGAATGTACGGCTTCGAAGAGAAAAGCCGGAGAGAAGATATCAGGAAGCAACCAGCGTATCGATCTTTATCTCCGTAAACTGCTGCCGGTGGCCTCTTTTCCTGCGATATTTCTTGCGCCTTTTTTTCTTGAAGACGGTTATTTTCTTTTCTTTTCCGTGGCGTACGATCTCGGCATCGAAACTTTTTCCCTCTAAATAGGGCTTGCCGATCTCCAATTTATCTCCGTTGGAAATAAGAAGTATTTTGTCCAGCTTTATCTTCCGCCCCACTTCGTCGCGGACTCTGGGGATTTTTATCATGGATTCCGGAGAGACTTTTAATTGGCATCCACCAACTTCAATCACGGCATACATTTATTGTTCTCCTGTTCTGAAAAGCGCCAAAACCGGCGCAAATAACCTTTCTTAAATACAAGAATTCTACCTGGTTGTCAAGAAAGTTCTTGCACCAAATCTTTGAAGGAAGACAGGGAAATCAGCTTGAAATCTTCCCGGTGAAGACGTGGATCGTCCTGGATCTCTATCTTGAGCCTGTACTGCCTCTCAAGAGCATCCAGAATGCTTCGTCTCTCATCTTCGAGAAAGATCGCAAGCGACGAATTGGTCCGGAGCTGTATGCGCTTCTCCCGCCGCCGGGAACCGATTCTCCTAATCCACTGCTCTATTCTGGTAGACAACGATTCGAAACTAAGCACTTTTCCCATTCCCGTGCAGTATGGACATTCTTCGCTGAAAAAATGAAGCAGGCTTGGCCGAACGCGCTTGCGGCTGACTTCCACCAGACCCAGGTCGCTCACCTGGAAAGCTTTAGAGCGGGAACGGTCTTTCCGAAGATTTCTGCGCAGTTCCGCAAGAACTTTTCGCTTGTTTGCTTCCCTCTCCATATCGATAAAATCTATTACTATTATCCCCCCTATATCCCTCAATCGGAGTTGGCGGGGGATTTCCCTCGCTGCGAGAAGGTTGGTTTCGAGTATGGTTTCTTCCTGGTTTTTCTTTCCGACGAAACGCCCGGTATTCACATCAATGGCAACAAGAGCCTCGGTGTGATCGAGTACTAGATACCCGCCTTTCTTGAGCCAGATTTTTCTTTCCAGGGTTTTTTCGATTTCACTTTCAATACCAAACCTGTCGAATATAGGAGCCTTATCCCTGTAAAGCTTGACTCGGGAAACCAGGGCCGGGCTGTAGGTTTTAAGATACTGGACAAGTTTTTTGCGGTCGCGCTCGAGATCGATATGGATTTTATCGATATCTTCGCTCATCATGTCGCGCAGCGTCCCGATCAGGATGCCCACTTCTTCATGAACCTGTGAAGGAGTCTCAGCCTTGATGGCTTGTTTTTCCATACTCTGCCATAGGCGGTGGAGGTAGCGGATGTCCGATTCGATGTGCTTGGCGGCGACGCCTTCGCAAGCCGTTCTGGCGATTATGGCGCTGTTGGCCGGTTTTTTCCTGGCGATAACAGTTTTCAAGCGGGAGCGCTCGCTGCGCGATTCAATACGTCTGGATATTCCGAGATAATTCAAATTCGGCATATACACGACATAGCGCCCGGGTAGAGATATTTGGGTTGTCAGCCTGGGACCTTTGGTGCCGATGGCTTCCTTTGTGACCTGCACCATAATCTCCTGTCCCTTCGATAGCAGCTTCTCAATCGGAGGAGATAGAGCCCTTTTGCCGTTATCTCGCATATTTCTTTTCCGGCGGCCGCCTCGTGGAACTTCCTCGACTTCAACTTCCTTGAGCACTTCCTTGGCTGCGCTCTGCGATCCCGCAAGATCGTTTGCATGCAGGAATCCGGCTTTTTCAAACCCTATATCGACGAACGCCGCCTGTATGCCGGGCAGAATGGCATTTATCCTTCCTTTGTATATATTGCCGACGACACGTCTCGATTCCCCTCTTTCAACTATGAACTCAACAAGTTCCCCGTCCTCGAGAATAGCTATTCTTACCTCCTGGGAAGTGGAATTTATTATTATTTCTTTCATGATTGCTTTGTTACTCCTTGCATATCTGCTCTGGTTTTTCGTCGCCGTCATAGCATTCTTTCAACATGCTAAGACGCAGCCTGGTAGCCTTGCGGCAGTGCCAGAGCTCCGTTTTTTCGTGTAAAAAGACCCGTTCTCGCTACCTTCATGCCTTCAGCATTGAATTCTTTTTGCCCGGACATCATTTCGATTACCTCTGCAGGATTCAGGCCGCGTCCGCCCTGCATGGTTGTCAGGTATTCAAGGTTAAGGCCGCCTTCGGTGTTTTCAAGCGCCGTTTCCAGAACTTCCGGTGTAAAGATCCCCGCTTTGCCGGGGGTATCGGCTCCGCAGCGCGCCGCTTCATGGTTGAAAACAGCCAGGGGATTCAGGGAAGTTTCTTTTATATCGACCCTGATACGTGCCGCCGTTATCTCGCTGCTCAAGGATGGGGCGGAATGCTCAATTACACGCGCATCAATAATGCTTAGGCCGGCAGGCAGAAGGTGATTGCACTTTCCTTTTGCATCCGGAACGTTTTCTTCCATATAAACATCAAGGAATTCGCTGAGTCCTTCCCACGAAGTTTTGAGCGACGGGCCAAAAGACATGCGGGGATGAGGATGAAATCCCCCCGTAAAACACAAGGGCAGCTCGGCCGACCGGAAGCAGCGCTGGAACATCCTCATGGAATCCAGGTGGGATGTGAATTTTACCGCCCCGGTCTTGCTGAATCTGAACCTGATCCTGACCATATGAAAACCCTGACCAGCTCCGGCTTGCGCCTGCGCTGCAAGCCGCTAAACATTATTAATATTGAAATAGGTGCACGATTGCGTCCCCTAAAAGGACCGCATGAAGCCGTTTAAGAAATACCCGACTTCTCGGGATCTTCCTCTAACACGGACTTGCTGTGACCGTGCAAAAGCGGGATTGGATACTCCCCATTGAAACAGGCATAGCAGAACTGGTCCGGATCATCGACCGTGGACATCAATTCTTCGACGGTGAGATATTCCAGACTGTCCGCACCGAGAAACTGTCTTATCTCCTCGATCGAATGAGAAGACGCGATCAATTCCTTTCTGGCGGGCGTATCTATCCCGTAAAAGCAGGGGAACATGATGGGGGGGGAACAGATGCGAAGATGTACTTCCTTCGCTCCTGCTTTCTTCAACATTTTAACGAGTTTCCTCATTGTGGAACCGCGTACAATGGAATCATCTACAACTACAACCCTTTTGTTGATCAGCACTCCCTTGACCGGATTGAACTTTATCCGTACATTTCCGTCCCGTATCGACTGCTCGGGCTGGATGAATGTCCGCCCGATGTAATGATTCCTGATAAGTCCCAGCTCGAACGGAATCGTGGATTCTTGAGCGAAACCCAAGCTGGAAGTGTTGCTCGAATCCGGCACGGCTATGACGAGATCAGCTTCAACAGGGTGGTGCTTGGCAAGCACAATCCCCAACTTGCGCCTGATCTTGTCAACATTTTCTTTGAAGACAATACTGTCCGGTCGGGAAAAATAGATGAATTCGAAAATGCACTTGGCCTGTTTTTTTGATTCCTCGATTGTCCTGGACTTCAATCCCCCCTTGTCAATAATGACCAGTTCCCCTGGCTCTACGTCCCTGACATATTCCGCACCGAGGATATCCAGTGCACACGATTCGCTGGATAGAATATAGCTTCCATCCAGGCGGCCGATACAAAGCGGCCTGAAACCATAAGGATCTCTCATTCCGATTAGCTTATCCTCAGCCAGTATCAACAGCGAATAAGCCCCCTGCACCTGCTTGAGGGCAGCAATGATTTTATCTTCGAGCTCCCGTTTCTCACTTTTAGCAATCATATGAAGAATGATTTCACTGTCCAGGGTCGTGCCGAAGATTGATCCTTCTCTTTCCATCTCGTGCCTTTTTTCCAGCGCATTTACCAGATTGCCGTTATGTGCGAGCGCGATTTTGCCTAATCTGCAATCTACAAGAAGCGGCTGGATGTTGCTGGGCCGAGATTGGCCGGTTGTGGAGTACCTATTGTGCCCAACGGCAGAATTGCCTTTGAGCTTGCTCAAACTCTCCTCGTCGAAGACCTGCGCCACCAATCCCATTCCTCTGTGCTCGAATGTTTTTCTCCCGTCCGAGGAAATTATACCGGCGCTTTCCTGGCCCCGGTGCTGGAGAGCATACAACCCGAGGTAGGTCAAATGGGCGGCCTTCTCATGGCTAAAAACACCGAAAATTCCGCATTCTTCGTGAAGTTCATCAAACATGGTTTTTTATTCTAAACTTCTTTAAAAAGGTTATTTCGTGATCTTGATAATGAGGATTGAGCAGCAGCCCCTTGTCCTTGCTCACGGAAACTGCCATTTCTTCGATAGTTCCGCGGGCATCTCCGCCGCTGAAACCTCGAACCGCCAGCCACCACAAGGTCCCCTTGTGTTCGATAACCAGAAGTGCAGGTTCCATTTCCGGCGCCAGAGCGGTCTCGAGGGCCTTCTTCTCCACCGGATCCTTGTTTTCGACCAGCAAAGACCCCAAAAACAGATCTTCTTTATTGAAAATAACCTTTTCAGAGTTCTTTTGTATATCTAAATATGCCGGTTCTCCGCCGGTTTCCGATTTGCATATCCCCTCGATCATTTCCTTTTCAACCCGGCCGGCATCGACGCCGAGTTTTTTCATGGACTCTTCCCAGGAGCATTCCAGAATATAATTATGCTTGTTGCGGTTGAAAAATGTGCTTCCCGCCCTCATAACTCCATCTATCCGTTCAAGTACCGCTTGCGGTCCCTCCTCCGGTCCGCTCTCCATAACAAAACGATAGTAATCGAACCGCCTGAGCCCCAAAAGCACATCCCCGTAACCCATTTTCCCGGAAAGGGCAATATACGCAGTCGAAGCAATCAAATCCACGTTTTTGTTGAAAACGAAAAGTTCCGCAGATAGTCTGGTCATCAGAACACCTTTGCAGTATCGCAGAGGTTCCACCCAACAGGGAGCGAACCGCTTTTATTGCAGCAACCTGTCTTATGCTTCAATCCGGCCTTGCGCGATATTATGAAAACCGGGCTCGGGCTCAAGCCAGAGCTTTTTTCAAAGAAGCAAACACTCCGCTCCCCGGCCCGGGAGCGTACAAATCGACTCCGGGATTCAACCGTTTTTCACCCCAGTACCCTCCAATCGCGGCCGGAACCTGGTAGAGCCATGCCGCTCTCTCGGGATGAGGCATAAGGGCCATTACATTTCCACTGTTATTCGTAAGTCCCGCTATTCCCGCAATAGAGCCGTTCGGATTCTGAGGAAATATATCGGCCGGACTTCCGTCTGCTGTAGCGTAATAAAGGGCCACGTTATTGCCGGACTTCAGCAGCTGCTCGACATGAGCAGAGGCGGTTGTAAAACATCCTTCCGCATGAGCTACGGGACAGGGCACGGTTCCGCAATCCAATTTCCATTCGTCCAGAAAAGACGTAAATACGCAATCGGCTGGGCCTTTTTTCAATCTGATCCAGTTGCAGTAATAACCTGCGCGGTCGCTCATCTTGTTGAGAGCCAGCGCAGCAGACACCGCGCCTTCTTCAAACCCGGGCACGATTCCCGACTCGACAAGAATCTGCGCGCCGTTGCAAACACCCAGGACCGGCGTGCCCTTTAGCGCGGCTTCATAGACTTCATCTATTACGAAGTCCCTGGCCGCGACGGCTCCTGCTCTAATTCTGTCCTGGTACGAAAAGCCTCCGGGCAAAATAACCGAGGCTGCGCTTCTTATTGCCTTGAGTTCTTCATTCCATCTCAGTATCCGAGTTTTGATTCCGGCCGCCTCGAGAGCTCTGAGGGTTTCATATTCGCAATTGACTCCGGGAAACTGAATTATGACTGCTTCCACCATCAGCACACTCCAAATCTTCTGCTATTGAATAATCTCCGCGCCGGACGGCAGCCTCTTCGGCAGCCTTTTGAGAAACCCGGCCGTGAATTAGAAGCATTATTCCAGCCCGAAAATCCTTCCTATTCTTCCCTTTTTTGCTTCCGACAATTCGCCGGCGGAAAGAGAAAAACCGCCGGATGAAAGCCCGACCCGCATCCCGGGATTGGAGCTGGTGGCTCCCAGGTCAAACCATAAAGCGCCGGTTTTATCCAGCAGCCGGTGGAACCGCTCATACGATTCTTCCTCTGCTTCGACTAAAATGCCTCCGAATTCGCTGAACAAATAATTGACAGGCAAGCGGGCGCTTTCCTCGATTCCGCTTAAATCCAGATCGCAGCCGACGGCATGCTCCGGTGATGCGAGAATCATTTCCGATAGAGCCACCAGCGGGCCGCCGAGAGATATATCGTGGGCCGCCAGCAGTAATGAGTTTTCGAACCCCTCCAAAACGGCTTGCAGCGCGGCCTTTTCCCGGTCGAAATCCGGAACCGGCGGCATATTTTCCCGGGCGCCCCGAGCCGAAGAACCGGCCGGATCATCCGCGTCACCATCAAGCATCTCAAATTCACTTCCGCCTATGTTAGGATGCAGGCTTCCGACAAGAATAATCCTTGAACCGAATTTTTTGAACCCCATTCCCCGTGTGGCACTAATATCCTTCACGCGTCCCGCGCACGCCACAATTGGTGTGGAAGCGATGGGGTCCCCCTTTTCACTCTGATTATAAAATGACACGTTGCCGGAAATAACAGGAATACCCTCCTTTATTTCTTCGCTTAAGCCCAGACGCGAACATGCTTCGCCTATTCCGCGTACTCCTTCTGAAAACTCCCAGAAAACCTCCGGATCTTCAGGATCACCGTAATTCAGGCAGTCGGTCAAAGCCAGCGGGAGCGCACCGACGCAGACGACGTTTCTCACAGCTTCAATAACGGCCCACTGTCCGCCCAAACGGGGATCGACCGAGCTCAAACGTGAATTTCCTCCTATGGACGCGGCAACGCCTATGCAATACCCAGGAACGAAAACCTGTACGCACGCATCCGCCTCGCCGGGTCTGAGAACGGCTCGTCCCTGCACTTCGGTATCGTAATGGTGATAAATAAGCTCCTTGTTGGCTATGTTGTCGCGCGACAGCATTGCCAGCAGAATTTCTCCGGGCTCCGGCCCGGCGCTGCGGAAATCGTCTTGGGAAGAGAGAGGAGAGAGTTTTCTTCTTTGCCTTTTCTTGCTTTTTCTCTCGTATTCTATTCCGGTAGTGATGGCGTGAACATCCGCGTCACATACGGCGGCGCCTTTATGAATCAATCTGAACTGCTCATCCGTTCTTACGCACCCAATTACATATGCCCCCGCACCGGCATAGATGCCGGGCAGTTCATAGTGTTCATTGTAGATTTTGAGTATTTCCGGTGATACCGAAGCGGGCACTACCATCGCATACCGTTCCTGGGTTTCAGAACAGGCTATAACCTCGCTGGGCAGGGAACGGCTCGATACATTTACCTTATCGAGATCAAGAATTACACCGGCATTTCCCGCCGCCGCCATCTCACTGACGGCACAGCTGATTCCACCGGCACCAAGATCCTTAAAACCGATTTCCAAGCCGCGCTCCTTGAGCAAGTTCAGAACCGCCCGGGTCGCTTCGGCCAATACGCGCTTGAGAAACGGATCGGGAACCTGCACCGCACCCTGGTTTTCCTCAGCTTCTTCACCGGAGAGCCTCTCGCTGGCAAAAGCGGCCCCGCCGAAACCGGACGAATCCGTAGGTTTGCCTATAAGAATCACGTCGTAGGGATGCTTCATTGCCGCCCGGGGTATCCGGCTGCGTATTATTTCGTTTTTCTCCACGATTCCCAAGGCAACCACGTTTACCAGACAGTTATCATCGAAACTGGGATCAAAAACAGTTTCCCCCCCGAGATTGGGCACACCAAGCGCATTTGCGTATTGGGCTATGCCTTCGACGACGCCCGCCGCTATTTCGCGGGCGCGGCGCCCGTTGGGTCCGTCTGGATCTCCAAAACGGAGGGGATCCATTACGCCGATAACATCGGCGCCCATGCAATAAACATCCCTTACGATTCCTCCGATTCCGGTTGCTGCGCCTTCGACCGGCAGAATCTGCGAAGGATGGTTGTGGCTTTCATGCGCCATGACCAGGCAGTAACTCTTGCCGTCCAGGAGGGCAAATCTCACGATGCCTGCATCCTCGCCGGGACCGAGGACGACATGAGGCGCCGATGTAAAAAGAAATTTTCGAAGCACCGGCTTTGAGCTTTTATACGAACAGTGCTCGCTCCACATGGTATTGAAAATATGAAGTTCGACCAGGGTAGGATTGCGCCCAAGCAGTTCTGTAATGCGTACGAGTTCATTCGGCTTCAAGCTGATATTATTGTCGAGAAGCAGGCGGCGAGTTGCAGTTGAACCGGCGTCGGCAACTGCTATGAGATCGGTCAAGGATAATTTGTTCATTTAATTCATGTACCTGGAAAAACCCTGTCTATTACCGCATCCGTTTGCGAAAGCAGGGATTCCATGGAGAAAATGCTTTGCAGCTTTTTTTCGCCCAGTTGGGAAATGATTTTATTATTTCCCCCGATAATTTCTTGAAAAGACCTGCCCGTCTTCCATGTTTCCATGGCCGCTTCTTGTACCACTTTATAAGCCTCTTCCCTTCTCATCCCCGATTCGGTAAGCTCCAAAAGCAGCTTTTGTGAAAAAACCAGGCCTCCCGTTTTCTCCAGGTTCTTCCGCATGTTTTCGGGGTACACGATTAGTTTCTCCACGACCCAGGTCAACCGGTCCAGCATATAATCGGCGGCAATGGCGCTGTCGGGCAGAATAACGCGCTCAACGGACGAGTGGCTGATGTCGCGCTCGTGCCAGAGAACAACATTATCGAGCGCCGCCGACAGGTTGGACCTGATCAGGCGCGAAAGTCCGCATATTCTCTCGCAGGTTATGGGATTTCGTTTATGAGGCATCGCCGAACTGCCCTTTTGGCCTTCCGTGAAAAATTCTTCTACTTCCAATATATCCGTTCGCTGCAGATTTCTTATCTCGGTTGCAATTTTTTCCATCGTGGCCGCGAGCAGGGCAAGGGCCGCCATGAATTCCGCGTGACGATCGCGCTGCAGAACCTGTGTCGATGCCGCGGCTGATTTAAGCCCCAGTTTTTTCATCACCAGAGGTTCTACCCTGCTGTCGATATGTGCGTATGTGCCCACGGCTCCTGAAATCTTGCCGAAGGAAACAATGTCAACCGCACGGCGAAGGCATTCTTCCCTCCTGCATATCTCTTCATACCACACCGCCAGTTTGAGGCCGAAAGTAACCGGTTCGGCGTGAATCCCATGGGTTCTGCCAACCATTGGCGTCTTCCGATGCTCCAGAGCCCGGGTCCTGACCGCGGTCTTAAGTGCGTCCACGCGCTCTAGAATAAGTCCGCCGGATTCCTTGAGCAGGCACGACAGCGCCGTATCGAGAAGATCGGAACTGGTCATGCCTAAATGAATGAACCGGGATTCGTCACCGACATACTCGGCAACATTTGTTAAGAATGCAATAACATCGTGCTGGGTGGTTTTTTCTATTTCTTTTATTCGGTCTATGTCGAAGGAAGCCCGTTCTTTCACTGCGGCTGCGGCTTCAGGGGGAATCTTGCCGGTTTCGGACAGAACCTCACAGACCGCCGTCTCGACTTCAAGCCATTTGGCGAACTTGTTCTCCTCAGCCCAAATTTTTCCCATTGCCGGCAGTGTATATCGTTCGATCATCGGATTTGCCTTTCGATCCGGGGAGCTTAAATATCGCTCGGCCGTTCTTCCAGAGTCAAATTAATCTTTTTGCGCTTATTCTTTCTTGATATTTCTAATTTTAGCTCATCACCGACCCGCGAACCAAAAATAATGCGGTTCGCTTCGCGGACGCTGTTTACCCTTTTGTCATTAATGACCAGAATCAAATCCCCCGGTTTCAATCCGGCCTTACCAGCCGGACTGCTCTCTTCTACCTGGTTTATCAGAAGGCCCTGGGATGTTTTCAAGTTTAGCGCCAAAGCGATTTCCGGCGTGATTCGCGCTACCCTGATTCCAGTCCAAATATCCCTGACCCTGCCGTAAGTCAGCAGCTCGTCCAAAACCCACTTGCCGCGGTTGATGGGAATCGCGAAACCCATTCCCAGGTTGCCGCCGTTTCCGGTGCTGAATATGAAAGTGTTGATTCCTATCACCTCGCCCCTGGAGTTTATCAGCGGCCCACCGCTGTTTCCAGGGTTAATAGCTGCATCGGTTTGAATCATGCCTTTGTAAATCTGGCTGCTCTGTGAATCGCTTTTGACATCCCGATCCCTTGCGCTTATTACACCGACAGTTACGGTCGGCTGGGTATCGCTCAACAATTGTCCGAAAGGATTGCCTATCGCCACCACCCATTCGCCGACTAGAAGATCATCGGAATCACCCAAAGGAGCGAATGGAAGGTCATGAGATTCTACTTTTATAAGAGCCAGGTCGTATTCCCGGGCGCCTCCGACCAGACTGCCTTCCAGCGTTGTTCCCGAAGACAGGGTAACAGTGATTTTATCCGCGTTATGAACCACATGTTCGTTGGTCAGTATATACCCGTCTTTATTCAGGATTACACCAGAACCGAAAGCTGCGTACTTCTTTTTGAAACTACCGAAGTAGCGGTCGAACCAGTCCTTGTTGAAAGGAGAGAAGAAGGGACTTCTCCTGACTATTTCAGTCCTGGTTGTGGTGATGCTTATGACTGCGGGGGCTACTCTTTCGGTAGCGGCAACAATGGCATTTCTGCGGGAATCATCAATCGATGTGTGCGTGGCGCTGCCGGACATTATCGAGTTCGCCGCCGTTCTGGCGGGAGCTTTGAAAAAAAAGACCGCAGCTATTACCGCCATCCCCGCCGACAACCCCAGCAGGGCTCCAAGCACATAAGGGAGCACCTGAGTTCGGTTCTTGCTGCCGTATCCATCCAATTGCGTCACTTGTTCGATTCCCTTTTTTCCGCGGCTGCGGCGGACATTCCCGCCGGAGTCAATAGCGTGTTATTTGCCTTTAACCTTCTGCCAGTCCTCGTTGAAATTTTGCAGGCCGATATCCGTAAGCGGATGCTTGATCATCTGCATCATGACCTTATGCGGGATGGTTATCACGTCGGCCCCTATCCTGGCAGCTTCCACAACATGCTGGCAGTGGCGAACGCTGGCTACCAGGACTTCTGTTGAAAATGCATAGTTATCGTATATTTCGATGATATCGGCTACTATTTCCATGCCGTTATGTCCGATATCATCCAGGCGGCCGATAAACGGACTGATGTAATTGGCCCCCGCCTTGGCCGCCAAAAGGGCCTGGTTTGCGCTGAAACACAGGGTAACATTGGTCTTGATATCTTCAGTACTCAATACCTTAACTGCTTTGAGTCCTTCCGCTACCATCGGAATTTTAACCACTATATGTTCATTGATACACACCAACTTCCGGGCCTGGGCCACCATTTCCCCGGCGTTATCACAAACCACTTCCGCACTCACCGGCCCCTGGACAACTTCGCAGATTTTCTTCAGAATATTCCTGTATTCTCCTTCTTCGCGAGAGAGCAGGGTGGGGTTTGTGGTCACACCGTCAAGAATTCCCAGCGATGCGACTTCCTCGATTTCAGAAATATTGGCAGTATCAAGAAAAAACTTCATTTTTCTCCTTTCTTCGGTGTATTAAATGGCACCGTGTGGCTCGAATCAGCCAGCAAAAGCAATCGAAGTCAAAATCAATGGAACTTTGATAATACACAAACGGCCGGAGCACTCAAAGGCAATTCATTTTTTATACGTAACTCCTGTGAGAAACAATCCATTCGGCGGAAGGGCCGGTCCTGCGGCTTCCCTATTTCTTTTATTCAGGATATCCTCTATTAGTTCCGGCGGGTATTTGTCTTTTCCGATTTCGAGAAGCGTTCCTACGATTGTGCGCACCATTTTCCTCAGGAAACGGTCGGACTCGATTTGAAAATAAATAACAGATCCCTCACGTATAATATCCAAACCGGTCATATCACATATCGTGGATAAACCTGCTTTTCCCGATGCCGCAAAGCTCTTGAAATCCCTACGCCCGATCATCTCCCGTGCGGCCGTCCGCATGGCCTGCAGATCGGGCTCGAAGTGTAAGACATGAAAATAGCGTCTCCATAAAGCTGTCGGTCGTATTTTCGTATAATAGACATATCTCCTGCTGAGAGCGCTGAAACGCGCATGAAAGCCGGCCGGCGCTTCGTTGCATTTCGTGACGGCTATGTCCGGCGGAAGATTGCCCGCAAGCGCCGCCATGATATCAACGGCCCCGAGCCTTGTTCGGCATTCGAAATGAGCCGTCTGCGCCGAAGCGTGCACCCCGGCGTCCGTCCTGCCTGCACCATGAACCGGGGAATATTTGCCGGTAATGTTCGACAGCGCTTTTTCAATGATTCCTTGAACGGTTCGGGCGTTGGGCTGTTTCTGCCAGCCGCAATAATCCGTACCGTCGTATTCGATCATGATTTTAAATTTCTTTTCGCGCATTAATCAGCACCCTCCGCACATATCCGTTAGAATCCCGGCCGCTCGATTCATAATCATCCTGCTTTTTAGAAACCGGTTACCCTTGGAGACCGGAATGGGCGAATATCAGCAGTACTATCAAGATCGTAATCCAAACATAATCACTCGAGGCCGGTCGATCCAGATCGATGATTTTCCCGATGTTGTTTTCCAGGCCGCGTATTTCGACGGCGGTGCTCAGGCGGGCGGACTTATGAACTGCGGATAAAATCAATGGAATGAGAAGCGAAGGGACACCGCGCAGCTTAGCCCGAATCCCGCCCCTCAGCCCACCACCTCTAAACCTCTGAGCGGTACGTATTCTTTTAATTTCGCGGGAAAAAATTGGAACCGCCCCGAAGGCTATGAACCCATAAAGAGCCAGCCTGGACGATGCTGATCTCGACAGGGGTCTGAAGATCCCAGCCAAACCTCCTGCGAATTCTTCTGGTTTAGTCGAGTTCGCAAAAACTACCGCAGAATATAAAAGCACTAGCATTCTCAAGCTGTAGAAAATTCCCGCTTTAACCGCGGATGTTAGTTCCGGGGAACCGTCACCGCGAGAGAACAACAGATTGATCGTAAATACAAGGGCCACGAAAGGGCTTATCCTCCAGGCGGAACGTACGAGCAGGGATCTATCCAAATGGGAGGACACGTGCAGGGCCAGTATGTATATCAACAGAAGCGCGAGGGGCAAGGGTTCTTCGATGATCAGTGTGTTGATGATCAACGCAAGGAAACCAATTATTTTCAGCCTGGGATCGAACATTGAGACACCGTGTGTTTTTTTCGCGTTTACCGCTCTCAAGAAACTTCTTCATTCCGCTTTCTGCGATTCCTTTTCGCGTGCGAGCATCAATTCAGCTATCTGAACGCTGTTGGTAGCGGCGCCTTTTCTCAAATTGTCGCCCACGACCCATAAAGAGAAGGCGTTTTTTCGCTCTCGGTCCCGACGCAGTCTTCCCACCAGGATTCCATCTCGGCCTGCAGCATCGAGCTGGGTAGGCACGCCATCATCATAATCGATTCCGGGAAAATCCTTGAAAACTTTTATGCATTCAATCATTGAAATCTCGCGCTCGAATTCCACGAAAACACTTATCGCATGGCCGACATGCACCGGCACGCGCACGGCTGTGGGTATTACGTTTAGATTCGGAGATCCAAGGATCTTTCTGCTTTCAGTAATTATTTTCTCTTCTTCTCCAGAGTATGCGCCGGGTTCGAAATCTCCGATCTCGGGGATACAGTTGAACGCTATAGTTTTCCCATAAACCTTGTTCTCCATAGGTCTGTTTTCATTGTAAGCTTTGGTTTGGTTGTCCAGTTCCTCGAGGGCTTCCCTGCCGGCTCCCGACACCGATTGAAAAGAGGTGAGAACAACACGTTCGATAGAAGCAAGCCTCTGCAGCGCCGCCAGAGCAATCGACAGAATAATGGTCGTACAGTTCGGGCTTGCAGCCAGCATGATTTCGCCCGTGACCAATCGTCCGTTTATCTCCGGCACAATCAGCGGAACATCCCGGCTCATTCGAAAAGCGGTTGTATTATCTATAACGCGACATCCGCACTCAAGAGCATGGGGAATATAATTGCAGCTTACCGTACGGCCGGCTGTGAAGAAGGCATAATCCGCTCCTGAGAAATCCACTTCATCCATGCTCCTTACCGTATGCAGGCCGCCGAAAGCTTTGATTTCCCTGCCGACGGAGGCATCGGTAGCCGCCGGGATAAAATTGCCGGCTGAAAACTTGCGTTCCTCCATGACTTCGATGAAGGTCCGGCCTACGAGTCCGGTCGCGCCGATCAGGGCTATGGATTTACCGGATGACTTGATCATGGATGCGGACCGTCCTGAGTGAGGTTCACAGCGGGAATTACAGTCTGCGGTTTAGAGCCGCTTCTGGAGCGCAACGTATCACAGGCCGGCAGGCATGTCAATACGCCTTGACACGTCGAAGAAGGGGTGAAATAGTTTCGCCGTGAGCGGTGATCGATCAATTCTATCCGGCGCTGTCCGTCGGCGTTTATACATTTATAACCATTAAAAAATTAGCGGCATAGGAGGAGCACGATATGAGGAAATTTTCTCTTCTTGTTTTCATCATGATCCTGGCTGCGCTGTCAGCGTTGACTCAAACCCGATCAAGCAGCATTTACGAAAGGCTGCTTGAAAGAAAAAGCGGAAGAGATAGTCTGAAACTGCTGGCTCTCTGGGAAGACGGAAGAGTTACTGGAAAAGGCAGGCTTTTTTCCTACCTGAAATCTTCCGATCCTCTTATTAGGCTTCGCGCGGTGGAAGTCATAGGCAGGATTCAGAACTCCTCAAATGAGCATTACCTGGTCAAAATGCTCAAGGATCCTGACGGAAGGGTTGTCGAGGAAGCCATTTTTGCCCTTGGACAGTTTGGCGACAGTTCGGTCGTAGGCGCTCTTCTACAACTGCGGAAAAAAGGTTCGGTTCGAAGAACGATGAGAATAGCGGAAGCACTGGGGAAAATTGGAGGTTCTGAAGCGGTAGATGCTCTTAAAATTATGCTGCAGGATTTTCAATCCGGGATAAGAAGAAGCGCCGCCCTGGCTCTTGCAAGGACCTCCGATCCTGCTGCCGTTTCTTCGCTGCTAATTGCCATTCACGACCAGGACCCGCGGGTTGTGTATAAAGTTATTTACGCTTTGGAGAAAATAAAATCCGACCGGGTTATCAACGCGGTGCTTCCTTTCCTGAAACATAGGGATTCTACAGTGAGAGCTTTTGCCGCGCGTGCTTTGGGCAAACAAAAAGCGGGCTCCGCAGTAAATGATTTAAGAGCGCTTCTTAAAGATGATGATTTGCGCGTTGTCGTTAATGCCGCAAGGGCTCTGGGAGAATTACGCGATGGCAAGGCTGCAAAATCTCTTGGAAAACTTGCAACGGAACACGCATCCTTTCATGCCCGGCGCGAGGCCGCGGCCGCTCTTGGCAAAATCAAAAGCAGGAGTGCGGAAGAATTTCTTATCAAAGCTCTTTCCGACGAAAGTCCGGGGGTACGAACGCAAGCAATATCATCTCTGGCCGTCATTCTCAAGAAAGATGCACAAATGTACCTTCTGATGTCCCTCGAAGACGGGGACCGGGCGGTCAGAGCCGCCGCCATGGAAGGCTTCGGCGCGGCGGGGATCGGGAAAAAACGACCATTCTTGATGGATATTGCCCGAAGCAACAAAGATCCTCTGATGCAGGCCGCAGCGGTGCGGGGTCTGGCCGTATTTAATGATACCGGCATGGGTGGATTTTTCGCCAATATCGCATCGTCGGCAGACTGGGTTGTTGCAGTTGAAGCCGTGGAGGCTATCGGCACCATAGAATCAAAGCAATCGATTCCACAGCTCATCGAAATCTATCGAAAAAGAAGCAGCCGCAACGAAGGTAATATTCGATTAGCAGTACTCAATGTTCTGAAGAAATTTCAAGCCGTGCAGGCGGAAAAATTGGCTCTTAACGCGTTGGAAGACTCAGACAAACGCATACGCGTGCGCGCAGCGGAACTGCTGTCGGAAATCGGAGTGAAAGATATAACTTTAAAACCCGATGCTTATTATTACGAACGAGACTTCAATCCCTCCAGAAAACTCGATCTCGAGCTTCCTCTCGGCAAAAAATATGCCGTTATTCACACCGCACGGGGAGACATCGAACTCGAACTTTTTGGAGATGACGCCATCCAAACAGTTGCAAATTTTATCAAGCTCTCCGGCAGCTTCTATAAGGCCGGGCATAATTTTCACCGCGTAGTGCCCAATTTCGTTATTCAAGGAGGCTGTCCGCGGGGGGACGGTTGGGGGGACGCAGGATATTATATTCGTTCCGAATTCAACCGCCATACCTACGAGAGGGGATACGTGGGCATAGCTCATGACGGCAAGGACACGGGAGGTTCCCAATTTTTCATAACCCTATCGTCCCAGCGTCATCTCGATGGACGTTATACCATTTTCGGCAGGGTGACAAAAGGAATGGACGTAGTCGATAAGATCGATCAGGGAGACACCTTTACCGTAAGCGCCGACCGGAGATAAAACCGAGACCTGAACGCAGCGCCCGTTCTTCAAAAGAATGACAGGGAACTGCGGGACGAAAGAAAACAGATCTTCTCGGTATCGCTTGCTTATTATAATGAATTAATAACTTCCTCGAGAGCAACCTTATGCGCTTTGAACGCCATTTCACCAGGAAGCCCGTTCAGGGGAAAGAACCTTGCTTCCGCTGCATCATCTCCGCATTTCAATTCGCCCCGCACGCGGCTCGCGGTGAACAGGACCAGCAGGGCGGAAGTGCGGGGATCATCAAAGGCCGAATAAACATTAAAAAGCTTATTGAGCGTAACATTGAGATTTGTTTCCTCTTTCATTTCCCTCACCGCGCACTCTGTTATATCCTCGTCCGTCTCCAGGAACCCGGCCGGTAAAGACCACATATTTTTTTTTGGTTCGTATTTTCTTCTCACCAGCAGGATTTCCCCCTGCTCTATTAGAATCACCCCCGCGGCCGGAGCCGGATTGATGTAATTTACGTAGCCGCAGCATTCACATACTCCTCTTGTTTTATGATCGAGTTTTTTTTGAACGAGAGGCTCGGCACATAACGGGCAATATTTGAAACGAATCATATTTCAGTTCCTCGTGGAATCGGGTTGTTCTGTCCGACTTTTCAACAGGAAACGCTTCCATCTTTGTTCTACCTCATCCAGAGGAATTTTATATGCTTTCTCGAAAGCATTGGAGAACGTCAAATAACTGTTCGCTCCGCTGCTGACTCTCAAGAGTTCCAAAAATCTCTCAGGCCCCCATACATCCATTATATAACCTGTAAATGACATTCCCGCAGCTAAAGCAGCCTTGGGATCCAGTCGGATAAACTGGCCGTAATTAAGAGCTACATTCAATGGAGGGAGCTTATTGGCGAACAAAAGCACCCTGGCGCGATCGTGCACCGGTTGTTTTTCTAACATGGAAATTAAATAGAACGCACTTCCTTCGGCAATAACGCGCGGCGGCTTGCCGTACTCATCAAGTATGAAGTGTATGATTTCGTGTTCATCATTTGGATTCAAAGTATGGATCTCGCGATCCGCCCAGCTGATGTATTGATAGCCCTTGAGACTGAGTATTGTCTTTATCGAAGCCGAATCGGGATATAAATAGTAGGAAATTCGGACATCGCTGGAAACCCCAAGATACTTGCAGTACCAGTCAAACATTCTTTGTTGATTAGCAGTCGAACCTTCAGGAAAATCCTTTTCCTTCATGGAATAGAAATCGAAGTTTCTAGTGGACTGTTTTTTCCATGAAAGCGGCTGGGGAACTTCCAATGAAACCGCGTCGAACATAACGGTTCCGATTTTTCCCATAATTACGCCGAAAGATATGTAAGCCGTGCTTTTGGGGACGCGGAAAATCCTGTCTTCAACGAACCAATCGGCCGTGCCTTCTTTGACAAGGGTTCGCTTGTCGGCGAGCCGCATTTCCTGGAACCGGTGGTGATTCTTATCGAAAAATACCAGAATAAAATTGCAGTGGGAATAACCGCTCTCAGAGCGGCCGACGTTATCCAGCTTCATTGCGCCTTTCAAACGGACGTGGGTCACATCTTTGACCTTTACTTCCTGCGATAAAATGAACCATCGTTTTGTTCTATCCGATCCCTTGAAGTAGAAATACTTATCGCCGTCAAATGCACCAGATGATTTTACCCCGTATTCAACTTCTTTCTCGCCTTTAATACCGCTAAAACTGCTCAGGCGCCAGTTTTCCGGTAGTCCGTTCCTGGCTTTTTCAAAAGAAGGATTCTTGAGAAGATTTGTATCGTAAGAATTTGTGCCTCCGCCGCATGCAGTCAATAACACCGGAACCAGAAGAGAAACGATAATTAAAAAAATCGAACGGCGGCGAAATGATTTCTTGTTCATATATTCCCCCAGTGTTTTCAACAATTGCCAGAATGAGATCATATTATTATAATGACTTTAAGCCTGTTATGCAATTAAATGAGCAAATGCCGTGTTGAATCCGGAGCTGATTAGCTTTTATACCGTGCCCGGATAAAAAGTTCCAGCCGGTCCAAGGAGGTGCCTGATGAAACGCAGAAAATTTATCATATCTTCTTTAAGCCTTTTGGGATCCGGCTTGATCATTCCATCCAGGATCTTTGCCGTGCCATCCGGGTCCAGGCCCGGAATATCGGTCGTCAAAGGCGAAAACCCAGCGCTTATCACAAGGAAAGCGGTCGCTCTAATCGGCGGAATGCAAAACTTCGTATCCAGGGGCGATGTCGTAATCATCAAGCCCAACATGGCATGGGACAGGACGCCGCTGCAGGCAGCAAATACAAACCCCGAGGTCGTGGCGGAGGCGGTCTCGCTGTCCCTGAAGGCCGGCGCCGCCAAAGTAAAAGTTTTTGATAATACGTGCAATATGCCGAGAAGAGTATATAAAAGGAGCGGAATCGCCGCAGCGGCGAAAAAGGCAGGAGCGGAAGTGTCATTCATGGATGAGAGAAAATTCACGGAAAGCGGAATCAACGGAGACGCCCTGCGCCAATGGCCGGTTTGCCGGGATGCCCTGGAAGCGGATAAAATCATAAACGTTCCCGTTGCCAAGCATCATTCCCTGACCAGACTTACTATGGGAATCAAAAATCTGATGGGTCTTATCGGCGGCCGCAGGAATCTCCTCCATCAACATATCGATACCAGTATTGTAGACCTTGCCGCCTTTTTCAAACCGACTTTGACTATTCTGGATGCATTTAGAATACTGACCGCTAACGGACCACAGGGGGGCAACTTGAAGGATGTAGAAACCTTGAAAACTGTTGTCGCTTCATCCGACCCGGTCGCGGTCGATTCCATAGGCGCGTCTTTCTTCGGATTGAAAGCGGCGGATCTTCCCTACCTGCTTCAAGCATACGAGAGAGGTCTGGGCGAAATGAATTTGGACAATATGTCCGTCGTCAGGGAGATGCCGTAAAGTTTTACAGGGTATTATTTTCCGGACACCGGCGGCCGTAAAAACGAGATGCAGCTCACGAAAAAACCCGCTCATTGAGGATATAATGTCTCGACTAAAAAAGCTCAGAATCTTATCGCAGGCTGTTTTTATCTTTTTGTTTTTTTTCCTCCTAATAAGAACGGAGTATCACGGCCGGGATGCTATTGCATACCCGGTCAAAATATTTCTGGATATTGATCCGTTGATTCTCATCACCACCTTCCTGTCAGCCCATACCATCGTGTTATCACTGTTATGGAGCTTAGCACTTGCGGCTTTAACGCTCGTTCTGGGCAGAGTTTTCTGCGGTTGGATCTGCCCACTCGGAACGTTGAATGATTTTGTATCTTTTATCGGCGGTATCGGGTATCGCAGTTCGTCCCGGCTGGATATTATCGGCATCAAAACGAAGTATTATTTGCTTATTGCAGTTCTTACCGCTTCGCTTTTCCAAATCAATTTTGCAGGGCTTCTCGATCCGATCGCACTGATGATTCGATCATTCGCCGTAGCCATAAGTCCCGGCTTAAACTACATCGTGCATGCGCTCTTCGACGGCTTGTACGGAAACCAATGGCTTCCCGCGAACGCAATAAGCGAACGGTTTTATGATTTCTTGAAGCTGCACATCATATCTTTCGACACTCCGGTTTTCAGACAGGGCGCTTTTGTCGCCATAATTTTTATGATGGTTTTGGGGCTCAACTCCATTAGAAAGCGCTTTTGGTGCCGGTTTGCGTGTCCTTTGGGGGCGCTCCTTGCTCTCATTTCCAGGTTCTCGGTGCTGAACCATAAAATCGATTTGAATTCATGCTCTGAATGCGGGTCCTGCACAGCATCTTGTCCGACAGGCGCCAGGCCGGACCCCGAGCTTCCGTGGAATGGATCGGAATGCGTGTTGTGCATGAATTGTGAATCCTCGTGTTCCGATCATTCCATTGGTTTTGAATTCGGACGTCCTGTCCCCCACATGCGCCGGACTGATCTAAAGCGAAGATACATACTCGAAGCCGGCGCCGCCGGTATTGGGAGCCTTGCCCTTTTCAGATTGGCTCCCGTTCGGGCTACCGGCAGCGCCGGTCTGGTTAGACCGCCGGGCGCAGTAAGCGAAGAACAATTCTTGAGAAAATGTGTAAAATGCGGTGAGTGCATGAAAGTCTGTATAACCAACGGGCTGCAGCCGTCTTTTCTGCAGGCCGGATTCGAAGGAATATGGTCGCCCGTTTTCGATTTCCGAACAGGTTACTGCGAATTCAACTGCACACTCTGCGGCCAGGTTTGCCCAACCCAGGCGATAGAAAAACTGCCCGTTGCCGACAAACAAAAAAGAAAAATCGGGCTCGCTTTCATAGATATCAACCGCTGTCTTCCATACGCTTTTAACACCAACTGCATCGTATGCGAAGAGCATTGTCCAACCAGCCCCAAAGCGATTACATTCAAAAAGGAAATCATTTCAACTGCGGGCGGCGGGAAAATGGAGATTAAAAAACCCGTAGTCGACCCGGAGGTGTGTACGGGGTGCGGTATATGCCAGTACAAGTGCCCGGTTGGAGGCAAAGCCGCAGTGCGAGTGAGCAGCACGAATGAAGACCGTTCCCGAGCCAACCAACTCATTCTCAGGCATTGACAAAATCCGGCCCGGCTACTCGAGTCCCATAGTTGTTATACAAGAATCAGGGGGAACTTCGGGGGACGTTTTCTCTCTCCAGGCGGGATACAACGGCACATCCAACCGTATCGCCCCACACATTTACGCTGGTACGGCACATATCGAGTATGCGGTCCACCGCCAGTATCATCCCGATACCACCCAGAGGCAGTCCCACTGATCTCAAAACGATTGCCATCGTAACCAGGCCGGCGCTCGGTATTCCCGCCGCACCGATGGCGGCGAGCGTCGCGGTGGCAAAAATAATAACCTGCTGGGAAAAACCGAGTTCGATACCATAGACCTGGGCTATGAAAACGGCCGCGACGGATTCGTACAAGGCTGTTCCATCCATGTTAATCGTCGCCCCCAGAGGCAGAACGAAGCTCGATATCCTTTCCTCTATCCCCGCGCGTTTTTCGACGCATTCCATGGTAAGAGGAAGGGTCGCACTGCTGCTCGCGGTAGAAAAAGCGGTCGTCAGCGCGGTAGAAACAGCACCAAAGTAATTAACGGGGCTGATACGGCCGATAATTTTTAACAGGAGCGGAAGCGTTATCAGAGCATGAACCGCCAATCCGGCTATTACGGTCAATATATACCTGCCAAGATTTGCAAAAATCGACGGCCCCGTATCCGCAACAACCTTTGCAAGCAGGGCGAAAACACCGAATGGGGCCAGTTTTATTATAACATCCGTAAGTTTCATCATGGCGTCATTCAAGCTGTCGAAAAAACTTATAAGAGGTTTGCCCTTTTCTCCCATTGTCGTCAATATCGATCCCAGCAGCAGGGAGAAAACGATGATAGGAAGTATGTCCATCCTGGCCATTGCGGCGATCGGATTGTCGGGGATCATATTCAATATTATGCCCTTGACACCGACGGCGGTCATAGCCGCCTTGGGCACATCCGCCTCTATCATCGGCGCCCCCCGTCCGGGCCGGATAACATTGACCAGAACCAGGCCGACTATGACGGAAGCCCACGTGGTAGTAAGATAATAAACAAAAGTTTTTGCGCCGATTTTGCCCAGCTTCCTGACGTCGCCCACTTTCGCGACCCCCATTACCATGGACGCGGTAATGAGAGGCACAATCAGCATTTTCAGGAGCTTGATGAAAATGGCCCCCGCCGGGCCGATTAAAGGCGCAAAAACAAAAGAAATTACCCTGCGAAATGCCGGGAATGGGAAAAAAGAAGGAAAATTCAGGGAGGAATTCAACAAGCAGCCGACCAATATGCCGGCGGCCATGCCGATGAGGATTTTCCAATGCAGTTTCATTTCCTCAAAGACCGCCGCTTGACTTTGAACATAATATCGATTGCTCAATTGAAAATTGACAGAACACGGATTCTATGCTTATTGACGCTGCTATTTATCGTCCTTTTTTATTGCGGATAAAATGTATTCCATGCGTTGAAACACATCTACGACTTTAACCATATTTTCTTCGCCGTCCATGTAAATCATTATTTCTCTACCCTTATCCCTCTGTATTTTATATACATACAATTGCTGCTCCACGCCGGCTATGGTAGTATCCAAAGGCGCGCTGCTCTCTACAACTATAATTTCTTCGAGTTTGCTGACAGGATCAAAAGTGAGAATGCGCTGTTTGCCTCCGGCTTTATCATTGTAACGGTACAGAAGTTGGGACAGATAGCTTACCAGGCCCATGGGCAGGCACAACGATCCAGCCGGGTACACCCTGGTTTCCGTCGTTTCCGTTGAGGGGGTTTTGGTTTTAAATACTCCAACGTTTGCAACCATATCGACTTGTAGCTGCATGGTATAATTCTTGGCCTGCTTCTTTGATGTATAGCGTTTGGGGAAATATGAATCTTCTTCAACCAGAAGCGACGATTCTTCCTTAAAAGTATCTTTACCCGTTACACTGAGCAGCTGCCGGCATTCTATTTGGAGAGAATTGTTATCATATATTTTAATTTTGAACTCCTGTGTTCCAATTTCCTTATCCATCTGGAGAATACGGTAAGTTCCCTCCTGATGGCTTTTCACCAGCGCCGGTCCATGTTTCTCCGCAGGAGAGCTGGAAACGGTAGTCCAGCAGAGGAAAAGAGGGACCACAATAATACTTTTAGCTGTTCTCAATAACATTCTTAAGCACCTCTTCCAATAATCGGGACAAATTTTGGGACTCAGGCAGAGCCACACTTGCAAAAACTCCGGATCCTCCGCCTGAGCCTCCCAGCGACTCTGCGCCCGCAACGAGATAGTCTGCCAGATTGACGCCAATATCCTTTGAAGCATTACATACCACCCGCCCGTCCGGGGAAGCAAGAACAACCACGGTTTTCTTGTCATTGCGGAAACTCAGCGCCAGGGATCTCAGATACCCGCTGTCGCGGTCCGGGATGATCTTGAATATGCATTTCATTCCGTTCCGAACGGGCGCCTCGGCGAGCAGATCGTTTTTGTCCTTGGGCAACAACCGCTCGTTGATTTTTTTTATGGTCTTTTTGAGGGATTTATTCTCCAGCGCTAGTTTGTCGATCTTTTCCCCAAGGGCATCGGCCGAGGTCGTAAATTTATTAATAAGCAAGTTCACAAGCTTGTGCTTGCCTGCATAATCACGCAGCGTTCTTTGGCCGCATTTGAAATGGACCCGGAGGGACTTTCTGATTCTCTCGATCTTCAGAATCTTCACAAGACCCAGTTCGCCCGTATAATTTATGTGCGTCCCGCAGCAGGGACATTCATCGAAGTCCTCGATTCCGACAAGGCGAACGATGGCAACGTTCCCGGGAGGGGGTTTTCGAATATCTTGATCATTGCAATCATCCGGAGAAACACAACGAACGGTAATTTTCCTGTTCTGCCAGATTATGCTGTTGGCCAGAGTTTCTACTTTTTCCAAGTTATCATCCGAGATCGATTCCTTGTCTAAATCTATCGTACAATGATCTTTGCCCATGTGAAATGAGACAGTGGGAGCAGCGCATACTTCTATGAAGGATCTTGACAGCAAATGCTGGCCGGAATGCTGCTGCATATGATCGAATCTCCGGTCCCAGTCTATTCTGCATTCGACGGTTTCCTTTATCAAAGCGGAAGAAATAATATGACGAATTGCGCCGTTTTCGTCCTCAATCAGATCCAAGACTTCATGGTTCTCCAGAAAACCATTATCGGCCGTTTGTCCGCCGGATTCGGGATAAAAGATAGTCCTGTCGAGCACGGCTGCGAAATTGCCGTTTGCCAGAGGAGTGCATGACAATATTCGCGAGCGCGCGGTCCGGGCATAGGAGTCTTCCAGATACAGTTTCTCCGTACTCATGTTCCGCATCCATATTCCGGGGTTTCGAGTCTCTTACTTAGCAGGCATCGAGCGCCTGCTTTATATCGGCGGTAATATCCGCGTAGTCTTCCAGGCCGACGGCCACTCTTACCAACTCATCTGTTACTCCGGCCTTTTCTCTCGTCTCCTGTGAGAATCCCCTGTGAGACATCGATGCCGGATGAATGACAAGAGTTTTGCTGTCTCCCAAGCTTCCGGATATAGTGCAAAGCTCAAGCTTATCCAGAAATTCCCTCGCGGCGGCTGCGTTTTCAAGTTCGAACGATAAAACTCCTCCGGCTCCGTTCATCTGTTTTGCGGCCAGCTCGGCCTGTGGAAATGAAGGCAGCCCCGGGTAGTTGACCCGCATCACCCGGGGATGCTGCTGCAGAAACCCTGCGAGCGCATCTGCGTTTTCACAATGACGTTTCATCCGGAGTGGCAAAGTTTGAATACCACGCAGAATCAACCAGGCGTTGAACGGGCTGATTACTCCCCCGAGAGTGCTCAAGGCTTTGTCCCTGATAGCCGCTATTGCTTCTTTTTTTCCGGCAACGATTCCGCCCAATGCATCTCCGTGACCGCAGAGGTATTTGCTGGCACTGTGCAAAACCACATCCACCGCCATTTCCAGAGGTTGTTGGCAGCAGGGAGTGGAGAAAGTATTATCGAAAACCGTCAGAAGATTATTCTCTCGGGCAATTCCTGCGATCTTCTCGATATCTATCAGTTCCATGGAAGGATTCATCGGCGATTCCATATAAACGATTCTCGTATCCGGACGGATATGTTTTTCGATTGTATCCTGCTCAGACGGAGAAATAAAAGTCGTGGTGATACCAAAGGGAACCAGCACATCATTGAACAGTCTGAAAGAGCCTCCATATATAGTGGAAAAACTGATTGCATGTCCCTGCCCTCCCATCAGCCCCATCACTGCGGCGGAAATGGCTCCCATGCCGCTGGCGGCCGCGAGAGATGATTCGGCTCCTTCAAGTGCCGCGGCCTTGTCTTCCAGGGCTCTAATAGTTGGATTACCCAGGCGTGTATATATAAAACTGTCGTATTTTGACGCGAAGGCTTCCTCTCCCTCCGCGGAAGTTTCAAAACTGTATGCATTGGATTGGTAAATGGGAGGGTTGACCGGCCGAACCGTACAGTCGTCTTTTTCTCCGGCATGAACAGCAATCGTCGATATTCCCAACCCGCCGGTTTTGCGGTTTTGCTTGTTCATTTTGCGAAAGATCTCCGGATGATTTTGTTGTTTTCGTCAACCTGGATGATGCGAGGAGAAAATGCGCGTGCTTCGGATGCGGGCATTCTTGCAAATGCAAGAATGATGACCCGGTTCCCCGGCTGGCCCAGTCTCGCGGCGGCTCCATTCAAACCGATCATTCCCGATCCCGGATCACCCGTGATTACATAGGTTTCGAAGCGGCTGCCCGTTTCTATATTGGCAACCATCACTTTTTCATACGGGATAAGGCCCACTTCCTCCATAAGCACAGAGTCGATCACGATGCTTCCCTCGTATTCCACATCTACATTGGTAACCCTGGCCTGGTGGATTTTGGATTTGAGCATGAATACGTCCATTGCAGCCATAACCTCCTTTATCTTCAATAAGTAGAATAAACATCCCGGTGCTTTTTTACAAGCGAAACTTCTCGCGAACGATTGGATTGCGCGGCGGCAAAATCACAAAACAATCCGGTATCCGCAGCATTTGCCGGGATATTATTATTGGACCGTTCCTTAATAAAACGGAAGTAAGGCACTGGTTTTTTAGCCTTGTTATAAGAATCATTTTTTGATTAAATCCAACCGGCTTATTCCAGTCATAAAAACTTGCACCATCTAAAATATCTGGGAAATCTGCTCCATATCATAACCAGATCGATAAAGATGAGAATAAATTATAAATTCCTGGTTTTGCAAACTGCGGTCTTGATCTTTTGCATGATTGCACCGGCCACATGGGTATTCGCCGGAAAGATTCTGCGGGCCGACAAGATCCGGATATTTGGATGCAAAAATATCAAACCTTTTGTAATACAGCGCGAGATTCCTTTCAGTGAAGGCGATTATTTCAACAATGATGATATTACCGAAGCCGGCCGAAGGATAGAAAAAGTTCCGGGAGTAGATTTCTCGGATATAAGAGTGAGCTATGTTCCCCAGGATTCGGCCATCGTGGTCACGGTAGTAATAACGGAAAAATCAACTCTCCACGGATACCTTCTGACGAATAGAGGTTATGAAGACCTGCTATCGGTTGGATTCAAAATTAAGCAGCACAATCTGAGAGGAAGAAGCGAAAAGCTCTACCTTTCCGCCCTTTTTAGAGGCAATACCGTCCTGGAGACCGGGTGGGAAAACCCGTGGCTGGGCGGTCCCCTGCATTTCGGCATTGGCATAATGGCTTTTTACCACGAATACAAATATGTTTATAACGACCTTGGCGGGCTGTACAACGGAGCCAAGATTGAAAAAGCCGGCGGCAGCATCAATCTTTTCCGAAAATTGGGCGGAGATCAGGAATTATCGATTTCCGGAGGCTTCGAAACCGTAAAAAGCCCTGTCGAGGGAATCACCGCAAACGCAGGGGGGACGGATTCGTATATTGCGGCATCCCTGACATTCAAGCGCGATTCCAGGCAGAGCGAAGCCTTCCCGTGGGACTCCGATTTCATCAAAGCGCGCTTAACCGCCGTGGGACCAGGAGATGATGATTTAAAAATTATTGAAGGTTTCGTAGATGCGAGAAAATATATAAGCTTATTTAGCCGCCATGTCACAGCTTTTCAAGTTTTATATTGTGCTCAGGACGGAAATAACATCCCCGCATACCGGAGAAAACATATAGGCGGATCCAGATCCCTCCGCGGATACGGCTTCGGCACTTTTCACGGAATCAACTCGCTGGTTGGAACTGCGGAATACAGGATACCCGTCAATTTTTCCAAGGCAGAGCCGGTCGAAGATCTTCTGCTCGGCATCTCCCTGCACCTTTTCGGCGAAGCGGGCACGGCCTGGGAGAGAGGCGAAGCAGTAACCAGGGACATCTTCTACGGAAGTTATGGGATGGGGGCTTCACTTCTTACAAAGAATACAACCGGAATAAGATTCGATTACGCGTGGCACCCGAATTCCTCGGGAAAATGGCAAATCGATGCGGGATTGAAATTCTAATCAGCCGCTGCTTTTCCTGCGGGCGACGAACAAACCCGCGGCGGCCGCAGCCGCCAAAACCAACCAAACCGGCAGGTCCCCATGTTTGGTATAGAAGCTCTTCTTCTTTACAACCGGGATCGATTCAACCAATGATCCTTCCTCGTTCAAACCCATAGAGGCTGTAATCCGTCCCAGGGGATCGACTATCATCGATATTCCGGTATTGGCGCTTCTGACCAGAGCGCGCCTGTTCTCGACCGCCCGCATCAGGCACATTTCCGCATGCTGAAACGGGCCGGGCGTATCCCCGAACCATCCGTCATTAGTTATATTTACGAGAAAAGCAGCTCCCTCGGACACCAAACTCCTGGATAGCCCCGGGAATATCGATTCGAAACATATCAGCGGACCGAAAAAATAATCACGGAAAACAATAGGAGGACCCGAGTCGCCCGGCTGAAAATTCGCCTGGCCGAAGTTAATTTTTCTCAAGAAATGAAACCTGGAACTTAACGGTAAAGCCTCGCCAAACGGCAGCAGGTGTATTTTAGCGTACTGGGAGGCGAGAACACCGTTTTCGTCGAAAAGACCGGCGGCATTGTAGATATTCAAATCGCCCCGCTTGTCGCGTTTACCGTCCAAGAATCCTATGAAAATGGGAATTCCGAGTTCGCTCGACAACCGCGACATGCGGATTCGAGATTTCATGTCATAGAGCATGTACACCGGAGCGGATGTTTCCGGAAATACGAATAGTTCCGGATCGAAACGCGCATTATCTCTGCACAGTCTTTCTGTGAGGGTAAATATCGAGTCGGCGAACAGGGGATCCCACTTGTTGCTTAGATCGATACCCGGCTGAATGACCGCAATTTTTAGAGAATCTGCTGCGACCTGTCTGTCGAAATTCTCTATCATCGATCGCCCCAATATATTATTTCCAAATATGACTGTTAATCCCGCTGCCGTTAAAAGAAACTTCCTCGTTATTGTTTTTTGCAGCAGGGCCGAAGTAAAAATTATATTCACCGAAGCAATGATCCACCCCAGTCCAAAAACACCCACGTAAGATGCAATCTGGACCGAAAAGAGCCGGCTCGATATACCGTAACCCAAGATGCCCCATGGAAACCCCATCTCTCCGCTGGACCTGAAGATCTCAAAAAAAGTCCACAGCGATGGGGCAATTATCATAGCAGCTGCTCGTTTGCCGCCGCTCAAGCAACGCAGCAGCACGCAGTAAAGGGCAGGATATAGAGAAAGGTAAAAAACTAGAACGATCATCGCAGGAATCATAAGCCAGGGAACGGTCGCATTGGCCGAAGGCAGCAGGGCTTTCACCCACCAAAGCAGCAGAAAAAAGTAGACGAGACCGAACAGCATCCCCAATCTGAATGCCTGCTGCCGGTTCAGCTCGTTTCTGAACAATGCCAGGTGCAGCGGAACCAACGCAAAAAAGATGGTAATATCCACCGACAGAGGGGGAAAAGCGGCAGCAAACAAGATTCCGGACAAAACCGCGGGCAAAACCGCGGCCCGAGGCGGAAGTATTTTATAATTGAGTAGCCTCATATATCGCCGGCATTATTTTATCGGAATTCTCCGGCAGTTTGGGTACAGCCGCCGGTTTCATCGAATTCATTGTTTAACCAGTTTTACTTCTTTCCCGGAAGCGGCGGACTTGTACATTGCATCCAGAATCCTCAAAACCGACAAAGCTTCCTTGCCGGTTGTGAGCGGAGATTTCTTTTCTTGAATACACTCGATAAAATGATCGATTTCTCTCTTGTAACTGTCTTTATAATAGTTTCGGGGCCGGGATAGTTCCGGCGTCACGTTTACCAGATGACCGTGCATGTCTTTGTGGATGGTCAAGGGGTGCATCAACGCGCCGCCCTTGCTTCCGAATACCTGCAAGTAGGTAACATCTTTTGGAGTTTTCAAATTCCAGCTGACTTCGAGAATAAGGCAGGCCCCTCCGGCAAATCCGATCATAGCGCAGGCGGATTCCTCAACGCCGCGTTTTCCTTTTCTGCCGAAAACGCTGCAGGTCACTCTTTGCGCTTTTTTCAAACCAGCCGCCCAAACCGCCAGATCCGTAATAGGGAGTCCCAAATCCAGCAGCGCTCCCCCGCCGGCCTTTCTAATTTCGGTAAACCAGGACCGGGGTCCCCAATCCTGAACCCTTCTCAACCAACCGGTTTTTACCAGCTGCACTTCTCCCAATTCGCCCCTGTCAACAAACGTTCGCAGAACCTTGACATCATCCCTGAACCTGTTGTTCATGGCCACCATCAAATAGCATTTTGCTTTATCCGCGGCTTCAACCATTCGCTCCGCTTCGCCTGCGTTCCGTGCAAGAGGCTTTTCACATAAAACGTGCTTCCCTGAACGCAGGGCCGCTATGGCCATAGGAGCGTGGAGATAATTCGGCGTGCAGATATCGACCGCATCTACTTTTTCCTTTTGAAGCATTTTCGTTATATCTTCATAAAATTTAATGAACCCGAACTGCCGGATCAGCTTCTTGCCCTTAACCGGGTCTTCATCTACCAGGGCGACCAGATCCACTCCAGAATGGGCTTTGTAGGCAGGAATATGCGCTATTTGAGCGACATGCCCGGCACCGACAACCGCCACTCTGACTTTTTTCTTTTCCATTAGAAACCTCGCCGCAAACCATTATAACATTCACACATCCGCATCAGCAGGCGATACGCACCCGGCTTCATCGTATTGCCTGAGAGCCTCAGGAGTCCAGAACAAAAATAAGCGAGGTCCTTCAGTTTTACTTATTCACAATTATTTTCTTGGTCGTTATCCTCTATGATGAAAGGTTCGGGGAAAAGACCATATCGTTTGATTTTCTTGATAAGTCCCTGACGAGAAATACCCAAGCGCCTGGCCGTGCGGCTTTTATTCCACCTGGTTGCCATCAAAGTTCTTCGAAGTATGTTTTGTTCGAGTTCGCCGACCGCGTCGGCCAGAGGCGCATCATAGAGCAGTTTAAGGTCCAGAGTTTTTTGCAGCGATTGAGCGGCAGCAATCTTCTCGGAGATCATATCGGAAGTTATTGTTCGTACGCCTCCATACAGCGCATGCAGTCTTTCGATTTCGTTTTCGAGTTCCCTGATATTGCCGGGCCAGGAATAATTGAGAAGCGCGTTTCGAGCAGTTTTATCGAATTTCAACTCTGGACGGTTCTTTCTCGAGCAAAAATGTGCAATCAATTCGAGAATGTCTTCAGGCCTTGCCTTCAAAGGCTGAATTTGAAGTTGTACAACATTGATCCGGTAATAAAGATCCCGTCGAAAGCCGCTCGATTCTATTCTTTCTTCGAGATCCGCATTGGTCGCCGACAGTAAACGAATATTCACTTTTCTCGTGCCTGCGCTTCCCATCCTTCTTACTTCCCTGCTTTGCAAAATCCTTAAGAGCTTCATTTGCATGGCAGGAGGCATTTCGGCTATTTCATCCAGAAACAGGCTGCCTTCGTCCGCTTGCTCGAAAAATCCCGCGTGGGCAGAGAACGCCCCCGTAAATGCTCCTTTGTCATGGCCAAAAAGTTCGCTTTCCAAAATACCGGGGCTTAGCGCCGCGCAGTTAACGGCTATAAAAGGTCCGTGCCGACGCTGACTGTTCAAGTGCAGAAGCCGGGCTGCTATTTCCTTGCCCACTCCGCTTTCTCCGCTTATCAGAACATTAACGTCCGACGCCGCAAGCAGCGCGATCTGTTTGCGCAAAGCTCGGGCGTGGTTGGATTTTCCTATCAGGACCGGTATGTGGTAATCTGGGCTGTCGCGCACTGTGCTGTTCCTGCTTTATGAGCGGTTGGAATAAAGCAATTTCGATGCCATAACCGCGAGTGTGAGATCATCTAGGTAGCAGTACTGCAAGCTGTTACGAGAACACCCAAATCGAGGCAAAAGTTACTTTAGCGGGGGGACAATAGGCTCAATGATGAGGCCGCATAACCGGTTGCGAAAAGGCAATATCCCGGCTGAAGTCATTAATGATAAAACGTCAACATTTCGACACTAGATTCGAAACCGAAGCCGAATTCCGTGAAGGAAGGAACGACAAACCCGGCGATAATCAATCTGCCGGTTTGATAATGCCGTAACCGTTGACGCGAAAAATATTCGATGAAGGAGGATCTTCTTCTCCCGTTACCCAAATCTTGGCGCCGTCGAATTCTCTCAAAACGTCCGAGAATTCGCCCTTCACCGTGTACAGTTTCCCGTCCACCGATATGAATCTGCAGTCGATGTCTTTAACCAAAATAAAACCCGCTATCGGTATTGCGCCTCCGGGCATTGGCAGGAGTTCATACGAACGAACAATAAAAATCTTAAAAGGCATTTCGCCTTCATCGCTTCCCCGGCCCGACAGTACGACCCGCATTGAAGAAAGACGCTTCAGTTCGTCAATTACGTTGGAGCGCACAATGTATTTTTCTCCGCTATCTGCTTCGAAAAGCAATGTAGTAAAAGGAGTGCTCCCCCGCAAAGAAAGAATTCCGGTCTTCGATATTTCTGGTGCCGGCTGTTCTTTGTATGCTTGTTTACCACCGCAGCTCATGATAAGAAGCAGGGACATCAGATGAACTGTTGAAAGGGATTTTTTCCGAAAATACATTATTGCACCCTCACCGCCGTAATACGTAAAAGAGTCGTCGGGGATAAAGATCCGGCGCTGAATTCAATGCCGGGCGGCGTGGGGTTAGTAATAATGAAAAAGTCTCCGGCCGAGCCTTTAACCGTGCCGGCGAAAGCCCCCTGGGAGACGCTTCTCGAAACAGTACCCAGCGGAGCAAAATCCTGCCCCTGGAGATTTATCGAATCATATTCATATTTGGAATCGGTTGCGATCCCCCTGCCGCTCAGATACAAAGCGCCCAGCCAATCGGAAAATATCGAGAAAAAATTGGCGCCGGTGGCAAATTCCACTGCTTTTGTACCTGCATGGGAATTCTGAATTATCATTTTGAGTTTATCTTCCCCGAATTTATCAGCAACATAGCGAAGAAATAAATATATTCCGCCCCTTTGTGCCAACGTGTCGTTATCCATCAAGGACACGGCCCCGGGATCCGGCGCCAGGAATAAATTGGCTCGTCCGATATTGTCCCCGTCCAATCCGTTTATATCTTCGGCCATGTGCGCCATGCCTTCCTCGAGCCATGTTTCCATCAGATAATTGCGGCCGTAAACAAAATACCGGTATCCAAAACTTATCATGTGCTCCAGTTCATGAGCCAGCACGCTTGGTGCTACTCGTTTCACCAGTGATTTTGGAAAAACATTGCCGTGCTGGCCTGTTGAATCAGGCACCACAACGTAGAATATTTCCATGCTGTTCGTAGTGCCAACCGGCATAATAGAGGGAGTCAAGTCATTGAGCAGGAAGAACCCGGCAATGAAACCATTTTGCTGCGCGCTCCCGGGCGGAGTGAGGTCATTTACAACCGGCGTAAACAATATGGTCACGTGATTATCATGATTTATGTCCGTTACTGCTCCGAAATAGGTGCTGTCGGTCTGGAAGATACCCGTATCGAAATCCACGCCGAATGAGTCATAATCGGCTTGAGTGAACCGCCCTTGAGGCATATTCACATCGCTGTATATGTAACTTCTACTCCCCGAATAGCGAAGCTGGGCGGTAACCCTTGTGAAGTTTGCAGGATCCAGCGATGCGCCCGGAAGAGAACTGTGTATGACAAAGAAATCGGCGGGATCAGGAGGCTGGGCAAGAGGCGGCCCGATTCCAATCCGGCGGGGCACGGCCTGCGGTTTTGTCATAAGGAATTGAATTGCCTCAGATCGCGTTTGCTGTTCAAACTTCTGCTGCAGCCCCAGCGGTGTGCCGGTCCGGCCCGATACGCCGGGAGGCGCTGGATAGGTCGAAGCATCGGCCGGGCTTACTTCGTACGAAAAAGAGGCGGAAGTCGCTAGCGGAAAATGGGGAACGAGCAGGTATTTCTCATTGCCGGTCGTGCTTTTTACTTTAAAACTGAATCCGGCCCGGCTGGCGTCCATCAACCATACATCACCCACGTTCCGCTGGATCTCCATAATCAGCGAATCGCTTTTGGAGCCGTAAACCTCTACCCACATTGGCCCGCTGACCGCGTTTGCCGGCACGACCACCTGCAGTTGAGTGGAAGAAGCCGAGAAAGGGACGGCCCGGGCGAAAGCATTGTTGAAAACCACCAGGTTCGAAGATGTCTCCGGTGTGAAGCGCCGCCCGTATATAACGATCTGCGCCCCGGGAGGCGCGTAATAAACGCTTGCGCTGTCTATGGCCACCACCCGGTTTATTATGATCGATACCTGGTTGCTTTTAACACCCCCAGACTCCACCCAAATCATCCCCGTAAAAGCCGTTTCAGGGACTACGCAATCGAGCTTCGTAGACGAACCGGAAAACGGTGCCGCGACCGCCGGGGCTCCATTGAATACAATCTTATTAGAAGCGAGATCGGCTGCGAACCTGCTTCCGAAGACCGAGAGCGTGTCGCCGGGACCGATCTGGCCGCCGCTGAGACCGTTGATAACAGGTCCTTGCGCCCTGCCTGAATCAGACGAGGTGGGACCGCAGGATATCATTATCAGAGACGGCCATGATATCAACACGGCAAGAGCTATGAAGCTTATAAAAGTGTTAATCTTGGATGCATTCTTCATTGCTGCATTCATCAAGAATCTTCCTTTCGGAGGTTTTTCCAAATCCGGACGTTTCGACACATGTGTTCAGGGCTGCATCGCTTGCGCCGGATTAAAGAGATTGGTTCAGGATTTATAATGTACTTAAAATTGACCGCAGTATCAAGCACCGGCCCCGCAGAGGTATGGACTCTTTCATACAAGGGCATGAGAATTGCACATTTTGCAACAAGAAATCTCGCAGCTTTTTGTAACGCATTTATATGCAATAAGTTCGACAAATTAATGGCCGATTGGCCAGGACTTCCCGCGACCGGCGATGAAATTTGCAATCCTGATAACCGAAAAAGAAGAGACCGCCAGGCGGCGGATTAAATCCCTTCTCCGCAGTATTCATTACCCCATAACGATAATAGAAGATCTTGATACCGCCCTCGCCGGCGGTGCCATCGATATCGTAATCGCCGGGCTGTCGGGAAGCAGCGAAACAGAAGGAGATTCTCTCAAGGAGCAAATGGAGACCGTCAGGCTGGTCAGTCCCGGGGCGCAGCTCATTCTATGTTCCCCTGCCGGACTCGCGAACCTGGACAAGTTGGTGATGGATCTTCAGGCACGTTCATTCCTGCTGAAACCTCTAGACAAAGAAAGCTTCGCCGCTCTGTTGGAAAAAACCTTAAGCATTATACGCAAAAGAAAAATAAGGAAATCATATGATCAAAGTGCCCGCAGGACCTCGCACCTCGCCGAAATCATAGGCCGCAGTACTTCAATGAGGGAAGTACTGGCGCTTTTGAAAAAAGTATCTGAAAGCAACAATACTTCAATTCTGCTTTTAGGAGAATCGGGAACCGGAAAAAGCTTATTTGCAAAATCCATTCATGATATGAGCGGCCGCGCATCTGGGCCTTTTATCGAAGTTAACTGCGCAGCACTTCCACCGGCCCTTCTCGAGAGCGAGCTTTTCGGTTACGAACCGGGAGCCTTTACAGATGCCAAGAATGAAAAAATGGGGTTGATAGAGCTGGCCGATGGAGGCACCTTCTTCATGGATGAAATAACCGAAGTTGAAATCGCAACTCAGGCAAAATTACTCAAGTTCCTCGATACTAAGAGAATAAGAAGATTAGGCGGGGGCGGCGATATAAAAGTGGATGTCAGGGTTGTCGTAGCCAGCAACAGGAATATACGGCACGAAATAAGAAATCGCAGGTTCAGGGAAGATCTGTATTACCGGCTCAACGTGGTTTCAATTACTATTCCGCCGCTGCGGGAACGAAGAGAAGATATCGAGCCGATCGCCGATTACTATATAAACGAGTTCAAAAACAACTTTCATAAATCCAACCTCAACTTTACCAATGCCGCACTTGATTTGATGAAGAGCTATACATGGCCCGGAAATATCAGGGAGCTTATTAATATGATAGAGCGCGCGGTTCTTCTGGCCCGGGGAAATGAAATCACGCCTGCAGACCTTAGCCTCCCTGTTAAATACATACCCAAACAGGTTTCAATAACCTCTCCGGGTGATAGCGTTGCGGTAAATCTGCCGCCCGGCGGAGTGAATCTCGAAGCCCTGGAAAAAGCCGTAATTGAAGAAGCACTGAAATTTACACGAGGAAACGTTTTGAAAACTTCGACGATGTTGGGTCTCAGCAGGGGAGCCCTCCGTTATAAAATATCCAAGCATGGAATAAATCCCCGAGCTTTCGCCGCGGGGTCAAACGGAGGGGAGCCCGTTACGTCGGACACAGTCTGCAAATAACGCCCACCGATTAAAATCCGAAACCAAGAGTTAAATAGGTAGTCCAACCTTTATCTATCGTAACAATCCTCTCGTTGAATACGAGGTCCGAAAACTCTATGGGAGTCAGAGCATAGGCTGAAACCAGGCTCAGCGCAGTAGGAAAAGTATAGAAAGAGCCCATGTTTAACCGGATCTCGCCGCCAATGGATTTTTTATAACCAAAGGTGCGGATCTTGTCTTCATTCCAGGCATTGCCGGCTTCAAAAAACACGGCGCCGTACATATCCCTGAAATAAAGATGCAGGAACTGCCGGTTCAAGTTCCTTAAAAGCGGGAATCTGTAAGTAGCGCTTCCCAACAAAGCTTTTCTGCCGCCTATGCTGTAATAAGTGTACCCGCGCAGGTAATCTCTGCCTCCGAGATAAATATAGAAAAAATTGTCGACCTTCCTGTCAATAGCGGCCGTGTATAGCTTCAGCTGAAGGGTATGCCGGGTAGATGGGACTTTAATAAATTCGGTCCACTGCAGGGAATATTGATTATAATAATCTTTATCGAAATCAGGATAGAAACCGTACTCGAATTCCCCGCTGGTAAACAGCCGGTCGAAAGACCTGAGGTAAAAGGCCTCGACTTCTCTTCCAGACCTGGGATTGATGTCGCTGTCGATTGCGCGCTGTATATTTTTATATTGATATCGAGCCGTGATTTCATTGCCAATGAAATATTTCCATGCTCCGGATCCGGCGCTGCTCCATATCTTATCCCGGCTGTCGAATACGTCTGCCGCTATGTGCACGCTGTACTCGCCGTGAGTAAAAAACACCGACAGGTTGTTTCTTTTGGTTAAGGAATAAACATCTTCGAACTCCAGCCGCAGACCCACATTGAACTGCCACAAGTCGTATGTTAAGTCAAGATCCCAGAGCTCGGAGGATAGATCGGGTCTGATGACCTCGAAATCATCGCTGAATTTCTCGCGAAGCCTGACGAACTCGGCGAACAGGGTTGGGTAGAGATACCTGGCCTCGTATGATACGTAGGCATCGAATTCTTTATTCGTACCCATGGAGGATGCAATATAGATTGCCTGTTTATCCAGCATCTCATTGCTCGTCATAAAAAACCCAAACCTCGGGTTGCGGTCATATAGAACAAAACGCGGATATACCTGAAACGGTGTGAATGCCCGCTTATAAGGGGTCGATATCAGCTTGTTGTCCGCTGCTTGAGCCTGGGGATTATTCCCGTGTTCGCAAGAACGCAGGGTGATGCAGGCATTATCAACCGCGGGGGGTTCCGATTCGTATTGGGAAAGAGGAATCGAATCGACGCCGCCGGAAAGACCGTCCATTACGGAAACATTATAACCGGACGCCGTGAACCCGGAGTACGCCAGCGAGATGCCGTTTGGAGACAGCACCGGCATGAATGCTCCGCCGATTACGTTGGTCAGCTGAGTTATTACATTGGTGTCAAAATCCATCTTATAGATATTGAAGATCCCGGTTCTATCTGAGGAAAACACTACTCCGGAGCCGTCGGGGATCCACGAGACGTCCCTTTCGTCGCAAGCACTTTGGACCAGGTAGTGTACTTCCCCTCCATCCATCGGAATCATTGCGATGTCCCTGGAATCTCCTGTGAAAATCCCAAAAAGAATTCTCGATCCATCAGGTGAATATGCGGGCGAATAGATCTGCGTGCCTTTCGCGCCGTTGAACAAGATCCTGGGTTTGCTGCCTTCGGCATCAAGAACCGCCAATTCGTTTGTTCCATCCGAATTCAGGACGCAGGCTATTTTCTTTCCGTCCGGAGAATAAACGGGCGAGCCGCTTCTGAGTTTTTTCGTAAGCCGCCGCTCTTTTTTTGAATCCAGGTCATATACGTAAAGATCATTAACTTCAGAACCATACCGGTTAGCTTTGTCTTTCTTCGAATATAACAGTTTCTTGCCGTCCCGGGAAAACGACGCGCGCGAGGAAACCCCTCCTGCAATCTCCCTTGCCTTTCCACCGCCGGAATCCATCATATAGAGCGATGTGCCCGACAAGTCGCTCCCCTTGTTGGAAAGAAAGGCTATGCTTCCGCCATCAGGACTCCATGAGGGAGATATCGTCATATACCCTTCTCCGGCTGCCTGCCGGCCTTTCCGAAGCGAAGGCTCGATAAGAGAAGCTTTCTCATTATAATCACTTTGCATGGACTCGACCCAATCGGCATAAAGATCTCTTGCGTTTTTACCCGTCACTTTTTTCAAAGCGCCGTCAAACTTGAACCGGGTGGGCGATTTCATAGACCTGACGATTTGTTCCAGAGCCTGCGGCCCGTATTTTACGGCCATGTATCTCACAAAGCCGAATCCATGGTCATAAACCTCTTCGTTTCCCATTCCGGAATGGCCGAAGAATCCCATCTCGTCATAGGAAAGCATCTTGTTTTCCAAAACCGCGCAGCGAAGAACCATATCGCGGTGAGCATCCCAGCAGTCATAGCTCCTGAGTGGGGATTGGAATTGTGCCACCCCTTCTGCGAACCATGGAGGTATGACGCTTCCGGGCAGGGGATAGGATACTATGTTGCTTGGATACCCGGTGAGAACATCGGGGCGCTTTTCTTTTTCAAAATCGATCAGCTGAAAGTAAAGGGCCGGAACATGACGCGTCATTTTAAATCCGGCTTGTATAGATATCATGTGTGTAAATTCATGGGTCACTACATTCTGAATCCATTTGGAAGTTCCGCGAAAACCGAATTCCAGATTCGTAGCCCAGATTTCGATCTTGTTGTCATAATAGTATGTCGCCCCGTTGGCATAATCATCGGTGTCTTTTATAATGAAATTAATCTTTCCATTCGGTTCATAATTGTAAAGCGAAGTTATGAATGGATAGATTTCTTCGGCGGCTTCGGCAACTTCCTTCGCCGTCCATTCCGCTCCTTGATGGAAATGCACATCGAAATGAGCCGTACTGATAGTCCGCCACTTTAACGAGGTGTTATTGTAGGCATATGTCCGAACCGGAGCCGATAGCGCCAATGCCAAACATAAAGGGACGAAGAGGGACGTAAAATGCCGCATGAAAATCCTTCGCGTTCGGGTTATATTTCGAATTCTGGTTTTAGAACATCAGGGGATGGGCTTTATACAAATGGCATTTATGATATGCCTTTAACAATAACCGTTATTCTATTAATAGTCAATAAATTAGGTCGAAAAATCCGAAACCCGCCGCACTTTTGAACATTCCTATCGGAAACGCCATTCGGTTTTTCACCAGGAGGGCAGCACGGCATGAACCGGTTCGCCTCCCTTGAAAAGAATCCAACCCCCGCTCTCCGCTGTGATGGGAAATTCATCCTTTCTACCGTCAAAAAGCCGTTCGTATTCCGCCCGCGGCAAAAGCCCGAAGCGTCCGCTGGACAGCATCTCAACAAACTCGGCGTCGTTTTTTACCGGAAACGTTATACATCTGCCCGAGTAAAAGTAAAAGCGATTATTGATCGACCAGTAATACTGATTCAAGTTCAGTACTTCCTCTCCTTCCGGTACAACCATGGCTGCGACTCGAGCCAGCTGATAAAAATGAGGCCGCCTTACCTTGGTCAGCCTGATCGATGTCAATCCGACTGCTATGAACCCCGCGGCAAAAAGGATCGATGTCAACAAGACCAGCCTGCGCTGCCGGTTCCGGTCGGTAAAATAGCCTTCAAATAATGAACCGGCGGCCAGAGCCATTCCGGGAAATACCGGCATGAGGTAACGCAACATTCCCTCCTTGGCCATGGAAATCACTGCGGTAATGCCGACGACCCACAGGGTAATGAAAACTGCGGCATCTTTGCGGGGCAGAGTAAAATGATGATTTCCGTCCCGCTCCGGAGTATAATAGAGATTCTCCCGGTTTTTTTTTCGATCTCCTGGAAAAACCCTTCGAATGACCGCGGCCGCCTGGCTTGCTGTACCTGCAAAGAATAACAACACCCACGGCCACCCATTCTTGAGAAGACCTTTTATATATCCGAGATGATCATACCATTCTATATCCCCGTAACGTCCTACAACCGCTCTTTGCCAAACCAACCTGCTAAAATGCACCTGCAGAAATACACTGCCGTGTATTAGGTACTGACCCAGGAACCACGGCGCGGCGACCAGCGCCGAAACTAATACCGACGCGAAAAAATAGGGATTTACCAGCATGCGTTGCCTGCCGGATAACAGAAGAAACCCCGCCATGACCGGCAGCGGAAGAATCCCCAGTATGCTCTTGGTCAAGACCGCGAACCCGACGGCCGCTCCGCCGGCTATAAACCAGAATGGGCGCTCTTTTTTTTGCAGCTGTTCAATACCCTTGAAAAAAGCCCAGAAAACAAAAACATAGAGAAAGGCCAGGAATACGTCCAGCATCGCCCGGCGGGCAAACTTGGTAAAATAAGGCGTAGTCAAAAGAAAAAAAGAAGAGAGATATGCGGCAGCAGGGGCAAAGAAATACCTCGCAAGCTTGAAGGTCAGGGCGACGGCGCCCACCCCGGCAAGGGCGGAAAAAAATACAGCCGAAAACTTTGAAACTCCAAACAGTTTGAACATACCCGCTATAAGCCACAAAAACAGAGGTGGATTATCAAACCGGGGTTTACCGGCATAATGCATCGTCCACCAGTCGCCGGATGTCAGTATTTCCTTGGCTTTCTGTGCATAATAGCAGTCGTCATAATTAGCCAGCAGGCCTTCATTGATCCTGGGGAACAACAACAAAGCGGCGGATACTGTCAAAATCAGAAGCAGGATTCGCTCGTTCAGATACCAGTCCTTTCCGCCGCTCGAAATATCTTTTATGCCCATCCTTTTGAAACACGCTCCATTCCCGTCATACATGATCTGTCAAGCTGATCAGCCGAACTCTTCCGTTACTAATATCCCCATCCAGGGCTTCTCGCACTTCGTTCTTGGCGGAAAAATAAATGATCTGCCATCCCAGTTTTCGGATATTTTTCAAGATATCAATTTGTTTCCCGAGTCTATCGCTATCCGATTTTATAAATGGATCGTCAAGAATAAAGAATCCACCTTTTTTCAGATATTTTTTCCCCAGCGAAAGGCGAATTGCAAGGTACAATTGATCAATCGTTCCGCCGGACAGGGCTTCAGCGTCGACGGATTCTCCACGGGAGGAAAGAATGCTGATCCTGTTGTCGGCAATATCGAATGTGACTTCCTTGTAATACCCTTCGGTAATATCACGAAAATATTTGGATACCTCCGCATCCTTCCCGAATAAATCTCCAACTTGAGATCTTTCATTCATTTCTATTGCCCTGAATATTTTCAAAGTTTCCCGGGCTGACACTTTGTCTATTTCGATTTTACCTATGTACTCAATAAGCCTTTTTTTGAGAGCTTCCAATTCTTCAGATGTTCTGATGGTTACGGATTCGTCTTTGAATATCCCGGACTTGTTGGTCTCTTTTTCCAGGCCATCCAGAGATCTCCTGCCCTCTTCAAGTTTGCCGTCGAGGTCTTCTATTTTTCTTTCGATATTATCTATTCCATCCCTCAATTCAGAGTATTCCGATTCCCTGTATTTTATCGAACCTTCTGACTTTTTGAGCCGATCGTCTATTTCTTTCATCTTACCGCATATTATATCTACATCATCGAGCGCGGTTTCCGGAAAACCAGATAGAGAACCGATCAATCTGCTTTGTTCTTGAAGGAGCCCATTCTTAATATCCCACAGTTTTTGCAATTTATCGGAAGAATCGGCGCGAGTAGTCTCCCGGAGCTCCCGAAGACGCGCGTCATACTCTCGAATATCTTCCTCAACCTGTTTTTTCCTCTTAAGCAGTCCGTTCATCGCGCCGTTTATCTCGCCTGTTTCTCCCGCGAGTGATTCTTTCAGGCTCCGAGCTTCAACGTATCCTTCTTCAATTCCATCCAGGCTCAAGGCCAAAGCTCTTAGGGTTCTTTCTCCAGAATGTATTCCCGCGGTCAGGCTGAAAAGCTTATCCGCAGCGCTATCACAACGCATTCTCTTTATTCTCGATTTAAGCAGCAGCCCGATCGCAGCAGCCGATCCAACCGCAAATACAACGGTGAGCGCGAAAAAAGCCGATGCCTCACCGATCGTTCCGGCAACAGTACTCAGGGCCGTAAGTGCTATTAACGCGGTCGCTAATTTCACAAGGAATGAATCCATCTTCCGCCCGCTTTTGCAGTCCGCCCGCTTCCCAACACATTCTTCCAGGGCCGGCCTGATCACCCTGTCTATTTTCTTCCGTTTTTCCTCTAGCACCTGCAGCTTTGAGTCCGCGCCGCGGAGCGCATTTCCAACAACTTCCAAAAGCTTTTCATTCTTTTCAATATCCTTCTGGATTTCTTGGAGCTCTCCGCCGGATTTGGACACTTTCTCATCCAAAGATCTCCAAGTGGACAACTTGTCGGAATCAATTATCTTCAGTTCAGTCAGCTCGCCGATGACCGCCTTGAGCCTTCCCAGCCGTTCGTGGTCTGTTCGCAGTTTTTCATTAGTTTTTGATTCCGTCATGATGTCGAATTTTTCCCGCATCCGCACCAGGCCGTTTTCGCTTTCAGCCAGTGCTTTCTCCAGCGAATCATAATTACTTTCCTTAAGTTTCTGTTTCAGCTCGTCAATATCCCTTATCAGTTCTTCCGCCCTCTTTATTTTGTCAGCAATGTGGTCCGTCTCCTGATTGTTCGCCAGCCTGCTTTCTGGTCCGGTTCCCGTCAACCGCCCCATCTGCTGCAGGGATTTCATGATTCGAGCAAGCTCTTTTGTGCGGAGTCCCGTGAGCCTGTCGGTGATATCCGTGTAATATTCCGCTTGCGATTTAATTGACAAGTCGCTGTCCCTGGTTACGAAAATATTGCGGAAATCTTCGGGGGCAATAGGCCGATCAAAATGCTTGGAAACTGATTCCCCGGAGCCCAGTTTGAACTCGCCATTTTTCTTGTCATCAAGTACGATGAACCCTTCCGGCCTCTCGGCGACCCTGTCCAAATGGGAAAAATTGGCAGCAAGGCGCTTCTCCTTCTTGAAAAGCATCTTCAGAACGGCATCAATTATTAAAGTCTTTCCCCTCTCGTTTTTCCCAAAAACCAGGTTAAAATCGGACAGGCCGCTTATATCAACAGCGGCAAGAGGACCGTAACGATGAATCATTATGCTTTTAATCCGCATACAAGCTCTTTCTTACGGCTCTAATAGCCAACCGCCTCATGTGGGCTTTGATATCGGCATCCTGCTCGACCCCGGACAGTCGCTTTTCGAATTGTATAAACAGTTTGTTGGTCAATACGGCTTCGATATTGAGCCAGTCATGAGTGATGTTTTCCATATGTGAAGTTTTGAGCGCATCGATTCGCCTGGTAAATGCATGGTTATCCATGCCGGTCCCTCTCAAATCAACAAATCCTCTTACGACCACGTGAACCGCCGCCGATGCCGGGAGTTTTACCAGCTCCTGCTCGATCTTTGCGATTGGGTTTATATTTTCAAACGGGTTCAGCTCGATTTCCAGGTCTTCATAATGAAATGTTTCAAGCGGGAATTCCTTGGGAGCCGATCCCGTATCGAATATATTGACTTTGCGTATGCCTCGTTCCTTTTTGGTTATTGATACAGGCGATCCGGGATAGATGAAATACCCGGTTTCAAAACGCCTGATTTCAAAATTGGAATGGAAATGTCCGGCAAGAACGTAATCAAATCCCAAATTATCGAAATAATCGGCTCTTACCGGCATATATTCATGCAGTCCTTCCGATCCATAACCGTCACCGCTGAAAAACAGATCCAGTAGTTCTCCATGGTAAAGCAAAATATTGCTGGCACCTCGTTTGCTGTCGACCAGTTCCGCCGCCGTCATCAGCCTTTTCATCACCTCCCTGCCGCCGACGTTCTCGAAAGGAATACCGATTATCCTCGTATCGCCTAAATCGACGTATTCACCAAGCGAACTCAGAGTCCTCACGTGTTCGCCGTAATAGAACTTGCCGGCGGAAGATCCTGCGTCATGGTTGCCGGGGAGAATAATGATATCGGCATCCAGTTTTTTGAATGCTTCTATCAGAGCGGGCTTGAGATTTTCGGCATTGATGTTCTTATCGAACATGTCGCCGCTTATGGCTACGAGCTCAACTTTCTCTTCCGCGGCTTTTTCAATAATCTCTTCCAAAGCCTGCCATCGTTCATCGACCGGGCTTTTCAGATGCAGATCCGCGGTATGTAAAATCTTCATTCTGATTATCTCCTCGTCTCAGCGGGAGTACAATGATATCAGGGCCTGCCGTTTCGACCTCTGCCGCTTTCAGGCCGCCTGGGGCCGAGTTTCTCCTTAATGAAATCAACAAAAGCTCTTGCCGTCGAAGAAAGAGTTCGATTCGATTTTGTATATAAGGCCGTCTCCTGATTCATGGCCATACTGGGGATGGCAATTCTTTTTATAAGGCCCTGCCGAATCTCCAGGCCGACCGCTACTTCCGGAAGAAAAGCCAGCCCCATACCCGCCATAACCATGTGCTTAATGGTCGCCACATTAGAGGATTCCATTGCGTATTCTATCTCCAGCGACATCCGTTTGAAAAGGGCGTCTATCATCATTCTTGTTGGAGTTCCGGATTCATATGCAAGGAACGGATAATTCTCCAACTCGCGGGGAGGTACGCGTTCCTTCGATGCAAGCGGATGATCCGGCGCCGCCAACAGGAACAACTTGTTTTTCCTGAGGGCCACGGCATCGAGATCGGAATATCTTTTGAACCAAGTTATCATGGCAATATCCACTTTTCCAGCCCGAACCATTTCTATTACTTCTCCGGCATGTTTAAAATCGATGGTAATCTTCACATCCGGAAATATTTCCTTGAAATTCTTCAAAAGGTCGGGAAGAACATAAATTCCAATGCTGTTCACGGTCGCAATATTCACCACGCCCTTGACCGATTGCTTGGCTTCTTTGAGCGATGCCAGCAGTATTTCCATTTCGAGAAATATTTTTTCAGCCGTACTGAAGGCGGTTTCGCCGCTTTCGGTAAGACTTACGCCTCCCTTGTGCCGGTTGAACAGAGTGAGCCCCAGCGCCTCTTCAAAACTCTTCATTTGAATGCTCAGAGCCGACTGGGAGACCATGAGTTCCCGTGCGGTTTCTGTGAAACTGCCTCTCTTCGCTATTTCGTAGAAATAATAAAAGTGGTTCATGTTAACAGCCAGCATATATCCCTCCCTAAAAAGCGCAAGGAAACCGAATGGCTCATTGTTTGGTTCGATGTATAAAGTATCATATATTATATATATAATACTATT